>DASYOB010000001.1:0-46313 GCA_036008175.1 Allostellaceae bacterium
GGTATGCCATTCGCCCCCGGTTGCGCCCAGCGGTAAAGCGCTGGAGCCCCCCTGCGCGGATGTCGGACGCATTCGATGATACCGAGCTCGAGCATGAATTTTCGTGCTGCCGGCACCGAGCTGCGCGACCATCCGCGAGACGGCCCGAGTCCATTGGCGATCATAAACTCGCCGTTGGCCCGGTTCTCGCCCAAGAGAACGAACGCCAGCGCAGCCACCTCCGGTCTCGAGGTGAGCGCCTGCCATTGGGGCCCTTCAAACCACTGGTCCATAATCCGCCTTCGCCCCCCTCGGAATTGCCACGCCGAATTGCAGGTCTTGACGATCTCAGTCTCCGACAGCTCGACCGCGAGGTAGTCGTGAGCCCAGGTCCGAGCCGTATCGATGAGCTGGTCGAGTGTGTCGCATCGAGCGACGATCGAGCTGCAGTAGCGGAACAGTTCGCTGTTGCGCGTGCCCTTTGGGATCCGATGCTGCTGCTGGCGCTCGCTGGCCTTAACATCGTTGTTCGCGATGTCCTTCGGCATGCGCGCGATCGGCAAGCGGTCGAAATCGGCGAGAGTGCCCCGAAGGAACTCATAGCGCTGCTTGATGCCGGCGCTGGGCGGTGCCATGGCGAACCCGCCGCCGAGAGCATCGATGTCCACGCCAGGTATCGGACGGATGCTGCGGCCCTCGCCGTTGTGACGGAACGCCATCGCGAACTTGCCGCCGCCAGTGCGCCATAAGACCGGCGAGACACCGAAAAGACGCTCGCCCTCGGGGACGATCGCCTCATCGGTCGAATCCATGTCTATGACGAGGAGCCGGTTGCGCGGCCCGCACGCCCACCCCCAGCTTGTGGACGCCGCGAACTTGACCGCGAGTTCGGCCGAGCCTCTGAGCCCGACCTTCAGATAACCGATGACGGCCGGCACCTTGCCGCCGTTCTGAAGCTTCACCGGAAAGGTCGCGATGCCGTGAGCGGCGTAGAGGGGCTGCCATCGAGCGAACGTTTCCTCCTCTCGGTGTCCGCCGAGCCGGTTGATGTCATGCTCCCAGCCGATGCCGGCTGGCCTCAGAGCGAGGGGTGTGCTACGAGGGTCCTGCTGCTGGAGAGCGGCAATTCCCTCGACCGCGGCGGGCTGGTGGGCCTGGCCGCGGTCGTTCCTTTTGGGGATCATCCTGGCTGCGCCTCCGGCTTATCGGCGCCGTCGGCAGCCTTCGCTTTTTTCCTCGCCTGTCTGGCGGCTCTGTCTTGCGCCGGCGGCTGCCGCATTCGCGGACCGCCCTCGGTCCAAGGCCGGCGCTGGGCCGCCTTGGCCATGATCCAGGCGTCGATTTCCGACTCGAGCCACGCGATCCGCGAATCGGAGAGCTGGATTGGCGGAGGGAACGTCCCGTTCCGGACCAGCCTTCTCAGGTGATCCCTGCTGTACCCGACGCCTTTTAGGGGTTTGAGCTCCACGAAATCCAGCATGCGCAGCTGCTGGCGTCTTTCGGGGAGATGGTCGTCGAGCGTCTTCATAGGCACCTCATGGCCATGCGGGAAGATCTCCCGCGTTCCAATCAGCACCTCGTTCCAATCAGCACCCTGGGTCGGCCTCGACTCCGATCCCCGGGCACCTCGTGCCTCGTCTCCTCTCGGGTCTCCGCCGAGCCGGTCGCTAGAAATGATCCGAGTGCGGCCGCGGGGTCAAGCGCGTTGTGCGCGATGACGCGACATCGGGCCAGCGGGCTTCCCGACGCTCGTGCAGGTCGTGGTCACGTTGCCCCAACCGTTGCCCCAGCCTCGTTTGCTTAGACTTCGACTGATCTAGCAGACTGATTTCATTTGATCCATTGGCCATCGAACCGGCTTTGCGGAAACGTCTAGCCGCCTATGTCCGAAGGGTCCCGTGGACAAGGCTCGGCTCGCGGCGTTAGCCTGAAATCAGCCCGATGGGGCTGCTCCGACGGAAGCTGCAAAAAAGCTTTCGCGAGAATAGGAGGAAACGCCGTCAACCGATGGGATCCGGTGCGGTAGCTGAAACAAGAGGCCGCCTGATCGATGCCATAACAGAACCCTAGAACAACGTAACTTCGACCGGCTTCACGTTTCCGCACTCGTGCCCGTTCCCCTGGGTTGATCAATCTGGGAGAACGCCATGGCAGTAAGCTCGCCCGCGGCCCTGCCCGCCAATTCCGCGAGCCTGATACTCGGGCGCAAGCTCGACAGCATTCCGTTCAGCGCCTACCACGTGTTGATCATCGCTGTGCTCGCTCTCGTGGGTTTCATCGAGGGCTACGATCTGGTGATGACCGGCTCGCTGCTGGTGCTGGCCAAGACGCCGCTGCACTTGGCCGATTCCGATATACGCTGGCTCGCCGCCGGCCCGACCTTGATGCTGTGCATCGGCGGCTTCTTGTCCTCGGCGGTGTCCGACCATTGGAGCCGCAAGACGATCATGCTGATCGGCGTGATCGCCACGACGTTTTTCACCCTGCTGGTGCCGCTGGTGCAAAATGCCGAGCAGCTGATCATCGTCCGTCTGTTGACCGGGCTCGGGGCCGGCGGCGCCGTCTCGGCGGCGTTTCCGATCGCCGCCGAACTGATGCCGGCGCAACACCGGCGGACCTACGGCGCGATCTATGAGATGTCGCTGGCTGCCTCGTTCACGGTGGTGCCGTTCATCGCCGGCCTCCTCGCCGGCAACGAATACGCCTTTCGCTTTTTGGCATTGCCCGGCGGGCTGTCGATCGTCGTCATTCCGGTGCTGATTTATTTCGTGCTGCCGGAAAGTCCGCGGTGGTACTTGCGCAAGGGCCAGCTGCGGGCTGCGGTCGAGATCGTCAATCGGATCATCGCGCGAGCCGGCAACCGCGTGCCGCCCTTGACTGTCCAGGCGCTCGGCGACACCGCACCAACCTCTCGCGAGCAGTTGCCGCCTTACTGGGCCTTGTTCTCGCGCGGCCAACTGCGCTGGACCGTTGTCGGCATCCTGGGCAGCGTGTGCGCCGGGACGGCCTATTTCCTGATTTCGGTCCTGCTGCCGAAGGCGCTCAACGATCAGGGCTTCGCCGTGAGTTCGAGCCTGGCGCTGACCTCGATCGTCTATGCGGCGAGCTTTTTCGGCAAGGCGTTCACCGGCTTCCTGATGGAGGTCATCGGGCGGCGTTGGACGATCGCCTACGCGCTGACCGGATCGCTGCCGGGCCTCTGTCTGATGTTGCTGGCGCACTTTGCCGGGGACCTCGCCGGCGTCGTGATGGTGGCGGGAGGGCTGATCATCGGCTTTACCGTGCTGTCCGCCTTTACCGCGACCCGCGTCTACCTGTCGGAGCAGTTCCCCACGGCACTGCGCGGCCGCGGCCATATCTTTGGCGAGTCGTTCGCGCGCCTGTTCGCCGGCGTGCTGGCGCCGTTTCTGATGGAGCCGCATACCGGCTCGGCGACGATCTTCTTCGGGACGATCCTTGTCGTCGCGGCCATCGGCGCCTTTATCCCGCTGGCGTTCGGCCGCGAGACCGTCGGCCAGCTCGAAACTGTTACCGAAGAACGCAGCGAACCGGTTGCGGGTCCGATCCTCAGACCGGCGTGATATCCCGCCCGAGGCGGTGCAGGAGCGCCGCGGCGTTGCCGTGGAAGACCCGCTCCAGCACCGCCTCGGCATAGCCGAGCCCGCGCCAATCGGCGAACAGCCGGTCGTAGGAAAACAGCGGGTAGTCGGCGGCGAACATGACCCGCTCGGCGAGCCGGCGCGGGATCTCGCGCTTCAGCTCGTCGGTGAAGTATTTCGGCGACCAGCCGTGCAGCTCGTACCAGACATTGGGCTTGTGCAGGAGGATCGCGATCATCTCGCTTTGCCACGGCCAGGCCGGCCGCGCCGCGACGATCGTCAGATCGGCGAAGCGCGCGGCGACCGCATCGAGATGCCGCGGATGACACGCGTCGAGCGTGATCCCCATGCCGCCCGGCAACCCGGCGCCAAGGCCGGTGGTGCCGACAAAGATCAGCGCCGGCGCCTTCGCCTCGATGCAGAGGCGATAGAACGGGTCCCAGGCCGGGTCGCTCGCCGGCAAGCCTCCCGAGCCGGAGACGGCGAGGCCGATAAAGCCGTTGCCGGCGGTACTCCGATCGAGACAGCGGCGGAACTCGGCAAGGGCAGGCGCACCAAGCTCCGCCTGGAAGTGCACCCATTGGCCGAGGATCACATCGGCATGCGCGCGCTGTGTCTCGAAGCCGTAATCGTGGATCGGACGCGACGCGCCCGGCGGCAGGTACTTGGTGTAGCCGAAATCGACGATTGCGCGCACCCCGGCGCGGCGGAAATCCTCGGCCATTTCGGCTTCCGTGCGATAGTTCGGCCGCGAGCGCCAGGTCTTCTCCTGCTGCGCCAGTTCTTCGTCGCTCTGTAGCGGATAGCCGCGCCGCGTCGCCCAATGCGAATGCACGTCGATAATGGGCTTGGCCTCGCTCATCGAATATCGCCCCGCGCCCGCATGCGTTCGAGCACGATGTCGCGCAACGGGCCCTTCTGCGCCTTGCCGGTCGGTGTGCGCGGCAGCGCGTCGAGCAGTTCGAGGAATTCCGGCAATTTGTAGGTCGCGATCTTCTCGCGCAGAAAATCGGTCAGCTCGGCGAGCGAGATCGTCTCGCCGGGCTTCGGCACGATCGCCGCGCACACTCGCTCGCCGAGGCGCGGATCGGGGATGCCGACCGCGGCCGCCTCCAGCACCTTCGGGTGCTGGTACAGCACCTCCTCGATCTCGCGCGGATAGATATTGGCGCCGCCGCGGATTATCAGCTCCTTCTTGCGGTCGACGATCTTCAGATAGCCGTTCGGGTCGAGGACGCCGATATCGCCGGTGGCGAACCAGCCGTCCGAGCTGAAGCTGCGGGCGTTGGCGTCGGGGTTGTTGTAATAGCCGATCGTCACCGAGGGTCCGTAGGTCAGGATCTCGCCGGGCGCGCCGGGCCGGCAATCGCGGCCGTCATCGTCGACGATTCGGATGCCGATCTGCGGCAACGGCCGGCCGACGAGGCCGCATACCGCCTCCGGGTCCTCGTCGGGCATCGTGTGCGACTGGAACCCGCATTCGAGCATGCCGTAGAGCTCCAGCAGATACCCGGGCAAACGGGCGCGCACCGCGCGGATCACCTCGATCGGGCAGGAGGCGCCGCCCGTCGTGATCATCTGCAATGACGACAGGTCGTAGCCGCCGAGATCGGGCAGGTTCAGCATCGAAACGAGATGCGCCGGCGCGCAGCAGAAATGCGTCACCCGTTCGGCTTCGATCAGCCGCAAGGCCTCCGCAGCATCGAACACCTCCTGCAACACCACTCGGCAGCCGGCGAACACGCCCTGCAACACATTGAGCAGGCCCCAATTGAGCCCGACCGGAAGAAACACCAGCAGCACGCTGTCGGGGCCGATGCGATGCGTCTCGTTGACGAAACGCGCGGCACAATTCGTGGTGTTGTGCAGGTGCAGAACCGCTTTCGGGTCGCCGGTGGTGCCGGAGGTGAAGGCAGTGCGGCACAGCGCGTTGGCGTGCGGCCGCCGAAGCCGGAGCGCGTCGCGGTCAATCGCTCGGCCGTCGGGAGAGTCGAGAAACGCGCGCAGGTCGAAATAGGAGTTCGGCACCTCGTCGCCGACCACCAGGACGTGCTTCAGATGCGGCAGCTTCGGCCGCAACCCGGCGAGCATGCCGAGATAATCGAAGCGGCGGAAACGGTGCGGCAGGATTAGCGCCGACGCCTCGGTGAAGCCGAGGATGAACTCGACCTCGCGCGCCCGGAAATCAGCGTGGAACTGGCAGAACGGGATGCCGGCCAGCATCGCCGCGTTGAGCGCAACCGCGAATTCGCTCCAGTTCGGCAATTGGATCGCGACCACATCGTCGGCGCCGAGCCCGAGCCCGACGAGATGGGCCGCCAACTGCTCGGCCCGGCGATAATATTCGGCGAAACCGAGCCGCACTCGGCCGTCGGATATGGCAATCCAGTCCGGATTTGCGTGGGCCAAACGCTCCAGCGCATCGTTGCTGGTGTCCTCGGCCCACCAGCCCGCCGCGGTGAACTCGGCGATCCGCGCCGGGTCGATCGGTGGGTCGGGAATGCGCATCAGCTGGCGAGCTGTTTCTGTGTCGGCAGGTCGTCCTCGATAAAGAATTGGACGACCTCGTCGATGCTGCTGTCGCGGCCGAAGCCGAGCGCCTCGGCGCGCGGGCTCGACAGCGCTTGCGGCCAGCTGCCGACGATTGCCTGGATCGCCGGATCGGGCTGCCAGTGGATGCGGTCATAGGCTGCCTCGCCGCCGGCCCGGCGCAGCGCCGCCGCCATCTCGCCGACCGGGACCGAGAAGCCGGGCAGCTGCAGCGAGCGGCTGGCGCCGAGCGCCTCGCCGGGCAGGCCCAGCGCATGGACGAGCCCATCGACGATGCGGCGCGGCGACGCCAGCGCCATGACCGTATCGGGCGACACCGGGCAGACCGCGTCCCGGCCGGTAAGCGGCTCGCGGAACATCGAGGAGGCAAAGGTCGAGGCGGCGCGGTTCGGCAGCCCCGGCCGCACCACCACGGTCGGCAATCTGAGCGCGCGGCCGTCGATAAAGCCCTTGCGGCTGTAATCGTTGACCAGGACTTCGCCGATCGCCTTTTGCGTGCCATAGGAGGATTGCGGGGTCAGCGCGGTATCGTCGCCGACCGCAGGCGGCAGTGCGCCGCCATAGACCGCGAGCGAGCTGGCGAAGACGAGGCGCGGTACTGTGCCCAGGGCACGGCAGGCGTCGAGCACGGCGCGGGTGCCGTCGAGATTGACCCGATAGCCGAGATCGGTATCGGCCTCGGCCTGGCCGCTGACGATCGCCGCCAGATGGAATACCGCGTCGGCGCCGAATTTTGGTCCATCTGGCGCGATCAGTCGGCGCACCGTGTCGCGGTCGGCGATGTCGCCGGTGACGAGCTTGATTCGCCCGTCTTCGGGCAAAGGCAGCGCGGGCGCGGCGTTGTCGAACAGCACCAGCTCGTCGACCGGACCGAGCGCCGAGCCCCGCTCCAGCAGGCGCATCGCCACCCGCCGCCCGAGAAACCCGCACCCGCCGGTGATCACAATGCGCATTTGCCGTTATTTCCTTTCCACATTTACCATATCGTGATCGGACATCAGCCACTCGGGTTTGGTGCCGAAGCGGCCCGGCCTCCTGCGCGTTCACCGATAATGGGAATCGCTCTTGACGATAACCTCGGCCTCGTTCAGGCCGAAAGCCGTCTTCAGGGCGTCAATGACATCGGGCTTCTGCAGGCGCCGATCCGCGTAGAGGACGAAGCGCCGCCCCAACGTCTCGTAGACGATCCGACCGCGGGGCCATTGGTCGTATTCGCTCGACAAGATTAAATCGGGATAGCCGGTCGCCGTAAGCCGCGCGAGGCCCAGCATCTGCCATTCCTGCCAGCGTTCGTAGTGGCCGACCGCATGCGTGATGCAGTCGCCATAAGACTCAGCCTCGTCCAATGTTGAGCGGTCTATGACAAGGACGTCGTTTAGGCGCCAGAACATTCCTACGGCTGGCGGCGTGGGAGTGAGCGCCGCCTTTGGTGCGACGAGGATCATTACGGGATCGTCATCGCTTCGCCGTCTCCGAGGCGGCGAATTGCACCGAACCCGTGCGACTCCTCATCCCATTTTACGCCATGGACCGGTACTACCATCTTTGGGCGGATAGCTGTGGCAAACGCACGCAGATCGGCCGCAGAGGCGTGGCCGCTGGTGTGGATATGGGCGATCTCAGCTCCGGCCAGCCGGCACCATTCCAGCGCCTCCGAATGATAGGGATCGGAGAGGTAGCCTCGCCACATCGAGAAGTTGAAGGCGTCATCGGCGGTCGGCACGACTCCAGCACGCTGATAGTCGCGGATCAGCCCGCGGCGTAGCATCACGACATGGCGGCTGCCTTCGAGCCGCTTCGCGGAGATACCGTGCGCGACCATCCGCGCGACGAAATCCTCACGGCCCTGCTTGCGGTAGTTGCTGCCGAGGCCGCCAGTCACGACGACCTTTAGGTTCGGGAAGCCCGCGCGCGGGAGGCCGGTCCCTTCCGAGATGCGGTCGAGGACATCGGCGGTGTATAGGTCGATCACGAGCGTCCGCCCGGTGCGCTTGGCCGCACGGTATATGGACACCGTGCGGTCGATATTTTGGCCCGACCAGGACACGAAGACACGGCCTTTAGTCCGGTCGAACAACTCCGCGAAGTCGCGCTCGATCTCGGCCTCGGTCTTCACCGGTTTATCCGATCCGAGGTTCGTTCCCTCGGTCAGCAGCACGTCGATGTCCGCCGGCGGCTTTGCCATGATCCGGTCGACGAGCGCGGATTTGCGGCCGTGGCGGCGGAAGTCGCCCGTGTAGAGAATTCTTTTCCCGGCGCCGTCGATCAGCAGCATGTAGGCGTCGAAGGCGGAGTGGTCTATCAGCATCGGCGTCACGGTAAACGGCCCGATCGCGAACGGCCCCGAGCGGCTGTCCCATGTCTCGAACGTCCGGGTGAGCGGACGACGCGTGATATCGCCGGTGATCGCAATCAGCTTGGCCGATCCTGATCCCGTCCAGATCGGCCAGGTGGATGGAAGCTCCTCGACCAGCCCCCAATGGTCCTGGTGCGGATGGCTGATGAGCACGATAGCCGGCCGGCTCCGATCAAGCGATGCCGGCAGCAGGCCGGTGGCGCCCTCGGGCGCATCCAGCGGTCGCCCCGCGTCGAGGATGAGGCGGTCGCCGTCCGGATGGGCAATCTCGATGCAGCTCCCTCCGATCTGCTGAGTGCCGCGGTGGACGGTAAGGGTCAGGGTCAAGGAAGGGTATTCAGGGTCATCTGATCTTCGCCTTGGACCATTTGCACATGTAAGCCCGTCTTAAGCAGCTTCTCCAGGTGCTTGTTGGTGAACGACGTGTCCTTTCTCGTGTAAGCGTCGATCAGCAGGCGAGGCTTAACGTCAATCAAGGGGAGTGGGGCACCAGGGGTGGCAACCTCCCGAATGCCGGAGCCTAACTCCTCCACATCTGGGCGCAGCTGCCTTGCGATACTGTGCAACTCAACCAGCAGGCGGCAAGTGGATTGGTACGCCCGGGCCACAAGCTCCACATGGTTCGAATCATCGAGCCAGTCGGTATAGTGCTTCAGCTGATGGGTGATGACCCTAGGCAAGCCCTCCCGACAACGTGCACGCCGATCCCCGACAAGCTTCGCCTCCCAAAAGACGACCCGCCACTGATCGCCGGCGGGTTCGAGGCCCACCAGATCCATCCGGGGGGCGGTCCGTACCTCGGAATAGGCCGGTAGCCCCATCTCTAGATCTATGACGTTGGGATTGCGCGAGACGATCAGATCGACGAAGGGCTTCTCGTCGCCCCTCCCATACTTATAAGTTCGCGAGATCCATTCGCGGAGAAGCGCGGGACCTTCGTAGGGAAGCCACGGTTCGCTCGCGCGTTTCCGGTATCCCTCGGAAGTCAGCTTTACATAGTCCTGCCCGGTGCCATCGTCGTAAACATACTTATTGTGGATCTCTGCTTGAGGCTTCCTGCGGCGGTCGAAGGTCACTTTGGCAACCGACTGGCCGGCTCGGTAGAAGTTTAGATAGCCGTTGCGTATTGCCAGGCGGAGATGCCGTTCGCTCACTTGCTCCGGACGCTTGCCGATCGCGTCGCCGGAAGGATGCCAGTGGCGAAGCAGATCACACAGCCAGACATTCTCTCTGAGAACCGCCTCGCATAGGCGCCCGGTTGGGAACGCGCGGCCGAAGGTCGCCATTGAGTACGCCCTCTTCAGATTAAGAGCTCAGCCAATCCCATAGCGCTTCGCCCAGCCGAGGCCGGCAACGGTGTCGCCCTTCGGCCGGTATTCGCAGCCGATCCAACCCTGGTAGCCGATCTCGTCGAACAGGTCGAACAGGTAGGGGTAGTGGATCTCGCCGATATCCGGCTCGTGGCGGCCGGGATTGCCGGCGATCTGCACATGCGGGTAGCGGCCGGCCAGCGCGCGGATCTTGGTGGCGAGATCGCCCTCCATGATCTGCACGTGATAGAGATCGAACTGCAATTTCAGATTGGGCCGGCCGACCTGTTCGATAATGCGCATCGCCTGGCCGGTGTAGTTCAGGAAATAGCCCGGGATGTCGCGGGTGTTGATCGGCTCGATGACGGCGGTGAGCCCCGCCGTGGCGGAGCGGTCGGCGGCCCAGCGCAGGTTTTCGACATAGACGCGCTCGCCCTCCGCCTTGTCGCGCCCATCGGGCCACAGCCCGGCCATCGTGTGCAGCAGCGGGCATTTCGCCGCTTTCGCGTAGACGATTGCCTTGTCGACCCCCTCGCGGAATTCCTGCTCGCGCCCGGGCAAGGCGGCGAGGCCGCGCTCGCCCGCGGCCCAGTCGCCCGGGACGGTGTTGAACAGCGCCAAACTCAGGCGGTTCTCTTCGAGCCGCTCGGCGATGACCTCCGGCGGGTGGTCGTAGGGAAACAGGAACTCGACCCCCTTGAAGCCGGCGCGCGCGGCGGCGTCGAACCGGTCGAGAAAGCCGATGTCCTGGTACATCATGCTGAGATTGGCGGCGAAGCGAGGCATCGGGTCAGGCTCCGGGCTGGGATATTCGTTAGTGTTCCCCGACGCTTCCCCGAATACAAGCCCGGCGCCCGCCGGGTAATGTCTCAGTCTGAAATTCTGCTTCTGCCCATGTGAGCGGCCATTGCCAACACCAGCTGGGAGTCTCAGCGGGGTGACAAGCGTCCATTCTATGGCGCAAGCGGTCAGGCTGGCGTGCGGCGCAGCGGCGGTTAGGCTCAGCTGATCGGATCAGAGCTGGGAGCGCAAGGCGCGGCGGTCTACGTGGCGATCGCCCGGTATTTCGTGTGGCGCTGGCCCCATTCGAACAGCGCGCGCAGCACGGGGCGCAGTTCCAGGCCTTTCTCGGTCAGCACGTATTCGGCCCGCGGCGGGTGCTGCTCATAGAAACGGCGCTCGACAATCCCGGCCTCTTCCAGGCGCCTTAATCGCGCCGACAAGGTATTAGGGCTAATGCCGCCCAGAGAGTGGGCGAAATCCTGAAATTTGCGCGGGCCGAACCGGACCAGCTCGCGCAGGATGAGGATCGTCCAGCGCTCGCCGATGACGTCGAGCGAACGCGCTATTGGGCACTGAAACGGCGCTTCGATGGCCGATGGTTCGATCATCGTTTCAAGATAACCGATTTGTGATCAGATTCATAGTGACTACAATTTACATACTTGATACTGCTATGGGAGTTTATTGGGAGCCGCGATCATGACCGCAGCCACCGTTCACGCCGACATCTCGGCTGCCCGCCAGGCGAAAGGGGCTTGGCTCACGGTAACGCTGCTATTCCTGTTCATGCTAATCAACTTTGCCGACAAAGCGGTAATCGGGATCGCTGCCGTTCCGATCATGCAGGAACTGAAGATCACCCCGAGCCAGTTCGGGTTGATCGGTTCGAGCTTCTACCTGCTCTTCGCGTTGTCGGCAATCGTCACTGGCTTCATCGTCAATCGAGCGCAGACACGTTGGGCGTTGCTGGCGATGGGCGTCGTCTGGGCGTTGACCCAGTTCCCGATGATCGGAACAGTCGGGTTTGCCACGATCATGGCCTGCCGGATAGCGCTCGGCGCCGGCGAAGGCCCGGCTTATCCAGTCGCGCTCCACTCGACCTACAAATGGTTTCCAAACGAGTTGCGCACATTGCCGACTGCGATCGTCGCGCAAGGCGCCGGTTTCGGGATCATGGTGGCGCTGCCGCTGCTCAACTGGGTCATCGTCAATTATTCCTGGCACTGGGCCTTCGGTGTGCTTGGTTTCGCCGGGTTCGCCTGGGCGGCGGCGTGGCTGGTGCTTGGCCGCGAGGGTTCGTTGACCTCCGCCGCATCGACGGATGCGACGCCAATCCGCGAACGGATTGCCTACGGAGAACTGTTGCTAAGCCCGACGATCATTGCGGCGTGGTGCGCGAGTTTCGGCGCCCAGTGGGGGTTGTCGCAAGCCCTGACTTGGCAGGGGGCGTTTCTGATCAAGGGGCTCGGCTTTGCACAGGGCTCGATCGGTCTGCTCGGCGCGCTTCCGGCGGGTGCTAGCGTGATCCTGGTAATCGCTGCCGGCTGGTGGTCGCAACGCCTGCTCACTCGGGGGGTGCCGAGCCGGGTGGCGCGCGGGATCTTCGGCGGCGCCTGCGTGGCGCTCGGCGGGGCGGCGCTGGCGATCGTGCCGTATGTGCCGGGCGTTGCCGCCAAGATCGCCCTGACGACGATCGGGGTGGCGCTGCCTTCGGTCATCTACGTGATCGGGAACGCCGTCGTCAGCGAAATCGCGCCGGTCGCTCAGCGCGGCGCTATGCTCGCCATCGGTACCGCAGTCAGCACCTCGGCCGGGCTTTTGGCCCCCTACGTCATGGGCAGTGTCGTCGAGTCGGCGGCGACGCCACTCGACGGCTTCAACACCGGTTTCATGATCTGTGGTGTCATCATGCTGGTCGGCGGCGTCATCGGGATGTCGCTGATGCGTCCCGAGCGCGAGGCGGTGCGGTGGGCAAGCGAAATGCCAGAGGCGGCAGTTCGATCTGCTTGAATAAGCGCACCGCGCTACTCTAGGGCTGCCTCTGGCGCAGCGATACGGATGGCCGTGGGCGGAGCGCTATGTGCACCAATTGACTGCTCAGGTCGAATTGGCCAATTCAATTGCGGTCGCACGATTATCTCATCTTTCGCGACTCCGGACTGCGGAACATCGCTTTGAGTGGTTCGCCACTTCATCCTTGTGAAAGGGCAACGTTATGACCGAACGTCGTACCGTGCTAGGCCTCGCCGCCCTCGGAGCTGGCGCGCTTTTGATACCCGCCGCGTCGGCGCACGCTGCGGCCGATTGTACCTCCCCTAGCGATGCGACCGCGAACGCAGCGCTGCTCGATCTCTATCTCGCGGCCGTGAATGCACATGACACCAGTTCGTTCGCGAACATTTTCACCGATACGTATCTGCAGCGCTCCGGTCGCGGCCCGTCCGGCCTCGCCGCGCAGATTGAAAATGCGCAGCGCTTCTTCACGGCGCTGCCCGATCTACATCTAGTCATCGAGGACCGTATCTTCGGCGGGGATAAGATTGTCGCGCGATGCAACTATACCGGAACTCAGAGCGGCAAATTTCTCGGCGTTGAGCCGACCGGCAAACAGATCAAGTTCGGTACGATCGATATTTGGCGTGTCGAGGGCGGCAAGCTGGCCGAACATTGGGACCAGGTCGACTTCGCCGGAATCTTGAAACAGCTACGCGAGGGGTAGCGCGACGGGCGCCACAGCGCTGAGCAACGACGCGTCTTGGAAGTTTACCCGAGCGGCAGGAATCGGCGCGAATGCGTCACTCGAGGTGCATCAGCCCTGTGATCGGCTCGCCGCAGTCGCGAAAATTCAAACTGAGATATTACCGCCCGCGGGCGGCGCGCTCAGCGGAAGGGATCGACAATCCTGACCCCGTCCACCTCGCGGCCATGCGGCAAATCCTCGCTGAACAGCTCGCCGCAGCCGAGCGCGCGGGCCGCGGCGACAACAGCGCTGTCCCAATAGGAGAGACCGTGCGCCGCCTTGATCTCCAGCGCACCGGCGAGGATCGGCATCGTCAATGCCTGCACCTTGAAGCGGGTCCAGGCGGCGACCAGCGCCGCGGCGGTCTTGTGCGGCAGCGGGTCCCGCCGGGTCGGCCGCGTCGCCTCGGCATAGAATTCCTGCAACACCTGGACCGACAGCGCGCCGCCGTCGCGATCCATCAGGCCGATCGCGCGTTCCCGCTTGCCGCGCTCAGCGGGGTCCCCGCTTATCGAATACAGCAATATATTGCTATCGAGGAAATGCAGCCTATATCTCCCGGTTATGCAATTCGTCACGCCGCAATCGGTCGCCGACGCGAAACCCGGTGATCTCCTCGCGCAGGAGATCCTCCGCCCGTCTGAGCCGCTCTCTTTCGTCGGCAGCCTTGGCAAGTCCTGTCAGGAATTGCTTGACCAGCGCCGACACCGAGGTGCCGCGCTCGGCCGCCTTGATACGGGCCCGGCGATAGGTTTCGTCGTCAATGGCGATCGTGATGTTTTTCACAATATACCAATATGGAATTTTGCTTTTCGGGGTCAAGGCCCCGTCGTGAGAAAATCACCCCGGAAATCCCTGCCGCAAACTGTGGCGCAGTTTCACAGCCTCACAGCGGGCGGGGCAATCATGCTCATATGCTCTTATTTCGTCATGGCCGGGCTCGACCCGGCGATCCACGAAAACAAAGACGTGGATCCCCGGGACAAGCCCGGGGATGACGGCCCAAAAAGAAACTGTGACGCAGTTTCACAGTTTCACAGTCCGGCATGATGCGTCGCCGGTTTGCCGTTGGCGGCACCGCGGGCTAGTGTTGTCGGTGCTACCGGCCAGGCCAAAACCGGCCCCGGAGGACCCGCATGAGCGTGCTGCTGGGCGCGATCGCCGACGATTTCACCGGCGCCACCGATCTCTGCAACACGCTGGTCCGGCGCGGCATGCGCACCGTGCAGCTGATCGACGTGCCGACGGCGGCGACCGAGATTCCCGATGCCGAGGCGGTGGTCGTCGCGCTGAAGAGCCGCACCATCCCGGCGCCGGAGGCGGTGGCGATGAGCCTCGCCGCGCTGCAATGGCTGAAGCAGGCCGGGGCTCGGCAGATCCTGTTCAAATACTGCTCGACCTTCGACTCCACCGACGCCGGCAATATCGGCCCGGTGGCCGAGGCGCTGCTCGATTCGCTCGGCGGCGACCCCGTGTCGGAGCACGGGGCGGGCTTCACATTGTTCTGTCCGGCGTTTCCGGAGCTCGGCCGGTCGATCTACAAGGGCTATCTGTTCGTCGGCGATGTGCTGCTGTCGGAATCGGGGATGCGCGACCACCCGCTGACCCCGATGCGCGACCCGTCGCTGGTGCGCGTGCTGCAGCGGCAATGCCGCGGCAAAGTCGGATTGGTGCAGCAGCCAATCGTCGCGCAAGGCGCGCAGGCCATCCGCGACGCCTTCGCGTCATTGCGCCAGGCCGGCTTTCGCCACGCGATCGTCGACGCGGTGGCCGATCGCGACCTCGAGGCAATCGGCGAAGCCGCGGCCGATCTGGCGTTGATCACCGGCGGCTCCGGCATCGCGCTCGGGCTACCCGCAAATTTCCGCCGCCAAGGGCTGCTCGGCGAAGGCGGCAGTGCCGACGCGCTGCCGCCGGTCGAGGGCGGGGCGGCTGTCCTGTCGGGCTCGTGCTCGCAGGCGACCCAGGCGCAGGTCGCCTATATGCGCGAGCGGCGGCCGGTATTCACGATCGACCCGGTCGCGGCGGCCGCGGGCCGAGACATTGTCGAGGAGGCGCTCGACTGGGCGATGGCGCGCCTTGGCGACAAACCGATCCTGATCAGCGCCACCGCGACGCCGGAGGTTGTTGCCGCAGTGCAGGAAGCGCTCGGCCGCGAGCGTGCCGGGGCGCTCGTCGAAGGCATTCTCGCCGGTGTCGCGCGCGGGCTGGTCGAGCGTGGGGTGCGGCGGCTGGTCGTCGCCGGCGGCGAGACTTCCGGAGCGGTGGTGCAGGCGCTCGGGGCCGTCGGGCTGCGCATCGGCCGGCAGATCGACCCCGGCGTGCCGTGGACGGTCAGTCTCCCTGGGAGCTTGGGGGACCCGCCGCTGGCTCTCGCCCTCAAATCCGGCAATTTCGGCGCCGAGGATTTCTTTCTGCGCGCCTTCGACGTGCTGGAGCAATCGCATGAATGAAGACGTAGGGCGGAAAAGCGAAGCGCCTTCCGCCGAAACTCCGCAAATTGCGATCACACCGGCGGATTACGCTCCGCTCATCCGCCCTACACCGCACTGGACGGCAACAGATGAATGAAGCGAAAGCGCGTGAGGCGATCTGCGCGATCGGCGCTTCGATCTTCGAGCGCGGCCTGACCGCCGGCTCCTCCGGTAATATCAGTATCCGGATCGAGGATGGCTGGCTGATGACGCCGACCAACTTCTCTTTGGGCCGGCTCGATCCGGCGCGGCTGTCGAAGCTCGACGATGACGGCCGACTCGTCGGCGGCGATCCGCCGACCAAGGAGAGCTTTCTGCATCGCGTGATGTACGAGGAGCGCCACGACACCGGCGCGGTCGTGCACCTGCATTCGACCCATTCGGTCGCGGTCTCGTGCCTGGCCGAAATCGATCAGCAAGACGTGTTGCCGCCGATCACCGCCTATTACGTGATGCGGGTCGGCCGGCTGCCGCTCGTCCCCTATTTTCGCCCCGGCGACATGGCCCTGGCCGAGGCGGTGCGCGGCTTCGCCGGCAAGCACCACGCCGTGCTGCTCGCCAATCACGGCCCGGTCGTCGCCGGGTCGAGCCTCGATGCCGCGGTCAACGCGGTCGAGGAGCTCGAGGAGACCGCCAAGCTTTATCTGCTGCTGCGCGGCGCCAAGACCCGCTTCCTGACCCCGGCGCAAGTGAAGGAGTTGCTTGAATGAAGCCTCCACGGCGCCTCTTCCTTGTGTTGGCGGCATTCGGGCTGCTCTGGGTCGCCGCGTCCGCGCGCGCCGACGACAAGCCGCCGATCACGATCGGGTTCAGCATCGAGCAGACTGGCGGCCTCGCCGCGGTCGGCAAGACCGGCCTGCTCGCGTTCCAGATCTGGGCGGAGGACATCAACAAAAAGGGTGGTTTGCTCGGCCGGCCGGTCAAGCTCGTCTACTACGACGACCAGAGCAACCCGGCGAACGTGCCCGGCATCTACACAAAGCTGCTCGACATCGACAAGGTCGACCTGATCGTCTCCAGCTACGCCACCAATCTAGTGGCTCCGGCGATGCCGATCGTGATGCAGAAGAACCGGCTGTTCTTTGGGCTGTTCGCCCTCGGCATCAACGTGGAGTTCCACTATCCGAAATACTTCTCGATGCTGGTGTTCGGCCCCGACCCGAAGCCCGAATTCTCGAAAGGCTGGTTCGAGGTCGCGATGGCGCAGGCCCCCAAGCCGAAGACGATCGCGCTGGTGACCGCCGACGCAGAATTCGGCCGCAACGCCCTCGACGGCGCGCGCGAGAACGTCAAGAAGGCCGGGCTCAAGACCGTCTACGACCGGGCCTATCCGCCGACGACCGTGGACTACACCCCGATCATCCGCGCGGTGCAGGCGGCCAATCCCGACCTCGTCTACGTCGCCTCCTACCCGCCCGACACAGTCGGCATCCTGCATGCCGTCAAGGAGAGCAATTATGCGCCGAGCTTTTTCGGCGGCACGATGGTCGGAACCGCCGCGGCGACACTCCGCACTCAGCTCGGTCCGCTGCTGAACGGCGTCGTTGTCGGCGAGAACTGGGAGCCTGCGAAGACGATGGATTTTCCCGGCATTTGGGACTTCCTGAAGGAATACCAGCCCAAGGCGCAGGCCGAGGGGGTCGATCCGCTCGGCTACTTCCTGCCGCCCTTCGCCTATGCCGAGATGCAAGTGTTGAGCGACGCAATTACCCAGACGGGCGGCCTCAACGACGACACGCTGGCCGAGTACATCCACTCACATCCATTCAAGACCATCGTTGGCGAGATCAGCTTCGGCGCCGATGGCGAGTGGACCAAGCCGCAGAACCTGTTCGTGCAGTATCACGGCATCACGGGCAACGACATCGAGCAGTTCCGCGACGATTCCCACATCGCGATCCTGTACCCACCACAGTTCAAGACGGGTGAATTGATCTCGCCCTACAGCAAGGCGCGCGGCGATTAGCCTATCGACGCCTTCATCGAGCGCGGGCGAAATATTCCTCGTAGGGGATGTCGTTGCTGATCAAGACGCCGCCATCGACATCGAGCGCGACCCCGGTGCACATGCGCGCCATATCGCTCGCCAGGAACAGCACGACGTCGGCGATGTCCTCCGGCTCGACCATGCGCCCCAGCGGGATCTTCCGCGCGCGCTGCGCACGCTGTTCGTTCGAGGGCAATTGGCCGCCGCCAAAGCCTGTTGCGGTCGGCCCCGGGCAGACCGCGTTGACCCGGATCTTGTCGGGGGCAAGCTCGTAGGCGGCGTGACGGGTGAAGCCGAGCAGGCCGGCCTTCGAGGCTGAGTAATTGGCGCCACCGCCGAACGAGATGCGCCGTCCGGCGACGGAGGCGATGTTGACGATCGCGCCGCCGCCGCGCGCCCGCATATGCGGAATGACCGCCTGCGTGCCATTGAACGGCCCGCGCAGATTGACCGCGATGATCCGGTCCCAATCGCCGACCGGCATCGCCGCGATCGTCTGCCGGGTGATCGTCCCGGCGGAATTGACCAGCACGTCGATCCCGCCTTCGCGCGCCGCGATATCGGAAGCGAGCCGGGCAAAGGCCGCACTGTCCGATACGTCTAGCGCGTGGCCTGTGGCGCCGCCGCCGATCTCGGCCGCGACACTCTCCGCCGCCGCGCCGTCGCGGTCGATGACCGCGACCCGCGCTCCGGCCTTGGCGAAGGCACGGCTGGAGGCGGCACCGATGCCGTTGCCGCCGCCGGTCACGAGCACGATCTTGCCGGTGAAATCCGCGGTCATTGCGACCCTCCCTGATGCAGCCGGATTATAGCGCGGTGCCGCGGCAAGCGGCGATCGGCTATGCTTGGCATGTCATTTTGCCGAGAGGCGCCCAATGCCCTACGCCGCCCCGCTCGCCGATATGCGCTTTACGATCGACACTGTGGCCGGGCTCAGCGGCGAGGCCGCCGAGGTCGCCGACGCGATCCTCGACGAAGCGGCGAAGTTCGCCGCTGGCGAGCTCGACCCGCTGAACCAGCCGGCCGACCGCATCGGCAGCATCCTCGAAAACGGCGTCGTGCGCACCCCGCCCGGCTTTCGCGAGGCTTATCGCCGCTATGTCGAGGCCGGCTGGATGGGGCTGTCCTGCGATCCCGAGCATGGCGGCCAGGGGCTGCCGTTGGGGCTGGCGACGCCGGTGGTGGAGATGTGGAACTCGGCCTGCATGAGCTGGGCGCTCTGCCCGCTCTTGAATGCGGGCGCGATCGATCTGCTCGCGGCGCATGGCTCGCCGGAGCAGCAGCTTCTCTATCTCAAAAAGCTCGTGTCGGGCGAGTGGACCGGGACAATGAACCTGACCGAGCCGCAGGCCGGCTCGGATCTCGGCGCGCTGCGGACCCGCGCCGTTCCGACGCGCGACGCACGCTGGGGCGAGCATTACCGGATCAGCGGCCAGAAGATCTTCATCACCTATGGCGAGCACGATCTCTGCGACAACATCGTGCACATGGTGCTGGCGCGCACCCCGGACGCGCCGCCGGGCAGCCGCGGCATCTCCTTGTTCCTGGTGCCGAAGTTTCTTCCTGACGGCGAGGGCAAGCCGGGCGAGCGCAACGATCTCCGCCCGCTGCGGCTGGAGGAAAAGCTCGGCATCCACGCTTCGCCGACCTGCGTCATGTCCTTTGGCGAGGGTGAGGGCGCGATCGGCTGGCGCATCGGCGAGGAAAACCGCGGCCTCGAATGCATGTTCACAATGATGAATACCGAGCGGCTCGGGGTCGGCGTGCAAGGGCTTGCTATCGCCGAGAGGGCTTATCAGCAGGCGCGCGATTACGCCTGGATGCGGGTGCAGAGCCGGCCGGTTGGCATGCCGCCGAGCGGGACGGTCCCGCCGATCATCCATCATCCAGATGTCCGCCGAATGTTGTTGTCGATGCGCGCCGCGACCGAGGCGATGCGCGCCCTCGCCTATTTCGCCGCGGCGGCGATCGACGCAAGCCGCCATGCCGAGGCCGTCGAGGCGCAATTCAAGGCGCAGCGACGCGCCGATCTGTTGATCCCGGTGGTCAAGGCCTGGTGCACCGATCTGGGAGTCGAGGTTGCCTCGACCGGCATCCAGGTGCATGGCGGCATGGGCTACATCGAGGAGACCGGCGCCGCGCAATATCTGCGCGATGCCCGTATCGCGCCGATCTACGAAGGCACCAACGGCATCCAGGCCAACGACCTCGTCGGCCGCAAGCTCGGCCGCGACCAGGGTGAAGCGGCACGCGAGCTGATCGCCGAGATGCGGGCGACCCTCGCTGCACTCGACGGGCTTGATGCGATCCGGTCACCGCTCGAAACCGGTATCGAGGCGCTGGGGCAGGCGACAAAGCATCTCGTCGGCGCCGAACCGGCCCTCGCAGCGGCCGGGTCGGCGCCCTATCTCGCGCTGTTCGGCACCGTCGCCGGCGGCTGGCTGATGGCGCGCCTCGCGCTGGCCGCGCGCAGCCACGGCGGCGATTTTGCCGCCGCCAAGCTCGCCACCGCCCGCTTCTACGCCGAGCATTTCCTCACCCGCGCGCCGAGTTACCTCCCGGCAATCGCCGGCGGCGCAACGGTTGTCGATTTCGATCCCGACTGGTTCTGAGCCCTAAGGTTTACGGGCGATCAGGTCGATCTCGATGACGCCTCCGCGCGCCAGTGCGGTGACGCCGACCGTGGTCCGGGCCGGCAGCCGGCCGGGCGGGAAATAGGTCTGATAGATCCGGTTCATCGCGGCGTAATCGCGCGCGAAATCGGTCAGGAAGATGCGCACCTGAACGACGTGCTCCAGCCCCGCCCCGGCGCCGGCGAGGGCGCGCTTCAGATTGTCGAAAACCTTATGTGTCTGCGCTTCGATCCCTTCCGGGATCGGCAGGTCGTCATCCATCGGATCGGTCGCGAGCTGGCCGGTGACAAACAGCCAGCCATCGGCCTCGACGACATGGCTGTAGGGCCCGACCGGCTTCGGTGCGTTGGCGATCAGGTGAAAGATCGGGCTGCTCACGGTCTCTCCTCCGAAGAAGGCTGGTAGATCACCGCGCGGATCGGCGTCGGGTTATAGCCGTTGCACGGGTTGTGCATCTGCGGGCAATTCGACAGCACGGCGATGACGTCGCGCTCGGCTCGCAGATCGACATAGCTGCCCGGCTGCGACACGCCATCGGCAATGCCGGCGCTGCCGTCCGGCAAAATCGGCACGGACATGAAGAAATTGACGTTGCAGACGATCGATCGCTCGTCGAGGCCGAAGCGCGCCAGGATCTCGCGGAAATTGGCGTAGCAGCTGGGCGTATTTCGCACGCCGTAGCGCAAGAAGTTGTTGGCCTCGCTGCAGCAGCCGTAGATCGTGTCGTGCCGGCCGCAGGTATCGGCGACGACGGTCAACAGCGCGGCGCCGCGATCGGAATAAAGTACCGTCCCCTTCTCGACATAGATGTTGCCCTGCACCTTGATCGTGTTGGTGGCGCAATAGCGGTCGCATGGATCAGCGGCGTCGAAGCACAGGAAATCGACCGCCTGCTGACCTTCCAGATCGACGAGGCGAAGGATCTCGCCCTGCCGGACGACGTGCCCCCACGGCCGCCCGGCGGGCACGATCTCGTCGACAAGAACGCGGCCGGCCAATTCCTTCGCCCCGGTCATCGCTCAGCTCTCCTGCACAATCGCCGCGGCAATTCGCATGCCAAGGCCAGAATAGCGCAGCCTTTGCACATCGCGGAGGCCCTCCTATCATCGAACTTGTCTTGCTCCGACCGGAGGCTATTGATGTTCGCCCGTGCTGTTGCAACTGCCGCGCTAATTGCCGTTGGTGCGCCCGCCATCGCGGCCGAAACCAGCTGGCCCAATTACCAGGAGGCCGATTTCACGGTCAAAAGCTACGCCTTCAAAAGCGGCGAGAGCCTGCCCGAGGCGAAGATCCACTACCGCACGCTCGGCACCATCAAGCGCGACGGCAACGGCGACATCGCCAACGCCGTGCTGCTGCTGCAAGGGAATACCGGCACCAGCGCCAATTGGCTGCGGCCGAGCCTCGCCGACGAGCTGTTCAAGCCGGGCCAGCCATTCGACGCGAGCCAGTATTTCATCGTGATGCCCGATGCGCTCGGCCGCGGCGGATCGAGCAAGCCCTCGGACGGGTTGCGTGCCAAATTCCCGCATTACCGCTATCACGACATGGTCGATCTGCAGCATCGCCTGGTCACCGACGGCCTCGGCATCAAGCACCTGCGGCTGGTGCTGGGCAGCTCGCTCGGCTGCATGCACACCTGGATGTGGGGCGAGACCTACCCCGACATGATGGACGGCATAGTCGGGCTATCATGTCAGCCGGTCGAGATCAGCGGCCGCAACCGGATCCTGCGCCGCGCTTCGGCCGAGGCGATCCGCCACGATCCGGACTACATGGACGGCAATTACGACAAGCCGCCCGCGCATTGGATCTACAGCGCGGCCGGGCAATCCGTTCTCACGGAGAGCCCGCGCGTAATCCAGGAGGAGGCACCCACCCGCGCTGCTGCCGACGCGCTCTACGACAAGCGGGTCGAGGCGCTGAGAAAGCGCGATGCCAACGACCAGCTTTATGCGATCGAATCGATCGGGGATTACAGCCCCGAAACCGATCTCGACAAGATCAAGGCCAAAGCGATGCTGATCAACGACAGCGAGGATTTCGCCGACCCCCCGACCTTGGGCACTGTCGAGCGCGCTCTAACGAAAGTGAAGGATGGGCGCTACGTGCTGATCCCGCCCAGCGCCGAAACGCACGGTCATTTCACCCATTACTACGCCAGGGTGTGGAAGCCGTACCTGATCGAATTCATGAAATCGCTGGGGCCGTCGAAAGCGGCGGCAAGATGACCGACGCCAGGAATTTCACCACCAGCGACGGGCTGTCCCTCGCCTATTACATCGACGACTTCACCGATCCATGGAAGCCGGCTCCCACCGTGCTCCTGCTGCACGCGGCGATGGGCAGCGCGCGACGCTACTTCGCTTGGGTCCCGCATCTGTGCCGGGATTACCGAGTGGTGCGGTTGGATTTGCGCGGCCATGGAAGCTCGCAAGTGCCGGCGGCCGACCAGCCGCTGCTGTTAGAGCGGCTGGTGACGGATGTCGTCGAATTGCTCGACCATCTCGGCTGCACGGAGGCCCATATCGTCGGCAATTCGGCCGGAGGCTATCTCGGCCAGCAGCTGGCGATGACCCGGCCAGAGCGGGTCCGGAGCCTCGCCCTGTTCGGCTCGACGCCTGGGCTCAAGAACAGCCAGGCGCCGACCTGGATCCCGCAGATCCAGGCGAAGGGACTGCGCGGCTTTCTCGCCGAGACGATCCGCGATCGCCTGCCGGCCGATGCCGATCCAGGGCTCGTGACCTGGTTTCTCGACGAGGCGAGCCGTAACGACCCGGCCTATATCGGCAAATTCGTGCTGCTGATGGCGAGCTACGATTGGAGCGGCGAAGTAGATCGAATCTGCTGCCCGACCCTCGTCGTCATCCCCGGTGATGAGACTGTCGGCTCGATCGCCAGTTACGAGCCGTTCCGAGCCCCCGAAAGACGTAGAGATCCGAGTTTATGACGGGCTGCCACACAATATCTGCGACGCCGTCCCCGACCGCTGTGCGGAGGGTATCGGCGATTTCCTGCGCCGGAGGTTCGGCGACAGGTGATGATAGAAACTAGGACCGTGCTCGTTTGACGAAGATCGTCGGAACCCAGGGCGGCGGCCAACCTTCGACTCGCTCGCGCCGCCGGCGTTCTAGATCGGCGGCGAGGCCCGCGCCGCGGCGCATGCCGCCGCCCGTGCGCGGCTCCTCGCTCGGGGCGGAGGCCTCGCGCTCGCGGCGCAACTCGTCGATGCGTGCGCGGATGGTGTCGAAATCGTCGGCAGCGCGAGGGCGATCCACGGTAGCTCCGTCAAACTTGGCCGGAGGTTCCGGCGGGGGGATTGCAATAGTGAATCGGAAATTCGGCGGGGCGTCAAATCCTTAACGACATGCCCTGAGGCGGGCGTTGCCGTGGTCATCCGGGTGCGGTTGAATAGTGGTGTCCAAAAAAGGATCGCGCGATGGATGTCGCCTTTCTGACGATTGCCGAGCTGAACCGACTCTATCGGCAACGCGAGTTGTCCCCGGTCGAGGTGACGAAGGCGCTCTTCGCGCGCATCGCCGCGCATGACGGCAAATTGCACAGCTTCCTGCGGCCGACCGAAGAGGCGGCGCTGCGCGAGGCGGCGGAGGCCGAGCGCGAGCTGACGGCCGGGCGCTGGCGCGGGCCGATGCACGGCATTCCCTACGCGCTGAAAGACATCATCGAGACCGCCGGTATCCTGACTACCGGCCATTCAAAGCTACGGCAGGAGTACGTGCCGGCAGCCGACGCCGAGCTGGTGACCCGCCTCAAATCCGGCGGCGGGATCATGCTCGGCAAGCTCGCCACCTGGGAGTTTGCACTCGGCGGACCTTCATTCGATCTGCCCTGGCCGCCGGCGCGCAACCCGTGGAACCCCGACCATCTGCCGGGTGGCTCGTCGAGCGGCGCCGGCGCGGCGGTCGCGGCCGGGTTCGTGCCCGGCGCCGTCGGCACCGACACCGGCGGCTCGATCCGTGGGCCCGCCGCGTTCTGCGGCATCGCCGGGATCAAGCCGAGCTATGGAAGGGTCAGCCGCCGCGGGGTTTTCCCGAACACCTTCTCGATGGACCATTGCGGGCCGTTATGCCGCAGCGCCGAGGACATCGCGCTGTTCCTGCAAATCATCGCCGGGTTCGATCCGGATGACCCGGGCAGCGAGGATGTCCCGGTGCCGGATTTCGCGGCATCGCTGAACGATGGGGTGCGCGGGCTGCGCCTCGGGCTCGTCGAGGACTGGTATCGCGATGCACCGCATCCGGATGTCGCGCCGGCGATCGACGCCGCGGTCGAGGTATTGCGCGGGCTCGGGGCGGTGGTCGAGCCGGTGCGGCTGTCGAGCCTGCGCGACTATACCGACTGCAAGACGACGATATCGAGCGTCGAGCTGTTCGCGATCCACGAGCACGATCTGCGCACCCGACCGCAGGATTTCGGCCGCATCCTGCGCAACCGGGTCTTGCCTGGCGCGCTTATTCGCGGCGAGGATTATCTGGAGGCGCTTCGCTGGCGCACCGCACTGGCGAGGGAACAGGGGCACGCCTTGCAGCATTGCGATGCCTTCATTACCGCCGCCGCGCTGAACGTTGCCGACCGTGCCGACCCCGACGCCGCGGACCGGCTGGTCAGCGCCCCCAGTATCACCATGCCGTTCAGCGTTGGCGGGCTGCCGGCGATCGCGATCCCATGCGGCTTCAGCCGCGCCGAGAGGCTGCCACTGTCGTTGCAAATCGCCGGCGCGCCATTCGCCGAGGCGCGGGTTTTGCGCATCGCGCATGCCTATCAGCAGGCGACCGACTGGCACCGGCAGCATCCGAAGCTGGCCTAAAAGGAACGGACATGACCAATGAGACGCGCGCCGATCTCACTCACCTGCCAGCGTCCACACCCGACGAGATTCGCGCCATGCTGCAGAAGGCCGGCGTCGGCCTGCCGGAAGCACTGCTGCAGCAATTCATCGCTGCCTGGCCCGCTTACGAGGCGATGATCCGGCGCATTCCGCGCAGCCGCTCCTACGCGGAAGAGCCGGCGCACAGCTACCGGCCGGAACGGATCGTTCGCAGCTAGAGCATCGTCAGACCGACCAGGATCGTCAGTAAAGTCAGCGGCGCGCCAACCCGGCAATACTGCCAGAAGCCGATCCGGATGCCGCGGGCGCGGGCGCTTTGCACGACGATCAGATTGGCGACCGAGCCGAGCACGGTAAGGTTGCCGGCCAGGGTCGAGGCCATCGCGACGATCAGCCAAGCGCGCTGCGGATCGCCCAGGCTGGCGACGAACGGTTTCAGCACCAGCACCGCCGGCACGTTGCTGACGAGATTGGATAACACCGCGGTCACAGTGCTCAGCAGCGGTGGGCGGTCGAGGCCGACGCCGCCGATCGCCGCAACGAGCTCCGGGGTCAGCAGCGCCTTCTCGAACCCGACGACGACGACGAACAGACCGGCGAACATCAACAGCAGCGGCCAATCGACCTCACGGTAGATCCGCTCGCTGCGCACAACCCGGGTAATCAGCAGGACACCGCCGCCGACCAGCGCCACCTTTGCCGGCGGTTGACCGGCAAAGAACGCGGCCATCATCGCTATCGTAATCAGCACCGACTTGGCCATCAGCGGCCCGTGCAGATGCGCCGGCGGCGCATCCGCATGCAGTCGGTCGCGGCCCCGGAACTCCGCCGGGTGGAACAGCGCAACCATGACAATCGTCAGCACCAATCCGGCCGCGGCGACCGGTGCCAGGCGCGCCACGAAAGTGCCATAATCGATCTGCGAGAAGCTGCCGATCAGGATGTTCTGCGGGTTGCCGGTGATCGTGGCGGTGCTGCCGATATTGGCGGCCATCGCGACGGCCAGCAGATAGGGGACGGGATCGCGCTCCAGCCGCCGCACGATGTCGATGACGAGTGGGGTCATCACCAGGCAGATCGCGTCGTTCAGCAGAAAGGCGGAGAACACTCCGGAAGTCACTGTCACCGCCGCGAGCAGGTGCAGCGGGCGGCGGGCGCGGGCGACGACCCAGCCGTTGACCAGCCGAAAGAACCCAGAGAGCCGCAGATTGGCGACCAGGATCATCATGCCGAGCAGGAGCGCGACCGTGGCGAAATCGATCGCCCGCATCGTCTCGTCGAGTGAGACGACGCCGATCGCCAGCATCAGCGCGGCGCCGACCAGGGCGCTGCCGGCGCGATCGATGTGAAACCCGGGCAGCCGGCCGATCGCGATCACGAAATAGGTCGCGGCAAAGATCGCGACCGCCGCGAAGCGCACCGAATTGGGCCCAGTGCCCGCCCAATACCACACCGCCGCGACGACGGCAGCGAGCGCCAGGCCGAGCGCGCCATCGCGCCGGGCGCGCTGCCGCCGGCTGAGTCTGCGGCATGTCGGTATATCTGGACGAAAACTCAGCGCTTACCGCGCAACAGGAATTCGCGGCCGGCCTTGACCATCGGCTGGCCGTCATAGGCGATGATGTCGGCGGTGGCGTAGGTCTCGCTCCACAGCTCCGGCAGGTAGGAGCCGGTGCCGATCACATCGATCGGCGAGTTGGCCATTGCCATCATCCGGCATTTCTCCGGGCCGAAGCCGGAGCTGGCGACAATCCGTGATTTCGGAAACCCGGCTTCGTTCAGCACTTCCCGCATGCGCCACAACGCCGCCGCGGTGACGCCGGTGCCGACCAGATACCGCAATTCAGCCTCGGTACGATAACCGCGGATCGATTGCGGCGCGTTGCGTTCCAGCACCTCGTAGGAGCTTGCGAGATCAAGCCCCTCGCAATAACGCCCGCCGGGCGTATCCATGCGGAAAGCAAGACGGCCGCCGGCGGCGAGCTCTGGAAAGCGTCGGCATACTGCGACCGCATCGCTGGTCTCGCGGCCAAAATAATCGACCAGCACAGTCAAGGGCTCGTCGGGAAAGGCCTCATGAAACATCTCGGCGGCACGCACAGTCGTGCCGGCATAGCCGATCAGGGCATGCGGCATCGTCCCCATGCCCTGCTGCTGGCCGAAATAGGACGCGGTCGCCGCGGCGGCGCAGCCGACAAAGCCGACCGCGTCCGCGACCTTCTTTGCGTGCGCCGAGCCGACCGACGCCGCGTAGGCCATCATCTCGGCCATCTCGGCGCCGGCGCAATGGCGCGCGTCCATCGCGAGGAACGCGACCTTTGGCAGGTCGGCGCACATGGCCGAGGCGTTGTAGGCGGCGACGCAGGCGGGCCCGAGCTTTTGCAAAAGCACGGTTTCGAGGTCGACAAGGTGATAAAGCGAGCCGGTCACGTAAAGGATCGGCTCGCCGGCGCCGACCCAGGCAGCCTCCGGGTAGTTCAGCTCGATATTGAATTGAATGCCGCGCGCGGCCGCGGTCTGCTCCAGAAATTCGACCGCGAAGCGCGGGGCGCAGATGACCGGGCGGCGCATGAACACGGCGTAGCTCGCCTCGCGGTCGCCGAACCGGCCGACGATCTCCTTCGACTTCAGGAAATAGCTGTCGGTCCGGGCCGCGAGGTCGCCGAAAGTTTTCACCGTGCCAGCCACCATCGCCGCCTCACGAGACGGTGGCGAGCCGGCTGGCGACGCCGGTGCCGTTTGACGAGGCATTCGACTGCCTCTGCCGCTCACGCTTCAGCGCCTCGGCGATCTCGAAGGCGAGTTCAAGCGCCTGGCTGGCGTTGAGCCGCGGGTCGCAATGCGTGTGGTACCGCTCCGCCAGAGCAGCCTCGCTGATCTCCTGGGCGCCGCCGACGCATTCGGTGACGTCCTGGCCGGTCAGCTCGAAATGCACCCCGCCGGCATAGCTGCCCTCAGCCATGTGGATGGCAAAGGCGCTGTGCACCTCGTCGAGGATGCGGTCGAAGACGCGGGTCTTGTAGCCGGTCGACGAAGTGATCGTGTTGCCGTGCATTGGATCGATGCACCACACGACCACGCGCCCCTCGCGCTCTACCGCGCGGATCAGCGGCGGCAATTTGGCCGCGACTTTATCCGCCCCCATCCGGGTGATCAGCGTCAGGCGTCCAGGCTCGTTCTTCGGGTTCAGGCGCTCGATCAGACGGAGCAGGTCGTCGGCTTCAAGGGTCGGGCCGCATTTCATGCCGACCGGGTTCTTGATGCCGCTCAGGAACTCGACATGCGCGCCGTCGATCTGGCGGGTGCGGTCGCCGAGCCAGACCAGATGCGCCGAGCAGTCGTACCAATCGCCGGTCGTCGAATCGACCCGGGTCAACGCCTCCTCGTACGACAGGAACAACGCCTCATGCGAGGTGTAGAACTCGGTCTCGCGGATCTGCGGCGTGGTGTCGGAATTGAGGCCGCACGCAGCCATGAAGGCGAGCGTCTCGGTCAGCCGATCGGCAAGCGCGCGGTAGCGCTCGCCCTGCGGCGAGTCCTCGACGAAGTCCTGGTTCCAGGCGTGCACCCGATGCAAATCGGCATAACCGCCCTGAGCAAAGGCGCGGAGCAGGTTGAGGGTCGCAGCCGACTGGCTGTAAGCCTGGATCATCCGCTGCGGATCGGGGTCGCGCGCCGCCTCGTCGAAATCGAGGCCGTTGATGATGTCGCCGCGATAAGAGGGCAGCGTCACCCCGTTCTGCGTCTCGGTGTCGGAGGAACGCGGCTTGGCGAACTGGCCAGCGAGCCGGCCGAGCTTCACGACCGGGCAGGCCGCGCCGAAGGTCAGCACCACCGCCATCTGCAACAGCACTTTGAAGGTGTCGCGGATGTTGTTGGGATGAAATTCGGCGAAGCTCTCGGCGCAGTCGCCGCCCTGCAGCAGGAAAGCCTTGCCGGCGGCAATATCGGCGAGCCGGTCCTGCAGCCGCCGCGCTTCGCCGGCGAAGACCAAGGGCGGGAAGCGATGCAGCGTCTCCTCAACCTGGGCGAGCGCCGTTTCGTCGCGATAGCCGGGCACCTGCCGGATCGGCAGGTCGCGCCAACTGCGGGGGGACCATTTCTCGGTCATGACAAAATACTCGAACGTCGGCTGCGAGCGTCGCAGAGAGATTTAAGCATGAAACACCTCCGGGGCTGGAGGCCGCTCCACCCTTCGGCGACATTCGCGTCACGCCATCCTGAAACACGAAAGCCGCCTCGGTTGGGCGGCTTCGGGAAAACACGCGAACGCGATCCTAGGCCGCCGACATGTACCGGCGGTACCAAAATCGCGCATTCTGGCGGGGACCGAGCACGGCCCTGATCTGTGCCATACACTCACGGTAGCGGCGCGAGGCCTGCTGCACAAGGGATTTGGCGCGCTCCTGTCAACCAAAAGGAACCACAAACGGCCGGATCGCCTGCACGAAATCCTCCTCGGTCGAGCGATGCTCGATCACACGAATGATCTCGTCGGCCCATGAAATGGAATCATCAAATGCGGTGTCATAGCCATTAGCTTCAAGAAACAGCCGCATCGCGGCGAATGCGGTACGCTTGTTTCCTAGGCATGCGCCCGTGAGATCCCCGCCATCAGGGCCACGGCAAGCACAACGATATCTTCTTCGCCATATGCGAATGCGTTGCGCGGTCGAGCCAGCGCGCCTTCGAGAAGGCCTAGATCTCGGACGAAGTGGTTTTCTCCGGTCTCCGCCAATTCTAGCCGATTGTGCTCGATCACCGCCTCGATCGGGAGCCAGTTTGGCTCATTTCGCAAGAGCAGCCCGGATCTTCGGGTAGCGTCGGATGTGCTCTCGGCTCAATTCAGCCCAATTGATCTTGCCTTTTACGGGCCTAGCGCGAAGCACCTCATCCTTGCCGGGCGCCTTCGCCGCGGGTTTGGCAGGCTGCTTCTTCTTCGTCTCAATACCGTCAGGCATCGCTGTTCCGTCCGCGCTGGAATTCGCTCGTAATCCGGCTCTGCCCGCAATGTGATCCTGCCCACAAAGGTCGGCAAGGGGCACGCGCAATAACGCTCTGAATGATTGTTCGAGTTTTTCAAAAGAAGCGGCGGCGGGGCACCAGCGGCGCCGCCATTCTGAACGGCTGGCACTATTACCGGCCCGGCGTGTGCTTCGCCAGGAATACCTTGACGCGGGTTTTCGCCGCTTCCAGCGCCGCGCCGGTCTTCCACTCCTCAACGAACTCGCAGTTCGGCAGCAGTTTCGACAGCTCCTCGGAGATCGGATAGGGGTGCGCCTCGTCGTTGCCGGCCAAGACCAGACACGGCGTCTTGACAGTCTTTACGAACTCGCGGTCGCAGCAATAGGTAAAGCCGGGCGCGTAGAGATTGCGGCAGAACGCGTCCAACACCGGCTCGGTGGCCTCGGGGTGATCCTTCAGCGTTTCGGCCCAGCCGTTGAACCGGGCCGGGCGGCCGGGCGCCATCGGACCGACGCGCCCGATCGGCTGCGCCAGCACCGCGCTCTGCACGCGCTCGGGATGGTGCCTCAGCATGTTCAATATGAACGAGCCGCCGATGCACTGGCCGTAGAGATGGCAACGGTCGATGCGCAGATGGTCGAGCACGGCGAGGTGGTCGGCGGTGTAGTTGTCCCATCCGTCCTGCGCGGTGATCGGAGCGCGGGACTGACCGCCGGCGTTGCGCTGATCCATCGCGATGACGCGGTAGTTCGCGGCGAACTCGGTGGTCGGGTTGATCGGCGCCGAGGGCTGGCTCCAAACACCGATTACCGATTGCAGGCCGGCCGGCGCGAAGGTCAGGATCGGGAAGCCCTGGCCGAATTCCTCGTAATAGATCGTGGCGCCGTGGTGTTCGAAGCTCGGCATGTCGGTCTCCCTTGCGCTGCAGCGAAAGCCGGCGAAGACTACTCCGCCGCGGCCTTTTGAGGGCGCACGAATTTCTCGCGCATCGTGACAAATTCCTCGGCGGCGCTTGGGTGGATGCCGATCGTCTGGTCGAACATCTTTTTCGAGGCGCCGCATTTGACCGCGACGGCCAGCCCCTGAATGATCTCCGGCGCGTCGGGGCCGAGCATGTGGCAGCCGAGCACCCGGTCGCTCCTGCCATCGACGACCAGCTTCATGAAGGTGCGTTCCTCGCGGCCCGACAGCGTGTTCTTCATCGGCCTGAAGCGGGCGCAATAGACGTCAACATCGTCGCCGTAACGATGGCGCGCCTGCTCCTCGGTCAGGCCGACCGTGCCGATCGGCGGATTGCTGAATACGGCGGTCGGCACATCGGCGTGGTCCATCTTGATCGGGTTGTCGTTGTAGAGCGTCTCGGCGATGGCGCGGCCTTCGGCGATCGCGACGGGCGTCAGGTTGAGCCGGTCGGTCACGTCGCCGACCGCGTAGATGTTGGGCACGCCGGTCTTCTGCCATTCGTCGACCTGCACCGCGCCCTTATCGTTGGTCTTTACCCCGACCGCGTCGAGCCCGAGCCCCTTTGTGTTGGGGCCGCGGCCGGTCGCGTACATGACGAGGTCGGCCGAGATCTCCTGGCCGATATTGGTGAACACCGTGTAGCCCTCCCGCCGATCTTTCTCGATCCGCGTGACATGCGCGCGGGTGTGGATCTCGATGCCGCGGTTGCGCATCTCCAGCGCGAGGCTGACCCGGAGGTCGTCATCAAAGCCGTAGAGCAATTCCTCGCGTCGGATCAGCTCAACGACCTCGCAGCCGAAGCCGCGGAAGATGCCGGCGAACTCAACCGCGATATAGCCGCCGCCGACGATGACGATCTTGCGCGGCAATTTCGGCAGATCGAGCGCCTCGTTCGACGAGATCACGTGTTCGATGCCGGGGATATCCGGCACCGTCGGGTGGCCGCCGCTGGCGATCAGGATGTTCTCGGCGGTATAGCGGCGGCCGGCGACCTCGATCGTATGCGGGTCTACGAAGATCCCGCGGCCCTCGATGATCTCGACCCCGCTGTTCTTCAGCATGGTGATGTAGATCTGCTCGAGCCGGTCGAGCTCCTTGTTCTTTGCGCCGATCAGGCTCGGCCAGTCGAATTTCGGCGGCGCCACGGTCCAGCCGAAACCGGCGGCATCGGCAAAGGCGTCGGCGAATTGCGCGCCGTAGACCAGGAGCTTCTTCGGCACGCAGCCGCGCAAGACGCAGGTGCCGCCGATCCGGCTCTCCTCGACGATTGCCACCCGCGCGCCATAGCTGCCGGCACGGCGCGAGGAAGCGACGCCGCCCGAGCCGGCGCCGATCGTGATCATGTCGAAATCATAGCGCGGCATGCCGGCTCCACTCCGTGATCCTGGGTTGGTCTGTCTTTTGGTTCGCACAACCGGCCCGCCGCTGCAAGAGCGGCACGGTTCCGGTAAAGGCCGCGCATCGACGGCGGACTGTGAAACTGTGAAACCGTGTCACAGTTTCTGGCCAGCCTCCCGGGGGTTCGATTTTGGCTTCGAGAACAGGGGATAAGGGGACAGTATCAGGTTGGCGGCGATTTCCGGCATCGGCGGGGCCTCGGCGACGAACGACGATCCCGAATATGGTTCCCTGTTTGTTCACGTCAATGCCTGCTCCCGTGAGCGCGTCAATGTGTCGACTGCCCTTTCGAATTCGCCTTACAAGCCGATCAGCGCCGCGAGCTTGCTCCGTACATCGTCGAGAATTCCGGCCGGCACTTTTCCGGCATAGCCAATCGGCCGCGCCAGCGTGTCGATGCTGCGCACGTGACTGGTCAGGATCTCGCCGGAAATCGGCAGCCCCGGCGGCAGCACGACGCTCATGCCGAAGGGCCGGGCGCGCGAGGTTATTGGGCAGACGATCGCGAATTCGGTGGCCTGACAGAATTCACCGGGCGAGACGACCAATGCCGGGCGCCGGTCGCTTTGCTCGCAGCCAACCCGCGGATCGAAATCGGTCCAGATCAGGTCGCCAGCCTCCAGCGCATAGGTCACGGCGGGTTATTCCACGATCTCGCGACCTTTGTCCGGCCCCCAATCGAATGCCTCGCGCATCGCCTCCGGGGTCACTCCTTTTAGCAGATCGGCCAAGACATAACGCCGACGGGTGGGCGTGATGACGATGCGATCGCCCTCCGCTTCAATCTCCACGCATGCCCCCTCGCGAATCCCCGTCCGCGCCGCGATGTCCTTCGGAATCCGCAGCCCTAGGCTGTTGCCCCAGCGCGCGACCTGCACCTGCATGAAGACCCTCTAACGATTATCGGATATACTTGGGATATCACGAGTGAGCATGCAAGAGTGCGGTGTTCGCTCGGGCTGGTCGCTCGGGATTATCCTTCACGCTTACTTGGCAGGAAGGCAGATCATGCCGGAAAAACAGGATCGCTCGGTCTCCGAGCACGATTGGCATTCGCCGAGCTATGTCGATTGGTGGATCGCGCGCGACCAGAACCGCGATGCGGTACGCCGGCAACGACTGAAGGAGATGCTGGCGCATGCGAATGTCGCACAGGATGCCGCGATTTCGGTGCTCGATGTCGGCGGCGGCTATGGGGTGGTGACCGAAGAGATCCTGAGCACCTTCCCGCACGCCCGGGTCACGCTGCAGGATTATTCGGAGCCGATGCTCGCCGAGGCGCACCAGAGGCTGGCGCCATATCCCGGCCGGACCGAGTTCGTGCTCGCCGATCTGCGCGATCCGGCATGGATCGACCGCGTCGGCGGCCCGTTCGATCTCGCGGTTTCGGCGATCGCGATCCACAACCTGCGCGACATCGAGGCGATCGCTGCGTGCTATCGCGGCATTGGCCGGGTTCTGAAGCCGGGCGGCATCTTTCTCGACTACGATTTGTTCTTCGAGTCGATCGGCGGCCTCGCGCGCCATTTGCATTTGCTGCAGGAGGCGGGGTTCGCCCGGGTCGATTGCTTGTGGCAAGAAGCACCGCTGGCGAGTCTGGCCGCCCGCCATGAGCCTGGCTCAATCGGATGAGACCGAACGCCACGGAGAGCGTGGCGGCGGTATGGTAAATGATGGATGAATATTTGAATTAACCAAGTGTTGAATTCGGCAATCTCGCCAATTGTCACGGAAAGCCGTTGCGAAAACAGTAGCGTATTTCTGTGCTCCGGACAAAATACGGCTTGAGCTTTGCTTCTTCGCGCAACGATCCGGTTTGGAGGAGTGCGGATGCGTCCAGCCGGGCAGCATATTCTGGTCGTCGATCACGATCCAATGCGGCGCGAGCAGGTCGAGCGCCTGCTGATCGATGAAGGCTTTCAAGTAACCTCTGCCGGGGAGGGCCTCACCGCGATCCGGTCCGCCAGCCGGCGCCGCTTCGCGCTACTCGTCGCCGCGCTCGGCTTGCCGGGGACGCTCGACGGCCCGGCGACGGCCCGGCAGCTGCGGGCGCGCCAGCCCTGGCTCAAGGCGCTCTACACCGCCGATGCCGGCGAGCGCCTGCATTGCCCGGTGCGCGACTGCGGCGATGTCGTACCGTGGCCCAGTCCGCGCAGCGAGCTCCTGGGATGCGTGTTCGAGATGTTGCAACGCGCCACTGTCGTCGGCGTTGATGCCGCCGGTTCGGGACGTGCCGCCTACCGGCGCCGAGGTTGTAGCGGGACGGGAGACCACGCGTCGGCCAGTTCAATAGATTAGCGATCGTCGGCGCGAGCGGGACCTTGGTCCGGACGCCATTCGCATGAACTGACCGGCAACGCTCGTCCCGGCCGTTCGACACAGCAATCGATTTTACCGGGCTTTACCCCATTTAACTTGGCCCCTCAGGGGGACACGCATAAATCTGCCGTTCGCCATCGTTCGGACCCTGGCAGCGCGGCCGATCGGCGCCATCTCGTGATGCTCATACCGGACAATTCATGGATGGAGGCGTCCGCCATGCAGGCATCCACCGCGAAGGGCGCCGACCTGATGGTCCGGGCGCTGGAGAACGAGGGTGTCGAGTACATCTTCGGCGTGCCCGGCGAAGAGAACCTCGATGTCGTCGAATCGCTGCGCCGCTCCAGCATCAAGCTGGTCGTGACCCGGCATGAACAGGCGGCGGCATTCATGGCGGCCACCCACGGCAGGCTGACCGGCAAGCCGGGCGTCTGCCTGACGACCCTTGGTCCGGGCGCGCTGAACCTGACGACGGGCGCCGCGTACGCGCTACTCGGCGCGATGCCGATGGTGATGATCACCGGCCAGAAAGGCATCTTGAGCCGCAAGCAGGCGCGGTTTCAGGTGGTGGACATCGTCTCGACCATGGCGCCGCTGACCAAGATGGCGCAGCAGATCGTCAGCCCGGCGACGATCCCCTCGATCGTGCGCGAGGCGTTCCGGATCGCGCAGCAGGAGAGGCCAGGCCCGGTACATCTGGAGCTGCCCGAGGACATAGCAGCAGAGAAGACACCCGCGGTCCGGCTCGTGCAGCCGCATCCGATCGACATTCCGGTTGCCAGCCCCGCGGCGCTCGACCGCGCGGCCGAGCTGATCCGCAAAGCGGAGCGGCCGCTATTAATGCTGGGCGCGGCAGCCAGCCGGCCGAGGCTATCGGACGCGTTGTCGGAATTCGTGCGCCGCCTGCGCATCCCTTTCTTCAACACGCAGATGGGCAAGGGCTCGGTCACCGGCGGATCCGGGCTCTATATGGGGACCGCCGCGCTGTCGGAACGCGACTACATCCATCAGGCGATCGACCGCGCCGATCTGATCATCGCGATCGGCCACGACACGGTCGAGAAGCCGCCCTTTATCATGGGCCCGCACGGGCCGACGGTATTGCATGTCGGCTACCTGCCCGCGACGGTCGAAGAAGTCTTCTTCCCGCATGCGGAACTGGTTGGCGACGTCGGACCGAGCCTCGGGCTATTGGCCGACCGGCTCGAAGGCAAGTTGCCGAATGCGGGGGCGCTGCTGCCGCTGCGCGTGGGCATCCTCGCCCATATCGCCGAGCGGGCCGAGGAAAGCAGCTTTCCGCTTACCCCACAGCGTATCGTGCGCGACGTGCGGCAGGTGATACCCGAGGACGGCATCGTCTGCCTCGACAACGGGATGTACAAAATCTGGTTCGCCCGCAACTACCGCACGCATGTGGCGAACACGCTCTTGCTCGACAACGCACTGGCGACGATGGGTGCCGGCCTGCCGTCGGCAATGATGACCGCGATGCTCCATCCGAAACGGCGCGTACTCGCTGTGTGCGGCGACGGCGGCTTCATGATGAACGCCCAGGAGCTGGAAACGGCGGTGCGCCTGCGGCTCAACCTCGTGGTGCTGATCCTCCAGGATAATGCGTATGGCATGATCCGCTGGAAACAGGCGGCGGACGGTTTCGCCGATTTCGGCATGACCTTCGGCAATCCGGATTTCGTCGCCTTTGCCGAAGCTCACCAGGCGAAGGGCGGGCGGGTGGAGACGGCGGACGGGTTGGCCCCGTCGCTGGAAGCGGCTTTCCGAGAAGGCGGCGTGCACCTGATCGCGGCGCCTGTCGATTACGCGGAGAACAAGCGAGTGCTGATCGACGAACTCGCCCAACAGCCCGCCGAATTCCATTAGGCCGGTTGTAGAGCTCCGTCGGAGAGCGACGATGACGGTCAGGAAGATCGTCGATCCGAGAAAAATGGTCGGCCATGGCGCCGCCGGAAGCTGACGGCGAAAACGGACGTGAAGGCGGCTGCGATGTCTGCGGAGGCTGAAGACCGGAGGGGCTGGGTGTCAGCGCCCTCGATAGATAGCTCGCTTGGTTTGAAGCTGCTTCCGACCGTGCTCAGCCTGATCGCCGGAAGCGTGGACGTCATTTGCTTTCTAGGCCTGGGCGGTCTGTTCACCGCCCACATCACCGGCAATCTGGTCATCCTCGCCGCGCATGTCGCCAATGGCGGCAGCGCTCAGCTGGCACCGATATTGTCGGTTCCGGTATTCGTCGCGGTGCTTGCTATGACAAGGCTGCTGGCGAGTGGCCTGGAGGCAGTCGGGCTTGCGTCGTTGCGGCCGTTGCTGGCGCTGCAGTTGCTGCTGCTCGCCTGCTTTCTCGCCCTTTGCGCCGCCGCGGGCCCGGGCATCGACACGAACGCGCCGAACGCGATCATCGCCGGCATGCTCGGGGTTGCGGCGATGGCGGTGCAGAACGCCCTCGCGCAGATCTCGGTGCGGGGGGCGCCAAGTACCGCGGTGATGACGACCAACATCACGCGCTTCGTGATGGATGTCGGCACTGTGATGCTCGGGCGAGAGCCTGAAGAAATTGCCCGCGCTCGCAATCGCGCAAAGCGCGCCTGGCCGGCGATCGTCGGCTTCGCCGTCGGCTGCGGCCTCGGCGCGGTGTGCGAGGCTTCGTTCGGCTTGCTATCCCTGGAGCTGCCTGTCGGCTTGGCCTTGCTGGCGCTCGCGTTGGGTTCGTCCGCCGGCCGGGCCAAACCCGGTATCGACCACCGGTAACAACACGAGGAGTAGCATGAAAATCGGCATCATTGGCGCGGGTGCGGTCGGGACGGCATGCTTGACCGCCGTCGTCATGCGGCGCTTTGCGCGGGAAGTCATCGTCCTCGACCGCGACCGAAAGAAGGCCCGGGGGCTGGTCGCCGATGTCCAGTACGGCGCCATGTTGTCGCCCTGTACCGAGGTACGGGATGGCGATTACGCCGATCTCGATGGTGCTTCGCTGGTCATGATCACCGCCGGCGTGAACGAAAAGACCGGTGGCGCCACCGACCGCAACGATCCAGCGGGCAGGCTGCGGCTACTCGACACCAACGTCGATGTGTACAAGGACATCGTGCCGCAGCTCCACGCGGTGGCGCCGGAGGCGCTGGTGCTGGTGATCACGGACCCGCCCGATCCGCTGGCCGATGCGGTCCGCATGCTGGGACACGAGCGTGTTCTCAGCGCCGGCACATACCTCGACAGCTTGCGGTTCAGGTTCCACCTGGCCCGCCGCCTGGACGTCAACGCTAATTCGGTCGAGGCACAGATTTTGGGCGAGCATGGCACCTCCGAGGTGTTTATCTGGTCCTCGGCGCACGTGGCGGAAGCGCCAGTGCGCGAGCTGCTGGCGCAAGCCTCGCAGAACTGGGAGGAGTTCCGGCGCGAGATCGAGCAACAAGTGCGCTATGCGAACATAACGATCATCGAGGGCATCGGCGCCAGCCAGCATGGTATCGGAATGGTATCGGCGCGGATCGCGGAAATCGTTTTGCGCGACGAGCGGGCGGTCGTTCCTGTCGGTTCCTACCATCCTCGATTCGGTGTTACGCTCTCATTGCCGGCTGTTCTCGGCCGAGACGGGGCGCTCCGGATCCTCGAGCCGGAAATGTCCGCGGCCGAGCGGCAGGCACTGCAGCGCAGCGCGGATACGCTGAAAGCCGCCGGCGCTCGAATGAAGATCTGAGTGTTTCGGTTGGAATTTCTTCCTTGAGCGGTGTCGAGCTTCCAGCCGGCCGACTAAAGCGGCGGCCGGCTGCGATCTGGGATACGGCGCGATTGACCGATGCGGTGAAGGCCGCCGGTCCGCCGCTGCTGTTCGGCCTGCGGCTCTGGGCGTCGGTTTGTCTCGCGCTCTATATCGCGTTCTGGCTGGAGCTCGATAACGCGTACTGGGCCGGCACCTCGGCTGCGATCGTCTGTCAGCCCCAGCTCGGCGCGTCGCTGCGCAAGGGCTGGTTCCGCATGGTCGGCACCGTGGTCGGCGCGGTGGCGATCGTGCTGCTGACCGCGTGCTTTCCGCAGGACCGCGCCCTGTTTCTATTGGGTTTGGCGCTATGGGGAGCCGCGTGCGCGCTCCTCGCCACGCTGCTGCGCAACTTTGCCTCTTATGCGGCGGCGCTGGCGGGCTACACAGCCGCCATCATCGCCAGCGACCAGCTGGGCGCGGTCGGCGGCGTCAACGGCCAGGCCTTCATACTCGCCGTCACCCGCGCCAGCGAGATCTGCATCGGCATCGTCTGCGCCGGAATAGTGCTCGCTGGGACCGATTTCGGCGGCGCCCCGCGCCGGCTGGCCGCGCTATTTGCGTCTATTTCGGCGGAGATCGCCGGCCGATTTACCGACACCCTGTCGCGAGCCGGACGGGACCTTCCGGACACGCAGCCGGTAAGGCGCGAACTGACCCGGCGCGTCGTCGCGCTCGACCCCTTGATCGACGGGGCGGTCGGGGAATCCGCCCGGATGCGCCGTCATTCGCCGATCTTGCAGGCGGCGGTGGACGGGTTGTTCGCCGCCGTGGCGGGCTGGCGAACGGTGGCACTGCGCCTCGTCCAACTATCGGATGAACAAGCTCGAGCGGAGGCGGATGTCGTCCTGCGGAGCGTTCCACCGGAACTGCGAGCGGGATCGGTGCAAGGCAAGCCGGCCCGCTGGATGACTGACCCTTCCGACCTGCGCCGGTCGTTCGAGGCGGCGATGCAGCGACTGCTCGCCCAGCCGATCCGCACGCCGTCGCTGCGGCTGCTTGCCGACAACACGGCGGCGGTTTTGGCCGGCGTTGCGCGGGCGCTCGACGGGCTGGCATTGCTGGTCGACGATCCGGCCCAGCCACTTCCTCGTCGCCGTGGCATGCGGCTCAGCGTGCCGGATTGGCTGCCCTCGCTCGTCAACGCCGGGCGCGCGTTCGTTACGATTGGCGCCGTCTCGCTCGCATGGATCGTGACCGCGTGGCCGAATGGCGCAGGGGCCATTACCTTTGCCGCGATCACCGTCATTCTGTTCGCGCCGAGAGCTGACCAGGCTTACGCCATCACGATCAGCTTCATGATCGGCACCAGCCTGACCACCGCCTTCGCAGCGGTCGTCAACTTTGCGGCGCTGCCCGGGCTAGAGACCTTCGCCGGCTTCAGCGTCGTGATCGGTCTCGTGCTGGTGCCCGCCGGCGCGCTGATAGCCCAGCCGTGGCAGACCGCGATGTTCGTGGCCATGACGGCCAACTTCATACCGCTGCTCGCGCCCGCGAACCAGATGAGCTACGACACTCAGCAATTCTATAACTCTGCATTGGCGATCGTGGCTGGAGTGGGCGCCGGCGCGTTCTCGTTTCGCTTGCTGCCGCCGCTGTCGCCCGCGTTCCGGACCCGCCGGCTGCTGGCTCTCACCCTGCGCGATTTGCGGCGCCTTGCGAGAGGAGCGATTTCCCCGGCTCCAGACGAGTGGCAGGGCCGCGTGTACGACCGCCTCTCGGTATTCCCGGACGCGGCCGAGCCATTGCAGCGATCGCAGCTCCTGGCGGCGCTCTCGGTGGGTACAGAGATCATCCAGCTTCGGCGTATCGGCATCCAGCTCGACCTGAGCGCCGACCTCGATGCAGCGCTCGCAGCCCTGGCGCGCGGCAACACGGCACTCGCGATCGCCTGCCTGCGTCACGTTGATGGTGTTCTCGCCGTAACGGAGATGCCCGACATTCTCCGAGCGCGCGCCAGCATTCTTGCAATGTCGGAGGTGCTTACCCAACATGCCGCTTATTTCGAAGCAGGAGCGCCCCGGTGAGGTTCACCGAGATCAACCTGTTCGGGGTTTATGTCGCGCCGATGTCGGTGATGATGGTGGCCGCCTGGGTGATCACGATCGGACTGCGGCGGTTCGCGGCCCGCTTCGGTCTGTTGCGCTACGTCTGGCACCCGGCTGTGTTTGAGTTTTCCGTGTACGTGATCGTGCTCTCCTCGATCGTGTTGGCCTTCGCGCGCTGAATTCGCCATGTCCGAGGTCGAAACCAAAGCGAAGCGCGAAATGGTTGCGGACAGCCCTGCAGCCGACTGGACTCCCGACCCGATCGCCCGTCCCGCGCCGCGCCGGCGTCTGCGCGTCTTTCCGATCCTGATCACCTTGGTGACGATCGTGCTGGCAGCCGGGCTCGGCTTGGCGATGTGGGACGCCTACATGGGAGCGCCGTGGACCCGTGACGGCACGGTGCGTTCCTATGTCGTGACGATGGCGCCCGAGGTTGCCGGGCGCATTGTCGAGCTGCCGGTCGCCGACAACCAGCTTGTGCACAAGGGCGATCTGCTGATGCTGATCGACCCGACCAACTACAAGATCGGCGTCAGCCTCGCCGAGGCCGCCGTGCAGCAGGCGCAGGCCAATGCGCAGAATGTCGCCAGAGAGGCCCAACGCCGGAGGAATCTGAGCGACCTGGCGGAAACGGTGGAGGATCGGCAGACCTACGAAAGCAACGCGCTGGTTGCGCAAGCGCAATACCAGCAGGCCGTCGCCAACCTGGACCAGGCGCGGGTGAACTTGCAGCGCACCGAGATCCGCTCACCGGTCAACGGATATGTGACCAACCTGCTGGCGCAGCTCGGCGACTACGCCAATGTCGGACAAAACGAGATCTCACTCGTCGACGCCGACTCGTTCTGGGTCGACGGCTATTTCGAGGAGACCAATCTCGAGCCGATCCAGGTAGGCGATCCAGCCAGCATCAAGCTGATGGGCTATCACCAGATCGTTCACGGCCATGTTGACAGCATCGCCCGTGGCATTAACGTCGCGAATGCGCAACCGAACGGGCAAGGGCTGGCCAACGTAAACCCGATCTTCACCTGGGTGCGCCTGGCACAGCGCATTCCGGTGCGCATCCACATCGATCAGGTGCCGGAAGGTGTGGTCCTCTCGGCCGGGATGACGGCGACAGTGCAGATCGATCCTCAACCGGGGCGGCCGCCGCGATGATGCACGCAGGGCACTCGCAAGACGCATTGCGCGCGATCGCCGGCTCATAATCCCGCACCCACTCCTCGATCTGCCTCACTAACCGGCTGCCGTCCGCGGGCGGCCGCACCGACCGCGCGAGGCTCGTGGCGCAGCGCGGATCCCGGGATTCCGTGTCGGGGCGGGCACGTCGGATTCGATTAAAACCGATTTCACGTTCGGGCGAAGGGCGCGTTGCGACCGAAACGCCATATTCCGCCCGGGATGTGAAAAGGCCGGGCAATTCGCTGCATCCTAGAGCTGGAGACGTCAATGCGATGGGGACAGTACTCCGGCTGTTTGGAGGAGAAGGTACCGTGGCTGCCGCTGTTATCGGCATCGTTTCCGTGGGGATCTGGTTGACCTACCTCGCAGCCGTCCTGCTCGGGCTGCGGCTGTACCGCGAGATCCTGCATTCGGAACAGCTCCTTGCCTCAAAGGTGAGACGCCATCCAGGAAGATGTGGATCGGATGCTAGTATGGTCGCTGGCCGCCGCGGCTCCGAAAAAATTGGTCTCCGGACACCCAACCGGATGCACGACGCGGCAGATTAGCTTGATGCCAGTCGACGGGGGCGAGCTGCCGTTTTTCAGAAGTATTCAAAGTCTGTCCAAGGACTTACCGGGCGAGGTTGCCTAGCTTAAGGGGAACACCTACCACCGATAAGATATCGCGAGAAACGTTCCCCGAGGCGTTCAGGAGGTTGTCATGTCACAGCAGAATCTAGCGACTGTCGACTCGAACGCTTTGCCGTCTAATCCGGCGTCCCGACGCCACCGAAGTTGGCTGCCCATGGAAATCGAGCAAACGAGCGAGGAACGCCAGCGCGTACCGCATGCTGTCGTGACTGGACCGTGGTCATCTCCGGGCGCCTCGCCCGCTGATCGAAACATCGCTCTGGCCGGACCAGCGATGTCGTTCGGCCCCTTCCACCTGCTTCCGAGGCAACGGCTCGTGCTGAAAGCCGACCAGCCGCTTCGCCTGGGGAGTCGGGCATTCGATATTTTGGTCGCGTTGGTCGAGCGCACCGGCGAGGTCGTCAGCAAGAGCGAGCTGATGGCCAGGATCTGGCCCAACACCTTCGTCGAAGAGGGCAATCTCAAGGTCCAGATCGCCGCGCTGCGCCGCGCGTTGGCCGACGGGGAGGACGGCAGCCGCTACATCGCCAACGTGGCCGGCCGGGGCTACTGCTTCGTGACCCCGGTAATACACCTGCGCCGCGGGCCTTCGCCGGATGCTTAAGCTGCCCTCGTCGAGATTGGGGTAGATGGCATGAAGGGGCGTCATTCCAGATCGCGTCGCAGACGATCGATGTCGGTTGGGTTAGCGGCGCCTCAGACGCCGCTCAATGCAGCTTCACCGGCGGACCGGTGCGGCGCGACAGAGCGCGGGCGAGCGACCCCAGCAGCGCCCGCGGGGTACCGAGCAACGCCCGCTCGTGCAGCATGCGCAGCGAGCGGTACATGACCTTGGCCAACAGACCCTCGATAAAGAAGCCGCGCCCGAAGAGGAAGCCCATCAGGTTACCCACCGTACTGTGATTGCCGAGGGAAACCAGCGAGCCGAAGTCCCGGTATGTATAGGGGAGCAACGGCCGGCCGCGCAGGCGGTGCTCTATTTGGCGTACCATATGGGCCGCCTCCTGATGCGCGGCCTGGGCCCGCGGCGGCACTGGTGTGGGCTCGCCTTGGCGTGGACACGCGGCGCAGTCGCCGATCGCGAAGATGTCGGGATCATGCGTGGTCCGCAACGTCGGTTCGACCACGAGCTGGTTGATGCGGTTGACCTCCAGTCCATCAAGGCCCCGCAATACCTCCGGGGCTTTGACGCCCGCCGCCCACACCACGAGTTCCGAAGGAATGAATGAGCCCTCCGCCAGGCGCAGGCCGTCCGCTGTTACTTCAGTGACTTTTGCGCCGGTGTGGACCTCGACACCCATGCGGTCGAGCAGGCGACGCGCCGCCTCGGAGATCCGCTGCGGCAGACCGGGCAGGATGCGATCGGCGGCCTCGATCAGTACGATACGGATGTCGCGCTCCGGATCGATGCGGTCGAGTCCGTAGGCGACGACTTCGCGCGTGGTGCGGTGCAGCTCGGCAGACAGTTCTGCACCGGTCGCGCCGGCGCCCACGATTGCCACGTGAAGCTGGCCAGGACGTACCGGGCCGTCCTGAGTCTGAGCGCGAATGCAGGCGTTGACCAGGCGCCGATTGAAGCGCGCCGCCTGGGCCGGGGTCTCCAGCGGCACCGCGTGCGCGGCAACGCCGGGCGTGCCGAAATCATTGGTGACGCTGCCGATCGCGATGACGAGCGTGTCGTAGCCGACGGCCCGTGGCGGCGTGATCTGGCGCCCCTCTTCATCGAACGTGGCGGCGAGATCCACCTCCTTGGCGGAGCGATCGATGCCGATCATTTCGCCCAAGCGATAATGGAACCCGTGCCAATGCGCCTGGGCGAGGTAATTCACCTCGTACTCGCCGGGGTCCATGCTGCCCGCCGCCACTTCAAACAGCAGCGGTTTCCATAAATGCGTTCGGGCGTTCTCGACCAACGTGACGCTCGCTCGCCGGCGTCGGCCGAGGCGGTTGCCGAGCCCTGTGACGAGTTCGAGCCCCGCCGCGCCGCCGCCGACCACGACAATCTTGTGCAGGCCTTCCTCTGCAAGGGGCCTATCAGCGCGACGCGGAACCGCAACTGTCGCGTCGCCCTGGGCACCAAGCGAGACGTGTGACAAGAGCGCGGCCCCATACTTCAGTTAGCAGTGCCGCTGGACTATTCGAACATATGGACCGGGTCGCCGGCCCATCGAAGTTAACACCGGTAAAATTCGGTCAAATGTGGTGAAGCGGTCCGGAAATGGCGCTTGAGATGCGTGACAATGCTATACCCTTTTGCGCTTTGAAGGAGTCCGAAGGATGACAGAGGCCAAGCTCGCACCAAACCTTCCGGGTTGGATGGTGGAGCACGCGAACCGCTACCTTTCCAGCAGCGGCACCGAAGGGCACATCTACAAGATGACCCAGCCGGGTCGGCCGGAGATTGCGGTACCGTCGCTGCTGCTGACGACGACCGGCCGCAAGTCCGGAGAGAGATTCATCTTCCCGCTGTTCTATGGGAAAGCCGGTGATAGCTATTTCGTGATCGCCTCAAAAGGTGGCGCACCGCAACACCCAGGCTGGTACCGCAACATCCTCGCCAACCCGGACGTCGAGGTACAGGTCGGGACGGCGAAGATGAAGGCGAGGGCCAGGACCGCCACGGGCGAGGAGCGTACGCGGCTTTGGGAAAAGTCACTGGAGTTCTGGCCGCCCTACGCTGATTACCAGAAGAAGACCGAGCGCGAAATCCCGGTGGTCGTGCTGGATCCCATCCGCTAGCGCAGGTTGGGCCTTCCGCTTCCCGATGCGGAGCGGTCACTCACGATCCGGCCCAATCCTCTTGAAAGCGGCGTCGCAAGGGTCGCCGCGGTGGGACGGCGGTGATATTGCAGCTTTCAGCACGGTTTTATGCGAGATGGGCGGATGGAGCCGATCGCAGGCTTGTCGGCGACGATGCTCGGCCTGGCGACGCTGGTCATGGCAGTTGGTGCGGCACTCCAGGCCGCGGTCGGGCTCGGGCTGGCGCTGTTCGTCGTGCCGTTGCTGGCGCTCATCGATGTCCGGCTGGTTCCGGGCCCTATGCTGCTCGCATCGGTGGCGCTGGCGGTGATGATGGCGCATCGCGGTCGCGCAGCGATCGATCGCCGGGAGCTCGGTCTGTCTCTGATCGGTCTCTGTATCGGGACCGCTGTCGGCGCGTGGGGCCTAAGCCTGGTCGCGCCGGCTTCCCTGACACAGCTGTTCGCCCTCCTGATCCTTTTGGCGGTGCTGGTCAGCCTGCTCGGCGCGGGCGTCCGGGTCAGCCGCGGCGCGCTGCTGGCGGGCGGCGGTGCCGCCGGCGTCATGGGTACGATGGTAGGCATTCATGGCCCGCCGATCGCATTGGTGTTTCAGAACGCCGAGCCCGCGCAAGCGCGAGCGATGCTGGGCGCGTTCTTTGCGGTTGGTTATGCGATGTCTGTCACGGCCTTGGCCGTGGTCGGCCTGTTCGGCCGACAGGAGCTTACGCTCGGACTGCTATTGCTGCCCGGCATCGGCATCGGTTGCGCGATAGCCCCTTTGGTAGCTCGGTTCCTGGACCGCGGACGACTTCGCATCGCCATCCTGACCATCTCCGGCGCTAGCGCCGTCGCCTTGCTGGTGCGCTGAACCTGATCCGGCCTGGGACTGGATCCGGGGATTTGGGTCGGGGTTGCCGGTCCGGATCGGCCGCTCTGCGGATGCGGTGCGAGGGGCGATCTGGGGGCGTTTTGGCGGGCCTGGCGGCGACCTACTCTTCCACGCCTTGAGGCGCAGTACCATCGGCGCTGAGGG
>DASYOB010000002.1:0-3292 GCA_036008175.1 Allostellaceae bacterium
GTGCTCGTCAGCCTGCACCAGGTAGAATTCGCGACCCAATTCGCCGACCGGGTCATCGGCCTACGAGCCGGCCGAATGATCTCTGACCGGCCCGCCGCGCAGTTCGGGGAGATCGATCACCGCATGATTTTTGCGGGCTGACTTTCCGTTCTCTGGCAGTCGGGAAGATCGCCACCGGAACGGCGAAAGGCCTCAGCAAAGCGGAGCGATGGGTGCTCCTTGGGCGGCCGACAGATTGTCGAGCAATGCCTTGGCCGCTTTGAGATCGGCGGTCGCGAACCCCTCGGTAAACCGGTCGTAGACCGGTGCAAGAATATCCCTCGCTGCGTTCTGCCGATCCTGCCTTATCCTCAAACGGGCAAGACTCAGGGCGCCCCGCAACTCCCAGAAGAGGGCACCCTGTTCCCTGGCTACATCGAGTGCCGCGCGGAAACAGTCTTCAGCCGCCGAGATGGCTTTTTCGTCCGCTCTTTGGAGCAGCAGTTCTCCCTTCACGCGACAAAGTTCGGCAATACACCAATGCTGTCCGTCGCGGTCCGATTGCGCGAGCCCTTCTTCAATCGCCGCGAACGCCTCGGTGAGCCGTTGGGCGCTCGCCAGTCCTCCCGCCAGAACACCGAGAAACCAGGAGTTGCGCCTCTTAAATCCCGTCGTCGGATACCGATCGAGCGCGGTGCGCAGCACGCTGGAACCTGCAGCGAACTCACCGCGCTTGATCAACAATTCCCCTTCCAGGCACGGTCCCACACCGAAAACGGTGACGCTGTGCTCCGCCACAAGCTCATTCAGCATCGCCACTGACCGTGCAGCGGTTGCGAGGTCACCGGTCAGGAGTGCGATTGGACACACCGCCTCGGCAAGGGCGTAGCAAACCGACAATTTATGGTCAGTCGCCTGAGCAGCCTGCAGGCATGCGTGCGCGTTCTGGACGGCTTTCCCCATTGATCCCTGCAGCGCAAGCACCCGGGCCAGCACCGCACGCGCCAGCAGGCGCTGGTCATGAAGGAACCAGATCGTGTGTCGTTGGTCGCTCGGTGCAACATAGCGGTCGACCACGCGTTGCAGGCGGCGCTGAGCCTGTTGCTGGTTACCACTGTGGTGCATGGTGTTGCCGATGAGCCGGTCGCCCACCAGAACATCGGCTGCATCGCCAGCACGGTGCGCAACTTGTGAGAACCGCTCCGCGAGCGGTTGCGCCGCACGGTTGTCACCAATGTTGAACCGGTAGCTCCACACCGCCCACAGCGCGCGCAGCTGTGAGGGCACGTCATCCAGGCTTTCGGCGGTTTCGAGCACCGTCGCCAATACCGCCTCGGTCCTTTCCACCAATCCAGAGGAGTGAAGCAACGCAACCCCAAGGGGGATTTGCAGCCGCATTCTGAGGTGCGCGCTGAAGTTCGACCCGGCTTCGAGGTTGTCCAGCGCGTGCTCGGTGCGCTCACGGCACTCGACCATCGATGCAAAATTTAACCACACCGGCACATACGCGGCCGTGAGGAGGATGCCGCTATCTGAGTCTCCCGCCGGGGAGAAGGCCCAATCGAGCGCCGCGCGAACATTGTCCATTTCTTGGGCATAACGAGCCATGTCCGCGACACCGGCCTGTATCGGCGAGCCGGCGGGAGCGAAGAGATCCCGAAAGAAGGTCGCATGGCGTCGCGCGGCGAGTTCGGTTTCACCCCTCTCGGCGAGTTTGTCGAGCGCGTACGCACGTATCGTTTCAAGTAGCCGATAGCGTACCCTGGCATCGCCGGAATCCGTGGTGACCAGCGATTTCGCGACCAGGTTCGCAAGGCAGTCGACGACCTGCGGCGCCGCGATCGCGCCATCCGCCGCGACCGCGCTCGCCGCCTGCAAGGTGAAGCCGCCGGGGAAGACTGCCAGGCGGCGCAGCATCACGCGTTCGGGTTCGGTGAGCAGCTCGTAGCTCCAGTCGAGCGTCGCGCGCAGTGTCTGATGCCGCGGCATTGCCGTGCGATGGCCGCCCGCGAGGAGCCGGAAACGGTCGTCGAGCCGGGCCGCGAGCCCCTCCATTCCAAGCGCCGCGGCGCGCGCCGCGGCAAGCTCGATCGCCAGCGGGATGCCGTCGAGCCGACGGCAAATGCCGGCTGTCGCGGCCGCAACGCGCGCGTCCAGCGAAAACGATGGCGCGGCCGCGCGTGCCCGTTCGACGAACAGCCGAACGGCGCCGTAGCGCAGCGGGTCCTCGCCATTCGGGCTACCTTCGGCCGGCACGCTGAGCGGCGGTACGGTGTAAACCCACTCTCCCTCTGCCCGCAGCGGCTCGCGGCTGGTGGCGATCACCCGCGCTGCCGGGTTGGCCCGCAGCAACGCCTCGGCCATCCGCGCCGCGGCGTCGACCACATGCTCGCAATTGTCGAGCACCAGCATCAGCTGCGTCGCGCGGAGCGCGGTCGCGACAGATTGCGGCGATGCCATGCCCGAAGCAAGTTCGAGCCCGAGCGCGGTGGTGACGGCGACCGGGACAAGCTCGGGATCGGCGAGCGGCGCCAGCTCGACGGCCCAAACCCCATCGGCAAAGCTCGACAGCAGGCGTCGTGCGGCCGCAAACCCGAGCCGGGTCTTGCCGATGCCGCCGGCGCCGGTCAGGGTGACGAGGCGATGAGAGGCGCTGAGCTCCAGGATCTCGTCCAGCTCGGCGGCGCGGTCGATCAGCTCGGAAACCGGTTCCGGCAGGTTTGTCGGCGGGCGCGATGGCGTGAGCGCCGGTTGCGGTAGCCCCGCTGTTATCTGCGCATCAGGGCTTGCCGAGACCGTTCGGATCACACCGGTAAATTGGTAGCCGCGACCGGCGATCGTGCGGATCAGGTCGCGGTCCGCGCCAAATGCCCGGCGCAGCGCCGCGATCTGGGCATGAAGGCTGTTCTCCTCGACGATCCGGTCGGGCCAGACGCGGTTCATCAGGACGTCTGTGCTGACGACAGCCCCTGAGGCCTCGATCAGCGCCGTCAGAACGTCGAACGCGCGCCCGCCGAGACCCAACGGCTGGCCCTCGGCGAGCACTTCACGGCGATGCGGCACGATCCGAAAACGGCCAAATTCGATCGCCGCTGGCGCTTGGGCGGGATCCATGATGGGTCATCGTAGAGTTAGTTAAGGGAAAATCGAACGTCTAATTTCAGGGGTTTTCAGATTTTTTCAGGCGCCGGAGCCTGCCGGCGGCGATGCGCGAAAACGCGACGCGGATGCGCCGCCGCTTCAGATCCGCCGCCGCGCAGCCAATGCTGACTGCATCAGCAACCTCAAAACTCACGCCGGGGTGATCAATCGG
>DASYOB010000003.1:0-10078 GCA_036008175.1 Allostellaceae bacterium
TCGACCGGGTGACCTTCGGCGCGCCAGCGCAGCATGCCGCCCGAAAGGTTGGCGAGGTCGGCGAACCCGGCTTCGCGCAGAATGACCGTCGCCTGCGCCGAGCGGCTGCCCGACCGGCACACCGCGACCACCGGCCGGTCCTTTGCCAACTCGCCGGCGCGCCCGGCCAATGCGCCGAGCGGGATCGGGATCGCGCCGCGGATATGGCCGAGCGGCCCGGAAAATTCCTCGGGCTCGCGCACGTCGAGGATTTGCACAGCGCGGGAATGCTCCTCGAGCCCGTGCGGGTCGATCTCCCAGATCCCGGCAAAGCTGTAGCGCAACGGCGCCCAATGTGGCGTCGCGGCGATGTCGAATTCGCCCTCGGGCTTGCCGCATTTGAGGTTGGCCGGCACCGCGACATCGAGCTTTTTCGGGTGCGCCAGGTGCAGATTGTTCATGTAGCCGGTGAAATCGGCTTCGCCGGTCTCGCCGCCGAGGCGCGGGTTGAAATGCCGCTCCTCGCCGACGCTGGTCGCGGTCAGTCCGCGATAATCATGCGCCGGATATAAGAGACACTCGTCGGGCAGGGTAAAGATCTGCTGATGCACCGAGCGGTACATCGTGCGCGGATCGCCCTGCTGGAAATCGGTCCGGCCGCTGCCGCGGATCAGGAGGCAATCGCCGGTGAACGCCATCCCGCGGTCGTCGAGCACATAGGTCAGGCAGCCGCTGGTATGGCCCGGCGTCTTGCGCACCTGCAGATTGCGCCCGCCAAAGGCGATCACATCGTCGGGCACCAGATAGCGGTCGGCCCCCGCGGCGCCGCTGTCGGCCGACACGCCGATGCTGCACCCAGTCTGCTGCTTCAAAAGCCAGGCGCCGGTCACATGATCGGCATGGATATGGGTGTCGAGGGTGTAGAGGAGCTTCAAGCCGAGCTCGGCGATCAGCGCCGCGTCGCGCCGGACCTGCTCGAAGACCGGGTCGATGATGACCGCGATCCCGCTTTTGCCGTCGGCCAGGAGATAGGTGTAGGTCGATGATTGCGGGTCGAACAACTGCCGGAACACCAACATCGCAAGCCCCCGTGATGAGCCGATGCGCGACCGCGCCGAGGCCGAGCGCTATCCTAGCGCCTCGGCGGCGGAATCGAGAGGACAGGTTTATCTTGCGGTGCAGCATGGGATATAGAAAGCGATGATGCGCCGCTTGCTGCTCCTGATGCTGCTGGTTCTGCCGCTCTCCGCCCGGGCTCAGCCGGCACCCGGGCCGCCGGCCGTCGGCGTCGTGCCCGCCGCGCGGCAGCAGATCACCGAGACCAACGAATTCATCGGCCGCATCCAGGCGATCGGGCGGGTGGCGCTCGTTGCCCGGGTCACCGCCTTTCTCGAAAAGCGGCTCTTTGTCGAGGGCGCCGAGGTCAAGAAGGGCGATCTGCTCTATCTGCTCGAGCAGCCGCCGTTCCAGGCCCAGGTCGATTACAACAAGGCCAATGTCGCCCAGCTCGAGGCGCAGCACACCAACGCCGTGCTCACCCTGCAGCGCGCGCAATATCTGCTGAGGACGGTTGCCGGCGAGCAAGCGACGGTCGACAGCGCGCTCGCCGCCGAGCGCGCCTTGGCGGCGCAAATCGCCGCGGCCCAGGCCCAGCTCGAACAGGCCGAGATCAATCTCGGCTACACCGAGATCCGCGCGCCGATCGACGGCAAGATCAGCAGCACCGTGGTCACCGAAGGCAATGTCGTCTCGCCGACGAGCGGGACCCTGGCGAACCTCGTCAGTCAGGATCCGATGTATGTGATCTTTCCGATTTCGCTGCGCGCCGCGCTCGAGCTGCGCGACCGCTACGGCCCAAAGGGCGGGTTCAGCGCGGTCGTCATCAAATTGCGGCTGCCGACCGGGGAAATCTACCAGGCGAACGGCAGGCTCGATTATGTAGCGCCGACGGTCGCTCAAACCACCGACACGATTTCCCTACGCGGGGTGATCCCCAACCTGATCCACCCGGGCATGAAAATTGGCGAGCCCGGCTCGCGCGAATTGACCGACGGCGAGTTTGTCACCGTGCTGCTCGAAGGCGTGCAACCGGTCACGGTTCTCGCCATTCCGCGTTCGGCGGTGCTGGCCGATCAGCAGGGCGACTACGTCTTCGTCGTCGATGCGCACAACGAGGCGCAGCAGCGGCGCATCAAGCTCGGGCAGTCGACCCCGTCGACCGCCGTCGTCACCAGCGGGCTGAAGCCGGGCGAGCTGGTCGTCTCGGAAGGCGTCCAGCGGGTCCGTTCGGGCGAGATCGTGTCGCCCGGGCCGGCGAGCCCGCCGCCGGCGATCGCTCCCGACCTGGCCGGGGGCGGCGCCGGGGTATCGGCCCCGGCGCCTTCGAACGCCCCGAAGGCCGGCCGATGATCTCGGCGATCTTTGTCGACCGGCCGCGGCTGGCGGTGGTCATAGCACTCGTCATCACGATCGCCGGCGCGCTGGCGCTGCTGCGCATTCCGGTGGCGCAATTTCCGGACATCGTGCCACCGCAGGTGCAGGTGAGCGCCACCTATCCCGGCGCCTCCGCCGCGGTCGTCGAGGCCAGTGTGGCCCAGCCGATCGAGGCGCAAGTCGTCGGCGTCGACAAGATGCTCTACATGAAATCAACGAGCGGCAACGACGGCAGCTACAAGCTGACCGTCAGCTTCGCGCTCGGCACCAATCCCGACATCGACACGGTCAATGTCGACAATCGCGTCCAGATCGCCTTGTCCCAGCTGCCGCCCGAGGTCCAGCTCGAAGGGCTGGTGGTCAAGAAACAGTCGTCGGCCATCCTTCAGTGGATCTGTCTCTACAGCAAGACTGGCAAGCAGAACCCGCTGTTCATCACCAATTACGCGATCATCAACGTCTTGGATGTGCTGTCGCGCACTCCAGGGGTCGGCCAGGTGTTCCTGCTCGGACAGCTCAACTATTCGATGCGCATCTGGTTCGACACGCAGCGCCTGGACAATCTGGGGCTGGCCCCGTCCGACATCATCGCCGCGATCCAGGCGCAAAACTTGGTGGCCCCGGTCGGCCGGATCGGCGCCCGCCCGGTCGGCAATAGCCAGCAATTCCAGCTGAACGTGCAGACCAAAGGCCGCCTGACCACACCGGCGCAGTTCGGCAACATCGTGCTGCGCGCCAATCCCGACGGCTCGCTGTTGCGCGTGCGCGATGTCGCCCGGATCGAGCTCGGCGCCCAGAACGAAGACACCGAAACACGCCTCAACGGCAAGCCGGCGGTGGCCATCGGCATCTATCTCTCGCCCGGCGCCAACGCGGTCGCGACCGCTTCCCTGGTCGACGCCGCGCTCAACCGGTTGAGCCAGCGCTTCCCGGCCGGTCTCAATTACGAGGTCAATTACGACACGACGACCTTTGTCCACGCGACGATCCACGACGTCCTGATCACGCTGGTCATCGCCTTCGCCCTCGTCGTCGTCGTCGTTTTTCTATTTCTCGGCAATCTGCGCGCCACCGTCATTCCGGCGATCGCGGTGCCGGTCAGCCTGATCGGCGCCTTTGCCGTGCTGCTGGCGATGGGCTATTCGGCCAATACGATCTCGTTGTTGGCGATGGTGCTGGCGATCGGCATCCTGGTCGATGATGCGATCGTCGTCGTCGAGAACGTCGAGCGGGTGATCGAGGAAGAACCCGATCTGTCGCCCGCCGAGACGACCAAGAAGGCGATGACCGAGATCACCGGGCCGATCATCGCCATCACCCTGGTGCTGTTATCGGTATTCGTGCCGATCGCCTTTATTCCGGGGATCTCGGGGCAGCTGTTCCGCCAGTTCGCGGTGACGATCAGCGTCTCGATGCTGATCTCGGCATTGAACGCGCTGACCTTGTCGCCGGCCTTGTGCGCGGTCTTTCTGCGCCGCCGCGGCCCGCGCGGCGGCCCCTTGGGCTGGATCCTGCGCGGCATCGACAAGGTCCGCGACGGCTATGCCGGGATCGTGCGCCGCCTGGTGCGGGTTTCGGTGCTGGCAATCGTGGTGATTCTGGCCTGCGCCATCGCCATTTTCTTTATCTCGTCGCGCACCCCGACCGGGTTTCTGCCGGATGAGGACCAGGGCGCCTTTTTTATCGCGGTGCAATTGCCGGACGGCGCGTCGGTGTCGCGGACGAGCCAGGCGGTGCGGCGCATCGAGGCATTGCTGCGCTCGATGCCGCAGGTTCAGAACGTGTTCTCGGCGATCGGCTTTTCGATCATCGACAGCGTCGACGAGCCGAACGCGGCCTTTGTCGTGCCCACCCTGAAGCCGTTCGCCGACCGCGCCGGCGCCGCCAACTCGGCCCAGGCGCTGATCGCGCGGGTGTTCGGCGAAGGCCAGCAGATCCGCGCCGCGACGATTATTCCGTTCAACGTGCCGCCGATCATCGGCCTGTCGACGACCGGCGGGTTCGAATACGAGCTCGAAGCGCTCGAAGGGCAGGACCCGGCATCGATGAACAGCGTCATGCAGGGGCTGCTCGCCGCCGCCAATCGCGATCCGCGGCTGGCCCGCGTGTTCTCGACCTTCACCGCCAGCAACCCTTCGGTCTATCTCGATATCGACCGCGGCAAGGCGCAGGCGCTGGGCGTCAACATCAGCGACGTGTTCACCACCTTGGAGGCCACCCTAGGCGGCATCTATATCAACAATTTCAACATGCTGGGCCGGGTCTGGCAGGTCATCATCGAGGGCGAGGCCGGCGGCCGCAGGGAGGTGTCGGCGCTGTGGCGGATCTATGTTCGCAACAAATACGGCGCCAACGTGCCGCTGCGCTCGATCGCCGACGCGCGCATCGTGCTCGGCCCGCAAGTCATCACCCGCTACAACAATTACCGCGCGATCCCGATCCAGGGCGGGCCGGCGGCCGGCGCTTCGTCCGGCACCTCGCTCGCGGCGATGGCGCAGATCTCGGCCAAGACCCTGCCTTCGGGCTATGGCTATGAATGGACCGGGACCGCCTACCAGGAATTCGCCGCCACCGGGCAGACCGGGCCGATCTTAGGGCTCGCGGTGCTGTTCGCCTTTCTGTTCCTGGTCGGGCTTTATGAAAGCTGGATGATCCCGATCCCGGTGCTGCTGTCGGTCCCGGTCGGGGTCCTGGGCGCCTTTCTGGGCATTCTGGTCGCCCATCTGGCGCTCGACCTCTATGCCGAGATCGGGCTCGTCGTGCTGATCGCGATGGCGGCCAAGAACGGCATCCTGATCGTCGAATTTGCCAAGGACCAGCGCGAGCAGGGCAAAGACATCCGCGAAGCCGCGGTGCTCGGTTCGCGGATGCGGTTTCGCGCCGTGATGATGACCTCCTTCGCGTTCATCCTCGGCGTCTACCCGCTGGTCACGGCGCAGGGCGCGGCCGAGATCAGTCGTCACGACGTCGGCACGCCGGTCTTCGCCGGCATGATCGCCGCCAGCGCAATCGGGCTTTTCGTGATCCCGATGCTCTACGTCACCTTCCAGAGCATACGGGAGGGCAGCAGTGCCCGCTTCCGTCGTCTGCGTCCGCGTCGCGGCGCGGCCGATTAACGCCGCATCGGCCCGCCCAAAGGACTAGATGCTACGCGGCCAGCTCAGGCTACTGCACCCTCCCGATACAGTTCCGATGGCGACTTCGCGCTGAAACCGGCCACTCGTCGAGCAGCAGGCAACTGGGCCGGGCCCCAGCCTGAGCGGGCCCTCTCACCGAATAGTGAGTACCGCCGCTGACCCCATAAGATGTGCTCTAATCGGAACAGGAGCCACCCCTTTCACAGGAGTTTACATGCCCACCATTACCACCAAGGACGGCATAGAGATCTTCTACAAGGACTGGGGTTCGGGCCAACCGATCGTGTTCAGCCACGGCTGGCCGCTATCGGCCGACGATTGGGACGCGCAGATGCTGTTCTTCTTGCATCACGGCTATCGCGTTATCGCCCATGACCGCCGTGGTCATGGGCGCTCGACCCAGACCGCCGACGGCCACGATATGGACCATTATGCCGAAGACCTGGCGGCTCTGACGGCCCATCTCGACCTGAAAAACGCCATCCATGTCGGCCATTCCACCGGCGGCGGCGAGGTGGCGCACTATCTGGCACGGCATGGCGAAAGCCGGGTCGCCAAGGCCGCGCTCATCAGCGCGGTGCCACCGCTCATGGTGAAGACCGCGGCCAATCCGCTCGGCCTTCCCAAGGAGGTGTTCGACGGTCTGCAGGCGCAACTCGCCGCCAATCGTTCTCAATTCTATCGCGACCTGCCGGCGGGGCCTTTTTACGGCTACAACCGGCCGGGCGCGAAAGTCTCCGAGGCCGTCATCCAGAATTGGTGGCGGCAGGGCATGATGGGCGGTGCCAAGGCGCACTACGACGGCATTGTGGCCTTTTCCCAGACCGATTTCACGGATGACCTCAAGAAGATCACGGTCCCGGTCTTGGTCATGCATGGCGACGACGACCAGATCGTGCCCTATGTCGCTGCCGGGCCACTGTCAGCCAAGCTGCTGACGCACGGAACCCTGAAAACCTACAAGGGCTTCCCGCACGGCATGCCCACTACGGAAGCGGACACGATCAATTCCGACCTGTTGGCGTTCATCAAAAGCTAGCCCCGCCAGCTTCAGAAATCATAGGTGCGGTCAGGGAGCGGCTGTGGCGTACCTGCATGTGAGCCAACTCGGGGCGGACTGTCCACAGCACGAACCTTGGGATCGGGGACTGCCATGGTGATGCCTCTCGGATCACGATCCTGTTCGCGTTTCCGTTTCTCGTCGGCCTGTATGAGAGTTGGATGATCCCGGTCCCGGTGTTGCTGTCGGTCCCGGTCCGCGAGCGTTGCGGCGCCCGCTTCCGCCGCTTGCGCTCGCGTCCCGGTGAAACCGACTAACTCTAGCCTGGCTCTACCGCCGCCCGAACAGCCTTTCGATGTCGGCGAGGTCGAGCGCGATGTAGGTCGGGCGGCCGTGATTGCACTGGCCGCTGTTGGGGGTGGCCTCCATCTGGCGCAGCAATGCATCCATCTCGGGGGGTGACAGGTGCCGACCGGCGCGCACGCTGGTGTGGCAGGCGAGGGTGCCGCAGACCGTCTCGATCCGCTCCTTCAATGCCAGGGTATCGCCCCATTCGGCGAGCTCGTCGGCGAGATCGCGCACCAGGGCGCCGACATCGAGCCCCGGCAGCAAAGCGGGAACCTCGCGCACGACGACCGCACCGGGTCCGAACGGCTCGAGCACGAGCCCGAATTCGGCGAGCTCCTCGGCGCGGACGGCGAGCCGCGCCGCGCCGGTCTCGTCGAGCTCGACGATTTCGGGCAACAACAGGGCCTGGCGCGCTACCCCCTGCGCGGCGAGCGCCTCCTTCATGCGCTCGTAAACCAGGCGCTCATGCGCCGCATGCTGATCGACAAGAACGATCCCAGTTGGGGTCTCCGCCAAGATGTACGTCCGATGCAGCTGCGCGCGCGGGGTGCCGAGCCGCGGCTCTGTCGCCGGAGCTTCCTCGGTCGGCCGCAGAAAATTGTTGGCGCTCTCGGCGAGCGCTAATGACGGGGTCGGCGGCGGCAACGGGAAGGCAAAGTGCGGCATACTCGAGGCTGGGATGCCAGCGCCGGGGCGGAAGGCGGCAACCGCCCCGGCGGCGACGGTCGACGAGGCGCGGTGTCCGGCGGCGGCCAGCGCGTTGCGCAACGCCCCGACGATCAGACCGCGCACCAATGCGGCGTCGCGGAACCGCACCTCGGCCTTCGCCGGGTGAACATTGACATCGATTTCCTCGGCAGGCCCGTCGACGAACAGCGCGACCATCGGGTGGCGGTCGCGGGCGAGCACGTCCTGGTAGGCGCCGCGGACGGCCCCGACCAGCAGTTTGTCGCGCACCGGCCGCCCGTTGACGACGAGATACTGGTCGCGCGGCGCGGCGCGGTTGAGGGTCGGCAACCCGATCAGCCCGGTAAGCCGAAACCCGCCCCGCTCGGCATCGATCTCGACCGAATTCTCCGCGAAGTCGCGCCCCAGCAGCGCGGCGAGCCGGGCGCGGCGGGCGATTGCCGCTTCGGTGTCCCCGGCCGCGGCGAGCCGCAACAGCACACGCTCCTCGTCGCCGATTACCGTGAATGAAATTCCCGGGTAGGCCATGGCGAGCCGGCGTACCGAGTCGACGGCCAGATCGCGCTCGGTGCGCGGCGTCTTCAGGAATTTGAGCCGCGCCGGGGTCGCGAAGAACAGATCGCGCACCTCTACTCGGGTACCCGGGGGATGCGCTGCCGGCACGGGCGCCGATTTCCTGCCCGCCTCGACCACGATTTCCCACGCGCTGTCGGCGCCAGGCGGCCGCGAGGTGATCTGCATCCGGCTAACCGCGCCGATCGACGGCAACGCCTCACCGCGAAAGCCGAGCGAGGCGATGCGCAGCAAATCGTCTTCGGGCAATTTCGAGGTGCAGTGGCGCTCGACCGCCAAGACCAGCTCTTCCGCGGTCATGCCGCCGCCATTGTCGGCGACCGCGATCAGCCCCTGGCCGCCTTCCCTCAACGTGACGTCGATCCGCGAGGCGTCGGCGTCGATCGCGTTCTCGACCAATTCCTTGACCGCCGCGGCCGGCCGTTCGATGACTTCGCCGGCGGCAATGCGGTTGACGAGGACCGGAGGCAGAAGACGGATCGCCATTGCGCGAGTTTATGCTAACGGAGGGCGCGATCATAGGAACGAGGAGCGCGGGCATGCGGTCGAGTGCAGCAGGTGATCCGGGCACCGAATATCTCGAGCGGGCGCGCGCTTTTGTTCCCGAGCTCGCCGCCGCGGCGCCCGAGATCGAGCGCCGGCGCGAATTGCCGGAGCCGGTCGTTGCGGCGATGGTCGAGCGCGGCTTCTTCCGGATGCTGCTGCCGCACTCGCTGGGTGGCGCCGAGCTTCCGCCCGCGCCCTATGTCCGGGTCGTCGAGGAAATCGCCAAGGGCGATGCCAGCGCGGCGTGGTGCCTGAACCAGGGCGCCGGCTGCTCGATGACCGCGGCCTATCTCGATCCTGCCGCCGCAAAGGAGGTCTTTGGCGGTCCGCGCGGCATCCTCGCCTGGGGGCCGGGCCCCGGCAAGGCGCGAATCGTCGAGGGCGGCTACCGGGTGACCGCGACGTGGAGCTTTGCCAGCGGCAGCCACAATGCAACGTGGCTCGGTTGCCACGTGCCAATCTACGACGAGAACGGCGCGCAGCTATTGCACCCCGACGGCAGCCCGGTCATCCGCACCCCGATTTTCCCGAAATCCTGCGCCGAGATGACCGACATCTGGCATGTGATGGGGCTGCGCGGCACCGGCAGCGACAAATATTCGGTGAGCGACCTCTTCGTGCCGGCAGCCTATGTCGCAGCGCTCGACGACAGCGCGCGCCGCGAAGACGGCGTGCTCTACCGCTTCAGCAGCCTCCAGCTCTATGCCTCGGGATTTGCCGGGGTGGCGATGGGCATCGCCCGCAGCACCCTCGACTCATTGAGCTCGCCCGCGACAAGGTGCCGTTCCGCGCCAAGAAAACCCTGCGCGACAACAATGTCGTCCAGTCAGATGTAGCGCAGTCCGAGGCAAGTCTCCGCTCCGCTCGCGCCTGGTTGTACCGGTCGCTCGAGGAGATCACCCGGGAGGTCAGGCGAGCGGGCCATATCACCCTCGATCAGCGGATAGTGATCCGGCTCGCCTCGACCTTTGCTATCCACCGGTCGATGAGGGTCGTCGATATGGCCTATCATGCCGCCGGATCGACCGCGATCTTCGAAGCGAACCCGTTCGAGCGCCGCTTCCGCGACATCCACACCGTCTCGCAGCAGGTGCAGGGCCGCCAAGAGCATTTCGAGACCGTCGGCCAACATCTCCTCGGCCTCGACCCCGACACTCTGGGCTGGTTGTAAGACGCGTCCTCACGGCCGATACTATTGGCGCGGAGCTGGGTACGGAGGACGCCATGCAGGTTTGCGACGGCTTTGTCGGGACTGTCGGAAAGACGCCGCTGATCAAATTACGGCGAGCCTCCGAGGAGACCGGGTGCACGATCCTCGGCAAGGCCGAGTTTCTCAATCCCGGCGGTTCGGTCAAGGACCGCGCCGCCCTCTACA
>DASYOB010000004.1:0-67735 GCA_036008175.1 Allostellaceae bacterium
GGCATTGTTCGGCACTTCCGGCGCGACCAGGCACTTCACCCCGAACGCGGTGTAGGCCAGCGTGTAGTTCATCACGACATTGATGCCGAACGCGCTCGCCGGCGAGGTGCCCGTGTAGTCGACATGGATGCCGTCGTCGCCGATCGTCATCTCGCCGGCCAGCGTCAGCGGCCGGTCATAGCCGTCCATTCGCACCACGTTCTTGTACTTGCCGGGGGTCAGCTTGCGGATCGCCTCGATAGTCGCGACGCGCGAGGTCTCGATGATGTGCTCGCCGAGCCGGTCGAGGTTGGCGATGCCGAATTCCTCCATCATCTCGATGAGGCGCTTGCTGCCCTCGTCGTTGCAGGCGGCGAGCGCGTAGACATCGCCCTCGACCTGCAGCGGCTCGCGGACATTGGCGCGGATGATCCGCATCAAATCTTCGTTCATCAGGCCTTCCTTCGCCAAGGCCATCAGCGGGATCGCCAACCCCTCCTCGAACACCTGCCGTCCGTCCGGCCCCATGCCGAGCCCGCCGATATCGACGACATGCACGGTGCTGGCGAAGAGGCCGACCGGCTCGCCCCGCAGAAAGGTCGGGCTGACCACGGTCAAATCGTGCAGATGCCCGCAGGTCAGCCACGGGTCGTTGGTGATGTAGTGGTCGCCCGCCTTCATCGTGTCGAGCGGAAAGGCGGCAAGGAAATGCTTGACCGCCGCGGCCATCGAGTTGACGTGGCCGGGGGTGCCGGTCACCGCCTGCGCCAGCATCTTGCCGTCACGGTCGAAGACGCCGGCCGAGAGGTCGCCCGCCTCGCGCACCGAGGTCGAGAACGCGGTGCGCACCAGCGTCTGCGCCTGCTCCTCGACGACGGCGATCAGCCGCGACCACATGATCTGCATATGGATCTGCGAGAGCGCGGTGTTCGGGCGAGACGGCATTGGCGGTCCTCGGCAAGTTGGCAGTGCGAGACAGTATCGTCGCCAGCCCGATCCGCGCAACCGGGCCGGCATCGGTTTCGCGAACCAGGGCAGGGCCCAGGCACTGCCGGGCCGGAACCCGGCCTCGCGGCGTTGTGTTGTCAGATTAGCCAAAACGGCATTGGAGGCCTGCTATGCGTACGAATCCGATTGCCGCGGTCGCGGTGCTGGCGATCATGACCGGCGCGGCTTCTGCTCAGACCACTGGCTCGACGAATACACCGCGTCCGCTTTCTCCCGGTATCACCGCGGCGCCCGCGCAACGCCAACCGGCGCCAAACCCGCTCGCCCAGCAGGACATCTCGAATATCGAAGGCACCAGCGTGTACGGCAGCGACGGCAAGAAGATCGGTAGTGTTGACCGGGTGCTGATGGACCCTCAGTCGAAGAAGATCGACCGGCTCGTCGTCAATTCCGGCGGCGTGCTCGGGGTCGGTGGGCACCGGGTCGCGATCCCGGTCGATCAATTCTCCTGGGATGCCGACAAGGGTGCATTCAAGCTGCCGACCACTGTGGCGAGCCTGAAAGCGATGCCCGAATGGGTCGAGGGCGCCGAGACCGCGACCGGTTCGAGCCAGCCAGCCGCCCAGCAGTCAGACGCAAAACCCGCCAGCCGGCGCCGGGGATTCGGACTCTCACTGAACCCTTGACCCCGACTCGCTTGCCGATCTGGCGCTGCAACCGGAGGCGCGGGCGAAGGCCCGCGCCTTCTTGCATGAGCCAGCGACGCGATACTTGCGTGCGCAGTCGCGGTCTTCGCGCTTGGTTGCCGTGTCACTGCGCCGGCTCTTCATGCGCCGGCAGCGCAGATCACGGCGCAGGGTTGAGCCGGGCTGCCCGCGAGGCGCATGATCCTGCCCGGCCGATCGTGGGGACGGAATCCGCTACTGTCCCTGCCGTATCGCGAACCGGTGCCGGCAGAGAGATCGGCGGGCTCGGCATGAGGAGATCCCGATGAAGATCGTCAAGATCGAAGACCTGCACTGCGATGCCGGCTGGCGGGTCAATTCCTTTCTGAAAGTCACCACCGATGAAGGCATCATCGGCTGGTCGGAATATATGGAAGGCTATGGCGCGCAGGGACTGACTGGCGTCATTCGCAAACTGGGCGAGCGGCTGATCGGTCAGGACCCGCGGCCGGTCGAGCGCATCTCCGCGCAGCTATACGCCGTGACGATACAGGCTTCGGGCGGCGTCAACGCGCAGGCGATCGCGGCGATCGAGAACGCGCTTGTCGATATCAAGGCCAAGGCTCTCGGCGTGCCGGTCTATGAGATGCTCGGCGGGCCGTTTCGTGACCGGCTCCAGGTGTACTGGTCGCATTGCGGCAGCTATCGCGCACGCCACGCCGATCGCATCAAGGAGTGGGCCGGGGTCGAGCCGATCCGGTCATTGGATGACATCGTGCGCCTTGGCGCAGAGGTGAAGTCAAAGGGCTTCAAGGGCCTCAAGACCAACATCATCCGCTTCGACGGCGACAGGCCCTACATGTACCATCCTGGCACCGGCAACCCGCCGGGGTTTCCTGAACTGAACATCGACAAGAAGATTGTCGATGCCGCCTATGCCCAGCTCGCCGCGTTTCGCGAAGGCGCCGGACCCGAGGTCGGGCTGCATCTCGACACCAACTTCAATTACAAGATCGACGGCTACATCAAACTCGCGCGTGCATTGGAGCCGCTCGATCTCGTCTGGCTCGAGATCGATCTCTACGACCCGGCGGGGCTGGCGTTGATCCGCCGCTCGGCGCGCACCCCGATCTCGTCCTGCGAGTCGCTTTATGGCCGCCGCCAGTTCCGGCCGTATTTCGAGCAGCAATCGGTCGATTACGCGATCATCGACGTGGCCTGGAACGGCATTCTCGAATCGGTGAAGATCGCGGCGATGGCAGATGCCTACGAGGTCAATGTCGCGCCGCACAATTTCAACGGTCATCTCGGCTCGCTGATCAGCGCGCATTTCTGCGCCGCGGTGCCGAACTTCAAGGTCATGGAGATCGACATCGACGACGTGCTGTGGAAGGACGATATCGTCACCCGGCCACCGGTCATCGACAACGGCGATCTTCTACTGCCGACCGGTCCCGGCTGGGGCGCGGACGTCAACGAGGAATTCGTCCGCGCCCACCCGCCAAATCGGTAGTGGAGCTATCCCCAGGTGGCCTGACCGCCGACAAGCGTTATCGTGATGTGGCCCATCGTCGTATCGGCCTTGGCGCCGTGCCAGTGGCGTTCGCCGGCCTTGATATGAACGACGTCGCCGACGTTGATCTCGCGCTGTTCGTGTTCGCTTGCCACCATGCCCGAGCCCGAGGTCACGACCAGGATCTGGTCGCAGGTATGCGTATGCCAGCCGGTCGTACAGCCTTGGCTGAAGTTCACCACGCTGCAGTTGTAGTTCGCCGAGTCCCCAGGCTGAATGATTGTCTGGCGTGACCGGGAAACCGGCCCCGTCCACCCTTCGATCCGGTCGGCGCCTTCCACCGGAACGTCGGGGATGTCTTTGAGCGTGACCACCTTCATGACGATCTCCTCCTTGTGCTTGCGGGTGTTAAGGATACCCAAATCCGCATCGCGTTTCCCACTGTATCACGGTGGGCCGAGCGCAGCGGGAAGGCGTTGCGGCCAGACGCGATAAAGCGCACGCTGTTTGCCAAACGCACTCTCGGGAGGAACCAACCATGAGTGAGATCACCCAGGATTTCAATTTCCTTCAGGGGATCAAAGTCGTTGATTTTACCCAGTTCGAGGCGGGTACGACTTGCACCGAGGTGCTCGCCTGGTTCGGTGCCGAGGTGGTCAAGATCGAAAACCCCGGTCGCGGCGATCCCGGCCGCCGCCTACGCCCCGGCAAGCCCGACGATGATCCCTGGTATTTCCACCAGTTCAACGTCAACAAGAAGTCGCTGGCGATCAACCTGAAGTCGCCGAAGGGGCTCGAGATCGTCAAGGAGATGCTGAAAAAAGCCGACGTCACTGCCGAGAACATGGCGCCCGGCACGATCGAGCGCCTGGGGCTCGACTACGATTCGGTGAAAAAACTCAACCCTGGCATCATCTACTGCCAGATCAAGGGATTCGGCAGCGGTAGCCCGCACGAAAAGGGGCTCGCCTTCGACATGATCGCGCAGGCCGCCGGCGGACCGATCAGTGTCACTGGCGAGCCCGACCGGCCGCCGGTCAAGCCAGGCTTAAGCTTTGGCGACACCGGCACAGGCATGCTGATGGCGGCGACGATTCTCGGCGCGCTGCACGAGCGCAACCGCACCGGCCAGGGCCGGCGGCTGCAACTCGCGATGCAGGATGCGATGGTGCATTACATGCGCACCTGCTTCGCTACGATGGCGCGCACCGGCAAACCGGCGCCGCGGCGCGGCGCCAAGTCGGGTGGCGGCAACAATGCGCCATCGGGCCTGTATCCCTGCAAGGGCGGCGGCCCGAACGATTACGTCTACCTGACCACCAGCCGGGCCAATCCCGAGCACTGGTCGCGGCTGATGAAACTGATCGGACGCGAGGAATTGATCGAGGATCCCCGGTTCGCCACCGGGAATGATCGTGTCGCACACGAGAAGGAGCTTGACGCGATCATCGGCGAATGGACCCGCCAGCACGACAAGCGGGACGCAATGGAGAAACTGATCGCCGTCGGAGTGCCGTCGGGCGCGGTGTTTGACACGATGGAATTGCGCGACGAGCCGAGCTTCGAGGAGCGCGGCATCATGCAAAGCGTGCGTCAGCACAATGGCGATTACAAGATGGCGACCTGGCCCGTGCGGGTCGACGGCAGGACGGTGCGACTGAAGGGGTCGCCGGCACTGGGGCAGGACACTGCGGAGGTGCTGAAAAGCTGGCTCGGCATCAGCACCGCCCAGCTGGACGGGCTCCGGAACGAAGGCGTGTTGTAGCCGCCATACTGGCAGCACCTGTTCCCGCACCGAGGTGTGGGAGAGGCGTTGCCGGTAAAGCCAGTGGCACCTGCGCCACTAAGTCACAGAATTGACATAAAAACTTGGACTGGGGGCTGTTTTTGGCGCTCGGTTCTGCCATCTATTGCCCCACTGGGCATATGCAAGTGCTTTGGCGGCGCCCGGCAATCAAGCGAAGGAGAGAGAATGTCCACCCTGGACGATATTGCACAAGAACGGCAGCGGATTGCCGAGCGCCTGGCGAGAGTCGACGCCGAGCGGGTGAAACTGACCGAGCAGCTCGTCGAGCTGGAAGCAGCGGAGCGGGTGTTGTCCCGGTTCAGTCAGCCGCGAGCGCCAGCTAGCCGGCGCGGCCGCCGCGCGCGTACGGTTGAACCCGCCAAGGCGGCCAAACCGGCCGAGCCGCGGCGCAGACGGCAGCGCCGTGCGCGAGGAGCTGCACCAGCGAAGTCTAAGCTGGCACTGGGCGACGCGACACTGCGCGCTGTCTCGTCGCATGCCCAGGGTGCGTCAGCTGAAGATGTTCGCGATTATCTCGCCCGGGAATTCGGCATGCAGGTGCGTCCAAACCATCTCGGTATGGCGTTGCAACGTCATCGCCGCGCCGGCCGGCTCGAACACCGCAATGAGCGCTGGTTTTCGGGATCTGCAGCGGGCTGACGGGCTGATCAGCCGAAGCCGAATTCCGGCCCGGCGCCGCGGCGCAACCTCTCGCCAACCTCATTCCCGATAGCCGCCGCCTCGGCGCTCAGACCTGTGCCGCGGCCGCGGCGCTCGGCGCTGCCATCCGGCGCCAGCAGCAGCGCATCGAGAGTGAGCCGATCGCCGTCGATTGCCGCGAGCCCTCCGATCGGGGTGCGGCACGATCCATCGAGCGCCGCGAGCATGGCGCGCTCGGCGGTGACACAAGCCGCGCTCTCCGGATCATTGAGCGGCGCCAGGAGCTGCCGCAGCGCACTGTCGTCAGCGCGACACTCGATCGCGAGCGCCCCCTGCCCGACTGCCGGCAGCATCCGCTCGGGCGTCAGGATCTCGGTAGCGGCCGCCGCCCTGCCGAGCCGTTCGAGGCCGCACAGCGCCAGGACCAGCGCATCGACTTCACCGGCGGCGAGCTTGTTGAGCCGGGTATCGACATTGCCGCGGATCGGCACGATGTCGAGATCGTCGCGATCGCGCAATAATTGGGCCCGGCGCCGCAGCGAGGCGCTGCCAATACGGGAGCCTTCCGGCAGATCGCGCAGGGCCGCGCCGGTGCGTGACACCAGCACGTCGCGCGGGTCGTCGCGCCGCAGCACGCAGCCGATGACCAGGCCGTCCGGCAGCACGGTTTCCATGTCCTTCAGCGAATGCACCGCAAGGTCGATGCGCGCGTCAACCAGCGCTTCCTCGATTTCCTTCGTGAACAAGCCCTTGCCGCCGATCTCCGCGAGCAGACGGTTTTGGACACGATCGCCGGTGGTGCGGATCGGCACCATCTCGACCTGACCTTCGGCCGCTAGCCCGGGATGAAGCGATTGCAGGCGGTCGCGGACTAGCCCCGCCTGATAAACCGCCATCGGGCTGCCGCGTGTACCGATACGAAGAGGCCGAGCCAGCACGAGAACTCCTGTTAAGCGTGGTCCGGTTGTTCTAACCCGCCCGCCGCGCCGCTGCTACCCTCGCCCGAGCGGCGGGATCCGCTACGGCGCTGGTATGGTCGCCGGATGCACCGGCAGGGCGTGGGTCAGGTCGAGCCAGAAGAAGGCGAAGGCCAGCGACAACAGCGCGATCGGGATGCCAGCGCGCGCATGGTCGGCAAAGGAGAGCCGCACGCCAACCCGCTCGGCTTGCTCGGCGATCAAAAGATTGGTCAGGCTCCCGCTCAGCAGCAGATTGCCCGCGAGCGTCGACAGCAGCGCCAAGCCGTAAAGCACGCCGGGCGGCGGTAGCGGCCATATTTGCAGCAACAGCATCGATGCCGGCAGGCTGCCGATCGTATTGGTGGTGACTAGGCTGTAGGGCAGCAACAGCAGCAGATTGTTTGGCAGCAGCCCATGGTCATCGAGAACCGAGAGCGCTTTCGCTGCGATGCCAGCGCCGTTGAGCTGGGCGGTGATCGCGAATAGGCAGGAAACCAGCAGCAGCAGCGGCCAATCGATCGCCGCGATCATCGTCCGGCTGGTGATCTTGCGGTTTGCCAGCAACAGCGCCGCAATAATCAACGCGCCGATCTCGCGCGGCAGCGGCGTGGCGAACAGAATCAATAGCGCGAGCACCGCGACGGCGCCCTTGATCGTCTGGGTGCGATCGAGAGGGTGCGCGGCGACGAATGGGGGATCCTCCTCGGGCGGCAACTCCCTCTCGCGCATGCGGCGGTGCCATTGCAGCCAAACGACCGCAAAGACCACCACCAGCGCAAATAACGCCGGCACGCCGCAGACCCCGAGAAAGGTCCAGAAGTTAAGCCTGCCGATGGCGCCGAGCAGGATGTTTTGCGGATTGCCGATCAGGGTCGCCGCCGATCCGGCATTAGTCGCGGCGGCGAGCGCGATCGCGAAGGGCCGCGGATCGAGACCACGGCTTTGCGCCCCGGCCAGCAGCAGCGGCGCGATCGCGATGACCAGGATATCATTCGCCAGGACCGCGGCCAGGATGCCGCCGATCGCTACCGTCAGCGCCAGCAGGGTGGCCGTCCCCTCACCCCGAACGATCGTCCGCGCGCAAAGGTCGATGAACCCCGATTCGGCGAATTGTGCCGAGATGATCATCATCGCGAACAAGAGCGCCACGGTCGGCATGTCGACGGTGCTGCCGAAATCGTCGAGCGTCATCTGGCCGCTCGCCAACAGCCCGATGACCGCGAGCAGCGCGATGCCGGTGCGATCGACCTGCAACCAGGCGATTCGGCCCGCGGCCATGCCGATGTAACTCAGGATGAGGACCAGAAGGACGATCGCGGCGTGCATCGGAGACCCAATGTCGGGTGACGCGGCATCATAGGCGAGCCGGCGCAGCCGTGCCCGGGCCTTGGCCTATTTTGCAACAGTTTTGCCGGAAAGCGTGGCTTTCGTGCCATCGCGGGTAATGGCCCACCTATGGTGCGCCGACGGTGCCGAGTTGCTATATGATGCGCGAGATGACCGATACCGTTGCCAACCACCCGGCTGCAGCCGAGGCCGGATTTCTCGCCGGGCTAAACGACGCCCAGCGCCGTGCCGTAGCGGCGATCGACGGCGCGGTACTGGTGCTCGCCGGCGCCGGGACCGGCAAGACCCGGGTGCTGACCACCCGGCTTGCCAATATCCTGGCGGCCGGGCGCGCCTACCCCGGCGAAATGCTCGCCGTCACCTTCACCAACAAGGCGGCGCGCGAGATGCGCGAGCGGCTCGACGCGATGATCGGCGAGGCGGCCAACGGGCTCTGGCTCGGCACTTTTCACGCGCTGGCGGCGCGGATCCTACGCCGCCACGCTGAAGCGGTCGGCCTCACCTCGAACTTCACGATTCTTGATACCGACGACCAGCTGCGGCTCTTAAAGCAGATCATCGCCGCGGCCAATATCGACGAGCGGCGCTGGCCGGCGCGCGCGCTGCTCGGCGTCATCGAGCGCTGGAAGGACCGCGGGCTTACCCCGGACAAAGTGCCGGCGAGCGATGTCGGTGCCAACTCGGGCAATGATTGGGCCGACGGCCGTGCGATCGAGCTCTACCGGGATTACCAGCAGCGCCTTCTGACCCTGAACGCGGTCGATTTCGGCGATCTGCTGCTGCACAACTTGACGCTCTTCACCGCCAATCCCGACATCCTCGCCAGCTATCAGCGCCGCTTCCGCTATCTGCTGGTCGACGAATACCAGGACACCAACCTCGCCCAATATCTCTGGCTGCGGCTTTTGGCGCAGCAGCACAAGAACCTCTGCTGCGTTGGCGACGACGATCAGTCGATCTATAGCTGGCGCGGCGCCGAGATCGGCAACATCCTCAAATTCGAGAGCGACTTTCCCGGGGCGCTGATCGTGCGGTTGGAAGAAAATTACCGCTCGACCCCCGAGATCCTCGCCGCCGCCGCCGGCATCATCGCACAGAACCGCGGGCGGCTCGGCAAGACGCTGTGGACCCGCGCCGGCTCGGGACACAAAATCGTCGTCCGCGGCTTATGGGACGCCGAGCAGGAGGCGCGCTGGGTCGGCGACGAGATCGAGGCGCTACAGCGGCGAAAGCACGCGCTTCGGGAAATCGCGATCCTCGTGCGCGCCGGCTTCCAGACCCGCGAATTCGAGGAGCGCTTTATCGCGCTTGCTTTGCCCTATCGGGTGATCGGCGGTCCGCGCTTCTACGAGCGCCAGGAAATCCGCGATGCGCTCGCCTATCTGCGCCTCGTTCGGCAGCCGAGCGACGACCTCGCCTTCGAGCGCATCGTCAACACGCCGCGGCGCGGGATCGGCACTGCCACGTTGCAGCAGCTGCACGCCGCTGCGCGCGCGGAGTCGTTGCCGCTGGTCGAGGCGGCGCGGCGGCTGATCGGCGGAGACAGGCTGCCGCGCGCCGCGCGCAATGCGCTGGCCGGCTTCCTCGCCGCCTTCGACCGCTGGCGCGCGATGGCCGAACGGGTCTCGCACGTCGATCTCGTACAGACCGTGCTCGACGAATCCGGCTACACCGGCATGTGGCAGGCCGATACCTCGCCCGATGCGCCGGGCCGGTTGGAAAACCTCAAAGAGTTGGTCGTAGCGATGGCCGAGTTCGAGAACCTCGCCGGGTTTCTCGAACATGTCAGCCTGGTCATGGACAACGCCGCTGACAGCAATGGCGACATGGTCAATTTGATGACCCTGCACAGCGCCAAGGGGCTCGAATTCGACACGGTGTTTCTGCCGGGCTGGGAAGAAGGGCTGTTTCCGAGCATGCGCTCGGTCGAGGAACACGGGCTGAAAGGGCTCGAAGAGGAGCGCCGCCTGGCCTATGTCGGGCTGACCCGGGCGCGGCGTCGGGTCTTCGTCTCTTTCGCCGCGAACCGGCGTATCCACGGCCAGTGGCAGAGCACGGCGCGTTCGCGCTTTATCGACGAATTGCCGTCCGAACTGATCGAGTTTCTGGCGGAGCCGGGGCTCGGGCCCGGGCCGGGCTGGGCTCCCGCCGGCGCGGCGAATTGGGGCGCCACCTGGAACGAGACGCAGACCGGCCGTCCCGCGCGCTCGCCGCTGTTGATCGAAAGCGCCCGAGTGCCGCTGCGTGGGCAGGAAATCCCCAAGGTCGGCGGCTTCTCGATCGGCGACCGCGTGTTCCATCAGAAATTCGGTTACGGCAAGGTGCGCGCGGTTGAGGACAACCAGCTCGAGATCGAATTCGAGCATGCCGGCGACAAGAAAGTCATGGACGCCTTTGTCGAGCGCGCCTGACTACCGCGAATGTCATTGCGAGCGAAGCAAAGCAATCTCGGACCCATCGGATTCCACCCAGCGAGATTGCCGCGTCGCGCTGACGCGCTCCTCGCAATGACCGCATAGCCATGACCGGCCCGTGGCGGATTCTGGCAGAGGTCGAGGGGGCAGAAGCGGCGATCGCGGTCGCTTCCGCGCTCGACGAGCTGGCCGGCGCGGTCGCAGCGTTCGAAGCCCGTGCCGATGACGGCGACACCGCCGCCTTATGGCGGGTCGAGGCTTATCCGCGCACGCCCGCTCTCAATCCGGATGTCGAAATCCGGCTGGCGCTTGCCGCGGCTGGTGCCGGCGGCCGGTTGGATTATGTCGTCGAACAAAGATTGCCGGAGCGCGACTGGCTCTCCGAAAATCGCCGCGCCTTTCCGCCCTTGCGCATCGGGCGATTTTTTGTGCACGGCTCGCATTGGCGGGCACGGCCGCCGCCAGGCACGTTCGCCATCGAAATCGACGCGGCCACCGCCTTCGGCACCGGCGAGCATCCCTCGACGCGGGGCTGTCTGCTGGCGCTAGACGCGTTGGCGCGGCGGCGCAGGTTTCGCCGCCCGCTCGACATCGGCGCGGGTAGCGGCGTGTTGGCGGTCGCCGCGGCCAAGCGCCTCAACCGTCGCGTCCTCGCCGGCGACATCGATTGCGAGGCGGTGCGGGTGGCGCGCCATCACGTCGGGCGCAACGGCCTCGCCGGCCGCGTGCGGATTGTTTGCGCGCCGGGTTACCGCAGCCGCACCGTCGGGCGCCGCAAATACGATCTGATCCTGGCGAATATTCTGGCCCGGCCGCTGGCGTCGATGGCGCGCGACCTAAAGCGCGCGCTGATGCCGGGCGGGGTTGCGGTTCTGGCGGGCCTGCTACGGCGGCAGGAGCCGCTGGTACTGGCGGCGCATCGCGCTCAAGGGTTGGCGCTCGACCACCGGCTTGTCATCGAGGGCTGGTCGACTCTGATCTTGCGTTCGGGTCGGCCAGCGCATCAAATCGGCGGCGATCAGCGATGACCCGTGGCGAGCCGCGCCGCGCGCGGCCCATGCGCAGGCGCATTGGCCGAGACCGTATGGGCGGCCTGATACATGCCTTCTACGAGGGCCGGAATTTGCGAGCGGTGAATGCCGATATCGGCAAGCGAACGGTCGTCGAGCGCCATCAATTCATGGAAGGCGCGCTGGCGCCGCCGCCAGTCTCCAAAGCTGTTGCCGGCGGCAACAACGAGATTGATCAGCGACATGGTTCGACTCCTCACCTCCTATGGTGCATTGCGAAAATGGGCAGCGACGCCCTGTTAGCCAAACAAAACCCGTGCATTGCAGCCATGCGTAAGGTCAGGCGAACTGACGCGTTTACGCCTGATGTTGGTGCATTGCAGCAATGCAGTTTTAGCCGATGATAGATCTCGCCAACCTCGAAGCCGCGACCGATCTCGTCCGTCGGGTGGTGCCGCCGACCCCGCAATATTGTTGGCCGCTGTTGTCGCGGCGAGTCGGCACCGAGACGTGGGTCAAGCACGAGAACCACAGCCCGATCGGCGCCTTCAAGATCCGCGGCGGCCTCGTCTATCTCGACGATCTGCGCCGCAGCCGTCCCGAGATCGCCGGCGTCATCACCGCGACCCGCGGCAATCACGGACAGAGCATTGCCTACGCCGCCTCGCGGCTGGGACTGAAGGCGACGATCGTCGTGCCGCACGGCAACAGCGTCGAGAAAAACCGCGCGATGGCGGCGTTCGGCGCGACGCTCGTCGAGGTCGGGCACGATTTCCAGGCCGCGTACGAATACGCGATCGCGGCGGCCGAGCGCGATGGCCTGCACCTCGTCCCGACGTTCCATCCGCTCTTGATGCGCGGCGTCGCCACCTACGCCCTCGAGCTGTTCCGCGCGGTCGCTGCTCTCGATACGGTCTACGTGCCGATCGGCCAGGGCAGCGGCATCTGCGGCATGATTGCCGCGCGTGAGGCGCTCGGGCTTAAGACCGAGATCGTCGGTGTCGTCGCCGAGAACGCGCCGAGCTATGCCCTGTCGTTCGCCGCCGGTAAGCCGGTCAGTACCAATTCGGCGGACACGCTCGCCGACGGCCTCGCCTGCCGGGTACCCGATCCCGCTGCATTGGCAATTATCCTGAAGAGCGCGGCGCGGATCGTCACCGTCTCGGAAGCGGAGATCCGGCAGGCGATGCGCGCGCTGTTCGCCGATACGCACAATGTCGCCGAGGGCGCGGGCGCCGCCGCGCTCGCGGCGGCGCTCAAGGAACGCGACCGGCGCTCCGGCAAGCGGATCGCGGTCGTCCAATCCGGCGGCAATATCGACCGCGCCCTGTTCGCCGAGGTGCTGGCGGAGAGCGATGCGGAGTAGGCTCGCCGCTCTTAATCGCAGCTCTTCTCGAAAGCTTCGAGACCGTCGCCGAGGTATGCCGGCAGGGCGGCATCGCCGATCATGTAGTCGGGATCTCGGGCGGCGATGCGGCCCTCAGCCTCGCTGACCGCATCATCCCACTCGGAAATGTCGTAATCGCCGCGGCCGAGCCAAATCAGCGCCAGCAGATCGGTCTGCTCCTCGACATTGAGGCCGGCGATAAACGCGATCGCCTCGATCCGGCGGACATCCTTGTCGGGATCCCCTTCCATGGTCTCAAGCTTGCTGTCGTCGCCGGTCGTCGTGTGATCGCCGGCGGTCGACGGCACGATGCCAGCGATCTCGCGCGCCGTCTCAATGAAATCGCAGACCTTTTCCGTGCTGATCCTGAGTTCCGGCACCGCACCCTCCGTTGTCGAACGGGAAACGGAGAATTGCCGCCCGCGATCCCTCAATCCTTTGCGATCTCGCGGGAGATGATCAGGCGCTGGATATCGCTGGTGCCCTCGTAGATTTGGCAGACGCGGACATCGCGATAGATGCGCTCGACCGGGAAATCGGCGAGATAACCGTAGCCGCCATGGATCTGGATCGCGTCCGAGCAGACCCGCTCCGCCATCTCCGAGGCAAACAGCTTGGCCATCGCCGCCTCTTTGAGACAAGGCTCGCCGGCATCGCGGCGCGATGCCGCATCGAGGATCAGGCCGCGGGCAGCGGCGATTTGCGTCGCCATGTCGGCGAGGCGAAACGCCACTGCCTGATGGCTGATGATCTTCTCGCCGAACGTCTTACGCTCCTTGGCATAGGCGAGCGCCGCCTCGTAGGCGGCTCGCGCCATGCCGACGGATTGCGCAGCGATGCCGATGCGCCCGCCTTCGAGGTTGGCGAGGGCGATGCGGTAGCCCTCGCCTTCTGCGCCGAGCATCAGATCGGGGGTCAGTTCGAGGTCTTCGAACACGAGCTGCGCGGTATCCGAAGCGCGCTGCCCGAGCTTCTTTTCGACTCTCGCGACCCGATAGCCCGGCGTGTCGGTTGGCACGATAAAGGCGCTGATCCCCTTGCGCCCGGCCTCGGGCTGGGTGACGGCGAAAACGATCGCGACCTGGGCGGTCGAGCCCGAGGTGATGAACTGCTTGGTGCCGTTCAGCACCCAGCGGTTGCCGTGGCGCCGCGCCCTGGTCTTCAACGCGGCGGCGTCGGAGCCGGCGCCCGGCTCGGTCAGGCAGAAGCAGGCGAGCATGTCGCCCTTCGCCATCGGTACCAGAAAACGCCGCTTCTGTTCTTCCGAGCCATATTGCTGCACCACCGAGCAGCACAGCGAATTCACGCTAAGGATCGTCGATGTGGCGCCGTCGCCGGCGGCGATCTCCTCCAGCGCCAGCGCGTAGCCGACATGGTCGGCCCCGGCGCCGCCATATTCCGGCGGCACCAGCATGCCCATAAACCCAAGCCGGCCGAGGTCGGCCAGTGTCTCCTTCGGGAACCGCGCCTCACGGTCCCATTCCGCGGCATGGGGCACGAGCAGGTTCTGCGCGACCTCGCGAGCGGTGTCGCGCAGCATGCGTTGCTCGTCTGTGAGTCTCATGGAGTGAGCCTCATTCGATGACCTCTTCGGCGCGGGCGAGGATCGATTGCGGCACCGCGAGCCCGAGCGCCTTCGCGGTTTTCAGATTGATCACCAAGTCGAATTTCGCAGGCTGCTCCACAGGAAGCTCTCCGGCCGTAGCGCCCTTCAGAGAACCGCCAGGCTATGAACGAGCTCCGACTGAATTGGATAGTAACAGATCAAGCCGCCGGCGATCACTTGCTCGCGGCGCGGGACCTCCAGTGGAATTCGATGTTCAAGGGCGAAATCGATAGTCGCTTGAACGAAAGGGCGCTCCTGGCCGGAAAGCCACAGCAATCCCTGCGCCCTCCAGTCGAGAAGCTGTTGGAGTGCCACGGTCAAATGCTCCTGGGTCGGCACTGGAAAAAAACGGAGATCGACGCCAGCACGAGTGGCACGTTCGGTCTCGCGGCGCTGCGGTTCTGTGAGAGGATCATCGGCGTCGAACAAAACCGCAATCCGCCTCAGGTCGAGGCTCATTTCCTTTAGCAATTCGACGCGCTTCGCGGCGAGATCGCTGATGAAATTGGATACGCCGGTAACGTTTCCACCGGGGTGGGCGAGGTTGCTGACGAAGCCGGTTCCTAAAGGATCGCCGGTGAAGATCGCGATCGGGATTGTCTTGGTCGCCCCGATCGCCGCGCCCGCCGCAGGGGTGTTCAGCGCCACGATAATGTCGGGCTTCATCCGTACAAGTTCGGCCGCGATCTCAGGCAGCCGCGCCAGATGTGCGACCGTCCGGACGAGGCGAAAGAGGCGCTCGACCAGGCCGTTGCGATCGGGGCGGGGACGTTCGACATGTACGTCCGCCGGCGCGTGCCGTGGCACCGCCCGGAAGACTACGAGCACATGCTCGACGGCCTGCGCAAGGCCGGCTGGCAGGAATAGGGGGCATCCGGTACTGTCACGGCAAAGATCATCGATCGCGACGCTACACGTGGGCGGCTGGGCCGACGACACCGATGCGAACCGCCGACAGGGCGTGGACTTGGCGCGCCACACGCTTCGCGTCGCCCCTAGTCGTGCCGACCGCTGACCATTGGCGCGACCCGCAACAATGTGAGCTGTACCTGTCGGGCCTGCGCCTTGCGGCGGGCGGCGACGAAGTCGGAGGCTGAATGCAACCAATCGAACTCAATGGCCGCATTTACTGCCGGCCGCGGCGGCCGACCGTTGTCATCTGCGCCGATGGCTGCGACCCCACCTATATCGAGGCGGGACTGGAAGCCGGGGTGTTGCCGACAATCGCGCGCTGGCGCGAGGCCGGATTCTATGCCGTCGGCGACGCGGCGATGCCGACCTTCACCAACCCGAACAATCTGTCGATCGTCACGGGCGCGCCGCCTTCAGTGCACGGCATCTCCGGCAATTTCGCGCTCGACCGCGATAGCGGCGCCGAGGTGATGATGACCGACCCGGACATGGTGCGCGGCGACACGGTGCTCGCATTGATGTCGCAGACCGGCGTGTCGGTCGCGGCGATCACGGCCAAGGACAAACTGCGCCGGATGCTCGGCCGCGGCGTCGCGATCGGCGCGCGCGGCATCTGCCTCTCCTCCGAGCGGGCGGATGAATGCACTGAGGAAGAGCACGGCATAGCCGACGTCGAGGCGCTGGTCGGACGCGCGAAGCCGGATATGTATTCAGCCGATTTGTCGCTTTTCGTGCTCGACGCCGGCATCCGCCTCATCGAGCAGCGCCGAGCGGAGCTGCTGTATCTGTCGCTGTCCGACTATGTGCAGCACGGGCACGCACCGGACGAGCCGGAGGCGCTCGAATTTCACCAAGCGCTCGACCAGCGGCTGGCGCGGCTTGCCGCGCTCGGCAGCGTCGTCGCGGTGACCGCGGATCACGGTATGAACGACAAGGCCCTCGCCGACGGACGCCCGCATGTGCTGTTCCTCGAAGACATCCTCAACGCCGAATTCGGCGCCGGCTCGGTGCGGGTCATCTGCCCGATCACCGACCCGTTCGTGCGACATCACGGCGCGCTCGGCTCGTTCGTCCGGGTCTACCGCAAAAAGGGTGTGACCCTGGCGACCCTGGCGCAGGCGGTGCAGCTGCTGCCGGGGGTCGATACGGTCCTGACCCGCGAGGAAGCCTCAAGGCTATGGGAGCTGCCCTATGACCGCGAGGCCGATCTGGTGGTGACCGGCGATCGCAACACGGTCATCGGCGCGAGCGCGGCGGAGCACGATCTGTCGGCGCTGGCGGGTCACCGGCTGCGCTCGCATGGCGGGGTGGGCGAGCAGCGCGTGCCATTCCTGCTGTCGGAGCCGGTCATTTCGGAGTACCGGGAGCTCGCCGAATCGCGTGCATTGCGCAATTTCGATATCTTCGACTTCGCACTGAACGGGATCGTACCTTAGTGCGGTGGATTTGAAGTTCCCATCATTTCGATGGCGGCCGCGCTTGGGAACTTCAAATCCAAACCACACTAGCTTTGAATGTGTTGCTAGTGTGCTTTCGAACCCGAAATTCGATACAAGCCGGCCCCGAGACACCGCGAATTTCGGGTTCGGCACACTGGGAACCATGACATGAGCGAACAGCGCACGGTCATCGTCATCTGCGACAGCCTGCGGGCCGATCTGATCAGCCCGAGCGACACGCCGTTCCTGAGCGAATTGTCGGAACGCGCGGCGGCTTTTACGGCGCATCGCAGCGTGTTTCCGTCGACAACGAGGGCGAGCGCCGCCTCGATCGCGACCGGCTGCCGACCGGCGCGCCACGGGCTCCTCGGCAACACGATGGCGCTCGACGAGGGCGAGGGCCTCGTTTGTCGCTCGGCCGGCGCCCCGGACTTTCGCGACAGGATGCGGCGTGCCACCGGCCGGACCTTGCGGGTGCCGACCCTGGCCGAACGGCTGCGCTGGCACGGCGAGACCTCGATCAGCGTCGCCAATGTGTCGCCTGGCGCCGCCTATTTCCAAGACCCGGACGGCCATGGCTGGGTCTATCACGCGGCCGGCAGCTATGGGCCGGGTTGCCGCGCGGTTGACGATCCGGCGAGCGCCAAGCTCAAGAAAGGCATCGCCGGCGACCGCGCGATGACCGAGCGGTTCTGCTCCGAGATCCTGGAAGAGCGCGCGCCGTCGCTGGCAATCCTGTGGCTCTCCGAGCCTGATTATACCGGCCACCATTCGCCGCTCGGGTCGCCCGAGCATCGCACCGCGATCGCCGGCGCCGACGCGTTGGTAAAGCACGTATTCGAGACGGTGCGCCGGCTCGACCCGTCGAGTGAGAACATCCTGTTCGTGACCGGCTCCGATCACGGGATGGAGACGGTGGCGCACGGCGTCGACCTGAACGAGTTGTTGATCGCCGCCGGACTGAAGCAGGGGCCAGAATCGCGCGAATTGGTGGTGGCCCCGAACGGCACCGCGGCGACACTCTATTTCGCCGAGCCCGACGGCGATCTGGTGCCGCGGGTCGGGCGCTTTCTCGCCGCGGAAAACTGGGTCGGCGAGCTGTTCGTCGGCGATCGGCTTGCCGCCGCCGGGCTGCCGACCGACACGCCGATGCGGATCGCGCTGTCGCTGGCCGGCGAGGACAAGCTCAATCCCCATGGCGTCGCCGGCTACGCCCCGATCGTGCTCGACCCCTCCGACAGCGAAAGCAAGATCGGCTTTGGCCAGCATGGCGGCCTTGGCCCCAACGAGCAGCACCCATTCCTGATGATCGAGGGCGGCGGGTTCATCCCCGGCCGCCACAGCGAGCCGAGCTCGCTGATCGACATCGCGCCGACCGTGCTGCGGCATTTGCACATGGATCACGACGATATGGACGGGCGCGCCTTGCCGCGCAGCGCGGACTGAGCCCCGCCCCTCTACAAATTATTCACTGCCGGGCTTCTGCGATGAACCAAACGCCTGGCCAACCGTTATCGTCGATCAATATCGACATACGATATCTCTGCTTGTCGCTGTCGAATGGATGATCGGTTCCTCTATGCCGGACTGATCCGGCTGCACGTTCTCCACCATGCGGTGCAGGAGCCGGTTTATGGACTGGCGATGATCGAGGAACTGGCGCGACACGGCTACAAGCTGAGCGCCGGAACGCTCTACCCGATCCTGCACGGGCTTGAGGAACGCGGCTATCTGACATCGACCGAACAGCGGTCGGGAAGTGCAATGCGACGCATCTACCGCGCAACCCTATCTGGCAGGGAAGCGCTCGCCGTCGCGAAGCTCAAGGTACGCGAACTTTTTGGTGAGCTGTTTGAGGACGACGCGGAATGAAGCAGGTCGTGAGGATCGATCGCCGCTCGCTACTGGCTTGCGCGGGGCTGGCTCCTCTGGTCGGGGCGATGCCGCTTGCTGCGCGCGCCGCTGAAGAAGCAGCCGCCGAAAAGGCCGATTACACGCTGCGTATCGCCACCGGTCTCGTCGAGCTTTCGCCGGAGCATATCGTATCGACGACGCTCTACAACGGTCAGTTCCCCGGGCCACTGATCACGCTGCAGGAGGGAAAGCGGTTCGTGGTCGATGTCCACAACGATACCGACGTGCCTGAACTCGTTCATTGGCACGGACAGATGCTTCCTTGCGATGTCGATGGTGCCTCCGAGGAGGGGACCCCCTTCATCCCGCCGCATGGGATGCGTCGTATCGCCTTTGTCCCGAAACCGGCGGGGTTCCGCTTCGTGCACACACATGTGGTCGCCGGCAATGATCTCAACCGAGGCACCTATACCGGGCAAGCAGCGCCGGTTTACATCGAACCGGCAAACAACCCCGGCGCGTATGATCGCGAAGTGTTTCTGGTGCTAAAGGAGTTCGCGCCGTCCTTCAGCCAAGGCGGCGACATGCAACAGGAGGCGCTGACGGGCCCGCCGATTGCGGCATTGCAGCAGATCGGCGAAAAGCTCGACCAGCAGTTCAAAGGTCCGAAAGGCTACGAAGTCGGCTACGAGTTTTTCAGCATCAACGGCAAACAACTCGGCCACGGCGAGCCGATCCGCGTCAAACAGGGCGAGCGCGTGCTGTTCCATATCTTGAATGCCAGCGCCGGCGAGATCCGCAGCCTCGCCCTGCCGGGGCATCTATTCCATGTCGTCGCTCTCGACGGCAATCCGGTCCCGACGCCAGTCGACGTGCCTGTCCTTTGGCTTGGCACGGCCGAGCGTATATCGGCGATCGTCGACACGAACCATCCGGGGATCTGGGTCATGGGCGACCTCGCCGAGGATGACCGCCAGCACGGTATGGGTATCGTCGTCGAGTACACCGGGCGCGGCGGCAAGCCGCAATGGGTGAAGCCGGCGTCCTTCCGTTGGGATTACACACGGTTTGGCATGGCCACCGGACAGCCGGCGCCGCCCGACGAGACGATCGAGATTACGGCTGTCAAGCACAATGCGGAGGACCATGGGTTCAACCGCTGGCTCCTCAACGGCGAAGCCTTTTCGATGCAGACGATGAAGCCGACGTATACGGTTCGGCAAGGCGGCCGCTATCGATTGAAATTCCACAACGCGAGCGACGATATTCACCCGCTGCACCTGCACCGCCACAGCTTCGAGCTCGTACGGGTCGGCGGCAAGCCGACGGCAGGAGTGATCAAGGACGTCGTGATGCTGGGCGGGTATCAAGAAGTCGAGTTCGATTTCGTGGCAGACAATCCGGGTTTAACCCTGTTCCACTGCCACCAGCAATTGCACATGGATTTCGGCTTTATGGCGCTCTTCAGATACACATGAGCGGTCGATGACGATCGCGGCGCCGACGGCTAAAACCGAGAGTCGCCAGGGCGGTTCGGCGCTTGAAGTCCTGCGGGCCTTTCTGCGCCTGGGTGTGACCAGCTTCGGCGGGCCGGTCGCGCATCTCGGGTATTTTCGGGCGGAATTCGTCCAACGGCGACAATGGTTGGACGAGGCCGTCTATGCCGACATCGTCGCGCTGTGCCAATTCCTGCCCGGGCCGGCAAGCAGTCAGGTTGGCATCAGCATCGGCATCCTGCGCGCCGGCCTGCCGGGCGCGTTGATGGCGTGGCTCGGCTTCACGATGCCGTCAGCCGTGGCGATGATTCTGTTCGGCTATGGCGTCACCCGGTTCGGCGATCTGTCGGGCGCCGCCTGGCTGCACGGCCTCAAGATCGTCGCGGTGGCGGTCGTGGCGCAAGCAGTGTGGGGGATGGCGCGGAGCCTCTGCCCCGACCGCGAGCGCGCCACGATCGCCGTCGGTGCGGCGATCCTCGCGCTCGCCATACCGTCGGCCGCGGGCCAGGTCGGCGCCATCGCCGCCGGCGGGCTGATCGGCTGGAGCCTGCTCGGAGGAGGAGCGGCGGCAGCGCCGCCGGGTCCGCCGCTTGCCGTGTATCTGCCGCGTGCCCTGTCGCTGGCCGCGATCGCCGCCTTCTTCGTGCTGCTGATCGGATTGCCGCTGCTCGCCGCGGCATTTCCGCTGCAGCCGCTCAAGCTGTTCGACTCGTTCTATCGCTCGGGTTCGCTGGTGTTTGGCGGCGGGCATGTCGTCTTGCCGCTGCTGCAGGCAGAGGTGGTGCCGACGGGTTGGGTGTCGAACGACGCCTTCCTTGCCGGTTACGGCGCGGCGCAGGCGGTGCCGGGACCGCTGTTCACTTTCTCCGCGTATCTTGGAACGGTGATGGGCCCCGCACCGAACGGCTGGATCGGCGGCCTGATCTGCCTCGCGGCGATTTTCCTGCCGTCCTTCCTGCTGCTGATCGGCGCCTTGCCTTTCTGGGACAGCTTGCGGCGGCGGCCGGCTGTGCAGTCGGCCTTGCGTGGGGTCAACGCCGCCGTGGTCGGGCTGCTGTTGGCGGCGCTCTACCGTCCGGTCTGGACCAGCGCGATTTTTACGCCGGCCGATTTCGCCATCGGCATCGTTGCCTTCCTGCTCCTGACGCTCTGGGCGGTGCCGCCCTGGCTGGTGGTTATTCTCGGCGCCCTTGCGGCCAGCACCGTTGCGCTGATCGCTCCGGTTTAGCGCCCCGGCACCAGCGCAGCGCACGCCGAGGGCAGATCGGCGAGGCGCAGCGGCTTGCGCGGCGGCCCGGGCTTTGGATGTAGCGCTTCTTCGGTAAACCACCAGCCGAGCTCGCCGCAGCCGTCGCCGGGTGGCGGCGGCGCCTGCTCCTGGCATTGCGACTGGCCGGTTGGGCAGGAGAGCCGCAGGTGGAAATGATAGTTGTGCCCCCACCACGGCCGAATCAGCCGCAGCCAGCCGCGATCCGCACCAGCCTCGCGGCAGAGCGCGCGCTTGATCGCCGCGTTCACGAAAATCCGCGCCACCCCGGGACTGCGGGCGACGGTCTCGAGCAGCTTGCGGTGCTGCGGCGTCCATACCGAGGGATCGATGTCGAGCCTATTGCCGGCCACCACATCGGTCGCCGGCATCTCGTCGCGTTCGGCCGGGGTGAGCCGCCGATCCGGCATCGGCGTCAGCCAGATATCCGCCTCCATCCCGATCTGGTGCGAGGCGTGACCGGTCAGCATCGGCCCGCCCCGGGGCTGCGCGATATCGCCGACCAAGAGCCCCGGCCATCCCGCTGCGGCGGGAAGCGCCGCCGCCAGCCGCTCCAAAAACGAAATCAGCACGGGGTCGCCCCAGGCGCGATTGCGCGAGGGCCGCATGACCTGCCAATTGGGCCCGTCCGCCGGCAGCTGCTGCGCCCCGGCGAGGCAGCCATCCGAATAGCTGCCGATCGGTCGCGCCGGGCCGGGTGCCGGCGTGGCAGCGAGCCCGAACAGCCGCTTCGCCGCATCCGCCGGCAGCTGCGCCAGGGCGCGCTGCCGGTTGGCAGCTTCCTCGGCGGCCGTGTCCTGCGCCCGGGCCGAGCCGGTTGCAGCTGCTAGTAGAGCGGCAACCGCAAATAGTACCGGGACGAGGCTTTTTGCTATCTGCGGTCGGCTAGTTTTCGCTAAATTAAGGATCAATTTCGGTGAACTCCGCGGTGAGCAGGATATGATCTACCGCACGCCCTCCTGTTTATCGGCCGGCAATGCGCACCAACCTTGTTCAATGGAAGCCAGCGAACCTTTTCGGTCCGACACGAAGCGGATCCTGATCATCGAGGACAATGAGCTTAACATGAAGCTCTTGAAGGATGTCCTCGAAGCGCATGGCTATGGCATCATCGCAAGTCGCTACGGGGCCAAGGCACTCGAACTTGCCCGCCGGCACCGGCCGCACCTGATCCTGATGGACATTCAGCTGCCGGATATTTCGGGACTCGAAGCCGCGCGCCAGCTGAAAGAAAGCCAGGAAACCCAATCCATTCCGATCATCGCGATCACCGCCTTCGCGATGGCCGGGGACGAGCGCAAAACGCTGGCGAGCGGTTGCGACGCTTATATCGCCAAGCCGATCAGGCTGCGCGAGTTTCTGGATGCGGTCGAGACCTTCATCGGCGCCGCGAAATAAGTGTCGTAGCCACGCATCCATTTGCCGACTGAGCGCCACCCTTTCCGCGACGGCGGCGGCGGAGTAGTTTCGGGAGCGTTCTGCGGCTTATGGGATCAAGGCGCCAGCATGAGGCTCTACGGCTATTTCCGTTCCTCCGCCGCGTTTCGCGTGCGCATCGCACTCAATCTTAAAGGGCTGGCATACGAAGGCGCCTCCATTCATCTGCGCCGCGGCGACCAAGCGCAGGCGGGATTTCTCGCGGTCAATCCACAAGGGCTGGTTCCGGCGCTGGAAACCGATGGTCAGATCCTGATCCAGTCCATTGCCATCATCGAATACCTCGACGAAACGCATCCGGAGCCGCCACTTCTGCCGCGCGACGCGGCCGGCCGGGCCCGCGTCCGCGCGCTTGCCGCGATCGTCGCCTGCGACATTCACCCCCTAAACAACCTGCGCGTCTTGCGCTACTTGCACAGGCCGCTGGGACAGGACCAGACCGCGATCGAGACTTGGTACAATCACTGGATCGATGCCGGCTTCCAGGCTTTGGAGAGTAAGTTGGCCGGAGACGCGCGCACCGGCGCGTTCTGCCATGGCGACGCGCCGGGTCTGGCCGATATCGCGCTCGTGCCACAGGTGGTGAACGCCGAGCGTTATGAACTTGATCTCGCCCCCTATCCTACGATCAACAGGATCTTCGAAAATTGCATAAAGCTCGATGCCTTTGCCGACGCGCATCCGAATCGCCAACCCGATCGCGACGAATGAGCAAACCGGACCTCTTGCCGCACGGTTCCGGCCGGAGCGGCGCACTCGCAGCACTGCGGCCCAGGGCCCTCGCTTGCGGTGCCTTTCTCGCCGTCGCGCTTGCCGCCAGCGGCTGCAATTCGCTCGCTGCCGATGCGCCGATCGGCGCCGCCGATCTGGCGCTGATGGAAGACGCCATGCGTCAGGTCGAGCAGAGCTATGTCGCGCCGGTCGAGCGCGACCAGCTCGTCGATGGCGCGCTGAAGGGCATGCTGAGCAAGCTCGACCCGCATTCCGACTACATGACCGAGCGCGAGTATCGCGAACTGGTACAAACGACGAGCGGTCAATTCGGCGGGATCGGAATAGAGATTTCCGTCGAGGAAGGCGTGCCTCAGGTCATCTCGGCGATCGAAGGCACCCCGGCCGCATCCGCCGGCATCGAGCCCGGCGATCGCATCATCAAGGCGGACGACCAGCCGATCGTCGGCATGGATATCAGCGAGGTCGTGCGCAAGCTGCGGGGCGCGCCCGGCACACGGGTGGTGCTGACGGTGGCGCGGGCGAACCGTCCGAGCTTTGACGTGCCGATCACCCGTGCCGTCATTCATGTCGATTCAGTAAAGGCGGAGCTCAAACCTGGCCGCATCGGCTATGCCCGGGTCAGCACGTTCGACGAGAATACCCAGACCGAATTGCGCGATGCGATCGCCCGCCTGCGGCGCCAGGCCGGCGGCAGCTTCGCCGGCTTCGTGCTCGATCTGCGCAACGATGCCGGCGGGCTGCTCGATTCCGCCGTCGATGTCACCAGCGATTTCCTCGACAAGGGCACCGTGGTAACGACGCGCGGCCGCGAGCCCGACGAAAACCGCGTTTACGACGCGACCCCCAACGGCGATCTGATCCGCGGCACGACATTGGTGGTGCTGATCAACGGCGCCTCCGCTTCGGCCTCCGAGATTGTCGCGGGCGCCTTGCAGGACAATCGGCGGGCGACCCTCCTTGGCACCCGCAGCTTCGGCAAGGGTTCGGTACAGAGCATCATCCCGCTCGAGGGCCGCGGCGCGCTGCGACTGACGACGGCCCTGTACTACACGCCGTCCGGCCGCTCGATCCAAGGCCAGGGCATCACCCCCGACCGGGTGGTCACCCTGCCCAAGGACCAGCAGGTGGCGAACGCGGTCGTGACCTATGAAAGCGACCTGTTCGGCTCGCTGAAAGCGCCGGGCGCGCTAGCGCCGCAGTCGGCGCCGGCACGGGCTGGGGCAAAGCGCCCGGTGACCGGCGAGGCCGACCACCCGATCAATCCGAAGATCATCGGCACCGCGCAGGATGCGCAGTTGAACGCCGCGCTCGAACTGTTCGGGAGCAACCGAGCCGCCGCGCGATAGCAAGAACCCGGAGGAGTAAGAACCCGGAGGCGCTCACGCCCGCAGTCGATTTTGCCGACTGTAGTCGGCTCAGTGCTCGGGTGGCGGCTTAGCGCGCCGAGTCCGGCCGTTCGCGGGACCGCGAGGCAACCGGAAGGTTCGACCCTGAGCTGACTTTTATGACTTCGCCGGTGGATTCAACCTTGCATTAAAGCTCCGGTATGATGGGTTTTCGAGGTCGAACGTCCGCGATGGGGGCATTGGCGGCGACCCGCAATTCAGGCTGATGCAGCCCAACTCTTGACGGGAACACATCAAGAACATACATCCGAACGGCCACCCAAAGGCGCGGCGATGCGGCTTCGTCGATGGCGGAAACCGCTGCCGGTACGAGCTGTCCTGTTGTTCACCTGTTATGGCCTGTTTTTCGGAGGCAGAACTCAGGAGTTTCAAAGGCTTGGTCCTGATCTCTTTGCCTCGCGCGCATGCGCACGAGGGCGACCGAGGCTGCGAATTGCATCAAATGGTTGAGAGGGGCGGGAGGTACGGGGCGAGAGTTTGGCGGCCGGTATCGGCTGGCGGCACAATTTTGGCGGAGCAAAATTCCCTGTTAAATCGCGAAAAAGTCCCTGATCTGAGGGAATTCCGCCCGGCCTCCGCGTGTGCGCGTGCGGATCAGCCAAAACAAAGCGCCCGGGAAATCGTCTGCCGGAAACTGTGGCACAGTTTCACAGTTTCACAGCCCCGAGGCGAGACCGCGACGGGTCCCATGTTTTTGCCTCGTTTGACCGCGCGACCGGCTCGGGTTCACTTTGCCGGCCGCCTCGGCTTGCCCGGTAAATGCAGGCGATAGACGGATCAAACCCGGGCGACGAGCGGTGCCAGGAACTCGCGCAGCACCGGCGACCATTTGGCGTGCTCGGGTCCGCTGGAGGAATGTCCGAGCTCGCTGTCGATCTCGAAATAGCGCGCCTCGACCCCGGCCTCGGCAAGCCCTTGCATGACGCCGGGCGCGATCTTTGGCGGAAACAGCGCGTCGGTGCGGCACAGAACGTACAGCACCTTGGCCTTGATCTTCGCGAAGTCGGGCCGCGTGTCGAAGCCGAGGAGCGCCCGGCGCAGGATGATCAGCGAGTTGGCATCCCAGTTCCGTGCCCAATTCTCGGCCAGTGCACGGATCGCCGCCTCGCGCGCCGCGGGATCGGGATAGCGCGGCGCGAGGCTCGCCTCGATCCCGTAGCGCTTCAAGGTCTCGACCCGAATCTCGGTCAGCACCGCCTTGCAGCCAGCCATGCCGTAGTACCGGCCGCCATTCCAATCCGGGTCGGTGGCGAGCCGTGCCGCTACTTCGGCCAGCTGCTTGTCGGTATTGACCGAGGCCCAAGGCGCTGTGTTGACGGGGACGATGGCGTCGATGAAATCGGGATGGGCGACCGCCCATTGGAACGACTGATAGCCGCCGTAGGACGGTCCGCCGACGGCGACGAGGTGCTGCGCGCCGAGCGAATCGAGCAGCATCTTCTGCGCGGCGACGATGTCGCGCACGGTGATGTGCGGGAAATCCGGCCCGTATGGCTGCCCGGTGCGCGGATCGATGCTCGCGGCGTTGGTCGAGCCGAAGGACGAGCCGAGCATGTTGGAGGCGAGGACGAACAGCTTGTCGGTGTCGATCGCCTTGCCCGGACCGATCAGCCCGTCCCAGGACCCGGGCAGTTTGCCGTTGGCCGGGTTGCGCCCGGCGGCGTGATGGCTGCCGGTATAGCCGTGCGTGATCAGCACCGCGTTGCGGCCGTGGGCAGCGAGCCGGCCATAAGTCTCGTAGGCGATCCGCACCTTGGGCAGGACGGTGCCGTTCTGCAGGCGGAAATCGCGGATATCGAAGAACCGGTCCTCGACCGTGCCGATATCCTCGGTGCGCAGCGCAGACCCGTCCGTCATCGCGACCTCCCTTGCAATCCGCCGATCCAGCGATTGTGCACGCCGCCAGCCGACCTGTCATTGCAAGCTTGCCCCTTCCGGCTGCGGCCGCTTCGCGCTACACCGGCGCTCGACTTTCTTTAGCGGGGATTGCGATGCGCCGTGTTCCGCCCGCCCTCCTGCTGCTGCTGCTGATCGGTGCCTGCGAGGATGGCGGCGGGCCGCCGCCGCCCGCGCCGGTCGCCGACGTGCGCGCCGGGTTTCCGCACGGCGCCGTCGTCGATGCGATCCAGGTCGATGCTGTCGACCGCCTGCCATTGCGGACCGCGGAGCTGGTAGCGCCCGACGGCAGCGCGGCTCCTGCGAGCAGCATCGATGTGGTCAGAGACCCGCGCTCGAACGTCGGCCAGAACGCCGCCGAAGGGGCGTGGCGCGATGCCGTCACCGGCGACAGCTCCATCGCGGCGTTGACGATGCCCAATGTGCAGGCCGGCGCGGCCTTGCGGAGCCAGACTCTGCTGCTAGCGATAGTATCGAGCGCGACGATACCGCTCCCCGATCCGGTCGCGTACCGCCGAGACTGGGCCCGGTACCGCATCCGGGTTACCTTTGGTACCCCGCCGGATCAGCTGGAAACGCGCGAAATCGCCGCCCCGGAGCCGCCACCGGCAGGCTGATTATCCGTTGCCCAAGGATGCGTCCGGGCCTGCGATCATCGCCCGCCCCCATTGGTCGCCCAATCGAGCAGTCGGTCGAGAAAGGCCTGACCGGCCGCGAGCTCGGTCCGGGTGATGTATTCATTCGGCTTGTGCGCGACATCGATCGAGCCGGGGCCGCAGACAATCGCCGGGATTCCGGCCTGCTGATACAGCCCGGCCTCGCTGGCGAAGGAAACCGTCGTTGTTGTGTTCGCGCCGGTCAGGCGCCGCGCCAGCGCCTCGGCCGGCGAGCCGGGCATCGGCGCCAGCGGTGGCACCCCGACGATTGTCTCGGTCTCGACCGCGGCACCAGGATAGACCGCGCGCATGCGCGGCAGCAGACCGTCTGCGATGAACCTATCAATCCGTGCTTTTATCGCGGCCGCATCCTCGTCGGGGAGCGTGCGCAGATCCCAGTCGAAGGCGCATTCGCGCGCGATAATATTAACGGCGGTGCCGCCAACGATCGTGCCGACGCTCAGCGTCGTGTTGGGCGGGTTGAAGCCGCTCTCCGGCCGGGCGCGGGCGCGCGCCTCGGCGGCGAGGCGGCCGATTTCGGCGATAATCTCGGTTGCAGCGGTGATGGCGTTGACCCCGCGCTCGGGCGCGCTGGAATGCCCGTCGCGCCCTGTAACCCGGGTGCGGAAAAACCAGCAGCTCTTCTGCGCGTTGGCAACCTCCATCGATGTCGGCTCGCCGATGATCGCGAGGGAGGGCCGCGCGGCGCCATTCGGCAACTCGCGGATCAGCGCCGGCGCGCCGAAGCAGCCGGTTTCCTCGTCATGAGTCAACGCGAGGTGCAACGGCACGGACAGTTGTCGCCGCGTCATCTCCGGTACCAAAGCGAGAACGAGCGCGATAAACCCCTTCATGTCGGCGCTGCCGCGTCCGTAGAGGCGGCCGCCGTCTTCTCCCGGGTGCTCGGTCAGCCGAAACGGGTCGCTGTCCCAGGCCTGGCCGGCGACCGGCACGACATCGGTATGACCGGAGAGGATCACACCTCCGCTTCCGGGCGGCCCGATTGTCGCGAACAGATTGGCCTTGCCCTCGAACGCGGCGCTGCGCGTGCTGGCGATGCCGTAGCCTTCAAGGTAGTCATCGACCCAGCCGATGAGGTCGAGGTTAGAGCGTGCGGAAGTCGTGTCGAAGCCGACCAGCCGCTCGAGAATGCCGATCGCGGCGGCCAGGCGCTGTTCCGGGCGGACCTCAGACGTGTTCGCAACTCCCGCCGCCGGGCGTGCCGATCATCGACAGCACCTCGCGTCGCGACAGGGGATCGGTCCGGAACGCACCGAGCATGCGGCTCGTCACCATGCTGACCCCTGGCTTGTGCACACCCCGTGTCGTCATGCATTGATGCGCCGCCTCGATAACGACGGCGACTCCCTTCGGCTGCAGCACCTCGTCGAGCGTATTGGCGATCTGCGCTGTCATCTTCTCCTGAATCTGCAGGCGCTTGGCATAAACCTCGACAAGTCGGGCCAGCTTCGAGATGCCGACCACCCTTTTGTTCGGCAGATAGGCGATATGGACCTTGCCGATGATCGGCGCGATGTGGTGTTCGCAATGCGACTCGAACCGGATGTCCTTGAGCATCACGATCTCGTCGTACCCGTCCACCTCCTCGAACGTGCGCTGCAACAGCGCCACCGGGTCCTCGTCGTAGCCGGCGAAGAACTCCCCGTAGGAGCGCACGACCCGGTCGGGCGTACCGACGAGGCCCTCGCGATCGGGGTCGTCTCCGGCCCATCGGATCAGCGTGCGTACCGCCTCCAGGGCTTCCTCACGCGACGGCCGGCGCACCCGGAGCGGGTGCCTGGAACTCGTGCGCCGCGCGGCGGCGCGCGACAGCGGATCGGCAATGGACATGAATCTCTCTTTCTCGCGGGCCGAGGCGCCGCTTTGAGCAGCGTTTAGTGGAGTACGACTGAGGGTCGTGGGCTGTCCGGCGAGCGCGGCGCCTGCGGGACATCGAGCGAAAACGCGGGAACCCGCGCCAGGAAGCGCTCGCCCTTGCCGGTTTCCATCTCGTAATCGCCGACCATGAACCCGGAGGACGATTGCAACGGGCAGCTGCTGGTGTACTCGAAACTCCCGCCGGGCGCGAGGAGCGGCTGCTCGCCGACGACACCGGGCCCACGGACTTCCTGAAGTCGGCCGAAACCATCGGTTATCCGCCAGTGCCGATTGAGCAGCTGCACCGTCTCCACGCCGCCGTTCTCGATGCGGACCTGATAGGCCCAGACATAGTGGTTGTCGGCCGGCGAGGAGTGCTCCTCAAGATAGAATGGCCGGACCGTGATTTTGATGGAGCGGGTGGTTTCGGAGTACATGGATCAAACCTTGTTTCGCGGCGGGAGCGCCGCAATGGGCTGCGTCGCCCAAACCTCAACTGAGAATGTCGGTTACGCGGCAGACTCCGTCAAGGCGGGGTTGTCGTGCCGAGGGCCGCGTGCTTGACAGGGCTGACCCGACACGGATTGATCGCTGCCCCCGGCGCGCAGCGAGAGCAAGCGATGCGACATCATTGGTGGCTGGATCATTCGTGGCTGGCGGCGATCATGATCCTGGGCGTGGGCGCAGCATCAGCGGATGATGCCTCGTGCCGTGCCGCGATCGGGGCCGAGCGGGCGGCCAGGCTGGTGCGGCAATGTCGAGACGTTTCGCCGGCAACGCACCCGCCCTGTAACGCCGCGAACCCGTGCGACATGATTGTTGGCGAAATCACGCGCGGCTGCCGGATGATCGACGAGGACCGGATCGCGCACCCGGAATGGCAAAAGACCTCGCCTGCGCGCGAACCCAGCTGGTGCGCTGGCTATCTCCGAAAATCGAACTAAACACGCGAACGTCGGGGCGGGATTGATCGCCTGTACCTCGCCCTCTAGGATTCGCGCCAATACACAGTTAGAGGGGTAACGCCCATGGAATTCGGGGCATCGATCTTTTTCACCGACTATTCGATCACGCCGGCCGAGCTCGGGGTCGCACTGGAGGAGCGCGGGTTCGATTCGCTTTGGGCGGCCGAGCACTCGCACATTCCGGTCCCGCGGCGTACCCCGCCGCCGGGTGGCGGCGAATTACACAAGCGCTACTACGACGTCATGGACCCATTCGTGACCCTGACCGCCGCAGCTTGCGCGACTAAGCGGCTGAAGATCGCGACCGGCATCTGCCTTGTCATTCAGCGCGACACGATCCAGACCGCAAAACTGGTCGCGTCGCTCGATCAGGTGTCGGGCGGTCGCTTCCTGTTCGGCATCGGCGGCGGCTGGAACCAGGAGGAGATCGAGAATCATGGCACCGACTTCGCCACACGCATGCAGAAGATGCGCGAGCAGATCGAGGCGATGAAGGCGATCTGGAGCGAGAACAAGCCCGAATATCACGGCGAGATCGTCGATTTCCCGCCGATGATGACCTGGCCGAAGCCGGTGCAGAAACCGCACCCGCCCGTCATCCTCGGCGGCGCCTTTCCATGGGCGGCGCGGCGGGCGGTTCGCTATGGCGACGGCTGGTATCCGAATGCCGCGGCCGGCAATCCGGGGGAATACATGCCGGCCTTCCGCAAGATGGCGCAAGAAGCGGGCCGCGATCCCGCTTCGCTGTCGGTGACGCTTGGCGGCGCGCCGGAGGACGCGGATAAGCTGAAACGGTTCCGCGACCTCGGCGCGGCGCGGGTCAATGTCACCTTGATGTCGGAAAAGCCGGATGCGATTCTGCCGGTGCTGGACCGCTGGGCTGGGTTGATGCGGCAATTGCGCGCGTAAGGTCGGATCGCTGCCGTGCCGGCTCAACCTCTAGCGTAACTGCCCTCGTGGCACCGCCACCGGTTGACGAGAACTGAGCCCGGACCTTGCCGTCCGGTGGCCGATCCGCTATCAAAATGTCACGATCGCGTGCTATTTGCGAGCGAGCGGGATGAACGGAAGGTCTCTCGGTGACGAGTTCTTTCGATAGCTGTCCGGCCTTGGTGCTCAACGCGGATTTTCGTCCGCTCAGCTATTTTCCTCTATCGCTCTGGTCCTGGCAGGATGCGGTCAAGGCGGTGTTTCTCGACCGCGTCAACATCGTCAATCATTACGACACTTATGTCCACAGCCCCTCTTTCGCGATGCAGCTGCCAAGCGTCATTGCCCTGAAAGAGTACGTGCAGGCAGCACGACATCCTGCATTTACGCGGTTCAACGTGTTCCTGCGCGACCGTTTCACCTGCCAATATTGCAGCCGGCCGCACCCGTCGCACGATTTGACTTTTGATCATGTCGTACCGCGCTCGCGCGGCGGCAGAACGGTGTGGACCAACGTCGTCACCGCCTGCGCCAACTGCAATTTGCTGAAAGGCAACCGTCTACCGCAGCAGAGCCGGATGTACCCGCGGCAACGCCCGGTGCAGCCGACCACCTACATGCTGCAGGAAAACGGCCGCGCCTTCCCGCCCAACTACCTGCACGAGAGCTGGCGCGACTATCTCTACTGGGATACCGAACTCGATCCGGCGTAGCTGCCGACCGTCGTTTGAGTGCCCGCAATGACGGGCTCGCCGTGATCTCAGTGCGTGACAAGCCGGCGTTCAAGCGCCGCCTGCTTGATCGCCTTCTGCAGCTTCTCAAAGGCGCGCACTTCGATCTGCCGCACCCGCTCGCGCGAGATGCCGTATTGCTGCGACAGATCCTCGAGCGTCGTCGGGTTCTCCTGCAGGCGTCGCTCGGTCAGGATGTGGCGCTCGCGGTCGTTGAGGTGGGTCATCGCCTTTTCGAGGAGATCCCGCCTGAGGCCGAGTTCCTGCCGCTCACCGAGCCTGGTTTCCTGGCTTTCACTCTCGTCGACGAGCCAATCCTGCCATTCGCCCTCGCTGTCGCTGCGCAAGGGCGCGTTCAGCGAATGGTCGGGGCTGGCGAGCCGCCGGTTCATGCTGACGACATCGGCCTCGGGCACGTCGAGCTCGGTGGCGATCTTCTTCAGGTTCTCGGGCGAGAGGTCGCCCTCCTCCATCGCCTGCAGCTGACCCTTGAGCTTACGCAGGTTGAAGAAGAGCTTCTTTTGCGCGGCAGTGGTACCCATCTTAACGAGGGACCAAGAATGCAGGATGTATTCCTGGATCGCCGCGCGAATCCACCACATTGCGTAGGTCGCCAACCGAAAGCCGCGGTCAGGGTCGAAACGCTTCACCGCCTGCATCATGCCGACATTACCCTCCGAGATCAGCTCGGACAGCGGCAGACCGTAGCCGCGATACCCCATCGCGATCTTGGCGACCAGTCGCAAGTGGCTGGTAACTAGCCGATGCGCCGCGTCGGGGTCCTGGCCCTCCTTCCAACGCTTGGCGAGCATGTATTCCTCGTCCGGCTCCAGCATCGGGAATTTCCGGATCTCCTGGAGATACCGGGTGAGATTCCCCTCGCCGGAAAGGGACGGGACCGAAAGCGTAGCCATTCTGTGATGTTACTCCGATGATTGCCGCGATAGGGAACGCCGCGATTGGCGAACGCCAACGCGGGCTAGGTGATCCACGGCCGACTCCCCTGGCCCGGAAATCCTACTTATATAGTCAAGTTTCGTCTAGTTTAAAGTCGCTCTAAATTTGCGATCAACTCCTGCATATCGGCAGGCAGCGGGCGCTCGAAACTTAGGCGCTCCCCGGTTGCGGGATGGATGAAGCCCAGCAGCCGCGCATGCAATGCCTGCCGCGGAAAGCGGCCAATCATCGCACCAACCGGACCGGAATGGGCCACTGTGCGCCCGGCGCGGGTGCCGTAAACCGCATCGCCGATCAGCGGATGGCCGCTATGCGCCAGATGCACGCGGATCTGGTGCGTGCGGCCGGTAAGGAGCTGGCACTCGAGCAGCGCCGCACACCAATTCCGCCCGGGTCCGAAGCGCCGCTCGACCCGGTAGCGAGTAACCGCCGGCTTGCCCCGGCTCTCGCCAACAACGGCCATCTTCTTGCGGTTGACGATACTGCGGCCGATATTGCCGCTGATTTCGCCTGACGCCGGCAGCGGCACGCCCCAGACGACTGCACTGTAGGCGCGTTCGATCCGGCGCAGCGCGAAATCGCGCGACAGCGCCTGGTGGACCATCTCGGTCTTCGCGGCAACGAGGAGGCCGGTTGTGTCCTTGTCCAGGCGATGGACAATCCCCGGCCGGCGTACCCCGCCGATGCCGGCGAGGCTCGACCCGCAATGCGCAAGCAGCGCATTGACGAGCGTGCCCACCGGATTGCCGGGCGCCGGATGCACCACCATTCCCGCGGGCTTGTCGATGACGATCAGATGGGCATCCTCGAACAGGATATCGAGCGGGATCGGCTGGGCCGCCGGCTGTGCTTCCTCAGCTTCCGGCAGGAATACGACAAAATTCTCCCCGTCGCGTACACGTTGCGCGGGATCCCGAGGTTGCTCGTGCACAGCCGCATCGGCGCGCGCAACTTGGCCAGCCAGAATGAGTTGCTTGAGACGGGTGCGCGAAAGCTCCGGCAACCGGCGCTGCAAGGCCCGGTCGAGTCGCAACCCAGCCTCCTCGTTGCCGATGCCGATTTCGATGCGGCTGGCCGGCGCGTTCGATTCCGGCGCTTCAGGCATCGCGCGCGTTTCCACCGGCCCGAAGCGCGGTTGATCGCATGGCGGCGCTGAAGGTGCTGGTCGTCGTCATGGGTATCATGCTCGTCGCCGGCGTAGCGGTGCTATTAGCGGCCATCGCCGCCCGGGTATCGCATAAGGGATCGGACGCTGGCGCGCCGCAGCCGTTTGCCGCAGTGCCGATCGACATCCCGCCCGGCGCCCGTGTCGAGGCGATGAGCGCCGGGCCCGATCGGCTTGTGCTCGACCTAGTGCTTGCAGACGGCACCCGCGCATTGGTTGTGATCGATCTGACCACCGGACATCGGCTCGGCACGATCCCGCTCCGGGCTGCGCCTTGACGGATCCGCTCTCCACGAGCCCAGATGGTAGGGCTTCGCTCTCGACGCGCCGTCGGGATGGTGATATCGGCGGCGCGCAGAGTGCGGGAATTCATCATCGCAACGAGGACGAAGCACAGGGGATGAGCCGGCGCATCTATTTCGACGGGCTGAACCTTTCGCTCGAACACGGCACTGGCATCGCCACCTATACGCGCGTGCTTGCCAATGTCGTGCGCGACCTCGGCTTCGAGGTAGGGGTAGTTTACAGTTCGCCGCATCGACCACCAAAAAATGCGCTGCTGCGGGAAATCACGTTTTTCGACGCCAACAATGCCGCGCACATCTCGCGCTTCCGCAGCCGCTACAACCGGACGATAGATCAATTCCGATATGCTCGCGGCGTCCGACCCACCCCCCTCGACCTTAGCGGCGCCGTGATCACTGAGCAGTTTCTGTCGCGACTGCCGCTCCATGACTACATGTTCATGGCGCGTAACGTATTCATAAATGCGCGCAATTATTTCGCGTGGAGCGGCCGGTTTGCGGAGCTCGCTTTCGACGTACCGCCCGATATTTTCCATTGTACTTATCAGCTGCCGATCCGCGCCAAAGCGGCCTGCAACGTCTATACCATCCACGACCTCGTGCCATTGCGCCTGCCCTTTGCGACCCTAGACAACAAGCGGCAGACGTATCGGCTGTTGCGCAAGGTCGCAACCGAGGCCGACCATATAGTGACGGTTTCGGAGCAGTCACGACGCGACATCATCGAGTTTCTTGGCGCCGATCCGAAGCGGGTGACAAACACCTATGAGTCGGTCGGCTTCCCGGAAGAGTATCTCGCGCGTTCGGACGAGGTGGTGACGGAGCAGCTGCAATCGACCTTCCAACTGGAAAAGGACGGATACCTCCTGTTCTACGGCGCGTTCGAACCCAAGAAGAATGTGGGACGGCTGATCGAGGCTTACCTGATGTCTGCGGCCGATATTCCGCTCGTTATCACCGGCCCGTCCGGCTGGGGCACCACAGCGGAAGCCGCCCTGCTCGACCAGTTGCGGGAAGAGGAGCGCACGCTGCCGCATGGCCGCCGCCGGCTTTACCGCTTCGAATATGCCAGCCGGTCGATGCTAGTCACCTTGATCCGGGGCGCCCGGGCGGTGCTGTTTCCCTCGCTATACGAGGGTTTTGGGCTCCCGGTATTGGAGGCCATGCTGCTCGGAACCCCGGTGGTAACCTCTCGCACTTCCTCCCTGCCCGAGATCGCTGGCGATGCCAGCCTCTACGTCAATCCTTACGAGACCGACGACATCGCTCGGGCGATCAAGACAATCGTTGCCGATGCGGATCTACGCGCAGAGCTGTCGCGGCGCGGACGAGTCCAGGCGGAGCGGTTTTCGGTAGCGCACTATCGCGAGCGCGTTGCCGCGCTCTACGACCGATTGTGCTAAAACCGAAGCGGCAAGTCCGCGCGTTGCCTGCAGCGAGGCGGCTGGCTGCGGCTGAAGCGCCGCAATTCGACGCTGCCTTCCGTACCAAGCTCCATGCTCTCCTCGCCTGGCGCCGAGATGTGCGCCGCTTCCGCCGCGAGCCCTTGCCCGACGGGGCGATCGAGCGGCTGGTCGCGTTCGCCTCTCTGGCGCCATCGGTCGGGCTGAGCCAGCCCTGGCGCTTCGTGCTGGTCGAGACGGCGGCGCGCCGGGAGGCAATTCGCGAAGATTTCTCGCGCTGCAATGCCGCCGCGCTGGCTGCGCAGGCGCCGGAGCGCACGCGCGTATACGCCCGGCTGAAACTCGCCGGGTTAGACGAGGCGCCATGCCAGCTTGCCGTGTTCGCCGACCATGCGACCAATCAGGGCCACGCGCTCGGCCGGCGCACGATGCCCGAAACGATCGAGTATTCCGCCGTCATGGCGGCGCACACGCTCTGGCTGGCCGCCCGGGCCGACGGCATCGGCATGGGATGGGTATCGATACTGGATCCGACTGCCGTTACGGCAGCCCTCGACGTGCCACCCGAGTGGCGGCTGATCGGCTATTTCTGCTTGGGTTATGCCGAAGGGGACGACACCGTCCCCGCGTTGGAGCGGGCCGTCTGGGAACGCCGTCGGTCAGCAGCGGAATTTCTGTTCCGGCGATAGCGCAGTCGCCGGCCCGAGACGCCTCGGGCCTAGCGCTTGCCGGACAACAACGTTTTGCGATTGCGCCATGCGTGCGACTGACTGCCGCAGCACGACGCAATGCAAATTACATATCGCTCGAGACCGAATTGAAGGTCGCGGTCAGGCTGCTACCCACCGCATTAAAGGCGGCAATCGCGGCGACCGCGATCAGGGCGGCGATAAGACCGTACTCAATCGCGGTCGCGCCGCTGTCATCGCGGAGCAGGCAAGCAACACAGTTAAAGAGACGCATCGGTTTTCTCCCAGGCCGTGTGGACGGGACAAGAAAACACCAGTCAGGTTAAGGCCAGGTTAAATCGAGCTTTGGTATTTCAAAAATTTCTCGGCCCGTCCCTTTGGTTACGATGACTTTTGCTAATGATATGTAATGCGGAGGTATTGATGTGCCGGATAGCAACAATTTTCATTAATTCTGTGATATCCCTGCTTCGGGCAGAAGCCCTGCTGAGGCAGAAAATTGGCGCGATCTAGCCTCTATCCGGGATCGCTTTCCAAACCCGCGGTTATGCGAAGTCGTCGAACGGCAGGACGATACAATCGTTGATCGAACTCGCCGGCGGCGATCGGCTCTTGTTCGGTGCGGCTCCCGCGCGATATCAACAGCCCTAAATGCCGATCCTCTTCCTCATCGTCTTCATCGACCTCGTCGGGTTTGGCCTGGTCATCCCTTTGTTGCCTTTTTACGCGGAGCGCTTTGGCGCCTCGCCGGTGCAGATGACCTTGCTGTTTGCCGTCTATTCGCTGATGTCCATGCTGGCGGCGCCGCTTTGGGGACGGCTGAGCGACGGCATCGGCCGCCGCTCGGTGCTGATGGCGAGCATGGCGGCGGCGGCGCTTGCTTATCTATGGCTCGGCTTCGCCACGCAATTGTGGATGGTGTTCGCGGCGCGCGCCTTTGCCGGCGCCTGCGCCGGCAACATTGCCGCGGCACAAGCCTACATCGCCGACGTGACGCCACCGGAGAAGCGTGCGCGGGGCATGGGCATGATCGGCGCCGCCTTCGGCCTTGGCTTCATCGTCGGTCCGGTGATCGGCGGCATCGTCGCCGGCAGCGATCTCAAGACCGCCGATCTCCAAACGCCGGGCCTGATCGCCGCCGCGCTTTCTGGCACTGCTCTGCTCGGCGTCGTCTTCTTGTTGCGGGAAAGCCTTTCACCAACAGCACGCCGGGAACCGCGCAGCCGGGTCGCCGCGCTGCGCGATGCGATCGGCCAGGCGACGCTCGGCCGGCTGCTGGCGGTGTTCTTCCTCGTCATCCTGGCCTTTTCGGGGATGGAGACGACATTTGCCTGGTGGGCGATCGACCAGTTCGGCTGGGGTCCGCGCCCGATCGGCTTCGTCTTCTTCTATGTCGGCCTCTTGTCGGCGGCGATGCAGGGCGGTTTGATCGGGCCGCTGACCCGGCGCTTCGGCGAGGAGCGGTTGATGCTCGGTGGGCTCGTGCTGATCGCGCTTGGCCTGTTGGTGTTGACCTTCGTTCGCGCAGTGCCGCTACTGGTCGTGGCGCTGACCCTGTTGGCACTCGGCATGGGCGCGATGCAGCCGACCCTGAACAGTCTGATTTCGCGCCGCGCCCCACCCGAGCAACAGGGCGAGGTCCTGGGCGTCGCCCAATCCGTCGGCGCCTTTGCACGCGTGCTGGGCCCGATCGTCGCCGGCGCACTGTTTTCTAGTCTTGGACCCGGCAGCCCGTTCCTGTGGGGAGCGCTCCTAGTTTTGCTCGCGCTGCTGACCGGCTGGCGTCTGCTGAGCCAGCTTGCGCCGCCTCAGCCCGCCGGCGCGCCGCACCCGCAGCCGCCAGGGCCGGCGGAGTGAGTCCGCACAGTCCCCGCATCGTCGGACGGTCGTCGATTTCCGGTCTGCCCGAGCCGGAGGAGCGGCTCCGCGAGGGATTGCGCGCGCTGAAGGGACTTGCTCCCTATCTCTGGCCGCGCGATTCGCTCGAGCTTCGTGTCCGCGTGATCCTGGCTGTGGCGTTCCTGGTCGCGGCCAAGCTCATCAATATTGGCATTCCGCTCCTGTACAAGCAGGCGGTCGATGCGCTCTCGGGGGATCATCCCGCCATCATCGCCGTGCCGGTTGCGACGATCCTCGGCTATGGGCTGGCGCGCGTCTTGGCGCAGGGCTTTAACGAACTGCGTGACGGGGTCTTCGCCAAGGTGGCGCAGCGGGCAGTCCGACAGATCGCGCTGTCGGCCTTCCGCCACATCCATGCGCTGTCGTTGCGCTTTCATCTTGAGCGGCGCACCGGGGGCCTAGCGCGTGCGGTCGAGCGCGGCACAGCGGGGATCGAGTTTCTGCTGTCGTTTATGCTATTCAATGTCGTGCCGACGCTGCTCGAGATCCTTCTCGTCTGCGGCATCCTGTGGCGTCTTTACGATTGGACTTTTGCCGCGGTGACCCTGGCGACGATCGCCACCTATGTCACCTTCACCTTCCTCGTAACCGACTGGCGCATCCGCTTCCGGCGCGAGATGAACACGCGCAACAGCGAAGCCAATACGAAAGCGGTGGACAGCCTATTGAATTACGAGACGGTCAAGTATTTCGCCAACGAAGCGCACGAGGCCGAGCGCTACGACCGGGCGCTGCACGCCTACGAGCGCGCCGCGGTCAGGAGCGAGACGACGCTGGCGATGCTGAATGTCGGTCAGGGTGTGATCGTCTCCTCCGGCCTGATCGGGATGATGATCCTTGCCGGCCAGGGGGTCGCGGCAGGGCGCATGACCGTCGGCGACTTCGTGCTGGTCAACACCTATCTGATCCAGCTCTACACGCCCCTCAATTTCCTCGGCATGGTCTACCGCAACATCAAGCAATCGCTGACCGATCTCGAGCAGATGATGTCACTATTGAAGATCCGGCCAGAGATCGAGGATCGGCCGAATGCGCCCGCGCTCACCGTCCGACGCGGCTCGGTCGCGTTTCGCAACGTTGATTTCCGCTACGATCCGCGGCGCCGGATCCTCGGCGACATCGATTTTGAGATCCCGCCCGGCGCCAGCCTGGCGATCGTTGGTCCGAGCGGTGCCGGCAAGTCGACGATCGCGCGTCTCCTGTTCCGCTTCTACGACGTCGATGGCGGGGCGATCGAGATCGACGGCCAGGACATTCGCGACGTGACGCAGGACAGCCTCCGGCGCGCAATCGGCGTCGTGCCGCAGGACACGGTGCTGTTCAACGACACGATTTTCTACAACATCGCCTATGGCCACCCCGGTGCGAGCCGCGAGGAGGTCGAGGATGCGGCCCGGCTCGCCCGCATTCACGATTTCGTCGCCAGTCTGCCCGATGGCTACGAGACCATGGTCGGCGAGCGCGGCCTCAAATTATCTGGTGGCGAGAAGCAGCGCGTCGCGATCGCGCGGGTCATCCTGAAGGGACCGCAGATCCTAATCTTTGACGAGGCGACCTCGGCGCTCGACACCAAGACCGAGCGGGAGATCCAGGCGAGCCTCGCCGAAGTCGCGACCGACCGCACCACACTGGTCATCGCCCACCGGCTGTCGACCGTTATCGATGCGGACGAGATTTTGGTGCTCGACCACGGCCGGATCGTCGAGCGCGGCCATCATCGCGATCTGCTCGCCCGCAGCGGCGTCTACGCTGCGATGTGGGCGCGGCAGCAGGAGGCGGCGCTTCGCGAGGCGGCCCAACTCGGGCAGACATTGGCAGCGAACTGAACAATGCTAGATGCGCGCGCCGCGCGCTTCGGGTAACTTTCCCCTTGGCACGGCTGTTTACAGGAAACCGGCGCTCCGCCCGGCAACTTCTTGGGGAGAGGTGCCCAGCTCGCGATCCAGCCGTGGCAATGCGACGGGGGTATCGGGCGGTGCCGCTGATTTGATGAATCGAATCTGCAGGATACTCGTCGTTGAGGACGACGATTCGGTGCGTGCGCTGCTCGGCAACGTTTTGGAACACGAGGGGTACGACTTCGCGCTGGCGAGCAGTGCGGCCGAAATGCGCCAGGCGCTCGAGCGCGAGGAATACGATGTGGCAATCATCGATATATCGCTGCGCGGCGGCGAGGACGGCTTCGCCTTGGCCGAGATCGCCAATGAGAAGAGTTGCGGCATTATCTTGACAACCGGCGACCCGCAGCAGCGTGCCCGGCTTGAGGCAAGCGGTCGACGCCACCTATTGAAGCCATTTCGGATGCTGGACTTGACCGCACTCGTCGATCTGGTGCTGAAGGACACGGCGGCACTCTGCGTTCCGCGCCGGCCGCCCGATTCGCCCCTCCCGGCCCGAGCCTGAGCCGCTCCGGCGCGGGCGAGGCACGGCATACATGCTAGATGGATTCCGCTGACAGGCTTGCCGCCGCCCTCAAGGATGGCGATCGGCGAGCCCTCGCCCGTGCCGTTACGCTCGTCGAGTCGACCCGGCCCGATCACCGCCGCGAAGCCGAGCGGCTGATCGACATGATCCTCCCCGCGACCGGCGGCGCCACGCGGATCGGCATTTCCGGCCCGCCCGGCGCCGGTAAATCGAGCTTTATCGAGCGGTTCGGCCTCGACGGCATCGAGCAAGGACACCGCATCGCGGTGCTTGCCGTCGATCCGGGCTCGAAGCGCGGCGGCGGCGCCATTCTCGGCGATAAGACGCGCATGGCCGAGCTGGCGCGTGCGCCGGCGGCGTTCATCCGCCCTTCGTCGGCGGGGGCACAAACCGGCGGAGTCGCGCGGCGGACCCGCGAGGCGATTCTCGTCTGCGAGGCGGCCGGGTTCGATACGGTGCTGGTCGAGACGGTCGGCGCCGGCCAGGCCGAGACCACAGTCGCCGAGTTGGTCGACATGTTCCTGTTGATCCTGCCGCCCGCCGCCGGCGACGAGCTGCAAGGGATAAAGCGCGGCATTGTCGAATTGGCCGATCTCGTGCTGATCAACAAGGCGGACGGCGCGCTGAAAGAGCATGCGAAGCACGCCGCCGCCGAATACGCCAACGCGTTGCGTCTCATTCGCCCAGCCAATCCCGAATGGCCGGTCCCGGTGCGCGCGATCTCGGCCCTGACCGGGAGCGGCATTGCGGGCGTGTCGGACGATGTCGGGCGGTTTCGCGCGGCACTCGAAGCCAGCGGCGCCTGGACGCGACGCCGCACCCAACAGGCGCGCGCGGCGCTCTGGACTGAGATCGGCGACAATCTTCTCGAACGCTTTCGTACCGCCCCGGCCATAGCCGCGCGCCTCCCCGAGATCGAGCATGAGGTCACCGCCGGCCGCCGCACGCCTGCTGCCGCGGCACGGCTGCTGCTGGCAGCGTTTTTGGCCGAGCGGGATTAGCCACGGTGCAGAGCCTCTTCTCTTTCGCCCGTCGCCACGCCGTTGTCACGGCCATGTTGCTTGCCACTCTGTCGATGAGCATTGGCCCGGCGGCAGGTTTCGACCTGTTCGCCCAGCATCAAGTCACGGTGCAGTTCGCCACACAGAACGGCAAGCCGTTGGCGAATGCGGAGGTGCGCGTCTTCGCGCCGGGCCAGCCGAACCGCCCGGCGCTGACCGGCCATACCGACAGCGAGGGCAAATTCGAGTTCGGCGCCGACCGCGACGGCTTCTGGAGCGCCGAAGCGCGGTCCGGCGACGAGATTGCGCGGGTCATGATCCGGGTCGGCAGCAACGAGCCGCAAAAGGACGAGCCGCTGTCGCCATACTGGGTGATCGGCGGTCTCGTCCTGTTACTGATCCTGGCCTTCTGCTTTCGCATCCTGCGCACCCGCGCCCGACGGCTGCGTTGACGGGCGCTTGCGACCGATCAGTAGGGGGGCGGCGGCGGGACATAGGCGCCCGGCGGCGGCGCGCCGTAGCCGCCGCCATAGCCTGGCGGCGGCGGATAATAGGCCTGCGGCGGATAGCCCGGCGGAGGCGGAGGCGGTGTCGTTGCCGCACCTGTCAGGGCACCGACCCCACCGCCGATCGCGGCGCCAAGCGCCGCGCCGTGCCCGCCCCCTGCGGCGGCGCCGATCGCCGCACCGGTGGCGGCGCCGAGCAGGCCGCCGCCAATCGTGCGCTGCGCCGGGTCATAGGGATCGGTGCAGGCCGACAGACCGAGGATCAGCGTCAGCCCCAACGCGCCGCCGGTCGTCGCTCGTATGCTCATGTTTGCGTTTCCCCGCCTCTGCTGCAGTTAACTTAATACGCGAATATGCCGGAGCGTGTCCCCGCGACACCATTACTCCTGCACGCGCCTCAGGCGCTTGCCAAAGCCGGATGCTTCCAGCCGAGCCAGTCGCAGACAGCACGGCCCATGACCAGCCCCTGGTCGCGGCCTTTCAGCCAGGGCAGCTCCTCGGTGAACATCGTCACACATTGGCGATAGCTGCACGGCATGCGGGTGATGTCGGTTCCCCAGAAGCAGCGCTGCGGCCCAAACGCGTCGAAGATCTGCTTCAGATAACCGTGAATGTTTTTGTACGGATAGGGCGCGCTCGAATAGCTCGGCGCTCCCGACATCTTGATAGCGACATTGGGGAGCTTCGCAAGCGCCAGCGTGTCCGGTAAATCCGCCCAGGCCGCGTCGTCCGTGCCGCCGCCGCCGCCGCCGTGGCGGCCGAGGTGGTCGATGTGGATCTTGAGACCGGGATGGCTCGCGGCGATCTTGCCGAATTCCTTCATGTGGCCGCCGGCGAGCAGCCCGACCGGATAGCCCTGCTTTTCGCAAGCGCTCCAGAACCATTCGAGCGACCCGTCGCTCCAATACCGCTTTTGGTGCGGCTGATTGAACGTGAAGCGGAAGCCGAGCATCCCCGGCCGTGCGCGCCAGTTGCGGACGATCTCCTCCTTGTTTGGCGCCTCGAGGTCGAAATGGCCGAGGATGCAGAACTTGTCCGGATGCGATTTGACCGCCTCGACCGCCTGGACATTGACCGCCTCGCCCAGAGATGACGGCGGATGCAGCACCGCGGCGTCGACCCCGGCCTCTTTCATCTCGGCCAGCGCGTCATTGACGTCATAGGTCGGGATCTGCCGGTGATGCGCCGACATCTTGCCGTTTTCCCAAATGTGGATCTGCGAATCGACGATCAGCATCGCTTCTCTCCCCTAGTTGAGGATCGGTTTTGAGCCGCAATCAGCGGCGCAGGACCAAGAGCTTCTTGATCTCGGCGATAGCCTTGGCCGGGTTGAGGTTCTTCGGGCAGGTCTTGGTGCAGTTCATGATCGTGTGGCAGCGGTACAGCCGGAACGGGTCCTCCAACGCATCAAGCCGGTCGCCGGTCTTCTCGTCACGGCTGTCGGCGATCCAGCGATAAGCCTGCAGCAATACCGCGGGACCGAGATACCGCTCGCCGTTCCACCAATAGGACGGGCAAGCAGTCGAGCAGCAAAAGCACAGGATGCATTCCCACAGCCCGTCGAGCTTTTCGCGCTCCTCGATCGATTGCGGCCACTCCTTGTCCGGCGGCGCCGTGCTCTCGGTCTGCAGCCAGGGCTGGATCGAGCGGTACTGCGCGTAGATGTGCGTCAGGTCGGGCACCAGGTCCTTGACGACCGGCATGTGCGGCAAGGGGTAGATCCGCACATCCCCCTTGATGTCGTCGATCGCCTTGATGCAGGCCAGCGTGTTGGTGCCGTCGATGTTCATCGCGCAGGAGCCGCAGACCCCTTCGCGGCAGGAGCGGCGGAAGGTCAGCGTCGTGTCGATCTCGTTCTTGATCTTGATCAGCGCGTCGAGAACCATCGGCCCACAATCGGCGAGGTCGACCGAATAGGTGTCGACGACCGGGTTACTGCCGCTCTCGGGGTTCCAGCGATAGATCCGGAAACGGCGCGACCGTTGCGGGCTTGCCGGCGCCGGCCAGGTCGTGCCCGTGCCGATCTTGGAATTGGCGGGAAGCGTAAATTCCGCCACGTCAGTAGGTCCGCGCCTTCGGCGGGAAGGCCTGGACCTCGTTCGACAGCGTGAACAGGTGCACCGGGCGGTAGCCGATCGTCACATCGGTGTCGCCATTGAGCCAGGCAACGGTGTGCTTCAGCCAGTTTTCGTCGTCGCGCTCCGGGAAATCGTCGCGCGCGTGGGCGCCGCGGCTCTCGGTGCGGTTCTCCGCCGAATGTAACGCCACCACCGCCTGCTCCAGCAGGTTTTGCAGCTCCAGCGCCTCCATCAAATCGCTGTTCCAGATCATCGAGCGATCGGAAATGCTCAGATCGGCGTAGCTCCGCGCCACTCGGTCGATCCGCTCCACTCCGTCGCGCAGCACCTGGGCGGTGCGGAACACCGCGCAATTGTTCTGCATGGTCCGCTGCATCTCGGTACGGATCTCGGCGGTCTTGCGCCCGCCCTTGGAACGGCGCACGGCATCGAGCCGGGTGAGCGCCTGCTCCCCGGCGCTCGCCGGCAACGGCGGATGCGCGGAGCCGGGCCGGACCACCTCCACGGCGCGATGCGCGGCGGCGCGGCCGAACACGACGATGTCCAACAGCGAATTGCAGCCAAGCCGGTTGGCGCCGTGCACCGAGACGCAGGCCGCCTCGCCGACCGCCATCAGCCCGGGGACGATCGCATCGGGATCACTCTCGGTCGGACGGATCACCTCGCCACGGTAGTTCGTCGGAATGCCGCCCATGTCGTAATGCACAGTCGGCAATACCGGGATCGGCTCGCGGGTGACATCGACTCCGGAGAAGATCTTCGCCGTCTCCGAGATGCCCGGCAGCCGCTGGTGCAAGATAGCCGGATCCAGATGCTCTAGATGGAGCAGGATGTGGTCCTTCTCCGGGCCGCAGCCGCGCCCTTCGAAGATCTCGACCGTCATCGCCCGGCTGACCACGTCGCGTGAGGCGAGATCCTTGGCGTGCGGCGCGTAGCGCTCCATGAAGCGCTCGCCTTCGCTGTTGGTTAGATACCCGCCCTCGCCGCGCGCCCCCTCGGTGATCAGACAGCCGGCGCCATAGATCCCGGTCGGGTGAAACTGGATGAACTCCATGTCCTGCAACGGCAGGCCAGCGCGCAGCACCATCGCGTTGCCGTCGCCGGTGCAGGTGTGCGCCGAGGTACAGGTCAAATAGGTGCGGCCGTACCCGCCGGTGGCAAGGATCACCATGTGCGCGCGGAAGCGGTGGATCGAGCCGTCTTCCAGGTTCCACGCGATGACCCCGCGGCAGGCGCCCTCCTCGTCCATGATCAGGTCGAGGGCGAAATACTCGACGAAGAACTCGGCGTTGTGGCGCAGCGACTGCTGGTACAGTGCGTGCAAGATGGCATGGCCAGTGCGGTCGGCGGCGGCGCAGGCGCGGTTGGCCGGGGCGCCGTCGCCATACTCCATCATGTGGCCGCCGAAGGGGCGCTGATAGATCTCGCCCGCCTCGGTGCGCGAGAACGGCACGCCGAAATGCTCGAGCTCGATGACCGCCGGGATCGCCTGCCGGCACATATATTCGATCGCGTCCTGGTCGCCGAGCCAGTCGGAGCCCTTGACCGTGTCGTACATATGCCAGCGCCAGTCGTCGTCGCTCATGTTGCCGAGCGCGGCGGCAATGCCGCCCTGCGCCGAGACGGTGTGGCTGCGGGTCGGGAATACCTTGCTGATGCAGGCGGTCTTCAGTCCTTCGAGGGTCGTTCCCAGGGTCGCCCGCAACCCGGCGCCGCCGGCGCCAACGACAACGACATCGTAGGTATGTTCGGTGATCGGATAGGCGGCTGGCATGACGCAGCTCTTTCTATGGTCAGGCGCGGAGCGCCATCGTGAGCACGGCGAGAATGCCGCGGACCGCAAACAGGATGCAAAGGAGGCGCATCAGCAGCAACGCGGCCAGCCGCATCGCCTCGCGATGAACATAGTCTTCGATCACGACCTGGAGCCCGAGCGCGGTGTGATAGAAGACCGCAACCAGCAGCAAGATCAGGAATACCGCCGGCATTGGGCTTTTGACCCAGGCGACGAACGCGGCATGGTCGGCGCCGATCATACTGATCACCGCGATCACGAACCACAGCGTTAGCGGCACCAGTGCCAAGGCACTGACGCGCTGACGCCACCAATGCCCGACCCCTTCCTTGGCCGAGCCAAGGCCGATCGCGCGGCCCAAGGATGAGCGCATCGGGCTCATCGCCATCAATGGCTCCAATGCGAAAGGCCAGCGATCCAGGCGAGAATCGTCAACACCGCGGTCGCCGCCAATACCGCCCAGCCGCCGGCGTAGACGCTCCTCAAATCGAGCCCGTAGCCTGCATCCCACAGCAGATGCCGGACGCCGTTGCACAGATGATAGAACAGCGCCACGCTCCACCCGAACAACAACAGCAATCCGAGCCACGACCCGAGAAAATGCTGAACCACGGCATAGGGTCCGGGCCCGTCGGAGGCGGCGCCGAGCCACCACACCAGCAGGATCGCCCCGAAGCTCAGCGCCACGCCGGTCGCGCGGTGCAGGATCGACAGGACCGAGGTGAGCTGCCAGCGGTAGACTTGAAGGTGCGGCGAGAGCGGCCGCTCGGCTTGCGTCATCGGAAATTTCCGAAAATGCGGCTTTTAGCTGGCCTTTGACTTAGACGGCCAACCCAGGGGTGTCAACGGAGCGGGGACGGCGGAAATCGCTGGCTGATATGAGAGAGCCCGGCGAATGCGTCATGCGCCCCGGCGCTCGAAATCGATGCGCGGGTCGATCAGCATGTACGTCAGGTCGCTGATCAGCTTCAGGGCCAGCCCGATCAGCGTGAACACGTAGAGCGTCGCGAACATGATCGGATAGTCGCGGTTGATCGCCGCATCGAAACCCAAAAGCCCGAGCCCGTCGAGCGAGAAGATCACCTCGATCAGCAGCGAGCCAGTGAACAGGATACCGATGAACGCCGCCGGAAAGCCGGCGACGACCAGCAGCATCGCGTTCCGGAAAACATGGCCGTAGAGAACGCGCCGCTCCCTCAACCCTTTCGCCCGCGCTGTCAGCACGTACTGTTTGTTGACCTCGTCGAGAAAGCAATTCTTGGTCAGCATGGTCAGGGTGGCGAAGCCGCCGATGACCAGCGCGATGATCGGCAGGGCGATGTGCCAGAAATAGTCGAGTATCTTGTGCGGCCAGTCGAACGACGCCCAATTATCGCTGACCAGCCCGCGCAGCGGAAAGATCGAGAAGTAGCTGCCGCCGGCGAACAGCACGATCAGCAGCACCGCGAACAGAAAGCTCGGCACCGCGTAGCCGACGATAATGACCGCGCTCGACCAGACATCGAATCGGCTGCCGTCGCGCACCGCCTTCCGGATGCCGAGCGGGATCGACACGAGATAGGTGATCAGGGTCGTCCACAACCCGATCGAGATTGAGACCGGCAATTTGTCACGAATAAGCGAGACGACGCTGCGGTCCTGGAAGAAGCTGTTGCCGAAGTCGAAGGTCAAATAGTTCTTCATCATCATAACGAACCGGTCGAGCGGCGGCTTGTCGAAGCCGTACTGCTTTTCCAGCTGCCTGATGAAGGCGGGGTCAAGCCCGCGGGCGCCGCGATATTGGCTTTCACCGGAACTCGGAGCATTTTTTAGTTCGCCGCCGGTGCCGCTGATCCGCTCGGTGGCGCTGATATCGTTGCCTTTGAGCTTTGCGATCATCTGCTGGACCGGCCCACCCGGCGCCGCCTGCACGATGACGAAGTTGACGACCATGATCGCGAACAAGGTCGGGATCATCAGGAGGATGCGCCGGATTGCGTAAGCTATCATGGCTGACCCTGGCCGCCCTCACTCGTGAGGGGAAGGTTCATTTCTGCACCTGGCCCTTTTTCACCTCGACGGTCTGTTCGGCCTTTGGATCGACCCACCAGGTATCGAGGCCGAAGCCGTATTTGGGCGACACCTCCGGACGGCGAAACTTGTCCCAATAAGCGATCCAGGATGCCCCGAGATGAAATTGCGGGATCACGTAGTAGCCATATTGCAGCACCCGGTCGAGCGCCCGGGTATGCGCGACGAGGCTGGCGCGGTCGGGCGCGCGAATCAGCTCCTCGATCAACTCGTCGATGACCGGGCTCTTGATGCCGAGGGTATTCCGGCTGCCCTGTTCGTCGGCAGCCTTCGAACCCCAAAACTCGCGTTGCTCGTTGCCGGGCGACAACGACTGGCCAAACACTTCGATTGCCATGTCGTAGTCAAAGGTTTCCATGCGTTTTTCGTATTGCGCGGTGTCGACCGTTCGCACATGCGCGGTGATCCCCATGCGTTTCAGGTTCTGCGCGAAGGGCAGCACGATCCGCTCCATCTGCGGGTCGTTGAGCAGGATCTCGAACTCGAAGGGCTGGCCGGTCTTGTCGTTGACGAGTTGCTCGTTCTTGAAGCTCCAGCCCGCATCCTTCAGCAGCATCAGAGCCTGACGCAGGCCGTCGCGGATATTGCCCGAGCCATCGTATTTGGGCGGGTCGTATTCCTTGGTGAAGACCTCGTCGGGGACCTTGCCGCGAAACGGTTCTAGGATTTTCAGCTCCTCGCCCTGCGGCGTTCCGGTCGCGGCCAACTCGGAATTGTCAAAGTAGCTGCGGGTCCGAGTGTAGAGGCCGTAAAACAGGTTCTTGTTCGACCATTCGAAATCGAAGGCGTAGGCGAGCGCCTGCCGCACCTTCGGGTCCTGAAACAATGGTCGGCGCAGATTGTAGCCGAAGCCCTGCATGCCGCTCGGCAGCTGGTTCGGTATCTGCTCCTTCTTGATCAGCCCCTCGCTCAGCGCCGGGCTGTCGTAGCCGGTTGCCCAGGATTTCGAGGAGTTCTCGCGGCGGATATCGTACTGCCCGGCCTTGAACGCTTCGAGCGCGATCGTGCCGTCGCGGTAATAGTCATAGCGGATCACGTCGACATTGAAGCGGCCCTTGTTGACCGGCAGGTTGGCGGCCCAATAATCGGGCACCCGGCGATAGGTAATCGAGCGGCCCGGGTCAACCGAGTCGATCTTGTACGGGCCGCTGCCCAGCGGCGGATCGAGTGTCGTCTTCTCGAAGTCGCGGTTTGACCAGTAGGCTTTCGACAGCACCGGCATTTCGCCGAGAATCGACGGCAGTTCACGGTTCTCGGCAGATTTGAAGGTGAATCGCACACCGCGATCGCCCTCCTTCTCGACCTTGGTCACGTCGCCGTAATAGGAGCGGTACATCGGCGCGCCCTTGGCGCGGAGCGTGTCGAAGGTCCAGACGACATCGTCCGGAGTGATCGGCGAGCCGTCGTGAAAGCGCGCCTCCTTCCGCAGGGTGAAGAGGACCGACAGCTTGTCGGGAGCGACATCGACGCTTTCGGCGATGAGGCCGTAATTGCTGCCGGGCTCGTCTTCCGAGCGGGTCATCAGCTCTTCGAAAATCTGACCGATCCCAGCGGCGGGCACGCCCTTGACGACAAAGGGATTGAGCGTGTCGTAGGTGCCGATCGCCGAGAGTTTCATCGTCCCGCCCTTCGGCGCGTTCGGGTTGGCGTATTCGAAATTCTTGAAGTCCGGCGGGTATTTCAAATCGCCAAACAGCGAGAGCCCGGAGGTCCCGGCCGCTGCCAGTGCCGCGATCGCGAACAGCGGCAAACCGAGGCTGGAAAGGGCAGCCGATAACCTGCGCATGGTCTTCCTCGCGATCGCCTTCATCCGGCTAATAACGCCAGAGCCTCGCGATGCGCACGCGCATCGCCGGCAATCAGCACGCGGCCGTCCGAAGCCAAATTAAGCGGCCGGCCTTGCCAGTCGGTCGCGATCCCGCCGGCGCCTTCTACGATCGGCAGCATCGCGCTGAAATCATAGGGCTTGAGGCTTGCCTCGATGACCACGTCGATGAAGCCGTGAGCGAGGAGACCGTAGGCGTAGCAATCGGCGCCGAAGCGGACGAGCTTGGCGGCGCCGGAGACGCGAGCGAAGGCGGCAGCGTCCTCGCCCCGGAACATGTCGGGGCTGGTGGCGAATACCGTCGCCGGCGCGAGCGCCGGGCACGGGCGGCAACGGATCGGATTGCCGTTGAATGTAGCGGGTTGGCCGGCAGCGCCGATCCAGCGCTCGCGCGATATCGGCTGGTCGATGATGCCGACAACGGGCCGCCCGGCCCGGGCGAGGGCGATCAGCGTGCCGAACAACGGCACGCCGCTGATGAAGGATTTGGTGCCGTCGATCGGATCGAGCACCCAGACGAATTCGGCTCCCTCGCGCTCGCGGCCGAATTCCTCGCCGATGATGCCATGCTCCGGAAAGCGCGCCGCGATTAGCTGCCGCATCGCCGTTTCGGCGGCGCGATCGGCCACTGTTACCGGCGACAGATCGGGCTTGTCTTCGACCTGGAGTTTCTGGCGGAAATGCGGGCGAATCGCCGCTCCAGCCGCGTCGGCAAGTTCGGCGGCGAGTGCCAGGAAAGGGTCAAGCTCGCCCACCGTCCTCCTATTTCAAGCTTTCGAGATAGGCGACAACATCGGCCCGGTCCTGCACTTTCGGCAGGCCGGGGAAGGTCATCTTGGTGCCCTTCGCGAACTCCTGCGGCTTGAACAGCCACACATTGAGTTTATCCGGGTCCCATTTATCGTCCTTGTGCGCGAGCAGCGCCGACGAGAACTGGTAGCCTGGCACGCCGGCGATATTCTCGTCCATCACGCCGTAGAGATTGGGGCCGATCTTGTTGGCGCCGCCCTTATCGAAGGTATGGCATTGCAGGCAGACCTTGGCGACCTGCTCGCCATGCTTCGGATCGGCCTTGGCCATCGCCGGCTCGATCGACTCGACCGCGGGAGCCGCCGCCTGTTGCGCTCCGCCTGCCGGCGCGGCCGGGGCGCCGCCTTCGGCGCCGGGCGGGACGTAGACCGGTTGTTCCAGGTGCTTCGGCCGGACCAGCTCGCTGGCGAGAATACCCGTGACCATGGCGACGATCATTGCCGTCAGCACCGATGCAATGATCTTGTTCCACTCGAAAGACGACATCGGCGTCCCTTCGGATTCTCCCCTGAGCCGCAGAAGGGCGAACCCAACGGCGCGCCGCAGAAAATCGGATTCCCGGCGGCAACTCAACCGAATTATTGCGCTTCCGGCGAGCAAACGAACCGGGCATCTTGTCGCTCCCGGTTACCTCGAACGCTGGTATCGTGACCGCGCTGCCGAAGAACCCGATCGTTCTGATCCCGACCCGGCTCGCCTCCGCTCGACTGCCGAGAAAGGCGCTCGCCGAGATCGCCGGCTCGCCGATGATTCTGCACGTTTGGCGTCGAGCCGTCGCCGCCGAGGTAGGGCGGGTGGTGGTCGCCTGCGGCGATCGCGAGATCGCGGATGTGGTGGAGCGGGCCGGCGGCCGGGCGGTGATGACCGACCCGGCGCTGCCGACCGGCTCCGACCGGATCCATGCCGCGATCAATGTCCTCGACCCCGGCCGCGCGCACGATGCGGTCATCAACGTGCAGGGCGACATGCCGATGCTCGACCCCGCCGCGATTCGGCTCGCGGTAGCCGCGCTTGAAGATCCCGAGACCGACATCGCCACCCTGGCCGCCGAGATCGCCGATCCGGCCGCCCTCCACGAGGCGAGCGTCAACAAGGTGGTCGCCGGCTTTGCCGATCCGAATCGGCCCACGCGCGCATTGTATTTTTCGAAGGCGCCGGTGCCGTGGGGCGAGGGCCCGCATTACGAGCATGTCGGACTCTATGCCTATCGTCGCGCCGCGCTGGAGCGCTATGTGAGCCTGCCGCGCGGCATCCTCGAACAGCGCGAGCGATTGGAGCAGCTGCGCGCTCTGGAAGCCGGGATGAGAATCTCGGTCAGTCTGATCGATCCGGCCCGGCTCGGCGTTCAGGTCGACACCCCGGCCGATCTCGACCGCGCCCGCAAGCTGCTGCAACACGGTTCCTGACGATGTCCGATCCGGCCCAGACGATCGCCTTCCAGGGCGCGCCCGGCGCCTACTCCGATCTCGCCTGCCGGCGCGTGTTCCCGGCGATGACGACCTTGCCTTGCGCGGCCTTCGAGGATGCCTTTGCCGCGGTGCGCGACGGCGCGGCGGCGCTGGCGATGATGCCGATCGAGAACTCGGTCGCCGGCCGCGTCGCCGACATCCACCACCTGATGCCGGATTCGGGCCTCTACATCATCGCCGAGCATTTCGAGCGGGTGGAGCACCACCTCCTCGCCCTGCCCGGCGCCTCTATCGACAAGATCCGCGCGGTGCGCAGCCATGTCCACGCGCTGTCACAATGCCGCGATTTCCTGCGCGCCCACGGGCTTACTCCGGTGGTGCGGGCCGACACGGCCGGCAGCGCCTCAGAGATCAAAGAGCTCGGCGACCCCTCGATCGCCGCGATCGCCTCGGAGCTGGCCGGCCGGATCTACGGCCTCGTCTCGCTCGCCGAGAACATCGAGGACGCCGAGCACAACACAACCCGGTTTCTGATCATGTCGCGCGAGCCGAAGCGGGCGCCGCGCGGCGGGCCGACGGTCACCACCTTCGTCTTCAATGTCCGCAACGTGCCGGCGGCGCTGTACAAAGCGCTCGGCGGTTTCGCCACCAACGGCGTCAATATGACCAAGCTGGAAAGCTACATGGTCGGCGGCCGCTTCGCGGCGACGCAGTTCTACGCCGATGTCGAGGCGCACCCGGACGATCGCCCGCTGAAATTGGCGCTTGAAGAGCTCGCTTTCTTCTCGACCGAGGTGAAGATCCTTGGCGTCTACCCGGCGCACCCGGCGCGCATCGAGGCGCGCCAGGCCGAGCGTCAGGCCGACTGAGGCGCTCCGAGCGGCCTAGCGCCGCGCGCGGCGCGCGGGCGAGCGCCGGCGGCGGGCGGGTGCGCGACGGGGTTTTGGACGCTTCCGGCGCAATTTGAGCGCCGCGAGACTGCGTGCATCCGCGACCAGCGCGACCGGCAAGAGCACGAGGGCCAGCGCCATGATCCCGCTGGCGGCCCGCCCGAGCCGGGAGAGGTCGGCAGCCACCACGGCCAGTCCGAGCAGCGTGCCGCCGGCGAAGAGCAGCAGGGCCGCCTTGGTGTAGCGCATCGCGTTCCTGTTGCGATCTTCGTGCCATTCCCGGGCGCCGAAACAAGCCGGCGGCCGCGGTGGAATGGCTTAGCGCGGCCGGTCGCCGGCGAGGGTCACCCGGTGCATGACCCGGCGGAAGCCGTGATAATCGTTGATCGGATTGTGCTGGGCGCAGCGATTGTCCCAGAAGGCAAGCGAGCCCTTCTCCCAGCGGAAGCGGCAGGTGAATTCAGGCCGGGTCTGATGCGCGAACAGGGAGCGCAGCAGCGGCGCGCTTTCCTCTTCGGTCATGTCCTTGAAGCGCACGGTGTGCCCGCCATTGACGTAGAGCGCTTTCCTCCCGGTCTCCGGATGGGTGCGCACGACCGGGTGCGAGGCCTCGTATTCGGCACGGGCAGCGGGATTGGCGCCGTCGCGCATGCGGTCCTCGCGGGTCTTGGTGGTGTCCGCCTTGGTCGAGGAATTGACCGCGACGAGGCCGTCGAGCAGCCGCCGCATTCCCGGCGACAGGGTCTCATAGGCGAGATACATGTTGGCGAACAGCGTGTCGCCGCCATAGGCGGGCACCTCGCGCGCGATCAGCATCGTCCCCATTGGCGGGATCTCGAGATACGTGGTGTCGCTGTGCCAGAGTCCGCCGAAATTGACCTTCTCGTGCTCCAGCTTCACGACCGGGGTGATTTCCGGAAAGCCCGCGATGCCCGTGACGAACGGATATTCGATCGGCTCGCCGAGACGACGGGCGAAGGCCAGAAACCGGGCCGGCGGCAGGTCCTGGTCGCGGAAGAAGATGACAAGGTGGTCGAGCCAGGCGCGGCGGATTTCCGCGATTGTGTCGTCGTCGAGCGGCGCCGACAAATCGACCCCTGAGATCTCCGCACCAATCGCCCCGGCGATCGGGCGAACCCCGATCGAATTCTTCCGCATCGGTCCCGATCCTTGGCTCTGACCTCCCGGATGTCAGGGCTCCTTTCGCCCTATGGTGCCGGGCTGTCAAGCATTCGCGAGAGGGGGGCTCAAGCGTGCTCCTCGGAGATGTCGCGATTGGTGTAGTCGGGCATCATCACGGTCGCCACGATAGTCACGATCGAGCAAAACAAGATATAGACCGCGATCACATAGCCCGAGCCGAAGGCGGCGAGCAACGCCGTTGCGATCAGCGGCGCGGGTCCGCCGGAGATTACCGAGGAGAGCTGGTAGCCAATCGAGCAGCCGCTGTAGCGCAGCCGCGGCGTGAAACATTCCGCGATCAGAGCCGCCTGCGGCCCGTACAGGATGTCGTGCGGCACGAAGGACAGGACGATGCCGAGAAAGATCCACTGCGGCACCATCGTGTTCAGCATCGCGAAGTAGATGAACCCGAAAATGCCGGTCGCGACCGCGCCGATCAGGTAGATGCGCTTGCGGCCGAACCGGTCGGAGAGATGGCCGGCCAGCGGGATCGTGATGAACGACACCAGCCCCGCGCAGATCAGCGATTCGAGCAGAAAGTCGCGCGACTGATGCAGCACCTGGGTGCCATAGGCGAAGATGAAAGCGAGATAGATGTAGGCCGGCGCCTGCTCGGCCATGCGCGCCAGCGCCGCGAGGACGATCTCCTTCGGCTGACGCTTGATCACCTCGATGACCGGCACGCGTTCGACGCGCTGTTCCGCGACGAGGCGCTGGAATGCGGGGGTTTCGAGAATCCCGAGCCGGATATAGAGCCCGATCGCGACCATAACGATGCTGAGCAGGAACGGGATGCGCCAGCCCCAGACCAGGAACTGGTCGCCGGAAATCCCGCTGAACACGAATACCGCGAGGTTGGCCAGCAGCAAGCCGGCGGGTCCGCCGAATTGCGGCCAGGAAGTGATAAAGCCGCGATGCTTGTTGGTGCGTGCCCACTCCATCGACAGCAATACCGAGCCGCCCCATTCGCCACCGACCCCGATACCCTGGATGAAGCGGACGATCGTCAGCACTACCGCGCCCCAGATCCCGATCGACTCGTAAGTCGGGACCAAACCGACCGCGAAGGTCGCCAGCCCGGTGATCAGCAAGGTCGCTATCAGCGCCGCCTTGCGGCCGATGCGGTCGCCGTAATGGCCGAAGATCGCGGCGCCGATCGGACGCGCGATAAACCCGACGGTGTAGACCGCGAAGGCCTCCAGCACGCCGACCAGGGGATCGGATTTTGGGAAGAACAGCTTGCCGAAAACCAGCCCCGTAACGATGCTGTAGAGCAGGAAATCGTACCATTCGATCGTGGTGCCCACCGTGCTGGCGATGACCGCACGGCGCAGCTGCCGCCGGTGCTCGGCCTCGGGTAGAGCAACCGAAACGATATCGACGGCCGTCATTGCAGTTTCCTCCCGTTCCGATTGGTTTATTCGGCTTTAATTCGGGAATTAAGAACGCGACTCAACCACCGCGTCAACCACCGCCACCCGCCTCAATCGCCCCTACGGAGCCCAGCCGCGGCGCAGCAATGCTCGCTTACGGCTGCATTCGTGAAAACCGGGCGCCTGACCCCTGGCCCTAGCCCAGCAGTTTCCGCTGCGCCGCGCACTGCTCCTGCATCGAGCGCAACAGCCGCGCTTCCGGGGTCGGAGCGCAATTCGAATAGCCGGCGCCGAGCTCCTTGAGCTGCGCCGCGTTGCGCGGGAAGGCGGCGTGGTTGAGCGGCAGCGCGAGGCGCGCTCCGGCGCCCTTCCTGACCGCTTCGCGCACCCGGTCGATAGCGGCGACCAGCCGCGGATGATCGGGATGGCCGCTGACCCCGAGCGAGCGCGACAGATCCGACGGCCCGACCGCCAGCAGATCGACCCCGGGGACGGCGGCGATTTCGTCGATGCGTTCGACCGCCGCCATGTCCTCGATCATGCAGGCGAGCAGGATCTCGCGGTTCGACTTCGCCATGTGTTCAAGGAGCGGCGTGTTGCCGAAATCGGCTGCGCGGCTGCCCGCCGCCATGCCGCGATCGCCCTCGGGCGGGTAGCGCACCGCCTGAACCGCCGCACGCGCGGTCTCCGGGTCAGAGACATGCGGAACCTGAATGCCCTGCACGCCCTGGTCGAGCAGGCGCAGGATGAAGGCGGGGTCGAAGCCTGGGGTGCGCACGATCGAGGTGATGCCGACCCGCTCGGCCGCCATGACCATCAGCGACACGTCGTGCAGGTCGAAGGCGGTGTGCTCCATGTCGATAAACGCGGCGTCAAAGCCGGCCAGCCCGATGATCTCGACGATCTGCGGATCGGCGATGCCGCCGGTATGGGTGCCGAGGGCGAGCCCGCCTTGGGCCATAATCCGCTTGACCCGGTTATCTTGCATTGTCTCCTCCCGAATGCAGAATTTTCACCCCCGCCCGCTGGCGGAGAGGGTTGGGCGCTCGGCGAGATAGTCGTCAGCCCGTGTGTTTGCGAATGAACGCCTTGATGCGTTCAATCGCCGGCTTCGCGTAGGGCGCGTCGGGCTTGCCGGTCATGAAGCCGTGATTGGCACCCTTGTACAGCTCCAGTTCGACCTCGCCGCCCGCCTGCTTCCAACCGGCGACGAGCCGCTGCATGGTCTCGAGCGGCACCCATTCGTCGCAGTCGCCGCCGAACACCAGCGCCGGCGGCAGATGCACCTTCTCGCCGCGGTCGAGGATCGCCGGCGGGCTGCCCTCGCTCATCGTCGCTTCATCGCCCCAGAAGGCGTGGTGGTTGTCGAGAAGCTCGGCATTACCGGCCTTCCTGGCGAGGTGATAGCGCAACAGCGGGTCGATCACGCCCCAGCCCGAAATCACGAAGGCGGCTCGGGCATCAACTTGCGGCGCTTCGAGCAAGGGCAACGCGGCATAGCGCGGATCGTCGTGCCGCATCGCCGCGAGCAATACCTGATGCCCGCCGCTCGAGGTTCCGAACAGGCCGACCCAGTCCGGGCGGCTGCCATAGGTGCGGGCACGCGCCTTAAGCCAGCGGACGCCAAGGTTGATGTCGGCGACCGAAGCCGGGTAGGGCGCCTTGGGCGGCATGCGGAAATCGAGCGAGGCGACGAGGATGCCGCTCTCGGCCAAGGCCTTGGCGATGAAATCGTTGTCGGTGCGGTCCTTGTTGACCCAGGCGCCACCGTGAACCTGCACCACCGCCGGATACGGACCGGTTCCGCTCGGCCGGTACAGCCGCGCCAACAATGCGCGCTCGCCCTGTCGCTGGTATTCGACATCCTCGATGCGTACCCCGGGCCGCGTCTCCGGGCGCGCATCGGCTTCGAGCGTTGTCGTCATTTTTCCCTCCGCAAGCGATGGAAAAGTGTAGCAGCCGCCGGGAGCGGCGTCTGCCGGGCATTGCGCCCCGAGCTTGAACGGGCGTATTTGCCGCCCCTACTCTCTGGTTGCACATTTTCGCGTCAGGAACACAACCTTGCGTCGATCTGCCGGGCCCGGAAGAAGCGTCGAAGCCGATCCCGCCGAGGGCTCGTCGGGCCGCTCCTCGGCGCGAGTAATAGCGGCGTTGGAGGCGTTGACCCGGTCCGAGGAGGGGCTTGGACTAGCCGAATTGAGCCTTGCCGTCGGCGCGCCGAAGAGCAGCCTGTTGGGCATCCTCCGCTCGCTCGTCGTACTCGGCTATCTCGCGCACAGCCACGGCCTCTATCGCCTCGGTCCGCGATCGTTCCGGCTCGCCGCCGACATGCTGGCGGTCCGGCGGTTCCCGAGTCTCGTCCGCCCGGTGCTGCAGGATCTGCACGCGCGCACGCAGGAGACGGTATTCCTAGTACAGCTCGACGCCGTCGCCCGACGCTCGACCTATGTGGAGGGCATCGATAGCCCGAACCCGGTCCGCTACACCGTCCCCACGGGCACAACCCGCCCGCTTTATGTCTCTGCCGGCGGCTTGATGCTGCTCGCCTTTCAGGACCCGGGCTTCATCGATGCCTATCTGCGCTCGGTGCCGCTCGACCCGCTGACCCCGCGCACGATCACCGATGTCGGCAAATTGCGGCAGCGGTTGCAGACGATCCGCCGCGAGGGCTTTGCCGTCAGCATCGGCGAGACAGTGCCGGGCGCGGCCGGGCTGGCGGCGCCGATCTTCAACGCCGACGGCAGCGTCACCGCCGGGCTGCTGATCGCCGCGCCGGTAGAGCGCTTCGAAAAGCGGCTGCCGGAATTCAAGCGGCTATTGCGCGAGGCGACCTCGATCGTGTCCGGGATCACCCCGGGCCCGGCGCCGGAAGCGCCCGCATTGGGAGCGCCGGCGCCATCGGAAGCACGGCCCGCCGGCCGCCGTCGAGGCCGTCGCGTGGTCGGGTCCGACGTGGCGACCGGCGATTGACCAAGCCCGCAGCGGCGTTCAGATTGCGGAACGGCGTTCAGAAACAGCCTAGGGACTCGGTAGCGCGATGATCAAACGGTTCCATGCTCTGTATGTCGGCCAGATCGAGCTCGACAATATCGGCCTCGACGGCACCCCGGCGAACGACCGGCGCTACTCGAACGAGCGGCTGTCGGAGGTGTTCGCGGCCTCGCGCGAGGTCGCGCGGGTGATGGACGGGCTCGGCTATTACTGCTTCTGGGGCGCCGAGCATCATTTCCAGCGCGAAGGCTATGAGTGCATCCCCAATTTGGTCCAGTGGGGGCTATGGCTGGCGACACAGACGCGGCAGCTCAAATTCGGCTGCGCCTTTAACGTCCTGCCGATGTGGCACCCGATCCGCCTCGCGGAAGATTATGCGATGGCCGACATTGTCACCGACGGAAGGGTGATCATGGGGGTGGGGCGCGGCTATCACACCCGCGAGGTCGAGAGCTTCGGCGCGCCATTGCTCGACGCCGCGGCCAATCGCGACCTGTTCGAGGAGCAGTTGCAGCTCTTGTTGAGGTGCTTCAACGAGGAGCAGTTCCACCACAAGGGCAAATATTACGAATGCCCGCCGCCGGTACCCTATCGCGGCTACGATCTCACGGACATCACGATGGTGCCGCGGCCGAAGCACCTGCCGGTCGAGATTTTCATGCCAATCGCCAGCGGCCGCACGATCGACATGATGGCGCAATACGGCCTGAAGGCGATGGTGACGCTGAACGGCGAAAAAATCCTCGACGACGTGGTGCGCGCCTTCCACGATGCCTGCCACCGCCATAACCGTCCGACGCAGCTCGGACAGGACATGGTCTGGGGCGCCGGCATCTATCTCGCCGACAGCCAGGAAGAAGCGATCCGCCGGCTCGAGCCCTCGCATGACGAACGCTACAAATGGTTCGCGCCGTTCGGCTTCGTGCGCTACGCCGATGAGCAGGGCCGCACCTGGGGCACGCCCGGCGCGCCCGCCACGGTGCCTACATTGCGCGAGGGGGTGAAGCAGAAGGCGTGGTTCTGCGGGACGCCGGCCCAGGTCATCGACGGCATCAAGTCGATCGAGGCGAAATACCCCGGCCTCGAAGACTTCATGGTCCATTGGGCCGAGGGCCTGCCGCCGAGCGAGTTCATCGAGCAGCTGCGCTGGTTCGCCAAGGACGTCATGCCGGCCTTCAACCGCGACTGATCAGTCGCGGCCGAGGACGGCGCTAGCGGTCTGGTTGAACAGGATTTTGCGCTCCTCGTCGGAGGGCGGTGCGTTGCGGCGCCATTCCTTGCCGAGATCGACGCCCCTTTGCACCGCCGGCCGATCTCTGACCGCAGCGCGCCAGCGCGACACGTTCGGGAAGTCGTCGAGCGGCTGGCCCAATGGCTTCGCGATCAGCACCCAGGGCCAGCTCGCCATGTCGGCGATCGAATATTCGCCGACGATGAATTCGCGCCCCTCCAACCGGCGCTCCAGGACGCCCAGGCAGCGATTGTATTCGTCGGCGTAGCGCTTGTGCGAATAGGGGTGCTCGCCCTGCGCGTAATTGACGAAGTGGCTCAGCTGGCCGGCCATCGGCCCCAAATTGCCGACCTGCCAGAACAGCCATTCCAGCGTCTCCTTCCGCCCGTGCCGACTCTGCGGCATGAACCGGCCGCTCTTCTCGGCGAGGTGGATCAGGATCGCGCCGGACTCGAATACTGGCAGCGGCCCGTCCGGGTCGTCGTGATCCACGATAGCGGGCATGCGGTTATTCGGGCTGATCTTCAGGAACTCGGGCTTGAACTGATCCCCCTTGCCGATATTGACCGGGACGACGCGATACTCGAGGCCGCATTCCTCGAGCATGATTGCGACCTTCCAGCCGTTCGGCGTCGGCCAGTAGTAGAAATCGATCACAATCACTCTCCATCGGCTGCGAGCGACACGCGGTTCGCGCGCAATCCCGCGATCTCGGCGGGGGCGTAGCCAAGCTCGCTAAGGACTGCCTCGGTGTGCTCGCCGAGCGCCGGCGCACCGTGTCGGATCTCGGCCGGCGTCCTCGAAAAACGTGCGGCGGCCCGAGTCTGGCGCAGCCGTCCCGCCGCCGGATGGTCGTATTCCTCGAGGAGGCCCAGTTCCCGCACCTGCTCGTGGCGGATGACCTGATTGCGGGTCAATACCGGCGCGCAGGGCACATTCGCCGCGGTGATGATGTCGAGCCATTCCGTGGTCGGGCGAGCCAGCAACGCCTCCTGGGTCAGGCGCAGCCGTTCGTCGACGTTTTCCGCCCGCAGCGCCGGCGTCTTGAAGCGCGGATCGTCGAGCCATTCGGGATGCTCGACCGCGTTTGCCAGCCCCGCCCATTGCCGATCGGTCTGCACCGCCACTGTCATGTAGCCGTCGGCGGTCTGGTAGATCAGATCGGTCGCGCTCGCCGCCGCCTCCTGCCGCACCGGATCGTCGCCGACAAAGGTCTGGCCGCTCATGTCGGAAGCCCACAAAAAGGCAAGCACCGCCTCCAGCATCGACAAGCGCACATGCTGGCCCTCGCCGGTCCGCTCGCGCGACAATAATGCCGCGGTGATCGCCTGCGAGGCGCTGATCGCGGTCAATTTGTCGGGCAAGATCGTGCGCAGCATGCGCGGACGTGCCTCGTCCGATCCCGCCTGCACCGTGGCGAGGCCAGAAAAGCCCTGGATCAGCGGGTCGTACACCGGCTTTTGTGCATATGGACCCTTCTCGCCGAAGCCGCTGATCGAGACATAGACGATATTCGGCGCAACGGCCCGAACTGCGTCCTCGCCGATGCCAAGACGCTCGGCGACACCGGGCCGGTAATTCTGGATGAACACATCCGCGGTCGCCGCGAGCCGCATCAGCGCCTCTTTTGCCTGCGGGTCCTTCAGGTCCAATACCATGGAGCGCTTGTTGCGGTTTATGTTCAGGAAACCGGCGGAAAACCCTCCGCGCCGATTGGCGCCGGCGCGGGTATGGTCGCCGCCGTCGGGTGGCTCGACCTTGATCACCTCGGCGCCTTGGTCGGCGAGGATCATTGTCGCCAGCGGCCCCGAGACGTTCGAGGTCAGATCCACGATGCGATAGCCGTGCAATGGTCCCGGCATGGTTCACCTTCTCGATCGGCTTCCGCTAATATGGCCGATCCCGCGCGCTTGCGGCACCCATTACGAGTTTGCCTTTGCCCGTCTCGACCCAGCAGCGACGTTCGGCCGTTCGGACAGACAATGAGCCGAGCCTTCGCATCGTCTGCCCGAACGGGCATCTCGGCTTCGCGCCGATCAAGACCGGCAGCTTCGTCATCGGCTGCGCCGCCGAGCCCGATCTGATCTGCGCCGATTCCGGCTCGTGCGATGTAGGGCCGGTGCCGCTCGGCGCCGATATCTCGTCGAGCCCGCGGCGATGGCAGGAGCACGACCTCGAAGTAATGCTGCTCGCGTCCCGCCGGCTCGGCGTGCCGATGATTATCGGCTCGGCCGGCGACACCGGGACGAACAGCCGGGTCGATCTGTTTGTCGAAATCCTTCGCGATCTCGCCCGCAAGCACGGGCTGAAAAAATTTCGGATCGGCTATTTCTATTCGGAGGTCGGGAAAGAGGAGCTGCGCGGCCGCATCCGCGACGGCGATGCCGTCGAGGGGCTGGACGACCGCCCGGCGCTCGACCTTGCGACCCTCGATGCAACCGACCGCGTCGTCGCGGTGGCCGGCGTGCACCCATACATCAAGCTGTTGGACGAAGGCGCCGACGTGATCATCGGCGGCCGCAGCAGCGATTGCGCGATCTTCGCCGCGCCGGCAATCCGCTGCGGATTTCCGGCGGGGCTCGCCTATTTCTACGGCAAGATCCTGGAATGCGCCTCGTTCTGCGCCGAGCCCTACGGCGCCAAGGAATCGGTGCTCGGCGAGATCACGATGGACGACGTCAAGGTGACCGCAATGTTGCCCGAGCAGCGCTGCACCATCGCCTCTGTCGCCGGGCATGCGATGTACGAGCGCGCGAACCCGTTCTACGAACACTTCCTCGGCGGCCATCTCGATATGAGCGAGTGCCATTACGAGCAGTATGACGATCGCACCACCCGGATCACCGGGCCACGGTATGTGCCGGCACGCGAGCTGCGGGTGAAACTCGAAGGCTCGGGCAAGATCGGCGAGCGCTATGTCGGCATCGTCGGCGTGCGCGACCCCTACACGATCGCGCATATCGACGATGTCATCGGCTGGGCGCGGCAGCAGGCCAGAGAGCAGCTCGGCGATAGCGGCTACGAGCTGCATTTCACCGTCTATGGCCGCGACGCCATTCTCGGCGAATTGGAGCCGCTGAAGGCCACGCCGGCGCACGAGATCGGCATCGTCGTGCAGGGCATCGCGCGGACCCGCGAACTGGCCGAGGAAGCCTGCATGATCGGCACCCGGCAAATGTTCTATGCCCGGCTGCCGCGGGTAAAGGGCACGGCCGGCGGCGTCGCCTTTCTGCTCGACGAGGTCATGCCGGCAAGCCCGGCCTATCGCTGGACCTTGAACCACACGATGCGGGTCGATGACCCGCTCGAGCTGTTTCCGACCTTTCTGACCGAGGCAGGCGTTTGATGGCGACGCGCACCCTCGCCGAGATCGCCAAGACGATCCGCAGCAAGAATGCCGGGGTCGATCGCATCACCTTCGATCTGATCTTCGCCGAGCGCGCCGATTACGAGCTGGTGCGGCGGAGCGGCGTCGTCTCGCGTAGCGCGGTGTGCCGGATCTTCGGCATCGAGGACAGCCGCATCACCGATTACGTCGAGTTCGACCCAGCATTGGCGATCAAGTTCACGATCCGCCGCACGGTACCGAGCGGCAGCCCGGGCGACGGCGACACCTTCGGCAGCCAGCAATACGGCCCGCTTCTGGGCATTGAAGTACCTGAGGGGTAATCGCGGCGATTTGTGTTTAAGCGGGCGCGCTCGGCATGCGATGCTGAGGTCATTCCACGCCTCGGAGGGAAGAAATCATGGCGAAATACATGCTGGTCAGCTTCAAGACCTGCCCGTGGGTGCAGCGCTCGGCGATCGTGCTGCGCGAGAAGAACACCGCGTTCGAGTTCCGCCACATCGAGCCCGACAACCGGCCCGACTGGTTTCTGGCGATCTCGCCGCACAAAAAGGTGCCGGTGATCCGCATCGACGACAAGGAGTCGCTGTTCGAGTCGAACGCGATCAACGAATACCTCGATGAGACGATCGCGCCGCGGCTGCACCCCGAAGACCCGATGACGCGCGCGATCAACCGCGCCTGGACCGATTACGTGCCGACCTTCGCCTCGTCGGTGACCGGCTGCGCCTATGCAGCGACCGAAGCCGATTACGAGAAGGCCGTGGCGAAGATCCCGGAGGCCTTTGGCCGCCTCGAGAAGGCGCTCGAAAAGCACGGCGACGGCCCGTTCTTCAATGGCGCGAAATACTCGCTGGTCGATGCCGCCTACGCGCCGTTCCTGCAGCGCTATTTTTTCCTCGACCGGATCAAGAAGATCGGCGAGATCGAGAAATATCCGCGGCTGAAGGCGTGGGGCGAGGCGATCATGAACCGGCCGTCGACGCATTCCTTCCCGGCCGCCGAGTTCGAAGAGATGTACCGGGCCAATGTGAAGCGGCGCAGTTCCTACATCTCGCAATTCATCGAGCCGGCCCGCGCCGCCGCCGAGTAACCGGCGCGGCAGTGCGATCCTCTCTCATAATGCGAGAGGATCGCCGGCGCGGAAGCCGCGCTTACAGACCGAACCGGCGCTGGCGTTGCTGAAACGTCCGGATGGCGCGCAGAAAATCGATCTTGCGGAAAGCGGGCCAGTTCACGTCAGTGAAGTAGAACTCGCTGTGCGCGCTCTGCCACAGCATGAACCCGGAAAGCCGGACCTCACCGCTCGTGCGGATAATCAGGTCGGGATCGGGCAGTCCGGCCGTATAGAGATAGCGCCCGAGGGCCTTCGGCGTAAGCTCCGGAATTATCTCGGCCAAAGTACGGCCTTCGGCTTGGTTATCCGCCAGGAAGGCGGCGACCGCGTCGATGATTTCCTGACGCCCCCCGTAAGCCACTGCGATATTCAACACCATGCCGTCATAGCCGGCGGTTGCTTCCTCGGCCAGCCGGATCGCCGCCCGGGTGCGGTCGGGAACAAGGTCCAACTTGCCGATCGCCCGAACCCGGACGCGCCCCTCGTGAATCCGCGCATCCTGCGCCAAGGTCAGCAGCTTGGCCTCGATTGCGCCGAAGATGCCGGACACCTCGGCGGTCGAGCGCCGCAGGTTCTCCGGCGAGAAAACCCACAACGTAACCGTCGGAATGCGCAGGTCGTCGCACCAGGCGAGCACATCATCGAGCTTGTGAGCGCCGAGGCCGTAAACCTCGCGCGGATCGGAGATGCCGAGCGCGCGCGCGTGGCGGCGGTTGCCGTCGAGGATGATCCCAATATGGCGCGGCAGCACATGGTCGCGCAGCGCGAGCACCAACCGCCGTTCATACCAGCGGTAAAGCGGCCGCAGCAAAACCGGCAGCAGCGCAGGACGCGGGGCTGCTGCCTCCCGCGCTGTCTGCGGTGCGAGCGGCCGATCGGCCGGCGTCAGGGTCATCGGCGCGGCGGCGATGCCGCGGCCGGCGTTCGGGACGTCGACAATCGTCTCCAGGATCGCGCCGGGCCGAGCATCGAGGCCAATCTCATAGGGTGTTTGCCGCACGTGATGCTGACGGAATAGTCGGGTAAAATTGTGACGCTCGCACGCAAATTCAGCGGTCGAGCCACACATCTTCCATGCGCCAGCCGTTGTACTGGCTATTGACCATGACGGTCAGCCCCTTCAGCTGCGGCTGCATGCAGGTGCCAAGGCGCGTGTGATAGATGATCGGGCGCGCCACGTCTTCCTGCAATTTCCGGTCGATCTCCCAGACCAGTTGTTTCCGCTTCTCCTGGTCGGTCTCCATCGACTGCTGGTCGAATATCTTCTGCAGCTCCGGGTTGCAATAGCCGGTGTAGTTGCGCTCCGAGCCGCAGCCGTAATTTTCGTAGAATTGCTGGTCCGGGTCATCGACACCGCTGCCGGTGTTATTGACGCCGATCTGGTAGTCCTTGCGCGCCAGCTTGGGAAACCAGGCCGAGGTTTCGATCGTGTCGAGTTCGGCGTCGATCCACACCTCCTTCAGCTGATCGACCAAGATCACCGCGGGGTCGCGATAGGTCGGGATATTGCGCGCGGCGACTTTGACCGCGAGGTGCTTGTCGGCGCTGTAACCGAGCTTTGTCATTATTTCGCGCGCCGCCGCGCGATTTTTCGCGATATCGGGGTCGTAGCCCGGAACCGTGGCGAGAACATCGGCGGGCATGCCCCAAACGCCGGCCGGCGGCGGCTCCATCGCCCCGCCGATATCGCCCTGTCCCTGGGCCAGGATATCGATAAAGCTCTTGCGGTCGAGCGCCAGCGTCAGGGCGCGCCGCAGATCGGCATTGTCAAAAGGCGGCGCCTCGCGGTTGACCAACAGGTTGGTGGCGGAGTTCGCCGACACGAGGTCGCAAATCGCATTCGGCGCCTGGGCCTTCACGTCCTTCAGCACCGGGATCGTGACCTCATAGGGGAATGTCAGATCGAACTGGCCGGCGACGAAGGCGAGGATCGCGGTCGAGCGGTTCGGGATGATCGTGTACTCGATGCCGTCGAGATAGGGCCGGCCAGGCTTCCAATAATCGGGATTGCGCGCCAGCTTGATCCCCTGGTTCGCCTTGAACTCGACGAATTTGAATGGGCCAGTGCCGATCGGATGCTGGCGCATCTGCGCCGGCGAGACGTGACACGGGTAGACCGGCGCCAGCCCGGAGGCGAGCAACGCTAGGATCGCCGGCTGCGGCCGTTCCAGCACAAAACTCGCTTCTGCCGGGCCGTTGACGGCGATTTCCGCGACATTGCTCCACCACGATTTGCGCGGATTTGCGCGCAATTTCTCGGTCGAGCGCCCGGTCAACAGGTCCCAGGTGCACTTGACGTCGGCGGCGGTGAATGGCTTGCCGTCGTGCCATTTGACGCCCTGGCGCAGCTTGAAGGTGAGGCGCTTGCCGTCATCGCTCCACGACCAGCTTTCGGCGAGGTCGGGGCGGATTGTCTGCAGGCTGTTCTGCGGGATGTGCTGATCGAACAGGACCAGGTTGTTGAACACCGCCATCATCGGGATCGAGACCGAGTTGGTCCCTTCCTCGAGGATCGACATGCTGGCCGGGCTGTCGCGGTGATAGATCCGCAACACGCCGCCGGCCTTCTGCGCCGGCGCTGGAGCGGCTATGGCTAACAAGATGACCGCGGCGCGGGCGGCGAGGCGAAGCAATCCAATCATGGGCTTCTCTATCCGCTCGGCAGCAGTTCCGCCCGCCGCGCCGGATGCTTCGGTCATGCCGCTCCTCCCGGTCGCCTCTGCCGAATTGTCGCAAGGGCGCGCGGCGCAAACAACGGCTTCCGCTCTCGACGGGATGCAGCGCCTAGCCCAATTTCGCAACCGCGGGATCGGCTCGAGCAAGGAGACCGGCAGCTGGATGCACGCCTTCAGCGAGGTGCTGACCGCGCCGCCGGCGATCGAGATCCTGCACGTCGACGACGCGAAGGCTGCCTGACCCGGCGGCAGGCAGCCAGCCAGCCAGCCGTCAGGCGGTAACCGGCCGCTCTTCGAGCGCGCCGTATCTGCGGAGCAATTCCTCGAAATAATCGATGGTGCGTTGCAGGCCGGCGCGCAGCGGCGTCTTCGGCTGCCAATCGAGGAGCGCCTTGGCTGCTGTGATATCGGGGCAGCGCTGGATCGGGTCGTCGACCGGCAAGGGGCGGCGGGTGAGCTTCGAGCGCGAGCCGGTCAGCTCGATGACGAGCCGGGCCAGTTCGGCGACCGAAATCTCCACCGGGTTGCCGAGGTTCAAGGGGCCGGTCGCCGAATCGGGCGCCGCCATCATGCGCAAGAAGCCCTCGACCAGATCGTCGACATAGCAGAAGGCGCGGGTCTGCGAACCGTCGCCATAGAGGGTGATCGGCTCGTTCTGCAATGCCTGGACGATGAAGTTGGAGACGACGCGGCCGTCATTGGGGTGCATGCGCGGCCC
>DASYOB010000005.1:0-12851 GCA_036008175.1 Allostellaceae bacterium
AGGCTGGTTTCCTGCATCCCCCCGCCCGCTTTCAGCTCGCCATCTCGGAGAGGCTGGCGAGTTCGAGCCAAGCCGCCTCGTCGAGGGTCTTGACCCCCAGCGCCACCGCCTTATTCGCCTTCGATCCGGCATCGACGCCGATCACGACATAATCGGTTTTCGCCGACACCGAGCTGGCGACATTGGCGCCGAGCGCCTCGGCGCGCGCCTTGGCTTCGGATCGGCTCATCGATTCGAGGCCACCGGTAAAGACGATGGTCTTGCCGGCCAGCGGCGAGACCGTCCGCTGCGACGGTGCTTCGTAATCGAGCACGATTACTTCCTGGGCAAGGTCGTCGAGCACGGCGCGGTTATGCGGCTCGGCGAAAAAGCCGATGATGTCGGTCGCCATATCCTTGCCGATGCCGTGCACATCGAGGAGGTGGGCCCGCTCCGGGCTCTCCGGATCTTGCGCCGCCTCCATCTCGCGGCGCCAAACGTCGAGCGAGCGGTAATGCCGCGCCAAGAGGCGCGCCGTCGCCTGCCCAACCTGCGGAATGCCGAGCGCGTTGATGAAGCGGTCGGGCCCGAGACGCCGGCGCTCGTCGATCGCCGCGATCAGCTTGTTGGCGCTGACCTCGCCCCAGCCCTCACGCTCCGCGATCATCTCAGGTTTGAGCCGGAAGATGTCGCCCGGCCGGCGGATTAACTTGTCTTGCCAGAAGGCGGTGATGTGCTTTTCGCCGAGGCCTTCGATGTCGAAGCAGTCGCGTGCGACGAAATGCTTCAGCCGCTCGACCGCCTGCGCCGGACAGATCAGCCCACCGGTGCAGCGCCGCGCCGCCATGCCTTCTTCACGCACTGCAAGGCTGCCGCAGACCGGGCAGTGGTCAGGAAATTCGTAGAGTTTCGCGTCCTCTGGCCGGCGCTCGGTCACGACAGCGACAATCTGGGGAATTACGTCACCAGCGCGCTGGACGATGACCGTGTCGCCGATGCGCACGTCCTTACGCTGGATCTCGTCTTCATTGTGGAGGGTGGCGCGCTGCACGACGACGCCGCCGACAGTGACCGGCTCCAGCATCGCAGTCGGGGTCAGCGTACCCTGGCGGCCCACGGTGATCATGATGCCGCGCATCACCGTCTGCGCCTGTTCCGCCGCGAATTTATGCGCCAAGGCCCAGCGCGGCGCCCGGCTGCGCATGCCGAGCCGGTTTTGCAGCGCGAGATCATTGATCTTGTAGACGATTCCATCGATGTCGTAGGGCAGTTCGGCCCGCAGCTCGGCCATGTCTCGGTAATAGGCGAGCAATTCGTCGAGACCGTGGCACAGGCGGGACCGCTCGTTGACGGTAAATCCCCAATCGCGGAACCGGGCCAGCGCCTCGGCATGGGTTTTGGCGAAGGGCGCGCTCGCCTCGCCCCACGCATAGGCGAAGAATTTGAGCGGCCGGCGCGCGGTAATCGCCGGATCGAGCTGGCGCAGCGAGCCGGCGGCGACATTGCGTGGATTGGCGAAAATCGGCTCGCCGGCGGCTTCGCGCTCGGCATTAACCGCGAAGAACCCTTGCCGCTCCATATAGACTTCGCCGCGGATCTCGATCACCTCGGGCCAGTTATCGCTTTTAAGCCGCTCGGGCACGGTTTTCACGGTACGGATGTTGGCGGTAACATCCTCCCCGGTGACGCCATCGCCGCGGGTCGCACCGAGCACCAGCCGGCCGCGCTCGTAGCGCAACGCCGCCGAAAGCCCATCGATCTTGGGCTCAGCCATCACTTCGATCGCATCTTCGGCGACCCGGGCCAGATCCTCCGCCCGCCGGAAGAAATTGCGGACACCGGCGAAGAAGTCGCGGACCTCCTCTTCGCTGAAGGCGTTCTCCAGCGACAGCATCGGCACCGAATGCGTGACCTTGGCGAAACCGGTGGCCGGCGCGGCGCCGACCCGCCGGGATGGGCTGTCGCTACGAATCAGCTCGGGAAAACGGGCCTCAATCGCAGTGTTGCGGCGGCGCAGCTCGTCATAGGCCGCATCGCTGATCTCCGGGGCGTCATCGGCGTGGTAGAGCCGGTCGTGATGCGCGATTTCGGCGGCGAGCCGGGCCAACTCGCCCTTCGCCTCCTCCTCGGTCAACAGCTCGACCGAGCGGGCGGCGATGTTTGGCGCGACGGCGCTTGGCGCGTTCACAGCCGGGCCCCGGCGATCAGGCTCGCCGCGGCGGCGCGCGCTTCCGCCGTGACGATGCTGCCCGACAACATGCGGGCGATCTCCTCCTGTCTCGTACCGGCGTCCAGCTCCTCGACCCGGGTCACCGTCATGCGCTCCGCCTGGCGCTTGGCGACACGCCAATGATGCGCGCCGCGCGCCGCGACCTGCGGCGAATGGGTGACGACGAGGACCTGCAAACGCGCGCCTAATCTTTGCAATCGCTCGCCGACCGCAGCGGCGACGGCGCCGCCGATGCCGCTGTCGACCTCGTCGAAGATCAAGGTCGGCACCGAGGAGGTGCCGGAGAGCACCAGTTTCAACGCCAGCATGAAGCGTGACAGCTCGCCTCCCGAGGCGATGCGAGCCAGGGGTCCGAAGGCGGCACCGGGATTGGTCGACACCTCGAAATGGACGCGCTCGCAGCCGTGCTCGCCCCATTCCGGCTCGGCGAGCGGGGTCAGAACGGTGCGGAAGCGCGCCTTGTCGAGCCGCAAGGGTTTCAGCTCCGCCGAGATCGCGTCGTCTAGTCTGCGGGCTGCGTTTTCCCGGGCCCGCGTCACAGTGGCGGCGGCGGCGATGTAGCGCTCGCGTGCCGCCGCGGCGGCTTGCTCCAGCGCCACCACGTCCTCGGCGCCCGATTCGATGCCAGCAAGCTGCTCGGCCGCCGCCTGTCGCAAGCGCGGCAGATCGGCAACGCCGACGCCGTGCTTACGGGCCAGCGCCCGCAGCGCAAACAGCCTCTCTTCGGCTTCTTCGAGAGCGCGCGGATCGAGCTCAAGCGTCTGCGCCGCCTCGGTTAGCGCCGCCAGCGCCTCAGCGGTCTCGGCGGCGGCGCGTTCGGCCGCGGCAACGGCGCCGTCGAGCAGACCCTGCGCCCGGTCGCGAGTGCGTTCGAGCCGGCGCAGCGCACGGGCGAGCCCGCGCGTTGCGCCGCTCTCGCCGTCGATCTCGTCGATCGCCTCGGCGATCGCCTCGCCAAGCCGCTCGGCGTTCTGCAACAGCAGGCGGCGGGCGCCGAGCCGCTCCTCCTCGTCGCCTTCCGGCGTCAGCGCTTCGAGCTCGGCGTGGTTATGCCGCAGCAGGTCTTCCTCGGCCCTACTTTCGGCCAGCCGGCGCGTCGCCGCATCGGCTTGCTCCCGCGCGGCGCGCCAGTCGCGCCAAGCCGAAGTCAATAGCGCCGGTCGGATATCGTTGTCGGCGAGGGCATCGAGCAGTTCGCGGTGCGTGGCAGGGTCGAGCAGGCCACGCTGCTCCCCCTGGCCCTGGATTTCGACGAGAGTATCGCCCAACTCGCGCAGGAGGCCGATGCTCGCCGGCTCGTCATTGACGAAGGCGCGGCTGCGGCCGTCCGCGGCTACCAGCCGGCGCAGCACGATCGTGCCGGCCAGATCGCTGCCGATACCGGCCTGGTGCAATATCGCGAGCGCGGGGTGGTTGCCGCCGACGACAAACTCGGCGGCAACCGCGGCTTGCTCGGCACCCGGCCGCACCAGGCCGGCATCGGCGCGCCGGCCGAGCGCCAAGCCGAGTGCATCGAGCAGGATTGATTTGCCGGCACCGGTCTCGCCGGTCAGCACGCAGAGCCCCGGCCGGAAGGCGAGCGACAACCGGTCGATCAGAACCACATCGCGAATCGTCAGGCCGAGCAGCATACCGAAGGGCTGGTTGCGAAACCGGCGCAATGATATAGCGACGGGCTCTTAGAGGCCAGCGACGGCCGGTTTTCCTCGTTACGGGGGCTCGACCTGTCAGTTCGGGCTCAAGGGCTTGGCGAGGACCTAGGCCCGAATCTCCTGACGCTGGAACACCACGTAGGCGATCGCGAAGATCACGATTGTCGCGGCGATCAGCCCGGTCAACTGCGGCCAGATCAGGATGAAACTCTGCGAGACCGGCAGCGGCGCGCCGAGGAGCGCGCCTTGCAATTGGCTAATCAGCACCGGCCCCAGCGCGCGGGTCGCAGGGTGCAGCAGCGCCAGCGCGGTCTCGGCGTAGAGCGTGTTTGGCGAGATCCGATCGATGATCTGCTGCGTGTTGAGGTAAGCCAGCCGGGGGCCGAACACGCCCTCGGGCGGTCCTGCAATCACCGTCGCCAAGAGCGGCGTGATGACCGACCAAAACAGCGCGAACAACAGCCAGACGCCGAGCGCGGCGAGAGCGGCTGTCGCTGGGGCGCGGAAGATGACCGAGAACAACAGCGCCAACGCCAACCAGACGCCGCCATAGGCGATCGTGGCGACAAGGAAGCCAAGCATTCGGAGGAATTCTTCGGTGCTCGGCGGCAGCCCAAGCAGCAACAGGCCAAGCCCGAGAACCAGCAGCCACAGCGAAACAAGACCGATCGTCAGCGCCAGCAGGCCGGCGAAAAACTTCCCCAGGAGCAGCGCGTCGCGATAGATCGGCTGGGCCAGGATGCGGCTCATCGTGCGACGGTTGAACTCGCCGTTGACCGAATCGAAAGCGAGCGCGATCGCGACGAGCGGGATCAGGAAACCGAGCAGCGCGATGAAGGAGGGCAGCGGATCCTGCGACAGGGTCAACAAGCGCAGAAACAAAAACGGGCTTTCGCCGATAGTGGCGCGAATCGCCCGGATTGCGGCGTAGGCCGCGGCGAGCGCGGTCAAAAAGACCAGCGCTTCCAGAATGCGCATGCGCGCGCTCGACAGATGGTCCGCCGTCTCCTTGGCTACGACCGTGCCGAGCCCGGTCCAGGGCGAACCGCCCCGGCGCCTATTGAGCGGCATGGCGCTGCTCCTCGAAATAGCGATTGTAGACCTCGTTGAGGCTCGGCGCGGCGAAATCGATGCCGAGCAGATCGACCTTTGGGGCAAGCTCGCGAGCGATCTCGGCACGTAAATCGCGCTGGCAATCGACCCGGTAGCGGTCGCCGCCGAGCGGCTGCACCCGCACGACGCCCGGGATCGCAGCAAGGCGGTCGACCATTCCCGGCCCGCGCGCCTCGACATCGATGACATGGCCCCCGCCCAGCACTCGCCCTGCCAGATCGGTCACCGAGCCTGACAGCGCGATGCGGCCTCGGTTGAACAGCGCCACCCTGTCGCACACGCTCTGCACCTGGTCCAGGTGATGTGAGGATAAGAGGACCGCGGTGCCGTCGGCCTTCAGGCCGCGGATCATCTGCAAAAATTCCTGAGTAGAATGCGGGTCGAGGGCGGTCGTCGGCTCGTCGAGAATAGCGACGCTCGGCCGCTTCATCAGCACCTCGGCGAGGCCCAGCCGTTGCCGCATGCCCTGCGAATAGGTGCTGACCCGCGCGCGGCCGACATCGCCGAGCCCGACCCGATCGAGCGCATCGGCAAAGCGTTGGTCGATCTCGGCCCGCGAAAGCCCGGCGAGGCGCGCGGTATAGGCCAGATTGTCGCGCGCCGAGAGGCCGTCATAGAAACCCACCTGATCGGGCAGGTAGCCGACCCGGCGCTTGACTTCGAGTGGCTCGCGCAACGGATCAAAGCCGGCGACTTCGGCACGCCCGCCGGTCGGCTCGGTGAGCCCGAGCAGCATCAGGATCGTCGTCGTCTTTCCGGAGCCGTTCGGTCCGAGAATGCCAACGATCTCGCCGGCGCGAACTTCGAGATCGATGTGGTCGACCGCGAGTGTGTCGGCGTAGCGCTTGGTCAGCCCCTCGGCGCGAATTACGACCTCGTCAGCCATCCGGCGCTCCCTAGCGGCGGCCGAAGCGGGCGACCGCAAAGACGACAACCAGGAGGGCAATGGCGATGATCGCGATACCGACCGCACCCCATAGAGTCGAGGTCATCACAGTGATGCGGAAATTCGCCGATTCGGACAGGCCGCCGGCGGCGCTGGCGCGGATCGTCGTCTGGTAATCGCCGGCGATCGCTCGGTCGGACGGGGTAAGGGTGACCTTTACCTCCTGATTGCCGCCCGCCGCCAGTTGCGGCACCTGCTTCGGATCGAAGCTCGATTTCCAACCCTCCGGCGTTGTCGCGCTCAACTCGATGTCACGCGCCGCCTCGCTGCCGTCGTTGCGCAGCACCACGGTAAGCTGGCTGTCCTGGCCGGCATAGGCATCTCCGCTCAGCCTGCCGCCTTCACCGGACAGCGTCAGCCGCGGCTGGCCTATGATCGTCAGGCTGACCGGTAGATCGGCGCTCGCCGCTTCGGTCTTCGCATGCAGCGTCAGCTTGTAGTCGCCAGCCGGGGTCTCGCGCGGGATGGTCAGCGACGCCTCGACATCCTTCGACTTGCCGGCCTCGATCGGGATGCTGGTGATCTGCTGGCTGCCATAGGCCTCGGTAAAGTTGACCTGGAAATTCTTCGGCGCGTCGGCGCTGAAATTGACGGTGGCGTCCTTGCCGCTGTCATTGTTCACCGAGACCCGATACTTGAACGAGGTGGTCGCGGTGCCGCGCAGCGACGGAAAATTGGTGGTTAGCTTCAGCTTCGCCGGAAGCTCTTCGCCGATAACCAAGGTGATCGGCAGCTTGTCGTCGTACTGGCCGTTCTTGGCCTCCACGGTGAAGCGATAGTCCCCCTTGCCGGTGCCGGACGGCGGTTCGAGCCGCAGCTGCAGGCGCTCCTCTGAATCGGTCGCGACGTCGATCGCCGAGACCGGCTGGCCACCGCCGAGGATCGTTGCCTTCCAGCCCTGCGCCACCTCCGGCACCGAGAGCGTCAGGATCTGTGGCGGCAGCTTGAAGTTGCGCAACGACAGGTCGACCGTCGTGGTCTCGCCCGCGCGCACCGTCAGCGAGGGGTATTTCGTGATCAGGAACAGGCCGGTGATGCCGGAGGTCGGTTCGGCCGCGTGCGCGACAACCACCGACAGCATCAGAAACGAGACAGCAAAAAGCCGCCGGATCATTTTCGAAAATCCTTTCTGGCGCACTGCAGGCCCCTAGCGCGAGCCGAGGTGTGCCGGCGCTGAACCAGCGCTGACATAGATCAGTGCGGTGCGGGGCTGAAATTAAGTTTTTTTAATGTGGGCCGCTCAGAAGACGCTGCTAACGATCCGCGAGAACCATCCGTTTTCACGTGCCTCTGTGGGAGAGCCGCCGCCGGTCACGAGCGCGTAGGCGTCGGTGTACCAGTGGCTGCCGGGATAGTTGTAGCCGAGCACAGCCGCATTGTCCTTGGCCTCCTTGGCAAGGCCGAGCGCCAGATCGCATTCGACGAGCCGCTCCAAAGCTTCCGGTACATGCGTCGTCGTCTGGTAATTGTCGATCACCCGCTTGAAGCGGTTCATCGCCGCCAGGTATTCCTGCCGCTTCAAGTAATAGCGGCCGATCTCCATTTCCTTGCCGGCGAGATGGTCGCGGGTGAAATCGAGCTTTAGCTTGGCGTCGCGCGCGTATTTGCTGTCGGGAAAGCGGCGGACGATATCCTCGAGCGCGGTGAGCGCGGCCTGGGTCAGTTTCTGGTCGCGACCGACATCGGTGATCTGCATGTAATAGCAGATCGCCTTCAGGTAATACGCATAGGCGACGTCGCGATGCCCCGGATGCAGCTGTATGAATCGGTCTGCTGCGAGAACGGCATCACCGTATTTGCCGTCCTCGTAATAAGCATAAACCTGCATTAGCTGGCTCTTAGTGGCCCAGGCCGAATAGGGATGCTGGCTTTCCACTTGGTCGAACGTCTTCGCGGCTTGGGTGTAGTTTTCGTCGACGAGGGCATCCATCGCCTTGTTGTAAAGGTCGTCGACCGGCTTCTCAATATAGGCTTGGTCCTTGTCGCCGCCGCAGGCGGCAAGCACGAGCAACAGCGCGGCGGCAAACAGCCGCGGCGGCGTCAACAACATGCGCATCGTCGATCCCGATCCCGAGCGAATTTCCCCGGGCCTGATTATAGCATGCTCCACCGTATCTGCAGCAAACCGCGGAAGTGTCGCTCAGACCGGCGCAACGCTCTCCGCCTGCGGCCAAGCTAACGCGCCGAGCGCAACGGTCTCGGCCAGCGTCGTCTTGCACCACGCGTCCTTGTCGGCGAACAACGCCAGCAGCAGCCGGCGGGTCAGGGCATGCCCGGAACGCACGCCGCGGAAATGCCCGAGGATCGGCGCGCCGGCAAGGTAAAGATCGCCGAGCGCATCGAGCAGCTTGTGACGTACGAACTCGTCGGCGTAACGCAGCCCCCCATCGTTCAGCACGCGGTTGCCGCTGACCACGACCGCATTGTCGAGCGAGCCGCCGAGCGCAAGTCCTGCCGCTTGCAGACGCGGCAGATCGTCTAAGAGGCCGAAGGTGCGCGCCGGCGCAAGCTCGGCCTCGAAGGTGCCCGGCTCCAGGCTCAGCATGATGTCCTGACGGCGGATCAGCGGATTGTCATAGTCGATCTCGAAGCTCATCGAGAAGCCATGATCGGGCAGAAGCGCGGCCGTCGCGCCGTTTTCGCTGACGGAAACCGGTTTCAGGATCTTGATCGCGCGCCGGGCCGTATCCTGCGCGGTGACGCCGGCGCGTTCGATCAAATAGACAAACGGCGCCGCGCTGCCATCCATGATCGGCACTTCGGGTCCGTCAAGTTCGACCACGGCATTATCGATCGCGCTACCCGCAAGCGCCGCCATCAGATGCTCGACCGTGCCGATGCTGATGCCTTCGCCATTCGACAGGACCGTCGATAGCGCGGATTCGCATGTGCTGGTCCAGACCGCGCGAATTTCAGCGCCGGCATCGATGCGTCGGAAAACGATACCCGCGTCCGGCGGCGCCGGTCGGATCGTCATCGTTACCGGTTTGCCGCAATGCAGCCCAATTCCCCGGCACGTCGTGGCAGCCTTCAGCGTCTGCTGCGGCGCAATTCCCATGTCCCCCCACATGGACTACGTCCACAAATGAAACGATCCCGGTGCGCAACCTAGCGCCTGCCACCGGTTCGCCACAAATCAAACTTTGTTACCGATTGTTGCACACCAGCCGCATTCCGTTGCGGGGCGGTTCCAGCGCAGTTCCTGCCACCGGTGACCGGCGGCTTGCGCGCGGCGCGGGGTTAAATGCAGCGAATCGTCCAAACCGTCATCGTGTTTGGGTCATCGATCGCCCGGTCCGGCCCGCCCTTGTGGCTCTCCGAATCGAGCACGCGGTAGCCCTTGGGACAGAGGCGGCTCGCCATGCGGCGGTTGGGCCCCTCGGAACCGCCGGGTATGCCGGGATCTTCGATCCGGAAGGTTTTTTCGTCGACGCGACTCGCCGTCGCTTCGGTGCAGGCGGCGAGCAGCAGCAGAAACAGTAACGACAATGAGCGCATCCGGATCCAACCCGAAGTATCGAATTACGAATTGCGAACTTACGTCGGCTCGACGGGATTCGCTAGCCATCGCGGCCAGCGGCGCTCACGGAAACGACGGGCAGAAGCGCGAAACTGTCGCTTGCCAAACGCCCCCAACGCCTGTTTCGCTGACGCCGCGCTTGGATTCAGGCGCAGAGGCGGACGGAGATCACAATGCTTCGCAAAGTGACGGCGGCTATCTGGTCGCGGCGGGCGGGCATTTGTGCGGCGATGCTGGCGCTCGCGGCCTTCGCCGAACCGGCGGCAGCTCAGGCCGTGCGTACATCGGCAGCGCCGGTCGGCGCGGCGCGGATTTGGTTTTATCGCGATTTCGAACCTTCGGTCAGCATGAACGTCGCGAATGTGGCGCTCAACGGCAGCTTCGCCGGGTCGGTGCAACCCGATGGCAGCGCCTTCTATCGCGACCTCCCGGCCGGGCATTATCACATCACCGTCGAAAGCTTCGGGACCGACACCAATCAGGACAAGGATGTTGATCTGGCGCCCGGCCAGGAAGCCTACGTCAAGGTCTTGGCCGGAGACTGGATTTCGGGCGGCGATACGACATTCTACAAGCGCGACACCTTCTATATCTCGCTGGTGCCGCCGCAGGTGGCGCGCGCCGAACTTCCGCAACACCCGCTTCGCGGCGGCTGACCGGATTCAGAAGTTCTCGAGGCTCAACACCTCGTCGTCGGAGTCGTAGGAGAAGATCTCCGCGTGCCGGCCCCAGTTGATCACCGTATCGAGCACGCGCTCGGCCTCTTCTTCCGACAGGTGGTCCTCAAGCTCGCGCAAGAAGCGGGCGGCCGGCGCGCGGTGGCCCGGGCGCTCGTCAAGGACCCGACGGATATGTGCGAGGAGCGGCACGTGCTTCATCACGGCTTCCGCGAAGATCTGCTTGCGACTCAGCATGTCCGCGTCGGCGTAGCGGCGACCGGCGGCGGTCAAGTCGATGTCGCCGCCGCTGACATGCGCGAAGCCCAATAGCTGCAGCGCCTCGATCAGCGGAAACAATTCGTCCACCGCGAGATTTTCCTCATCCGCAAGGTGTGGCAGATCGGCATGGCCATTGAACGGCGGGTCGGTCAGGCTGTCGATGAGACCGGTTAACTGCTGCACCGCGGCATCAGGCAGCCGGTGGCCCAGCCCAATCGGCTCCGGCTTCGCGCCGCGCCGTCCGTCGCGGCCGGGCACTGTCGTCAGCAGCGTATAGACCTGGTCTACGATCTGGCGGAACCCGGCGCTGTCCCGATCACGCGGCTGCGGCAGCGACACCGGAATCTCGGCGTTGATCCGGCCGGGATCGCTGCCGAAGATCAGGATGCGGTTGGCCATCTCGACCGCCTCCTCGATATTGTGCGAGACCATAAGGATGCCCTTTGTCGGGATCCGGCTCTCGCTCCACAGATCGAGGAGGTCGTTGCGCAAGGTCTCGGCGGTCAGTACGTCGAGCGCCGAGAACGGCTCGTCGAGCAGCAGGATGTCGGGGTTGACGACGAGGGCACGGGCAAAGCCGACGCGTTGTCGCATACCGCCCGACAATTCCTTGGGATAGGCGTTCTCGAATCCGTCAAGGCCAATCAGGTCGATCGCATCGACCGCGCGCCGGCGGCGCTCGGCGGCGGAGATGCCCTGGGCTTCGAGGCCCAATTCGACATTGCCGAGAACCGTCAGCCACGGGAACAGGGCAAAGCTCTGGAAGACCATTGCCACCCCGCGCACCGGGCCGGTAACCGGCCCGCCGCGGTATTCGACCCGGCCTTGGCTCGGCGCGATAAGCCCGGCGAGAATGCGCAAGAAAGTCGATTTCCCGGAGCCCGACTTGCCGAGGATCGCCACGATCTCGCCCTCGCGAAGCGAGAAATCGACGCCCTCCAGGACAAGCCGCCCGATATGGTCGGGCGTGCGATAGGTCTTGGCGACCCCGATCGCCCACAGCAGCGGTGCGGCGATCTTGGTCGGACGATCCAGCTCGGTGACGACGCTCATCAATCAAGCCCCAATCAATCAAGTCTCAGGCGTTCGGCCGCGAGTTCATAGAGGCGGCGCCACAGCAGCCGATTGAGGGCGAGAACATAGACGCAGAGGACACCGATCCCGAGGGTGATCCGAGCTGGATCGCCTTCGGCGGTGTACTGCGCGATGTACGCCCCGATCCCGGTCGCCCGCAAGGTCGTATCGCCCCACTGCACCACCTCGGAGACGATGCTGGCGTTCCACGAGCCGCCCGAGGCGGTGACCGCGCCGGTGACATAGGCCGGGAAAATCGCCGGCAAGATCAGCCGGCGCCACCAAAGCCAGCGTCGCACGCCGAGATTGCTGGCGGCGAGCTTCAGCTCCGCCGGGAGGGCGGTCGTCCCGCCGATCACGTTGAACAGGATGTACCACTGCGTGCCGAGGATCATCAGCGGGCTGAGCCAGATTTCGGGATTGAGCCCAAAATGCAGAATCAACACCACTGCCGCCGGGAAGAACAGGTTCGCGGGGAACGCGGCAAGGAACTGGACGACCGGTTGGGCACGGTCGGCAAAGCGCGGGCGCAGCCCGATCCAGACTCCGATCGGCACCCATATCAGCGAGGCGAGCGCGATCAGGATCAGCACGCGGATTGCGGTAATCAGGCCCAGGAGAACAACCCAGCCGATCTCGGCTGGCGCGACGCTGGCTCGAATGAACACGATCCCCCAGGCGACAGCAGCCGCAGCCAGCACTAACAGCGCGGCGTCGAAGAGGCGCTCGAAAGCCGGCGGGAGCGGCCGCGCTCGATCCTGCTCGGGCCAACTCCGGCTGAGCAGAGCAATGCCGCGATCGGTTGCGCGGTTGAGCGCCAGTACCCCAATTTGCACGAGGTCGAAGAGCCGGGCACGTTGCAACACGATCAGGAACCAAGGGCGGACGCTGTCCTCGTCGGGGCCGGGATCGCCCCTGAACTTGCGCGACCAGGCGAGCAAAGGCCGGAACAACAGCTGATCGTAGAGCAGGATCACGACCAGCATGACGCCGACTGCGTACCCGATTGCGCCGAGATCGCGCTGCTCGATCGCGGTGGCGATATAGGAGCCGATACCGGGAAGGAGGATCGACTGGCCCGATACGGTGATCGCTTCCGACGCGACCACGAAGAACCAGCCGCCCGACACCGACATCATCATGTTCCAGACGAGCGCCGGCACTGCGTGCGGCACTTCGAGACGCCAGAACCGGCCCCACGCCGACAGGTGGTACATCCGCGCCGCCTCGATCAGCTCGACCGGCACGGTGCGCAGCGATTGGTACAGGCTGAACGTCATGTTCCAGGCCTGCGAGGTGAAGATCGCAAAGATCGCGGCGCATTCGACACCGAGCAGCCGCCCGGGAAACAGCGCAATGAAGCCGGTCACGGTGATCGACAGAAAGCCGAGGATCGGCA
>DASYOB010000006.1:0-2071 GCA_036008175.1 Allostellaceae bacterium
ACCGAATTCATCGCGAAACTTGTCCAAACTAGGGCGCAACACCGGTCGTTCCGGCCTAACGAAGCCCGACTGTGCTTAATGGGGGGTTAAGGGGCAGGCGATTGCCGGGGAGCTTTGCGCACAAACACCCGCCGGCGGGCCGGTCGAGCCGCCTGAGGTCGCACTGCCGCAAGCCATTGACGGGTCAACTCGCCCAGCGCTTAACTTGCCAACCGACATCTTTACGTTGCTCATCATGACGCTAACGGATGTTGCGCTCGCGCCAGGTCTTGTTTCATCTGCAACAATCCTGGCGCCGGCGACCGAGATCGGCGCGCTCGGCATCTATCAGCTCAAGCGGCTGTGGTCGCGTGCCATGGCCGTGCGGGCGGGCCGCGTCTGGCCGGCGACGATGCACGACCGCCATCTCGACCATCTCGTCATCAACGCCAGCGGGCTCGGCCTCGAACAGACCACGAGCTTTCTCGGCCAAGAGGCGCCGAGCTTCGAAGAGTTCGAGCGCTGGATCGTCGCCACCACCGGTGGCGTCGCGCCGGAGCGGGTCGCGCGCATCAATGCCGCAGTCGTGGGCGACGACGTCCCGCAGGAGACCGCGCGCTGGCTCGCCGCAGTGGAGGCGAGCGCGCCGGTGCTGGATTCTTCCGATCTCGCCTGCTGGCAGGAGCATGGCTATGTCGTGCTCCACGACGCCGTGACACCGGCGATGCGCGAGGCGGCAGCGCTGGCGCTGTGGCAGCATCTCGACGCCACACCGGACGATCCGGAGACATGGTATCGCCCGAACGATCACGGCATCATGGTGCAATATTTCCAGCATCCCGCCTTCGAAGCCGTGCGGCGAGCGCCGCGCATCCATAAGGCATTTGCCCAGCTCTGGGGCACCGCGGATCTGTGGGTGACCACCGATCGCGTCGGCTTCAACGCGCCGGAGCGGGAAGGTTTTATGTTCCGCGGGCCGCACCTGCACTGGGATGTCAGCGTCAAGACGCCGATCCCGCTCGGCACCGGTGGCATCCTTTATCTCACCGACACGCCGCCCGAGCAGGGCGCGTTCACGCTCGTGCCGGGATTCCAGCGCTGGGGCGGAGCCTGGCTGCAGGCGTTGCCGCGCGGCGCCGACCCGCGACAGCAAGACCTCTACGCGCTGGGCCCGCGTGCCATCGGCGGCCGCGCCGGCGATCTTGTCATCTGGCATCAGGCGCTGCCCCACGGCGCCAGTCCCAACCACGGCACCCAGCCGCGCATGGTGCAATACGTCAACATGTTCCCGACCCGGATCGAGAAACATGAGGAGTGGATTTAGCAACGCGCCCTCATCAATCGCGCAGATGAGCGACGGTTGATCAATGTCCGCTTAGGACTGCGAGCAGATCAATTGTAATCCCTCAAAAAGAAAAGGGCAGGACGCTTTCCGCGCCCCGCCGCTCTTGCCTCAAGTGATCCGCGACGCTCAGCTGTCGTATTCGGCGGAGACGTCCTTGCTGGTGTAGTCCGGCATCAGCGCCGTCGAGACCAGGCTGATCACCGCGCATACCGCGAGGTAGATGGCGATGGCATAGCCGGTGTGATAGGTCGCGAACAGCGCGGTCGCGATCAACGGCGCCGGACCGCCGGCGATGATCGAGGCAAACTGATAGCCCAGCGACGCGCCGCTGTAGCGCAGCCGCGGCGTGAAGGCTTCGGCGATCAGCGCCGCCTGCGGGCCATACATCATGTCGTGCGGGATCAGCGACAGCACGATGGCGATGAACACCGCCGACGGAATGGCGGTATCGAGCATGCCGAAATAGAGGAACGCGAACAGCCCGCAGGCCGCGGAGCCGATCAGGTACATTTTCTTGCGGCCGATGCGGTCGGAGATGTGGCCGAACAGCGGGATCGAGAAGAACGACACGAACGAGGCGCACAGCACCGCGACGAGGATGAAGTCCCGCGACATGTGCAGCGTGCCGACGCCATAGGCGAAGACGAAGGCGGTGAAGATGTAGAACGGCGACTGTTGGCCCATGCGCAGCAGCGCGGAGAGCAGGATCTCCTTCGGCTGCTTCTTGAACACCTCGACGATCGGCGC
>DASYOB010000007.1:0-48849 GCA_036008175.1 Allostellaceae bacterium
CACGCTCGACATGCTCGGTAGCGCCAAGAAGGTGCGGATCGAGAAGGAGAACACGACGATCATCGACGGCGCCGGCAGCAAGGACGACATCGTCGCCCGCACCGGCCAGATCCGGGCACAGATCGAGGAGACAACCTCCGATTATGACCGCGAGAAGCTGGAGGAGCGTTTGGCCAAACTGGCCGGCGGCGTCGCGGTGATCCGGGTCGGCGGCGCGACCGAGATCGAGGTCAAGGAGCGCAAGGACCGCGTCGACGACGCGCTTCACGCGACCCGCGCCGCGGTCGAGGAGGGCATCGTCCCGGGTGGCGGCACCGCGCTGCTCTATGCGATCCGCGCCCTCGACAAGCTGACCCCGTCCAACCCGGACCAGAAGGTCGGCATCGACATCGTCCGCAAGGCGCTATCGTGGCCGGCCCGGCAGATCGCCGAGAACTCGGGCACCGACGGCTCGATCGTGGTCGGCAAGCTGTTGGAGAGCAAGGACCCCAATTACGGCTACGACGCTCAGAAGGGCGAGTTCACCGATCTGGTCCAGGCCGGCATCATCGACCCGACCAAGGTCGTGCGGCACGCGCTGCAGGATGCGGCGTCGGTCGCCGGGCTCCTGATCACCACCGAGGCGATGGTGGCCGAGAAGCCCGAGCCCAAGTCGGCGATGCCGGCGATGCCGCCGGGCGGCGGCATGGGCGGGATGGACTTCTAAGCCAGCCTGACCATCGTTTCGCCTAAAGAAGCCGCCCGCCTGGGACACCCGGGCGGGCGGTTTTCTTTTACGCGGTTGCCACCCTGCATCCGGCGATGACAGTCTAGCGGAATGTGTGTATTGCCCGGTGCCTGCTCCTGCTCTCGTGTCCTTTACCTCGGCGCGGTCTTGCCGCTCATCCTTGCTGCGGGTGCGCTGGCTGCCGAACCGGCCGAGCCGACCGGGCCGAACTTGTTGATGGGGCCCCCTCCCCGCGTCGCCACGCCGCGCCCGGCCGAGGCGGATGAGGCGATGTACGATCGCTGCATGAAGCTCGCTCGAGACAACCCGGCTGCCGCCCGCGAGCTGGCCGAAGGCTGGCGCGGGCGCGGCGGGGCGCATCCCGCCGAGCATTGCTACGCCGTCGCCCTGATCGGCCTGAAGCAATACAAGCCGGCCGCAGCGCGGCTGGAAAAGCTGGCCGAGGCGATGGTTTCCGCGCCAGCCGCCCTGCGCGCCGGGGTATTCGCCCAAGCGGCGCAAGCCCGGCTGCTCGACGGCGACCCCGGCCACGCCTACGCCGATGACGGCGCCGCTCTGGCGCTCCACCCGGACGATCCCGACACGCTTGTCGACCGCGCCGAGGCCGCCGGCTCGGCCGGCTGGTTCGACAAGGCTGTCTCCGATCTCGACAAGGTGCTGAAGGCCGAGCCGTCGCGCCTAGAGGCGCTGATTTACCGTGCCTCCGCCTATCGCGAGCTCGGCCGGCTCGACCCGGCCCTCGCCGACATCGAGCAGGCGTTGAAGCTCGAGCCGAATTCGGTCCCGGCCCTGTTGGAGCGCGGCAATATCCGTGGGCTCAAGGGCGACCTCGACGGCGCCCGCCAGGACTGGTCGCGAGTCGCGGCGCTGGCGCCGGGCAGCCCCGCCGAGATCGCGGCCAAGGCAAATCTCGGCCATCTCGACGAACCGCCGCAGGCCGCCCCCTCCGCGACCCCCGCCAGCCCTAAAGATTGAATCGCCTCTTCCATTCGTCATTGCCGGGCCTGACCCGCCATCTACGTGATCCCCGGGTCAAGCCCGGGGATGACGATTGAAGGGTGATCGAATTTAAATGGCTTCCGCTCTAAAAATCGAGGTCGGTGTAGTGCTTTGGCGGCGATGTGCCGGGGACATGGTCGGCGAGGATCTGCCGGAAGCTCGGGCGCGACTTGATCCGGGCGTACCATTCCTTGGCCGGCTCGTGCTCGTCCCAGGGCACATCGCCGATATAGTCGAGGCTGGAGAGATGCGCCGCCGCGCTGATATCGGCGACGGAGTAATGATCCCCGGCCAGCCAGCGCCGCCGCTCGACCAGGAAGCCGATATAGTCGAGGTGATAGCCGAGATTGGCGTGGCCGGCGCGGATCGCCTGCGAGTTCGGCTGGCCGTAGCCGAAATGCCGCCGCATCATTTTCTCGCCGAGCAGGTTCTCGGTGACTTCGAGGTTCATCTTTCCGTCGAACCAGGTGGACAGCCTGCGCACTTCGGCGCGGTCGACCGGGTTGATGCCGATCAGGATCTTCTCCCGGTAGGTCTCGTCGAGGTATTCGACGATGGCGTCGGTGGCGGCCAGCACGGTGCCGTCCGGCTCGATCAGCACCGGCACCTCGCCGGCCGGGTTGAGGGCGAGAAATTCCGGCCGACGTTCCCAGGTCTTTTCCAGCTTCAGCGTGAACTCGAGGTTCTTTTCCGCCAGCACGAGGCGCACCTTGCGCGAGCAAGGCGACAAGGTGAGATGGTAGAGCACGCGCATGGCGTCGATTGTACCGCCGCGGGCGCGGCTGAACACGCCGTCGCCGCACAGGGCCGTGATATCCCCGCGGTAGCACCGGTCGAAAAAGGCGCCGCCGCAAAGTGGCGCGAATCGCCACCGTCGGCCCTGCCGGAAGGAGCTATGCCGAGGCCGTCGCCCGGCTCAATGCCGCCGATCCCTCGGTCATCGAGAATTTTTGCGGCATGCTACCGGTAGAGTTACAAGAGACCGCGCGCGTTATCGCGAGGCAAATTGACAGTCTCCGCCGCGAAGGGGGTGGTATCGTGCTGAGGCATCGGTGTTTCGTGGTTCTGTGCGGCGCGCTCGCCGCGATCGTTCTCGCGGCGTCGCAGGGACGCGCCGATAGCCGGCCCATTGTCGTCGAGCTGTTCACTTCGCAGGGCTGCTCCTCCTGTCCGCCGGCCGACAAGCTGCTCGGGGAGCTGGCGCAGCGCACCGACGTGCTCGCGCTCGGCTTTCACATCAGCTACTGGGACAGCCTCGGCTGGAAGGATCCGCTGTCGAGCCCGGCCTCGACCGACCGGCAGAGAACCTATGCAAGCCGCCTCAGCGGCGGCCAAGTCTATACGCCGCAGATGGTCGTCGAAGGCACCAACGAAATGGTCGGCTCGCGTCGCGACGAGGTGCTGGCCGCATTGCGCGATGCGCATCCAGTCGCGGCCGCTGCGCTCAGTTTCGCCGCCGACCGGCGATCGGTTACGGTGGGCACAGGCAGCGGCTCGGGCGAGGTGTTGCTGGCGCGTTTCGCGCAGCGGCGAGCGACGCAGGTCGCCGCCGGCGAGAACGCCGGCCGTGCGCTCGAAGACATAAACGGGGTCGAGACGCTCACCACGCTGGGCGCCTGGACCGGCGCGAGGGCCTCATTCCCGATCGATCCGCCCAAGCCCGGCGAAGGGGTCGCCATCCTGGTTCAGGCGTTGGACGGCCGGATTCTTGGCGCCGCTGCGTTAAAGAGCGAGCAATAGCCGTCGAGCTGAGCTCACATCACCGCGCCGAGCACCTACGGGGTGAACTCGTCCGATTTCACGCAACCAATATCAATGCTTTGGAGCACAACTTCCGCTCTGTCACATGTTTTGGACCACGCTCGGAGCGCTGGGGCGTAGCTTGCCGCTGGCGAGAAAATGGGCGCCCCGCTGTTAGGGCTCGCGTGCTTATCGGTGTTTAGCGGCCCGAACCAAGGTTGCCACCGTGGACAGGCGGGGTTGAAGACCCGACCCCGGTGTTCCGATCACGTACCCAATAATCGGCCATCCGTTGGAGCTGTTCCTTCGTCACATCCAACGTCAGACGGCTATTGTCGGTCTTGAAGTCGTTCAGCTTTACCGGCACCCTCTTTCCGCCCATTCCCAAAAACGTGCCGACATCGACGATAACGAAGTCAATCATGCCGTCCCGATCGACGATGAGGTCGCGCACTTTCCCGATATTCCGGTTCTGAAGATCGTACACCCTGCTCCCGATCATTTTGCTCGCGAGCATCTGATCCGGCTGGATGGTTCCTTGGCTCTGCCCCGCGGCATGATGATTGGCCGGTTGCGCAGCAAAGGCGATCGGTGGCGCTCCAAGTAGGGCGGCAACCGCGATAGCGTATGCTTTCTTTGACATGGGCCGTCTCCTCAAGTCAGTGAGCGCCCCTTCATGATTTAACGTAAAGCTAAGCCAGCGCGTTCCGCGCGCCAGCCACAGGCAACTCGACCGATCGGCGACGGATCGCGTGATCTTGGCCCTGGCGACTTCGTCCGCGTCGAGTGCGTCTGCGGACATGACGTGCCTTTACCCGTTCTCGAACGGTCTTAGATGCGCGAGTTTCCAGGCTGGTGCAAAACCGAACGCCGGGGGCGGCGTTGATCTGGGCCATGTGGGACCATCATGGAAAAGCTCGATCCGATACCGAAGCCTCGGCCGCTGCGGGCATCGCAGCCGCGGGTTGAGCCGAGCTGGCGGATGGCGCGGAAGCGGAGGCAGTGAGCGCCTACATCGCGCTTCCAACACGGGAACCAGCGGCAACCCGACTGCGTTTATGTGGCATGCGCTCTCCCAGACTGCATGCAAACACGCAAAAAACGACTAGCTATCGAGGTGCCGGGCATCCCCCCGCCCGATCTCGACGAACTTAAGGCCGCTCGACGGGAAGGGCGGCCGTTTTGCTGTCGGGCAACGCGGAAGTGCGCGAATTTTAACCATCGCTGCGAAAACCCAACTAGTCTGGCCTCCCTCACCGCTTAATCCGTAGCCGGTGAGGGCGCCGCGATCTGGTCATCCTCGCATTTTCGGGGGAATAAGTGGGGGAAGTGCGAAGTGCGGCGGATCGCGGCGTCTTTTCGAGGATCGCGCGCCCAAAATTTATCACATCGTTCTTTGCCTAGATAACGCAGGCACCCGTACCGCACCGTACAGAACGCGATCCTCCGGCGGGCGTAGGGTGCTCTCGGCCGCGGCCACTGTCTCAGCCCGCGACCCTTTGCAGCGATGCAAGGTCTCCCAAAACCTTATGGCCGCCTCCTGGGCGGCCGCTCCTTCTCCGCGCGACCTCAGTCAGGCATCTGCCGCCTTACCAATGCTCCACTCGACAGCATTGACGAGTTCCTGCGGCCGTATCGGCTTCATCAGGGTGGCGTGGCGCTCCGACCTCCCGCCTGGCATCTGGAATAGGTAGGCACTCATAACGAAGGTCTTGGCGCCGAGATCGGCAGCCGCCTCGGCGATAACCGTCCCGTCGCCGTCGGGAAGCCGCCAATCGGCGATCACCAGCGCATAGGGCTGCGCGTCGAGATACTGCCACGCCATCGCTGCTGTCGGCGCGACATCAACCGCGTATCCCTCGCCCTTCAGGACATGCGACAGCAGGTCGTGGATGATCTGCTCGTCCTCGATCAGCAGAATACGTTTCGCCGGCATCGCATCCCCACTGCATCTCGGATTTTGAGGAATGTGCGTGCCTACCGGCTCGGCGAATGCGGTACCCGGTGTGTAGTCCGACACGGGTTTTAGGACCCCCGCGCATGAGGCGCTTGTACGATACCGTACGTCAAGCGCGAACACAGGCCGAAACTATGAGTAGCAGCGGCACGGCCGGCCGAACGTTGCCAAACTGATCGACCGCGCGGCGCCGGCGAAGGGATCGCCATCCTGGTACAGGCGGCGGACGGCCGGATCCTCGGCGCCGCGGCGTTAAAGAGCGAGCAATAGCCGTCGAGCTTCGCTCACATCACCGCGCCGAGCACCCACGGCGTGAACTCATCCTCGCCAAAGCCCAGCTCCTCGCTCTTGGTCTTGCGGCCGGAGGCGGTGGCGAGCACCAGATCGAAGATGCGTCGGCCCATCTCCTCGACCGTTGCCTCGCCCTCGGCGATCGGGCCGCAATCGATGTCCATGTCGTCTTCCATGCGGCGGAAGAGCGGGGTGTTGGTGGCGAGCTTCAGGCTGGGCGTCGGCTTGCAGCCAAACACCGAGCCGCGCCCGGTGGTGAAGCAGATCACATTGGCGCCGCCCGCCACCTGGCCGGTTGCCGAGACTGGGTCGTAGCCGGGCGTGTCCATAAAGACAAAGCCCTTGGCGGCGATCGGCTCGGCGTAGCGGTAGACCTCGACGAGGTTGGTCGAGCCGCCCTTGGCGACCGCGCCGAGAGACTTCTCCAGGATCGTGGTCAGCCCGCCGGCCTTGTTACCGGGCGAGGGGTTGTTGTTCATCTCGCCGCCGGTCTTCGCGGTGTATTCCTCCCACCAGCGGATCCGCCCGACCAGCTTCTCGCCGACCGCGCGGCTCGCGGCGCGGCGGGTCAACAGATGCTCGGCGCCGTAGATCTCGGGGGTTTCCGACAGCACCGCGGTGCCGCCGTGCCGGACCAAGAGGTCGACGCAGGCGCCGAGCGCCGGGTTGGCGGTAATGCCGGAATAGCCATCGGAACCGCCGCATTGCAGCGCCAGGGTCAGATGGCTCGCCGGCACCGGCTGGCGCCGCACATCGTTGGCGGCCGGCAGCATGGCTTTGAGCCGCGCCATCCCCTCGCGCACGGTCTTGGTGGTGCCGCCGGTGTCCTGGATCGTCATGGCCTGCAGGAACGGGCCTTCCTCCAGCCCCTCGGCGCGCATCAGCCCGGCAATCTGGTTCGACTCGCAGCCCAATCCTAGTATCAGCACGCCGGCGAAATTCGGGTGGCGGGCATAGCCGGCGATGGTCCGCCGCAACAGGTCCATCGGCTCGCCCTCGCTGCCCATGCCGCAGCCGGTGCCGTGGCCGAGCGCGACGACGCCGTCGACATTCGGGAACTCGGCGAGAATGCCTGCATGAAATTGCTGGGCGATGAAGCGGGCCGCCGTGGCCGAGCAATTCACCGTGGTCAGGACGCCGAGATAGTTGCGGGTCGCGACCCGGCCGTCGGCGCGCACGATGCCGTCAAACATCGCGCGCTGGCTTTCCGGCACGTATTCGGTCGGCCGCGCATCGATGCCGAAAGCGTAATCGCGGTCGAAATCGCCCATCGCCAGATTGTGCGTGTGGACATGCTCGCCGGGACGGACCGCCTCGGTCGCAAAGCCGAGGATCTGGCCGTATTTGCGCACCGGCTCGCCCGGCGCTATCGGCGCTGTCGCGATCTTGTGCCCAGCCGGCACCGCCCCGTGCGCGGCAATCCCCTCCTCCGGCAGCGCCGTCCCGGGCAAGAGATCGAGACGGGCGACGACGACATTGTCGCTGGGGTGCAGGCGAATGGTCAGTGCTGGCATCGGAGCGTGCATTCCTAAGCGAAAGGGGGCCGGCGGAGCGGCGCGGCAATTTACAGGGGGCGAAGGCGCGTGGCAATTTGGCGCCATTAACCGCGGGAGGCTTGGCATGGCGCCGAGAACGGCATGACTGGGCGGCTCGAAGGCAAGCGCGCCTTGGTGACAGCGGCGGCGCAGGGCATCGGCCGGGCAGCGGCCCTCGCCCTTGCCGCCGAGGGCGCCAACGTGCTCGCCACCGACATCGCCGAGGAAAAGGTCGCCGATCTCGCCGAAGCCTTTGTCGCGACCCGCCGCCTCGATGTCACCGATGTAGCGGCGATCGCCGCGCTCGCCGACGAGCTCGGACCGGTCGACATCCTGTTCAACTGCGCCGGGTTCGTTCACCACGGCACGGTCCTCGATGTCCTGCCGGAGGACTGGGATTTTTCCTTCGCCCTCAACGTCCGCTCGATGTACCTGATGATCCGTGCGTTTCTGCCAAAGATGCTGGAGCGCGCGGCGCATGGCGGGGGCGGCGCCTCGATCATCAACATGGCGTCGACCGCTTCCTCGGTGAAAGGCGTGCCGAACCGCTGCGCCTACAGCGCAACCAAGGCGGCGGTGATCGGGCTGACCAAATCGGTAGCGGCCGATTTCATCACCAAAGGCATCCGCTGCAACGCGATCTGCCCCGGCACGATCGCCACCCCGTCGCTCGAAGAGCGCATCGCGATGCAAGGGGTGCTTATGCCCGGCGGCACTGGGGCGGCGCGGCGCGGCTTTGTCGAGCGCCAGCCAATGGGCCGGCTCGGCACTGCCGAGGAAGTGGCTTCGCTCGCGGTCTATCTCGCGTCCGACGAGTCGGCCTTCACCACCGGCGCCATACATATCATCGACGGCGGCTTCACTCTGTGACCTTCAACATCAACCGTCATTGCGAGGAGCCGAAGGCGACGAAGCAATCTCGTTGGCGTAGTGACCCGATCGGCGCGAGATTGCTTAGCCGCACTCGCAATGACAGCCTATAAAACAGGAGGAATTCCCATGAAGCTTCTGCGCTACGGCCCTGTGGGGCAGGAAAAGCCCGGCCTGTTGGACCGCGACGGCAAGATCCGGGACCTCTCCGGCACGGTGCGCGACATCGACGGCGATGCGCTTTCGCCCGCTTCGCTCGACCGGCTGCGGCGGCTCGATCCGGCAAGCCTGCCACTCGTCGCCGGCTCGCCGCGCCTCGGCCCCTGCGTCGGCAACGTTTCCAAGATCCTCGCGATCGGCCTCAACTATCGGTTGCACGCAGAAGAAGCGGGGATGCCGATCCCGAAGGAGCCGATCTTCTTCCTGAAGGCTACGTCGTCGATCTGCGGACCGAATGACGATGTGATCATCCCGAAGGGCTCGGAGAAGACCGATTACGAGGTCGAGCTCGGCATCGTGATCGGCACCAAGGCGAGCTACGTCGGAGTGCACGATGCGCCCAAGCACATCGCCGGCTATTGCGTCGTCAATGACGTCTCCGAGCGCGAATACCAGCTGGAGCGCGGCGGGCAATGGACCAAGGGCAAGAGCGCCGACACCTTCTGCCCGATCGGTCCCTGGGTCGTCACCGCCGACGAGGTGCCCGACGCCGGCAAGCTGCAGGTGTGGACCGAGGTCAATGGCGAGCGGCGGCAGAACAGCAACACCTCGGACCTGATCTTCGGGATCGACCACATCGTCAGCTATGTCAGCCATTTCATGACGCTGTACCCGGGCGATATTGTCCCGACCGGTACGCCATCCGGGGTGGCAATGGGCTTCAAGCCGCCGAAATTCCTACGGGCGGGCGACCAGATGCGTCTCTCGGTCGAGGGCCTCGGGGAGCAGAACCAGCGCCTCGTCGCCCATCAAGGCTGATCGCACGCCCGCGGGCCTCGCTCAGGGCGGTGGGCGAGGCCGCAGGACCCCGAGCCGACGCGGCGAAAACGCGATTCGGGCGCTAGCGCAATGCGACTCTTTTACGCTATGGTTTCGCGTTCCCAGCGCTCGGCGCATTCTATTTCTGGGTTAGAGCACATGTTCGATCGCCGCCCCGGCTTCTTCCGCGAAGACGCCCCCCCCGGCCGTCGCGTCGACGCGACGGTGAAATGGTTCAACGCTAGCAAAGGCTTCGGCTTCGTCACGATGGCCGAAGGCGGGCAGGACGCCTTTCTGCCGATGGCGATCCTTCGACGCGCCGGCTATGAGGATGTCCGCGAAGGCGCGTCGATCAGCTGTGAGGTCAGCGACGGCGCCAAGGGACCGCTCGTCACCAACGTGCTGAACATCGACAACAGCACCGCCGTCGCGCCGGGCGCCGCTTTCGACCGCCGGCCGCAGCGTCCGGCGACGACCCTCGAGGGCGCGGTCAAATGGTTCGAGCCGGAAAAAGGCTACGGGTTCGTATCCCCGGACGGCGGCGGCAAGGACGTCTTTATCCACATCACCGCGCTTCGGCGCAGCGGCATCAACGCGCTGGACCCTGGGCAGCGGGTGCGGGTCGACGTGATCGACGGCAAAAAGGGCCTGGAAGCCGAGCGGATCACGCTGGTTTCCTGAGGATCGCCAGCCACCGAGCCGGGACCGAGCGTTCCGGTCGCAGTGCAAACCCGCCCGTTCACCGAGAGGTTTACAAAATGGGCGGTCGGGCGCACTTTCGCTGTTGACGGCAGCTGACCGCGACGGCCTCGTCGATCACTACGGGAAAGATCCGATGGACTTGCGCGATACGATCCGGACCTATCGGCTGTTTTCCGGATCTTACGATTTTGTTTTCGGCCCGGTTTTTCATCCCGGCCGCAAGGAGGCGGTGCGCCTCGTCAACGAGCGGCCGGCTCAGCGCATCCTCGAAGTCGGGGTCGGGACCGGCCTGTCCCTGCCCTATTTCCGGCACGATTCGCGCGTGACCGGCATCGACATCTCGGAAGAAATGCTGGCCAAGGCGCGCCGCCGGGTCGAACGCCAAAGTCTGCCTCATGTCGACGGACTGCACGTCATGGACGCCGAGCACCTCGAATTCGAGGACAACTCGTTCGACGCTGTGTTGGCGCTCTACGTTGCCTCGGTCGTGCCGAGTCCGGCCCGCTTCGCCGCCGAAATGCGCCGGGTGTGCATCCCCGGTGGCACGATCGTACTGGTCAACCACTTCAGCAGCGAAAATTGGGGCATGCGCTTCGTGGAGAAGCGGCTCGCCCACTTGGCCCGGCATATCGGGTTTCACTCGGATTTCCCGCTCGACACGTTTCTGCGCGACAGCAAGCTGAGGGTGCGCGAGATCCGGCCGAGCAATATGTTCGGCTATTGGCGCCTGTTGCGCTGCGTCAACGAGAAGCCGGCCTCGACGATCGAGTGATGGAGATCCGCGACGCCGCCCCGGCGGACGCGGCGGCGGCTTGCGAGGTGGTCAGGCGGTCGATCTCGGAACTGTGTGTCGCCGATCACCACGACGACCCCGCGATCCTGGCGCGCTGGCTTGCCAACAAGACGCCTGACATCGTCGCTTCCTGGATCGCGCAGCCGGGCAATTCCGTGCTGGTCGCGGTCGAGGGCAGCGCCATCCTGGCGGTGGGTTCGGTGACCGATGGCGGCGAGATCACGCTGAACTACGTCTCGCCGGACGCCCGATTTCGTGGGGTCAGCCGCGCCCTGCTCGGGGCTCTCGAAATCCGCGCCAGGGAGCGGGGAAACACACGCTGCACATTGATCAGCACCGAGACGGCACGCCGCCTGTACCGATCCGCCGGCTATCGGGAAGACGGGCCGCCGCAAGGAAAATTCGGCAGCACCGGCAGCTATCCGATGTCCAAACCGCTGACCGGGGGCAAGGACTAGCCGAAATCCTCCGCGCGCAATTCGATCGGCTGGCCGTGCGGCGTGCGGTCGGCGGCGCGGTCCCAGGCGTCGCGGTAGCGAGCCAGACTGGCGTTGTCGGCGATACCCTTCTCGGCAACCAACCGCTCCAGCGCCGCCAGCCAGTGCCGGTAATAGGTGTCGCCGGTGTCGGGGTCGCCCGTGGCCTGCGCCCGCTTGATCTCCTCGGCCAGGGTCGCCGCCCATTCGCCCCAGGTGAACAGGCCCCGCTTGTATAGCACCAAGGTCATCGCGAAGGCTTGCGCCTCCCAAGGCTCGCGGAAGATGGGGCCCCCGTCGTCGCGCGGCAGGCCGGGAACCGCCACCGCGACCTCGGCGAAATCGGCGCCATGGTCGCGGTGATTCATGCCGGGGTCAGATAGGGCTCGAACGCCTCGATCGATAGGGTGATCGAGGGATCGGCCGCCTCGCCCCACAATTCGCGGCCGGTGAACACGACCGCGTAAAGCCATTGCGGGTTGTCGCCGGCGCCGATCGCCGCGCTGTCGGGATAGACATGGCAGCCGCGCACCGCCTCCACCGTGCCGATCTTGTCGCGGGCATAGCGCGGCAGGCGCGTATGCGTCGGCGGGTTGATGTTGCGCGTCTTCACCTGGTCGCCTGCCTTGAACCGCGCCGGAGAGGGCGCCGGGCGGTCGAAGCGGCCATAGCGGTTCGCTTTCGCGTCTTCCAGGGTCAGCTTGCGGTTCAGCCGGATGCCGGGCCGTAGCGCGCGGCCGCCGGCGATCTCGTCCTCGCCGACGAGACCATGCGCGACGACCCGCCGCTCCAACCCGAGAAACCAGCGGCGGTAATAGGACGATGCGAGATACTCGGCGGGCGGCAGGTTTTCCAGCGAGGCTCGTCCGCCATCGATCGTCCATAACCCGGTTGCGCCCGCCGCACGCTGCAGCGCCAGGACCCGCTTCTCCCAATCCGCGTGGAACACCGGCTCGTTCGGTTCCGGCTCGACGGCCCCAAACCCGTGCATGCCGCCCATGTCGTGGATCGAATTGGTCATCGCCGGGCCTCGCCCTTCGCCGCCTCCGGCGATTTCGGCAGACCCGTGCCGACCATGCTGTCCCGGGTCACGAGTTCGGCGAGTTGTTCTTCGCTCCAGCCGTCGGTGCCGTCCGGACGCATCGGCACCACCAGGAAGCGCGTCTCGGCCGTCGAATCCCAGATGCGGATCTGCGTCTCGGCGGGCAATGTGAGCCCGAAATCGGCCAGCACACCCTTCGGATCGATCACCGTGCGCGAGCGGTAGGGAAAGGATTTGTACCAGACCGGCGGCAATCCCAGCACCGACCAGGGGTAGCAGGAGCACAGCGTGCAGACGACGACGTTGTGTGTCTGCGGGGTGTTCTCGACCGCGATCAGATGGGCGGCGACCGGGTCGAAGCTGGCCAGCGCGTTGACCGCATCGCTGGCATCCTCGAGCAGCCGGCGCTTGAACTCGGGATCGGCCCAGGCGCGCGCGACGATGCGGGCGCCGATATGCGGGCCGATGCGGGTTTCGACATTCTCGACGATCTGGTCGAGCGCGGCCGGATCGACATAGCCCTTCTCGGTCAGGATGGTTTCGAGCGCGCGCACCCGCAGCTGCATCTCCGACAATTCGGAGCCGTGGTCGTGGGCGTGGTGGTCTTCGGCCATCGCACAATCCTCGCCTGCTGTCGGCGAAAGCTTGCATCGCCGCAACGCCGCTTGCAATGGCCGAGCCCCTGGCTGCCCCCGAGGCATCGCGATTGAGGCCCGGTGTGTCTGCCTCGGCGGGATCGCCATTCAGTACACCCGCTCCTTTGGAGGTATCGAGGCGACTTCGTTAGAAAGCGGCTGCAGATGAACCGGCCTGTAGTCGAGCCGAACACGACCCTCATCATCGCGCCAGGCGAGCGTGTGCTTGAGCCAATTTTCGTCGTCTCTCTGCGGAAAATCTTCCCGCGCATGGGCGCCGCGGCTTTCCGTCCGTCCGATGGCGGAGTGAAGACTGACGCTCGCCTGGGCAAGCATATTATCGAGTTCGAGCGCTTCGGCGAGATCGGTATTTAAGATCATCGTCCGGTCGCTGACGCCGAGGTCGATGCGCATATTTTCGATGATTTCGGCGAGCTTGCTCAAACCCTCCTCCAGCAACGGGCCATCGCGGAAGACGGCGCAGTGCCGCTGCATGGTCCGCTGCATCGCCAATCGGATGGTCCCCGTCTCAGTACCACCCTTTGACCATCTGGTCCGGTCGAGCCGGGCGACTGCGCGCTCGGTCGCCTCCTTGGGGGCGGGAGCGTGGCTCTCGCCAGGCCGAACTGTCTCTACGACCCGCCGAGCAGCTGCCCGGCCGAACACGACGATGTCCAGCAGCGAGTTGGATCCGAGCCGGTTGGCGCCATGCACCGAGACGCAGGCCGCTTCGCCGATCGCCATCAGCCCCGGGACGACCGTTTCGGCATTGCCGTCGCGCACCATCACCACCTCGCCGTGCAGATTGGTCGGCACGCCGCCCATGTTGTAGTGGACGGTCGGCAATACCGGGATCGGCTCGCGCGTCACATCGACGCCGGCGAAAATCTTCGCCGTCTCGCTGATGCCGGGCAGACGATGATGCAGGAGTTCGGCGGGAAGGTGCTCCAGGTGGAGCAGAATGTGATCCCTCAGCGGGCCGCAGCCGCGACCCTCGTTGATTTCGATCGTCATCGAACGGCAGACGACGTCCCGCCCGGCCAGGTCCTTGGCGTGCGGAGCATAGCGTTCCATGAACCGCTCGCCCTCGGAGTTGGTAAGATAACCGCCCTCGCCGCGCGCGCCTTCGGTGATCAGGCAGCCGGAGCCGTAGATGCCGGTAGGGTGAAATTGGGTAAATTCCATGTCCTCGAGCGGGACGCCGGCGCGCAACGCCATCGCGTTGCCATCGCCGGTGCAGGTATGGGCGGCAGTGGAGGAGAAGTACACGCGACCATAACCGCCGGTCGCCAGGACGGTGCGATGGGCCCGGAAGCGGTGCAGCGTCCCGTCCTCCATGTTCCAGGCAAGCAGGCCGCGGCAGGCGCCGCCCTCGTCCATCAGCAGGTCGAGCGCCACATATTCGACGAAGAACTCGGTGTTGTGCGCGAGGCACCGTTGGTAAAGGGTGTGCAAGATGGCGTGCCCGGTTCGATCGGCAGCCGCACAGGTGCGCTGCGCCATCTTTTCCCCATACTCGATCGTCTGACCGCCAAAGGGACGCTGGTAGATCCGGCCGTCGTCAATGCGCGAGAACGGAACCCCGTAATGTTCCAGCTCCAGTACCGCAGGTGCTGCCTCCCGGCACATGTACTCGATCGCGTCCTGGTCGCCGAGCCAGTCGGAGCCCTTGACTGTGTCGTACATGTGGAAGTGCCAGTTGTCGCCATCGCCCATATTTCCGAGCGAGGCCGCCATGCCGCCTTGCGCGGCCGCGGTATGACTGCGCGTCGGGAAGACCTTTGTGACGCAAGCCGTCTGCAAGCCCGACGCCGCCATTCCCAGGGCCGCTCGCAGCCCAGCGCCACCGGCGCCGACGATGACCACGTCATAGCCGTGCTCAATGATTTCGTAAGCCTGTGCCATCGTGTTCTTCCGGGGCAGCTGTCACTGCCATGACGAGATCGATCAAGAGGCCAGAGTCACGGCGGCGGCACCGGCCAGCCAAAATAAATGGGGCATTGTCGCTCTTCCTCCGAGATGTACCGGAGCGGGGACGCGCGGCACCCGCTCCGCCGCGGTGTCAGTGGCCCGCGCTCTGGCCGCCGTCGACGTGAAGGATTTCGCCGGTCACGAAAGCGGCCGATTCGAGGTAGAGGATCGCCTCGACGATGTCGGAGATCTCGCCGATATGGCCGACCGGGTGCAGGGCGCCGAGCTGCGCATATGTCTCGACCGGATGCATCGGCGTCTTGATGGTGCCCGGCGCAACCGCGTTCACCCGGATGCCGCGCTTTGCATACTCGATCGCGAGCGATTTGGTCGCGGCATTCAGGCCGCCCTTCGTCAGCGACGCGAGCACCGAGGGCACGCCGGCGATTGCGTGATCGACCAGGCTCGTCGTGATCTGCACGACATGGCCGCTGCCCTGTTTTTCCATCTCGGCGACGGCGAGCTGCGTGATGTGAAAGAAGCCTGCAACATTGACGGCCAGCATCGCCGCGAAGTCGGCCTCGGTGTACTGGGTGAACGATTTGGCGATGAAGATACCGGCGTTATTGACGAGCGTGTCGATGCGTCCGAACCGCGCCACGCCTTCGGAGATCGCACGCTCCGCCGTCTTCCGGTCGGCGATGTCGCCGGGGACCACGAGAACGTCGGCGTCGCTGGACGGCTCGAGGGACCGCGCCGTCGCGACCACCCGGTAGTTGCGATCGCGATATGCCTTGACGAGGGCCGCGCCGATGCCTTGCGACGCGCCGGTGATGATTGCAACTTTTCTTTCGGTACTCACGATCCACCTCCCGCTTCTTGCTGGTGAACGGGGCTACCTGCTGCGCGACGGCTGACACGGCGGGTTGTCGGCCGTTGCAATGCCTCGCCTGCCGTCGGCGAAAGCTTGCATCGCCGCCACGCCGCTTGCAATGGCCGAGCCCCGCGGGTTGCGGCTGGGGTGGTGATCGAGATCCGGCCGATGATGGGTGCTCTCTGCCCTCGGCGCTGCCTCGGTTAAAATTCGGCTCAGGGTGGTGAGCGGCCCTTCGTCGGCACGCGCACCGATGGCGAAGTGGCGCCGATAGCAGTCGTCGGAGACTCGCTTTGGTACAACGGCTCAAGGCAATCCAGAACGGGGTCATTTCTCACTGGCAACTGAAGTACGCTTGCGAGGTGGGTGGCACTACAATACTGGTGAAGATCATTCCTCCGGCAGGCCGGCACGACGCCAACCGGCTATAACTGTCTTTTCGCGAAGTTCAAAATACTTGGGACTGCCGACTTGATAAGCGGCTGAGTTCAGCAATTTTTTGAGCGTTCCAGGTTCGGGTCTCGATCATGCCGCGTTGCACCTCGACCGCGCACCTGACCGCATCGACAACACTGGCGAACTCCACGAGGACGCCATCGCCGGTCGTCTTGACGATACGCCCCCGGTGCTCGCGGACCTTCGGGTTGATCAATTCCCGGCGGTGCGCGTTTAGTCGCGCCAACGTCCCTTCCTCGCTCGCGCCCATTAGGCGCGAATAGCCCACCACGTCGGCGGCGAGGATCGCGGATAAGCGGCGGCGAGGGGCGGCCATGTGCAGGCAGCTCTATGTGCAATCGCGCGCCGGTAGTGTAGCCGAACGCGGGTGCGCGTCATCCTGCCGGCGATAATCGAGTGACCGCCTCCTCTTCTGCGGGCAGCTTTGCGTCGTACAATAGCTGTCGTGACAATTCGGCGTGGCGCTGCGCGAAGCCGCGCGACGTCAGCCCGGCCTCGAGCATCCGTCGCTGGGCCCGTTCGACCATCCGTACGCGCGCGTCATCGTCGTCGGCAAGCGCCACGATGGCCTCGTGCATTGCCGCTGGGTCCCCAGCCGGGACGTATCGCACTTCTTGGTCGGAGAAGTAGCCGCGGAGGCCGCCGATATCGGTTACTACCACCGGGACGCCACGCACGGTCGCCTCCTCGATCACGGTAATACCGGAACCGTGCAGGTTCGGGTTCAATGCGAGCGCCACGACGTCCGCCCAGCGGTAAAGATCAATGTATTCTTGGTTGGTCTTCGGATGAACCAGGGAGACGTTGGCGCCAAGCTTTAATCCGGCAGGAAGGCGAGGGGCAACGATGCGGAGCTCGGCGTCGGGCCGGTCGCGCAGCGCGGCGACGAGGGTCGCCCAGTCACGATGGCGGTCGCTGCCGGCCGACAACACACGGATCAGGCGATGCGCTATGCGCTGCTTGGGCGACACCATGTCATCGGCTCTGATCCCGTAGGGCATGAACATCGAGCGCTGACGCGGGAAGAGCGCGCGCGCGACTTTCAAGCCCTCCTCGGAATGTACGGTCAACACCGCGGCATCGGCGATCAGCCTTCGATATAGCCAGCGCTTCAATGTCGACAGTCGCGGCCAGGAATCGAACAGCCAGACACTCTGGGCGATAACTTCGGGTCGATGTCGGCGCCCAACAGTGCGCAGCAACAAGAGTATGGCTAGGTACTGGGACTCGGTGCCCGTCCACACAATCTCCGCAGCGTAAATCCCGTGTCGATTGCGCCAAGCATGAACAAAATCGAAGCCCAGCAGCAGTCGAACCCCGAGACGGAAGGCTGCGCCGAGTAGGCCTTCGGGGTGATCCTCCGAATATTCGATTAGGCAACCGTCTTGCTGCGCCCAGAAATAACCATAGGGCAGGCGCTCGTTGAGGCCGATAATCTCGCCTCGATCCCACTTCGCCTGCCATTGCGCCGCTCCGAAGCCGCGCGCGAGGTGAACGAAACCGCGGATGGGTTTGCGGGCAGGGGCGCCCGAAATCGAGGGCGGAGCTGACGGAATTTTCATGACCACGAAGCTGTCAACAACCGGCTCAATCTTCTGTGGGTGCCTCCCCTAATCAACAGCTCAATATTCAGCGGGAGCGCGACCGCAGATCGCCGAGCAATGGGTCGCCATGCGGCATTCTGCCTCGTATTACCCAGGTTTGGCCTCTTACAGTAATTCCGGGTCGGGAGCATTCATGGCGCTATTTGATGAACTGCGCAGTCGGTGCAAGGTGTGGGCTGACCAGCACGATAAAATGTCGCTCCCGCTCTGGCTGGCTCTGGGCCTCCTGTCGCTGATTAGAAAGATAGTCCGCCACACGATCGCGGAGGCTGCGGAGCGACGCTACGACAAGACCTTGGGCATTGATACTGGAGGCGAGATCATCGGCACGCAGCTGAGGATGGCGCCGGAAGAAAGGGCTTACGCCAAAGGCTACGCCGGCACCCCTCCGACAGTCGCCGAGCGCCTCATCGGCTTGGTGGCCGATAGAGCACGCGGTTTCACCTTTATCGATTACGGAGCCGGGAAAGGCCGGGTGCTGCTGATCGCTGCCCGCTACCAATTCGACCGCGTGGTAGGCGTCGAACTATCCGAGCCTCTAATCCGCGTCGCCGCAGCCAACATCGCGGCCTATGCGCCAAGGCATCCCGGACTATGCCCGATCGAATTGGTCCAGACCGACGCCGCGAATTACGAACTTCCGCAGACTCCGTGCGTGCTGTTTTTCTACGACCCGTTCCAGGCCGATCTCATGGAGCGCATCGGCCAGCGGGTTCATGAATCCTTCTTGGCCAACCCAAGAAAGCTGTTCATCATCTACTATTTCCCGGCTTTCGCTCATGTCTTCGAGGCGCCGTTCATGCGGCGGCAGGACGTCACAGACCTGCCGGGCGGACCGATGAACCGCTATGACAAACCTACAGCATCGATCTTCGAGACGCTGCCGTAACGTTTTGAGTTGTCGAATGTCGCAAAAGGGGCATACCCAGCCGAACGCGTCCGCCGCGACGAGCGGCCGTTGTGCCTCGATTGCGGAAATTCAGACTGATGCGGCGCTGCGCAGCCCACGGGGGGACTACACGCGGGGAACCGAGCCGATCGAGTGGCGTTGGCCGAGACGCAACAGTGTCATTTCAGGCGGCGCCGGCGCATCCCAACCCGGCGGGGTGGCCGAACTGATCGAGACGGCTGCCGACACAGCGAAGGCCCGCTAAGAGAGGTTTCATGCCCCTCGCCTCTCGCAAGTGGTGCTGGTTCGGTATTGGCGCGATCCTCCTCGCGGGGATTGCCGTTGCAATAGGGACCGCCGCCGGGCAGCGCAACGCCCCGCATTTCGCCGATACTATCATCAGGATCTGTGCCGCTCCGTTCCGCGGGGCATCCGCGGAGGAGGCTCCGTTTTTGGCGGAGAACTCTGCGGCAATGAGCCGAATGATGATCGGGATGGCGATAGAGCCGAGCGGCGAGGTCGATCGCGATTTCGTTACGATGATGTCGGCGCATCATCAGGGCGCGATCGACATGGCCAAGGCGCTGCTGCGCTTTGGCCGCAACGAGAGGCTGCGCCGCCTGGCGCAGGAGATCATCGTCACCCAGCAGCAGGAGATCGCCGCGATGCGATTAGCGGTGGGCGAAAGCCTGCCGCCGCCGGTGCCAGCACCCGATCAAGTTCTGGGGCAAGTAGAAAGGTGAGGGAGGAGAACGCCCATGAAACGGAAGGTTTTTGTCGCTGCGCTGCTGATCGGCGCTCTAGCCGGGAGCGGAGCGGCCTTGGCGGGGCAGGCACCCGCGGCGGCTTCCGCGCCGGACATCCCGATCAGCCACCACGACCGTTTCTACACGTCTGACCAATTCTCCAATACGGTGTCGGTGATCGACCCCGCCGACAACAAGCTGCTCGGCGTCATTCGGCTTGGGGATCCGATGCCGACAAACTTCAGCCCGCTCTACAAGGGGCAGCTCCTGGTGCACGGCATGGGCTTCTCTCCCGACCACCGCACCCTCGACGTCGTATCGATCGGCTCGAACTCCGTCACCTTCATCGATACGGCGACCAATGCCGTCAAACACATCACCTATGTCGGCCGCTCGCCGCACGAGGCGTTTTTCACGCCCAACGGCAAGGAGGTGTGGGTCACCGTCCGCGGCGAAAACTACGTGTCCGTCCTCGACGGCACGACCTATGAGGAAAAGACACGGATCACCACGAACAACGGGCCGGGCATGACGATTTTTGCGCCGGACGGCAAGTACGGTTACGTATGCTCGTCGTTCACTCCCGAGACCGTCGTCATCGCGGTCGCCGACCACACAATTGTCGGCAGGGTGCAGCAGGCGAGCCCATTCTGCCCAGACATTGCCGCGACACCCGATGGCACGCAGGTCTGGTTCACCCTGAAGGACACCGGCAAGACCGAGGTATTCAACGCACAGCCGCCGTTCAATGTGCTGAGGACGATCGACACCGGTCCGATCACCAATCACGTCAACATCGTGCGCAACGCGAATGGCCAGTTTGCCTATGTCACAATCGGCGGCCTCAACCAGGTGAAAGTGTTCCGCACCAACGATTTCGGCTTGGTCGCGACGATACCGGTCGGCAAACTGCCGCACGGCATCTGGCCGTCAGGGGACGGCACACGTGTCTATATCGGGCTGGAGATCGACGACAAGGCGACCGCCATCGATACCCTGACGAATACAGTGATCGCGACCGTGCCGATCGGCCAGGCGGCGCAGGGGGTCGCTTACGTGCCGGACGCCGTGCCTGCAAGCACCGGACCGGAGATGGGCAACGCGGCAATGTCGGTCGCCGGTGGCAGCATGCCCGCAGGAGCCGGAACGGAAGGGTTGCAGCAGCTCGGGGTCGCCGGTGAGGCGGCCCATTTCACGATGGCGCCGGCGGGCCGGGCTACGGCAGCCGGTGCCGAGACGCCGACCAGTGTGAGTTTATACGACCAGGGGCTGGTGCAGGTTCTGGAAGCTTCAGTCACCGGCCTTGAGCCAAAGAAACCATACGTGCTCGCGTTTTCGGAGCGCGCGGACGGCGACGGCAAACTTGAGCCTCTGGAGGGCTTTATGACCAACCCGGCGGGCTCGGCGATCGTCAACGCTGTCGGCCCGATCCGCCAGATCGTGCAGGGCGCGGAGAACACGCCGCGCCGCTACCTGGTCATCGCACCGGGCTCGATGACGGGGCCGGATAAACCGGTGCAGATCCAAACGCCCACAAACTAGTCTAGCCGCCGAGCGGAGCGGCGAAACTGAGCTTCGCGGTGGAGAATGAGCATTTCACCAGCACGCCAGTGGCGCGCGATCAGCTGGTGGTGATCGTCGGTCCCGAATAGCCCCGGGTAGGCACCGTTCTCACCAATTAGCCTGAACCCGGCCCGCGATCGTCTCGAACTTCTGGCCGATTTGGAGTGTGCCCGCCGGGTTCAGCTTGTTCACATCCACATATTGGAATTGGAGCATGAACCGCAGCCAGTCGTTCGGGTACCAGCTAAGCGCGAGCGCGGTGATCTGCTGCTGGCCGCCATAGACCCCGCCGGTGACGCTTTGCGACAGGCCAGGAATAACGTTGCTGTTGAGATCCACAGTGCTGTAGCGAGCCGCAATTTCCCACGCGCCGATGCCGCCATCTGCGAAGCTGAACGGATCCGCGACCTTGGGCTTGCCCCAGGCGGCCCGCTCGGAATCATAGGGAATCGGCTCCCCGGTCAAGACCCAGGCGCCCTCGACATAACCTCCGTTGAAGCCCAGCCCCGGCGCTGGCACGCCGGGCAATTTGGCCTGGGTTACGCCGATTTGATAAAACTCCCCTTGCACCAGGAAATTACGCCAGCTGGCCCCGAGTTCGCCGCCGTAAACGCTGGCGCCCCTCGCGGATATCGGGCCGGTTTCGACAAGCTTGTTGAAATCAATTCTCAGCTCCGGCTCGTCATCGAGCGTCACTGTGGATCGGCTCACCCCGGGCGTGCCGCTGGCATTAATATTCGGGTGGAAGACGGTCTGGCCGGAGAACCCGGCATGCAGATTCCAATCCTCGTCGTGATAGGATCGCGCCGCCAACCGACCGATGAATCCCACCTGCTCACCATTGAGGAGGCTGGAGGACTGAGCGCCAAAAAGAGGGCCGGTGACATAGGCAGACGCAAAATAATCGTCGGTAGCCGCGTTAGCTCCGAGGGAAGCGCGCTGTATGCCCGCCGCCACGCTTCGCTCGATGTTGATGATGCTGGGCCGTTCGAGAAACAGCAAATTGCCCGGGAATGTCGCATCCTCCAGCGATACAAACGGATGGAAATATCCGACCGTGGCGGTCACCGGCTTGATCCCGGTGTAGTTGACGTTCGCTTCGAACAACGTGGGTGACCCGTCGGGTGAGCCGCCGAAGTCGGGCGTGATGTTGACCGTAAAGTCGTCAAACTTGCCGGTAAAATAGATCCTGCCGCGCCGCAAATTTACGCCGTCGTTGAGGTGAGGAAACTGTGTGTTTGGGCTGGGGTTCTGGAAATAGCCGCCAATGTCAAACTGCATCAATCCGCCAATGGCAAGCGATGCCCGGCCGTCCGCTGAGACGATCGTCGGCCGCCCTTCCGGCATGTTGACCTTGACCCCGGTCGATTCGGTGGGGTCCGCTGAAGTAGCGGGAGTCTGTAACTGCGCTGAAGTTTGCGCTGCTCGACCCGCCGCGGTCTCGCCGCTGAGCGCAGCCTGCTGCGCTCGTCCCGCCGCCTCGCGAGCTTCGCGAAGCCGGTCCTGCGCGCGTTGTGCCTCGCTGCGCGACCGATGGAGCTGCCGCTTCGCCTCGTCGAGTTCGCTTCTGAGCCCCTGCAACTCGCTCTGGAGACCGCGAACTTGACGCTCGATTGCCTCGATCCGGTCGATCGCAGGATCGTCTGCGTATGTGGCGGCAGGCACCATGGCCAAGCAGAAAGCGGTTACCGCGGCAAAGCTGCGATGATGGCGACTGCATCCATCCACCATGGTCTAGCCCCCTTCTTGACGATCCAACGCACTCGGCAGGCGCGCCGCAAAGCCTAACAGCCGAGACCCTTGTACGGCTAAGGCGTGGTCATCGAGCTTCGGCCGACGGTGGGCGCTCTCTGTCCTTGGCGCCGCCTCGGTTGCAATTCGGCTTTGGGTGGTGAGCGGTGCTTCGTCGGCACACGCACCGATGGCGAAGTAGCGCCGATTGCGGCCGTTCGCGGCACTCTAATCGAACCGCGGGAGTCGACCCATCCGGCCGCTCGGTTCGCTCGACACCGATCACGGGTTGTCGCATCTGCGACGTTGCATGACGACCGCTGAGCCTTTATCCGCACGACCGCCCTTTAGAGGTATGGTAGTCGAGGACTACGCTTCTCGGTGCTCTTTTGATTGGCGTAATCGATGCGACGTCGACAGTTCATCGCGCTGCTCGGCGCGACCGCGGCGGCGGGCCCGATAGCGCGCGCGCAGCAATCGCTGCGTCAGATCGCCGTACTCGTGCCGGCTGGCGAAGACGATCCGATGAACCCCGCTTTGTGGGGTTCCAACGGCGCGTTCGAGCAAGGACTAGCGCAGCAAGGCTGGACAAGCGGCCGCAACGTTCAGATTGACTATCGTTGGGCTATCGACAGCGCCGACAAGACCAAGGCCGCCATCGCCGAATTGCAGGCACGCCCGCCTGACGTGATCGTAGCCGTGAGCAGCGGAACGGTGGCGGCGCTGCGGCAGGCGATGCCGACGGTACCGATCGTTTTCGCGACAATATATGAACCCGTCGCGCAAGGTTTTGTGCAAAGCCTCGCACATCCGGGCGGCAATGCCACCGGCTTCACCAATGTACCGGCGACGATCGGGGGGAAATGGCTGGGGCTGCTCTCGGAAATGGCGCCAGCGGTCACCCGCGTCGCCTATATGTGCAACCCGAGCAATCCCGGTCCGTTACAGCCCTATGCTGCCGCTGAGGCGGCCGCGCACGGCCATGCCATTTCCATCGCAATGGCAGCGGTCCGCAGCGCGGCCGAGATCGAGACCGCGATGACGACATTGGCCCGTGAGCCGGGCGGCGGATTGATCGTGCCGCCGGACGGCTTCCTGATCGGTCAGAGCAAGCCGATTATCGAACTCGCCGCGCGCGAGAAGCTGCCTGCGATCTATGGGTTTGCACTTTTCGCGGTGCGGGGCGGCTTGGCGTCGTATGGCGTCTCGCTGTCGGAGCAAAATCGAGAGGCTGGGGAATACGTCGGCCGCATTTTGCGGGGAGAGAAACCCGCGGACCTGCCGGTGCAGGAGCCGTCCCAATACGAATTGGTCATTAATCTGAAAGCCGCGGAGGCGCTCGGCCTCCGAATTCCGCCCACCGTGTTCGCCAGCGCCGATAAGGTGATCGAGTGAGTGAGGGGCGGTCGTAAACGGCCGCTTCGGGGGCACACCCAGCCGAACGCGTCCGCCGCGACGAGCGGCCGTTATGCCTCGATTGCGGAAATTCAGACTGATGCGGCGCTGCGCGGCCCTTGATAGGAACGTATAGAGAACACATATATTAAACGCTTCCGCCCTGTGAGGCCGATTTGCAGCCCGGGCTTGCTGAAGCCGCAGCCGATCCGAGCTGTCCTGTTATCGCCCTGTTATGACCTGTTCTTCCGAAGCGAAATGCGGGAATTTCAAAGGCTTGGTCCCGATCTCTTTTCGCCCGCCCGCACGCGCGCGAGGTCAACCGATGCGAAGCCGCTCGGAAGTCATCTGCCGGAAACTGTGGCACGATTTCACAGTTTCACAGGCCCGGAATGCGGTCGGGACGACCTCATGCGTTCGCCGGCGATCGGGCGAAATTCCCTGCTAAATCGTGGAAAATTCCCTGCTCTGAGGGAATTGCGGCCCGGCGTCGCGGCGGCCGCGATTGGGACAGCCCCTCGGAAGTCATCTGCCGGAAACTGTGGCACGGATTCACAGTTTCACAGGCCCAAAACCCCGGTCGGGACGGTCCCATGCGTTGCGCCCGTTTGACCCCTTGCCGGCTCGGGGTCCACTATGCGCGGAACCCGCGTTGGCCGACGGAGCCCCCAGGGAGACCAACACATGATCACCAAATTCGACAGCCTGTTTGCCGGCCATGTCGACATGGACAATGTCGGCTATGGCGGCGTGCCGGTGAACGAGCGCCGCCTGCCGGACCAGCATCTGACCACGGTCTTCGACAAGGCCGAGGCAATGGCCAAGCTGATGGACCGGCTCGGCTACAGCGCCTTTTGGATGGCCGAGCACCATTTCCAGCGCGAAGGCTATGAGTGCATCCCCAACGTGCTGATGGCGGCGCTGCACCTCGCGCACGTGACGAAGAACCTCAAGCTCGGCTGCGGCTTCAACATCGCCCCGATGTGGCACCCGCTGCGGCTCGCCGAGGATTACGCGACGGCCGACGTCCTGACCGGCGGCCGCGTCATTTTCGGGGTCGGCCGCGGCTATCACACGCGCGAGGTCGAGACCTTTGGCGCGCCGTTGCTCGATCAGCCGGCCAACCGCGAACTGTTCGAGGAGCAGGTCGACATCATCTTCAAGGCGTTCAACGAAGAGAGCTTTTCGCATAAGGGCAAGCACTACACCCTGCCGCCCGAGGTGCCCTATCGCGGCTATCAGCTGAAGGAATTGACCCTGGTGCCGCGGCCGTTGCGGCGGCCGGTCGAGTGCTGGCAGCCGATCCAGGGCGGCTCGGAGCGCGCGCTCGACTTTATGGCGAAGCACGGCATCCAGGGCCTCGTCGGCGGCGGCTCAGCCGAGGGCGGCGCGATGCACAGCGTCGTCATGAAATGGCAGGAGGCGCATGCCAAGATCGGCAAGCATTTGGAACTCGGCGAGCGCATGTGCTTCGGCTTCCATTTCTTTATCGCCGACAGCCGCGAAGAGGGCATCCGCCAGGCCGGCAAATACTACGAAGAGAACATGAAGATGTTCGGCGAATTGCGCCTGGTGCGCGCCTTGACCGAGGAGCAGATCGAGATCATGCGCGATCCCGTCCGCGCGCCGACCGCGACGCTGCCGCGCATCGAGGACGCGATCAACGCCGGCGGTGTGTTGTGCGGCTCGCCGGAGCAGATCGTCGAGCATCTGAAGGCGTTGGAAAAACGCTATCCGGGGCTCGACCGGGTTTCGGTCAGCCTGTCAGTCGGGGTGCCGAAGGCGCTCTGCCTCGAGCAGTTCGAACGCTTTGCCACTGAGGTGATGCCAGCCTTCCAGGGCGCCAAGGCAAAGGCTCCGGAGCCGGCGCTGGCCTAGCTCCCTGGTCGCACCGGGGTAGGCCTGCTCCCCGATCGCAATCTCCACGTGCTCGCCGCCGCCGATTGTCACGGCAAAAAGCATCTGCCTGGGTTTTTCGTTTTCTGAAACAGCCAAATGGTAAAATGGATGACGAAGTAATGTTGTTAACGGAGCGAACCAAAATGACACAGAATGGCGACTGGGCGAAAACCGTCCCATTTGCTCCACTATTACAATTGGCACAAGATGCTATGCGTCTACGAGCGGAGCATCACCAAGAACAGATCGCGCGCTTTCGATCACTCGTCAAAAAACAGCTGCCGGAGAAGCTTCGACAGCACTTCAACAGTTTGGGGCAAATCGGCGGCGTCTGAACAAGTAAGGCGGCCGTCGCGGGGGCATCCGCTGACGCGACGGCTCACACCGTCAGATAGCGGGTGCGGATCGACGCTTCCTCGGCGCGGAAGGTGGCGGGAGTGGCGCTGTAGACGATCCGCCCCTTGACCATGATCGCGAGCCGGTCGGCCACCTCCTCGGCGAGCTTCATGTTCTGCTCGATCAACAGGATCGTGACGCCGTCCTGGCAGAGGAGGCGGATGACCCGCGCCAGCTCGCGGACGACGAGCGGCGCCAAGCCCTGGCTCGGCTCGTCGAGCAGCAGCACCTTCGGGTCGCTGACCAGCGCGCGGGCGATCGCCAGCATCTGTTGCTCGCCGCCGGAGAGATGCGAGCCCCTGTTGCCGGCGCGCTCCCGCAAGGCCGGAAACAGCTCGAACAGCCGGGCAAGTGGCCATGCCTTGGCGGGCCGGCGCTCGGCGACGCGGATGTTGTCGACAACGGTCAGGTCGGGGAAGATCAGGCGGCCTTCCGGGACATAGGCGACCCCGGCCCGCGCCACCCGATGCGGCGGCCAGCCGGCAATGTCCTCGCCGTCGAGCAGCACCCGCCCCGAAGTTGGCCGGACGAGCCCCATCACCGCGCGCACCGTCGTCGTCTTGCCGACCCCGTTGCGGCCGAGCACGGACGCGATCGTGCCGCCCGGGACGTCAAGATCGACGCCCTGCAGGACATGGCTGGCGCCGTAATGCGCGTTGAGGCCTTCGATGGTCAGCATATCGGCGCCAGCATCATGCGAAGCCGCCGAGATAGGCCTTCTGCACCTCGGCATCCTGCCGGACCGCTTCGGGTGGGCCGTCGGCAATAACGGCGCCGCGATGCAGCACGGTGATGCGATGCGCAAGGCGGAATACGACCTCCATGTCGTGCTCGACCAGCAGCACGGTCATGCCGCTCTCGGCCAGGAGCCCGGCGAGGGTTTCGACCGCCTGCGCGGTCTCCTCGACCGACAGGCCCTGGGTCGGCTCGTCGAGCAGCAACAGGCGCGGCTCCTGCGCCAGAGCCATCGCGACTTCGAGCAGGCGTTGGTCGCCATGCGACAGGAGACCGGCGGGACGCTCGGCGATGGCCGTGAGGCCAAGCCGTTCCAGCGCCAGATCGGCGCGGCACCCGGCGCTAGCGAACACCGCCGCTCCGCTCCAGAATTGCCAGCGTCCGGCCTCCCTTGCCTGCGAGGCGAGGCGGACATTCTCGCGCGCCGTCATCTGCGGGAACAGCGCGGTCAGCTGGAAGGTGCGGGCGATGCCGCGCTGGCAGATGCGCGGCGTCGGCAGCCCGGTGACGCTTTCGCCGGCGAAGCGCACGCTGCCCTGCGTCGGCTTTAACACGCCGGTGATCAGGTTGAACAGGGTCGATTTGCCGGCGCCGTTCGGCCCGATGACGGCACGCACCTCGCCTTCCTCGACCCGCATCGACACATGGTCGACCGCGACGAGACCACCAAAGCGGCGGGTCAGCTCATCGAGCTCGAGCAACGCCACGGCGGAATTCCGGCTCGACGGCGCTCCTGCGGACGAAGCGCGCGCGGATCAGGCCCCAAATGCCTTCGGGCGCGAAGATCACGAAGGCGATGAAGATCAGCCCGAAGAATAGGCCCCAGGCTTCCGTGTAATTGCTAAGCTGATGCTCGACGGTCAGGAAGAAGACAGCGCCGAGGATCGGACCGATCAGCGTGCCGGCGCCACCAACAATGACCATGATCAGCACCTGGCCCGAGAGCAGCCAGAACAACAGCTCAGTATTGGCAAAGCCGGCAAATGGCGCGTAGAGCGCGCCAGCCAGTGCGCCGAGCCCATATGAGAGCGCTACGACGGCGATCTTGTAGCCGCGGGTGTTGTAGCCGAGCGCCAGGGTCTTCGCCTCGTTGTCGCGGATGCCACGCAACACCGCGCCAAACGGCGAGCGCACCAGCGCGCGGCAGAACAAAAACGCGCCGAACAGCACGATCAGCACCAGGTAGTAAAATCCGTTGCGGCTCACGAACACATGCAGACCCAGCGGGCCGGGGCGGCGCGGAATGCCGGCGAGCCCGTCCGAGCCGCCGGTGACACTGGTCCATTTGTAGGCGACCGCGTAAAGCAGCTGGGCGAAGGCCAAGGTCAGCATCGAGAACGACACGCCGGTCGCCTGGGTGCAGACCCAGGCGACGCCGATCGCGACGACGCCGGCCAGCAACGCGGCGAGCGGGATCGCCGCCACCATCGGCAGCGGCGTATGCAGCAACAGCCAGCCGCAGGCATAGGCGCCGAAACCGTAAGCCGCGGCGTGGCCGAACGAGATCAGCCGCGTATAGCCGACCGTCAGATCGAGGCTCATCGCGAATACGCCGAGGATCAAGGCCTCGGTGAGCAGAGTCATCCCGTAGGTCGGGAAGACAAGCGGCGCCAGCGCCAACACCGCGGCCGCCCCGGCAACGCCATACAGGCTGCGCAGGGCTCAGGCCTCCTTGCCCAGGAGGCCGCCCGGCCGCACGACCAGCACCAGAAGCATCACCAGATACATGAAGGCGAGCGCCAGATCGGGCAGATAGTATTCGCCGAAGACCTGAACGAAGGCGACCAGCACGGCGCCGAGCAGCGACCCTGGAAAGCTCCCCATCCCGCCGATGATCACGATCACGAACGCGTCGATGATCATCTCCGCCGCCATGCCGATCGAGGCGGTGACGAGCGGTGCCGCCAACACACCGCCCACGCCGGCGAGGCCGCAGCCGATGCCGAAGACGGCCGAGCGGACGAGGTTTACGTCTATGCCGAGGGCATGCACCATCTCGGCGTTTTGCGAGGTGGCGCGGATCAACAGGCCGAGCCGGGTCCGCTCCAGAAACTGCCAGATCGCCAACGCGACGAGTATGCCGGCGCCGGCGAGGAACAGGCGATAAGTGGGAAACGGCTCGCCGAGCACGAACACAATGCCGCTGAACACGGAAGGCGCCTCGACCTGCAACGCCTCGGGACCCCAGCCGAGGCGGATCAGCTCGGTCAGCACCAATGCCAAGCCAAAGGTCACCATCAGGAATGCGCTTTCGTCTCGGCGATAGAGCCGGCGCAGGATACCGAGCTCAAACAGCGCACCGACGATGCCGACTGCGAGCGGCGCCAGCGCGAGCGCCAGCCAAAAGCTGCCGGTGAGCCGCGCCGCCGAATAACCGACAAAGGCGCCGAGCATATAGAAGGTGCCATGCGCGAAATTGACGATGCGCATGATGCCGAAGATCAGGGTCAGCCCGACCCCGAGAAAAAACAGCAGCGCCGCCTGCGACAGCGCGTTCAGGCTTTGGGTAACGAAGAAGGCGAGGAGGCCCACGGTAGAACCGCGGCCCGCCTCAATCCTCGAAGGTCATCTTGTTGCACGCGGGAACGGTCTTGTCGCCGGGGAAGGTGGCGATGATCTCCGGCACTGGGTAGGAGAACCCCTCGGCCTTGACCAGCTTGACCACGGTGCCGCCCTGCACCGCCTGGTGGTCGCATTTGCGGATCGGGACGATGCCATTGATGTCGTCGATCTCGATCGTCTCCAGCGCACCGCGCAACACCTTTGTCCCGGTGCTCTTGGCCTTGTCGATGCCCGCGGCGAGGATCTGCAAGGCCTGCCACTGCTCGCCCTCGTTGTTGTCGGGCGGGATGCCGTATTCCTTTTCCCAGATCGCGACGAATTCCTTGTTCTTCGGATTGTCGACCCGGAAGCAGTAGCGCATCGAGCTGATCAGCCCGAGCGCTGCGTCGCCAACCGCGCGGGGCACGGTCAGATCGACGACCTCCGACAGTAGCTGCACCTTCTTCGGCAGCTCGTATTGCGCCGCCTGGGACAGGAAGGCGTTGTAGTCGTCGCCGGCCATCGTCACGTAGCACGCATCGGCGCCCGACTGGCGGATCTTCGTGATGTAGGTCGAGAAATCCTTGGTGCCGATTGGCGAAAATACCGAGCCGATGAAGTTCTTCTTGGCCTGCTTCATCTCGGACTCGAACACCGAGACGCTGTTTCGGCCCCAGGCGTAATCCATGCCGATCGCGTAGAAGCTCTTGTATGGCGCGGTGCGCAGAAACAGCGACACGGCGCGCGCGCCCATTGGTGCCGAGACGTTGCCGCGGAAGAAATTGGGCACGAAAGATTCCGCGGTCAGCCTGCCGTCGCCATTGTCCGACGAGACGAAGATCGCATTCCACTCATCGAGCTTTGGCACCACAGCGAGCGCTTCCGAAGACAGCGTGATGCCGGTGAAGATGTTGCAGCCGTCGCGCTCGACCATCTCCTGCGCCTTACGCACGGCGTCGGCGGGATTGCCGCCGGTGTCCTCGAGCAGCAGCTTTATCTCGCGACCGAGCAGACCGCCCTTCTGGTTCTGCCATTTGACCCAGAGCTCGCAGCCGCGCTTCAGCTGCTGGCCGACAGAACCGAGCGGGCCCGTGAGCGCCAGCGGCGCGCCGATCTTGATCGGCTCGGCGGCATAGGCGCGGCGCACGACCCAAGGCGACGCAGCCGCCGCGACTCCTCCAGCCGCCAGCCCGGCGACGTTGCGCCGGGTCATCTTTGCCGCTGGCTTCATGGCATTTCTCCCAGAATGTCTTTGACCGGTGCTGTAGCCGATCTGGCGCAGTTTGGCCAGCCGCCCTAGAGTTTCGGCCGCCGGACCTCAAGGAGATGCGCAATGCCGAATTTCCGCCCCTCGCCTGATCTCGACATGCACTACCAGGTCGACGATTTCATCGACCCGTGGCGCACGCCGGAAACGATCCTGATGCTGCACGGCAACGCCGAGAGCGGGCTGGCCTGGTACGCGTGGGTGCCGGCACTGGCGCGGCATTACCGAGTGGTGCGGCCGGATATGCGCGGCTTCGGTCAGTCGAGCCCGATGCCGCGCGATTATCCGTGGACGCTCGACCGGCTGATCGAGGATTTCTGCCTGCTGATGGATCATCTCGGCATCGACCGTTTCCACCTCGTCGGTGCCAAGATCGGCGGCACGATCGCCCGCGCCTTCGCCGCGCGGCGGTCGAAGCGGGTGAAGACCCTCACGGTGGTCGGCTCGCCGCCGCCGTTCCGCGAGGGCGTGGCGGAGAAAGTGCCGGAGACCGTCAGGATGTTCGAGGATCACGGCGTCGAATATTGGGCGCGGCAGAACATGGCCAACCGGCTCGGCAGCGCCTTTCCGAAGGAGGGATTCGACTTTTGGGTCAAGTACATGGCGCGTACCGCGCTGTCGACGCAGCTCGGCTTCATGCCGACGATCGCCTGCGCCGATATCCGCCCCGACATTCCCAAGATCAAGTGCCCGACTCTGGTCGTTACCACCGAGGAAAGCGGGCTCGGCTCGGTCGCCTCGATGCGGGCGTGGCAGGAGCAGATCGCCGGCTCCGAGCTGATCGTCTTCCCGGGCAACTCCTACCACGTCGCAGCGACCCACGCGGCCGAAGCCGCCGCGGCGACCCTCGACTTTTTGGATCGCCGCGGCGGCTGATCACCCCTGCGGCTGCGGCATCGGGCCTTCCGAGCCGCGGCGCATCTCCGCCATAAACTGGTCGAACTCGGCCTTGTCCTTGGCGCGCCGCAGCCGTTCGAGATATTCGGTGAACTGGCGCTGCTCCTCCTCGAGCCGGCGTAATGTCTCGGCGCGGTATTCGTCGAATGCCCAATTGCCGCTCGACGGACCGGCCGACCAGGTCGCACCGGCGCGCGGGCCGCACCATTGCGCCGCCCGTTCCTGCATGCGCTGCTGCATCCGTTCCATCCGCCGCTGCCAGCGCTCGCCGTTACGGTGATTTGCCCAACATGCCATTCGTCCGCTCCCGATCAGGTATCCCAGAAGCAACAGGCCAATCGGCCAGCACAGGATGAAACTCACGATCGTCGCCGCGATCCAGGCCGGCTTGCCGATATCGTCCAGCCACATTGCCGGGTTCATGACGCCCTCATGTGAATGTTTAGCACATTAACATTATGAGCGACCGGCCGGACTGTCAAGCCGCCCTCGCAGCAATTTTATTCGCTCGGCTTCTGCGGCTCGGCGATCAGGCCGAGGCCGCGCAGATAGACCAGCACGCCGGCTTCTAGCAGCTCCTCGGGCTGCATCGGCAGGCTGCGCCGTCCGGCATCGCCCCGCGCGAACAGCGAGGCGACGCCGTGCGACAATGCCCAGACATGGAGGCTCATCATCAGCGCCGGCGGCCGCTTTTCCGGCGGCACCAGCGCGGCCAGCGCCTCCGAAGCGCGGCGCAACACCTCGAAGGCGCGGTTCGCCACGTCGCGCAAACCGGGATCGGCGTCGAGCGAAATGCCGGCCTCAAACATCGCCGAGTAATGCGCCGGCTCACTTCGGGCGAAGGCGAGATAGGCCCGCCCGACATTCTCGAACGCCCGATAGGGCTCGGGCCGGCCATTGTCCCAGGCATGGCTCAACGCCGCCTCGAACAGCTCGAACCCGCGCCGCGCGACATCGGCCAAGAGCGCGTCGCGGTCGCGGAAGTGCCGGTACGGCGCCGCCGGGCTGACCCCGGCCCAGCGCGCCGCGTCGGCGAAGGTGAAACCGGCCGGCCCCTTCTGCGCGATCAATTCGAGCGCGGCGCGGATCAGCGCCTCGCGCAGATTGCCGTGGTGGTAGCCGCGCCGCCCGCCGGCATCGGTCTGTCTCGACCAGCTCATGTAAAGGGCTTTTACATTAGCTTGCCGTCTACCGAAAGCCCACGTACCGAGCGCTGAACAGATACGAGAAAGCGCTCAACGCGGAATAACCGCCCATCCCGGCGGCGGCTCCTTGCCCGGATGCAGAGCGCCGCATGTCCGACAAGTACGCACCGCCTCGTCGGCATAGAAGGCGGCGAACAACGGCGGCAGATCCTTGACGATATCGGCCACCGCGATTTCGACGCGATGCACCAGCGCGCCGCATTCGAAACAGAACCACTCGAAGCCGTCCCTGTCGGTTGGCTGGCGGGCATTCTCAACAACAAGCCCCACCGAGCCCGGCACAGGACGCTGCGGGGAATGCCGAACATGCGACGGCAACAAAAAGACCTCGCCCTCGCGGATCGGCAAGTCATGGATCCTGCCGCCTTCCGCCACCTTCAGCACCATGTCGCCGCGCAATTGGTAGAAGAACTCCTCGCCGGGATCGTCGTGAAAATCGACCCGCTGATTCGGCCCGCCGACGACCTGCACGATCATGCCGCCATCCTCGAACAGCAGCTTGTTGCCGACCGGCGGCTTCAACAGATGGGCGTGGTCCTCGATCCAGCGCGCGAAGTTGAACGGTTGGCGAAGGCTTGTCTGCATCGTGTCCTCTCACCGGGCCCTAGCGGAAGCCGTGCTCCAGGGTCTCGCGGATCTGAGCGGCGTCCATGCCGGCGAGACCCATGCGCGCCAGCGTGCGCGCCTGGCCGCTGAAATCGCTGCCGGCCATGACCGAGGCGATCCGAATGACCGCGTCGATCGCCGGCGTCGCCACCCTGGCGGCCCGCGCGATGGCGCTCATCGGCATCAGTCCGACCGGCACGTCCTCGGCGATGTATTTGTGGGTCCAGGATTTGGGCGTGCCGGTCGCCTGATAGGGGCCGTCGCTGTTGCTGGTCAGGAGCCGGCAGGTCTCGCTCAGATCGGCGCCGCGCACGCCGTAGACCCGCTCGAACCAGTCTTCGAGATTCGGCACCGAGGCGCCGAAGGCGGCGGCCACGGCGACGCGCTCGGCGTTGATCGCCCGATACAGCCGGGCGACCGCCGGGGTCACTCCCTCGGCATAGAATTTATAGGCCTCGCCATTGTCGATGCGGCCGGCATTGCCGACGCAATTGGCGACATGCAGCATCGCGTTGGCGTTCATGAAGCCGGTCGAGATGATGCTTGGCGCCGCGACGGCCTCCGGGAATAGCGGCGACAGCTTTGCAAATGCGGGCTCGATCCGGTTGCCGGGAAACGCCGCGATCTGCAGCCAGCGTTTTTTGACGATCGGGCGGATGCGGGCCGGCCCGAGCCGCCAGCAGGAATAGGGATAATTGTCCATCTCCGCGATGTCGACCCGTGCCACACAGCCAGCGCGATCGAGGGCACGGCGCACCACCAGCGCGCCGCCGGTATTGCCCTGGATCAGCAGGATGATCTGCTCGTCCCGGAGCAGCGGGGCGAGCGCGGTTGCAGCGCCTTCCTGAAAATTGCCGCCGGTGACGATGACGATCACCTCGGCGCCCTCGACCGCCTCGGCGACATCGGCCGTCACCCGCTCGATCGCGGCGAACCCGGCGCGCTCGCCTTCCACATCGATGCCGCCGCGCGCGCGAATGTCGGCCAGCCTCGAATCGTCGCGGTCGTGCAGCCGCAGCCTGCAACCGAGGAGCCCCAGCTCGGCGGCGAGATAAATGCCGCCGATGCCCGCGCCGACGATCGCGACAGTCGTCTCTGTCATATCCGTACCATCTCAGTCGTCATTCCCGCGCAAGCGGGAATCCAGGGGCGGCGAATTCGGTCGCTTGCCCTGGACCCCCGCTTCCGCGGGGGTGACGAATAAAAATGAATGCAAGCCCGCTCAATCCGTGCTGCATCAGGCGGCGCCGCGGCGATGCGAAAATGCGGTCTCCGCGCTGGTGATGAATTCGAGGAGCGCGGCGCGGCCGCTCTCGTTGACCCGCCGAGCGCGCAGGATCGCGCCGGCGACCTCGCCCGGCTGGGTCACCCGCTCGCTCCAGCCGCCGAGATCGGCTGCGAGGTTGGCGTAGTTGCCGCCGAGATCGCGCGTCCGATGCTTCTCGTGCGACAGCGCCATCGCATGCGTCTCGATCGCCATCGTCGAGTTGTTGAGGACGATCGTCGTGATCGGAATGCCGCAGCGCGCCGCGGTCTCGAAATCGAGCCCGGTCATGCCGAAAGCGGCGTCGCCCATGAAATTGACGCAGAATTTGTCGGGCGCGCCGACCTTGGCGCCAATCGCCAAGCCCAAGCCGGTGCCGAGCTGGTGCGACTTGCCCCAGCCGAGATAGCCGCGCGGCTTCTTCGCGACATAGAACGGCAGGAGCTGGTCGCGTGGGCTGCCGGAATCATGCGTGACGATCGCGTCCTCGGACGGGATCACCCGCATGAACTCCGACATCACGAAATACGGGTTGATCGGCCGCTCCTGGGACCGGCGCTTGGCTTCCCAGCGGCCGAGCCATTCGCCCTTCAGCTTGTCGATCTGCTTCCTCACGCCGTTCGCGCGCGCCTTCTTGCCGATGCGGTCTTTCACCGCCTCGATCAGCTGCGCCAGCACGAGCTTGGCATCGCCGAGGATCGGCACCGCGGTGTCGTTCGCCTTGTAGAGGTCGCGCGCATCGTTGGTGGCGTGAACGATCGTCTTCCCCGGTGGGATGATCGGGGTCGAGATGTTGTGCCGGGTCAAGGACGTGCCGATGGCGAAGATCACGTCCGACTCCAGCAGGAAATGCCGGCCGTGCCCGGTATAGACGACGCCTCCCGAGCCCAACGCCAGAGCGTGGTCTTCCGGAAAGGCGCTCTTGCCGTCGGTGGTGGTCATGACGGGCAAGTCGAGCAGCTGGGCCAGCGCCAGAAGCTCGGGGCTGGCCTCGGCGTAAAGCACGCCCTGCCCGGCGATGACGATCGGGTTCTTAGCCTCGACCAGCAGTTTCGCCGCGTCGTCGATGTCGCGCGGATCGCCGGCCGAGCGGGTCGGGCGGACCGCGGTGTAGTCGACTTCGTTGCCGGCGAATTCGGCGGTCATCACATCGGCCGGCACCTCGACCATGACCGGGCCGGGGCGGCCGTTCTTTAAGGCGTTGAAGGCGCGGCGCATCGCCGGCACCGTATGCTCGGGCAATGTCACCGGCTCGACGTGCTTCGTGACCGAGGCGTAGGTGCGGGTCGAGTTGAACAGGGGAAACATCTGCGCCGTCTCGCGCGGATGCCCGAGCGGCAGCAGCAGGATCGGCGTCGAATCCGAATAGGCCGAGGCAATGCCGGCAAACGCGTTCTCGGCGCCCGGACCGTATTGCATCGCGAAGACGCCGGCCGGTTTGCCGTTGCTGACCCGGGCGCAGCCATCGGCCATGTGCACCCCGACCCGCTCCTGCCGGCAGATGACCGGGCGCATGCCACCCGCCACCGCCGCCTCGATGATCGGCGTCGTCGGAAAGCAGAACAGGGTCGAGATGCCTTCGCGCTTCAGGATCTCGGTGATCGCGTCCATGACCTGCATCGGCGTCTCTCCCCTGTAGCTTGGCGGCGGATTTTCCGAAGCCTACCGCCCTCCGAAGCAAGGCGCCAGCAGGCGGCAAGCAGGCCGGTCATGCGCGCTACCCCTTCAATGCTTTTGCTGCTTCTGCAGGGAATCAGCAGCCAATCTGCAGTAAACTGCGCTTTTCCGTACACCTGCAAACCCTGCTTCTGCAGTGAATCAGCAGGCGCGACACCTCCCCTCCCCGACTGTCGGAGCCAAGACGGCGCACCGTACTATGCGATTATGGCGATTTTATCGTCGTCGTTTCGACAACGTCGACCCGTAAAAAGGCCGGGAGGACGCTGAGGGGAGCGCGGTCTTGATCCCGGTATCCCCCTGCCGGAAACTGCGGGCCGGCTCCGCCCTTGCGACAGAGGCTACCCCGTGAAAATCGCGCGCATCGAGAGCTTTATCCTCGGCACCAAGAGCTCGAAGGATCTGCTGTTCTGCCGGGTCGAGACCGAGGACGGCACCTATGGCTGGGGTGAGGGCTACGTCACCGCCGGCAAGGAGACGGTCATCGCCGAATGCGTCCGAGCGATGGCGCCGCACGTGATCGGCCGCAGCGTCTTCAACATCCGCCATACCGGCCAGATCATGTTCGAGGATTTCGCGATCCGGCGCGGCTCGATGGAATTGCTGTCGGCGTGGAGCGCGATCGAGATCGCCTCCTGGGACATCATCGGCAAGCGCGCCGGGCTGCCGGTCTACAACCTCCTCGGCGGGGCGTCGCGCGAGCGGGTGCGGATCTACGCCAATGGCTGGGCCGGGCGCTCGACAATCGAGGAGGGTGTCGAGCGCGGCAAGAAGATCAAAGCGATGGGCTTCACCGCCGCAAAATTCGACCCGTTCCCGGGGCCGTGGCGCAGCCATGTCGACAGGAAGGACGAGGATTTCGCGATCGATTACGTGCGGGCGATGCGCGAGGCGCTGGGGCCGGATTTCGAGATCCTGGTCGAGGCGCATCGCCGCTTCGCGCCGAGCCATGCGATCCGCATCGGCCGGCGCCTGGTCGAGTTCGGCATCGACTGGTACGAGGAGCCGTGCCTCGCCGACAATCTGGCGCTCTTGAAGGAGGTGCGCGCGGCGGTGCCGATCCCGATCGTCACCGGCGAGGCGCTCTACACGAAGGAGCAGTTCGCCGCCTGCCTGTCGGAGCGCGCCGCCGACATCCTGAACCCCGACATCTGCGCGATCGGCGGCATCTCGGCATTGATGGACATATCGGTGATGGCGCAGCCGCAGGCCGTCGTCATGTCGCCGCACAATTACAACTCGCCGCTGATCGGCATGGCGGCGACGGTGCATGTCTCGGCGGTGATCCCGAACTTCCGCATCACCGAATATTTCGTCAATTTCGAGGACATCTGCAGCGAGATCGCGACCCCGGGGCTGACCGTGAAGGATGGCTGGATCGATCTGCCAAAGGCGCCGGGCCTTGGCATCGATGTCGATGTCGAGCGGCTGCGCGCCCACCCGCATGGCGAGGCCACCGCCAAGGGCTTCCGCCAATACTGGGAGGAATATCCGAAGAAGGGCTATATGCCGAGATTGTCGGAGACCAAGATCTGAGGAGCTGACCAGAGTCTCATCGAGATTGCTTCGTCGCTCCGCTCCTCGCAATGACAGCCTCTGTCATGGACAAATACTACTGGGTCTACATTCTGACGAATGAGCGAAACACCGCGCTGTACACTGGCGTGACGAGCGACCTCATATCGCGCGTTTACCAGCATCGAGAGAAGCTCCTGCCCGGCTTCAGCAGCCGGTACAATGTGTGCAAGCTCGTTTATTACGAGTGGGGATGCGAGGCAGCGGGCGCTATAGCTCGGGAAAAGCAGATCAAGGCCGGTTCACGGCAAAAGAAGCTAGATCTGATCAACAGCATGAACCCTGAATGGCGGGATCTGTATGACGAGCTCGTAAAGACGTAAAGATAGCCCCTCGACTGTCATTGCGAGCAACGCGAAGCAATCTCGTGCCAATTGACGCTCGGGCCGATCGAGATTGCTTCGTCCCTCCGCTCCTCGCAATGACTACGGAATTGGGTGGGAGGAAACGATGCCACGACTGGCGAACAAGGTCGCGCTGATCACCGGAGCCGCGGGCGGCCAGGGTACCGCCGAGGCGGAGCTGTTCGTGCGCGAAGGGGCCGGGGTGGTGCTGACCGACATCGACGCCGAGGCCGGCGAAGCGCTGGCGAAGCGTCTCACCGGTAGGGGCGGCAAGGCGATCTTCCGCGTGCAGGATGTCGCCAGCGAAGAGTCCTGGCAGGACACGGTCGCCGCCGCGCTGTCCACCTTCGGCGGGCTGCACATCCTGGTCAACAACGCCGGCACGATCGCCCGGCAGGGCATCGTCGCGACCACCATCGACGCCTGGAACCGTACCTTGGCGGTCAACCTGACCGGGCCGATGCTCGGCATGAAGCACTGCGCGCCGGCGATGCGCGATGCGGGCGGCGGCTCGATCGTCAACATCTCCTCGACCGCCGGGCTCACCGCGCATGACGACGCCGCCTACACCGCGACCAAATGGGGCTTGCGCGGGCTGACCAAGACAGCGGTGTTGCAATTCTCGGATTGGAAGATCCGGGTCAATTCGATCCATCCCGGGCAGATCGCCGATACCGGGTTTTTCCGCAGCGGCGGCGAGGCGTTCGCCCAAGCCGCGGCGGCGGCGATCCCGATGCACCGCCAGGGCACGCCCAGGGAATGCGCCGAGCTGGTGCTGTTCCTCGCCTCGGATGAGGCGAGCTTCATCAGCGGCGCCGAGATCGCGATCGACGGCGGCTACATCGCCGCCGGACTCGCCGGCATGCGCAACCGCATCCGCGACGAATTGATGCGAAGGAACAGCTGATGCCGCGGCTCGCCGGCAAGATCGCGCTGATCACCGGCGGCGCCGCCGGCCAAGGCGCGGCCGAGGCCGAATTATTCGTGCGCGAGGGCGCCGCGGTGATGTTGACCGATATCGATGCGGCAGGCGGCGAGGCGCTGGCGAAGCGCCTCGCCGAACGCGGTGGCCGGGCGCTGTTCCGAGCGCAGGATGTCGCGGATGAGCCTTCCTGGCAGGAAATCGTCGCCGCGGCCGTCTCCGCTTTCGGCGGGCTGCACATCCTGGTCAACAACGCCGGCACGATCGCCCGGCAAGGCATCGTCGACACCACGCTCGAGGCCTGGAACCGCACCTTGGCGGTCAACCTGACCGGCGCGCTGCTGGGCATGAAGCATTGCGCAGCGGCGATCCGCGACACTGTCGCAAAGCAGGAGGGCGGCGGCTCGATAATCAACATCTCCTCGACCGCCGGCATGACCGCCTATGACGACGCCGCCTACACTGCCAGCAAATGGGCGTTGCGCGGCCTGACCAAGACCGCCGTCCTGCAGTTCTCGGCGTGGAACATCCGGGTCAATTCGATCCACCCGGGGACGATCGCCGACACCAGCTTTGCCCGGCTCGGCGGCGAAGGCTTCGAGGAAGCCGCCACGGCGGCGATCCCGCTCGGCCGGCTCGGGCTGCCGCGCGACACCGCCGAGCTGGTGCTGTTCCTTGCGTCGGACGATTCGAGTTTTATCAATGGCGCCGAGATCGCGATCGACGGCGGCTACATCGCCGCCGGCACCGGTCACCTGCGCAACCGCATCCGCAACGACTACGTCGCGAGACGAAATTAAAGCCAGCTGGTATCGGCCTCGAGGCCGAGCAGGTATTGACCGACGGTCTCGAAATGCTGCTGCCGGCCCTGCAGCTGCTGCGCCACCGAATGGACGTCGCGGAAGCGGCGCTCGAACGGGTTCTCGTTGAAGATCGCCGTCGCTCCCGCTGCCTGATACAGCATGTCGACCACCTCGACCGCGGTGTGGATGCAGAAAGTCGAGGCGAGGCGGATCGTCATCCGCTCGTCGAGGGTGATATGGCCGCGTTCCCTGACCGCTTCGGTGATGTCCTCGAACGACCCGAGGAGCCAGCGCCGCGCCGATGACAGCCGGGCCTCGGCCTGCGCAGTCTGCGCCTGGATCACGTTATTGTTGCGCATCGTGTGGCGCGCGCCGCGCGGGATCTTGTCGCGCGCCAGCTCGATGAAATGGCCCAGCATACCGCGGGCGATGCCGAGCGCGACGCCGGCGAAGCCGCCGGCATAGAGCGACAGGCTGCTGAAGCGGTAGAGAAGCCCCGATTCGCGCGTCGCTGTGCCGTCGCGGCGCGACAGCACATCGACCGAATACGCTTCCGGCACGAACAGATCCTTGACCGCATACTGGTTGCTTGCGGTGCCGCGCAGCCCGATCGTGTGCCAGATATCGGTAAATTCGGTGCTGCTCTTCGGGAACAGCATCGTGCGCACGACCGGGGTGCCGTCGGCGCGCCGGCGCGGGGTCCCGTCCGCCTCGATCACCGGTACGTGGCAGCCGAGCCAGCTTGCGTGCTGGCTGCCGCTGGCGAAAGACCAGCTCGCGGTGATGCGATAGCCGCCGGGAACAACACGCGCCTCACCGGGCCCGGGGCCCCAGGCGAGGATGCCGTGCGCCCCGCCGAAGATCTCGCGCGCGATTTCCGGCGCCAGCAACGCAGCGGTCATCGAGCAGCCCGAATTCTGGTTGATGCACCAGGCGGTGCTCGCGTCGGTCTTGGCGAGCTCCTCAATGATCGGCACATATTGCGCCGGCACCAGCTCCTCGCCGCCAAGCGAGTGCGGCAGCAACAGGCGGAACAGTCCGCTCTCGATCAGCGCATCGACGATCTCGGCGGGCAGCTCGCGCCGGCGATCGATCTCCGCTGCCGCGCCGGCAAGCTTCGGCGCGATGTCGCGCACGCGCGCCAGATAATCGGCCGGCGTTTTCTCGGCCGAGGCGCGGTTCACGGGCGACCGTTCGACGGTGCTCAGCCCCATTGCGTTTGCTCCCTCCGCGATCGTCGTGAAATTGACGGCCGAAGCCGCGGCTCACTCCACCGCGCCGCCATGCGATCTGTCAAGCTGGGCTTGGGCGCTCCCCTCGCGACTCGGCTTGCTATCGTCGACGGCGATAGCCCACGCGAACGGTTGCCCATGCAGGTTGTTTGTTCAACAGAAGAGGACTGGTCATCGGCGGGCTGGCGATCCTGCCGACGCGGGTTTTGCCGGCGCGCGAGCCGGCGTTCGCGTCGGCAACCACCGCCTGAGCGGAACCGTCGGCTAGAACTGGTTCAGCGCCGCGACTTTTGTTCTGGGTGGCGGCGGCATGATCGGCCGGTCGTAGACGAGTTGCCCGTCTATCGTGGCAACGCACATGAGGCCCCGCGTCGGCAAGCCGATTCGCCATTCCTGCGCGACCTCGCCGAGGCGACTGCAGGAATCTCCGACATGCGGGCTGGACAATTGCAGCCCGATGAAGAACAGCCCGGTGATGATGCCGGCCAGCGGTCCCCAATAGCTTCGGCAGTACTGTCGCAGCTGAATGCTCGCCTTCAACATTACCCGTTCCTCGCAGACCCCTCCTCTGTAGGGCCGAATGTTTAAGGGAGCGTTTACGCCAGGGTGCCGGTCGGCGGCGCTCTGGCGTAGAATACCGGCATGCCGATCCGCCAATTGCCCCCCATCGTCGTCAACCGCATCGCCGCCGGCGAGGTGGTGGAGCGGCCGGCGGCGGCGGTCAAGGAGCTGGTCGAGAATGCGATCGACGCCGGCGCAACCCGCATCGACATCGCTCTGCGCGAGGGCGGCCAGGCCCTGATCACGGTCGCCGATGACGGAGGCGGCATGAGCCGCGAGGAGCTGGCGCTCGCCGTCGAGCGGCATTGCACCTCGAAACTGCCCGATGACGAACTCTTGGCGATCACGATGCTCGGGTTCCGCGGCGAGGCGCTGCCCTCGATCGGCGCGGTCAGCCGCATGCGCATCGTCTCCCGTCCGCGAGATGCCGACAGCGCCTGGGAGATTACGGTCGAGGGCGGGGTCAAACGCGCCCCCGAGCCGGCGGCGCATCCCCCCGGCACCCGGGTCGAGGTGCGGGACCTGTTCTTCGCGACCCCGGCGCGGCTCAAATTCCTGAAGACCCCGCGCTACGAGCGCGACCAGGCGGTCGACACGGTGCGCCGGCTGGCGATGGCCTATCCCCGGATCGCCTTCACCGTGACCGGCGACGACGAACGGGTACTGCTACGGATTCCAGCGGCATCGTCGCGGGAAGCCAGGCTCGGCATGCTGCTCGGACGCGATTTTACCGAGAATTCGGTCGCGGTCGCGGCGGCGCGCGAGGGGTTCTGTCTGTCCGGTCTGATCGGTCTGCCGACACTCAATCGCGGGCTGCCGCGCGACCAGTATCTCGTCGTCAACGGTCGGCCGGTACGCGACAAGCTCCTCGTCGGCGCGGTGCGCGGCGCCTACCAGGATGTGCTGGCGCGCGATCGCCACCCGGTGGTGGCGCTGTTTCTCGACGGGCCGGCCGAGGAGATTGACGTCAACGTGCATCCGGCCAAGGCCGAGATCCGCTTCCGCAACGCCAATTTGATCCGCGGGCTGATCGTCGGCGCGCTGCGCCATGCTCTGGAAGGCGCCGGCCACCGCGCCTCTACCACGGTCGCCGACGCCGCGCTCGCCGCGTTTCGGCCCGGCAATGGCGGCAGCCCCGCAGCACAGACAATGCCGCGCTTCGCGTTTCCTCTGAGCACGCCGTCGCGCGAACTCGCCGAAGCGGGCAACCGCTTCCTGATGCCCGACGACAGCGCCGTGCTGGAGGTGCCGACCGCGGAACCGGAGCCAGCCTCGGAGGCGCCGCCCGATTCGAGGCTCGGCGCGGCGCGGGCGCAATTACACGGCACCTATATCCTTGCCGAGACCGCTGATGGCATCGTGCTGGTCGACCAACATGCCGCGCATGAGCGGCTGGTCCACGAGCGGATGAAGGAGGCGCTTTCCCGCCACGGCGTCGCGCGCCAGGTGCTGCTCCTGCCCGAGATCGTCGAGCTGGACCCGGCGCTGGCCGACCGGCTCGCTGCGCGGGCCGATGAGCTGGCCGAATTCGGCCTCGTGCTTGAAGCCTTTGGCACCGGCGCGGTCATCGTGCGCGAGGTGCCGGCCCTCGTCCCAGACCTCGACGTCAAGGCCCTGGTGCGCGATCTCGCCGACGAACTGGCCGAATGGGGCGACGCCTTGTCGTTGAAGGAGCGGGTCGAGCATGTCTGCGGCACCCTCGCCTGCCATTCGAGCGTGCGCGCCGGCCGGCGGCTGACGCCGGTGGAGATGGACGCGCTGCTGCGCCAGATGGAAGTGACCCCGAACAGCGGCCAATGCAATCACGGCCGCCCGACCTATGTGACGCTGGCGCTCTCCGACATCGAGCGGCTGTTCGGCAGGCGGTAGTCCGCCCGGCGCGCCAGGCCATAGCTTAGGATCCCGATGACGATCAGCATCGCGCCGATCGCTCGGCCCGGCGTCATCGCCTCGCCGAGCACCAAGACCCCGATCAGCACGACCGTGACCAGCTCGACATTGGCGAGGATCGCGAAGCTGCTGGCGCCAAGCCGCGGCACGCTGAACGCGAACAGCGACATCGTCAGCGCGCCCGGACCCAGCGCGACAAAAATGAGCACCGTCCAGATCGCCGGCTTGCTCGGCAGGTTGAGGCCGGCGAAGCCGGCGATAAGACCGAAGGTCAGCGCCATGCCGCCAAACAGGCAGCCGGCGCCGACCACCGGCGGGTAATGCCGCAGCAGCCGCGAATTGATCGCCAGATAGAAGGCATAGACCAGCGGCGACGGGATCGCCCAGAAGAGGCCGCGCAGGTCGATCGTGCCGCCCTGCAAACCCGGAATGGTGATCAGCCCGGCGCCGAGCAGGATGATGGCGATGCACGACACCGCGAGCGGCCGGATCGGCTGATTGAAAAGCAGACGATCTTCTCAGATACCGACCAAAAGAGAACTTGATATCAATGCTTTACGCTATGTATGCGAGATGTCCCGGATCTGTGTCCGATTCAAGTCCGGAAAATTGGTAAGCCGCCGGCGAAGGCCGAAATAGCGAAGCGCGCTCTGCCGCTGGCGCTAGATCTCGGGCATCACCCATTGTCGATATCGACGATCAGCTTGCCGAGCTGGATCGGGTCGCGCGGGCGGTTGAGGCGCTTGGTCATTTCGCCTCGATCTCACATTTGATGCAGTCGAACTTGATCCGTACGCCAACTCGCCTTGACCTGAACCCGTCGGGGACAGATTCGAGGTGTGTGCTTTGGTCGCCGTTGGAAAACGACCAACCGTCCTCTTGCCAAAGATGGGCCGTTCCCGAGTTGCCGCAGTTCGGGCAACGCACATCCTGGGTCCAACGATCTCGTGCCGTCATGCCGCCAATATGCCATCGTTCGGAGAATCGGGAAACCCGGCGTCAAGCCGCAGGCCGTTACTGTTAGGAGCATTGTTTTCGAACAAAACGGAGCGCGCTCCGAATGTACGCCTGAATTTTGGGCGAACAAAAATTATGGCGATTATAAGCAAAGGCGGACGAGGCTGAAGCCGGATTACCTCGCGCTTGAGACCGCAGCCAAATATGTCCGCTGAGTGGGCGATCTTTTGGGCCATCATAGGTGTCGGCATCGTCCTCATTTTTGGGATAGTTGAAATCGACAAACACCTTCGGGCCATACGGGGCAGGCTAGAGGCGGATGCCTTCGCTAGATTCCAAGAGAGCTTAGAGAAAAGCTAACCGCGCCATGCGCGACGATCTCCTACACGCTCAGGCAAGCGTTGACTGGGCCGTATCCCAACTCCCATCCCTCGAAACTCGCCTCACCGCCTGGGGGAAGGGCAATTTCGATTTGATCATCGAAGAGCAACCACCGCCAGCTACGCACGATCCCATAGTAGCGGTCGCAAAAGAGCCGCTGCCGCTCGCGTTCAACGTCGAAGTCGGTGCCTATATCAACGCCATTCGCAGCAGTCTCGATATTCTCGCTACAGCGCTCGCCTATCGCTACAAGGTGCCTCGGCCAGATCAAGCGTGTTTTCCCGTCGCAAAAAGTCGAGACGAATTCACCACTGGAAAAGCCAAGGGGTGTAAATTCGTAAAGGCACTCCCCGACACGCCCCGGAAGGTTATCGAAGCGCTGAAACCTTATCAGGGAGGGAACAAAACGCTCTGGGCGCTTCATAAGCTGGACATTTTTCGCAAGCACCAACGGCTCTTGGCCGTAGGTACAGCCCCGCGAAGCTTCAGCTTCTGGGACGTTGGTGACTTCAGTTCCAAATTCAAAAATGTTGCGACTGGATGGATGGTCGTTGACGATCAGAAAACCGTATTGGGACTTCTCGCCAAAGGCGCGGCAACACCCAAGATGCATTTTACCCCGCATGTAGTGATCAGCGAGGCTAGTTTGGCGTTCCGCGAACCAGTCGTTCGAGCGCTTAACCAATTCGCGCGCCTCGCCGACTCGACCATCAAGTTGTTTGATTCGTGAACCATCGGCCATAGGCCAATCAGGCGGCGCGGCCACGGGGCGGAGGCAATATTCGGCACGATCGGGTGATAAACCAGAGCGAACCGGGACCGCCGGCTCGAAATTAGCCACGCGCCGGCACAACCCTCGTTACGCCGCCGCGCCGGTGACATCGACCCAGCCGTTGTTTCGGAAATACTGGGCGATGACGACGCACAAGCCGTCGAGCTATGTCCTAAACCGGATGAAGATCGAGGCCGACGCCGAGCGGCTGCGCCGTGAGGGCCAGCCGGTCCGCGATGCCCACGGCCGGATCGTCGAGGCCGACCACGCCGCCGATTGACCCGGCGGGATCGGCATCGACACGCAGCGTGAACGGCGAGGTAGCGCCGGCTCCGGCCGTTCGTTGAGCAGCGGGCAACCGGCCTGATGCGGACCCTAAGCGGTCATCCGGGGCACGCAGATTTTAATCTGGCAGAATGCTATCGTTCGCGCTGATCGTCGGTCATTTCGGGAAGATGGCGTGACATGAGAAGCGAACCAAGGCCCGCAGCGCAGCAGTCCACGCCGACGGACGGTAAGCCCAATATCATTTTCATCCTGTCGGACAATCTTGGCTGGGGCGAGCTTGGGGCCTACGGTGGGGGTGCCGCGCTCGGTGCGCCAACACCAAACATTGACAAGCTTGCCCAGGAGGGCCTGCGGCTTACGAACTACAACGTCGAGGCGCAGTGCACGCCAAGCCGCTCAGCGCTAATGACCGGCCGTTTGGCCATTCGGTCGGGCACTCATTCCGTTCCCCTGGGCGGCGCACCGGAGGGCCTGACGGCGTGGGAGGTCACGATTGCCAAATCGCTATCCGCCGCGGGCTATGCCACCGCGATGTACGGCAAGTGGCACTTGGGCAGCATTGAGGGCCGGTTTCCGAGCGATCAGGGCTTTGACGAATGGTACGGGATTCCGCGAACGACCGACGAGGCGATGTGGTTGGGCGCGAAGGGCTATGACGAATCGATCGTGGAGCCCCAATACATTATGGAAGGCAAGAAGGGAGAGAAAAGCAGCAACGTACAGAAGTACGACCTTGAACAGCGCAGGATCATGGATGCTGCTTTGAACAGCCGGTCCCTCGACTTTATTCAGCGTAGTGCGAAGGCGGGCAAGCCATTTTTCGTGTATCTAGCCATCACCCAGCCGCACTATCCGGCACTCCCCCATCCCGACTTTGCGGGCAAAACTGGTCGCGGCGACTATGCCGACGTCAAGGTGGAGATGGACCACCGCGTCGGCGAAATTCTGGATGAACTCGATCGGCTCGGCATCGCGAAGGATACCATCGTGGTGTTCTCAAGTGACAACGGGCCGGAGCCGCAACAGGACCTCGGAGGCACCTCGCCGATCCTGAATGGGGGCAGCGCCGGGCCTTGGCGAGGAGCGATGTTCACGGCGCTCGAGGGATCGCTTCGTGTCCCGTTCGTCATCCGCTGGCCCGGCCACATACCAGCCGGGGCGGTCAGCGAGGAAATGATCCATACTGTCGATATGTTTCCCACGTTCGCCGCGTTAGCCGGCGGCTCGGTCCCGCGTGACCGGGCGATCGACGGGGTGGACCAAAGCGATTTCTTCCTGGGAAAAACCGATAAATCGAATCGTGAGGGGTTTCCAGTTTATGTCGGCGACACACTCATAGCCGTGAAGTGGCGCAACTGGAAAATTCACTTTTACGTTTTGGATCAGCCCACCGATCCACCCCTCAAACTTCTTGTGCCTCGCGTGCATGACCTCGACATCGATCCTCGGGAGGAGCGCGATGTGTCGATCCCGAATACGTGGGTCTTGCATCCTGCGGTGAAAATTGTGGGGGCGTTCCAGGTGAGTTTGCAGAAATATCCCCTCATCACGATGGGCACGCCAGATCCTTACGTGCCGCCGCAGTAGGAGAGCGCAAAGAGACGTACTATGAAACCGTGCGGATGCTATATCCGGCACAATTAGCCAGGGAAATCCGCGCTAGCCGGGCCGCTGGCTACGAGTTAGCCACGCCGCAGCACACAGCTGGTTACGCCGCGGAGCCGGAAATGTTGACCCAAGAGACCCTGCGCTGTAACAGACCCTAGATTAACAGAAGCGGGGGCTAACCGGGGGGCAAGCCACGAGGGACATAGCGTGCCATCGAGCGCAGTTCGCACTTTCGACGACCCTGATGATTTCGCGGCATCCTTCCCCCGAACGGATGTCGAGATGACCATTCTCGGGCGCGGGGATTTCGAGGCTAAGATCATCCATATCGATCTTAGACGGCTGCAGGTACGTCGGCTCTCCGACAATCTGCCGCGGGTCGCACACGTGGCCGATGTCCCCGAGCAGGCCTTCATTTCGTTTCGCACCGAGCCTGGGCCGAGGCTGATGAGGGACGGTGCGGAAATGCTGACGACCAACATCATCTGGCGCCGTAGCGCTGCGAGTTACTTTCATAAGTCGGACGGGCTCGCAAGCTGGGGCACAATCTCGCTGCCTCTGGAAGATATGGCTTCCATTGGGGTAGCACTCGTTGGGTGCGATCTGCGGCCGCCGCAAGATGCCCAGACCGTCACACTCCCTCCCGCTGCTCTGGCAAAGCTCCAGCGCCTGCATGCGGCCGTCGGACAGCTGGCAGAGGACGCCCCGGCGGTCATCGCACATCCCGAGGCGGCGCGCGGTCTGGAAGAGGCGTTGATTGAAGCGATGATCGAGTGCCTCGGTACGGGCGAGTATGGCGAGGACAGGTCGGCCCTGAGACAGCACGCCGCGATCATGCGCCGCTTTCACCAGGCGCTTGAGGAAAAACCAAACGAAGCGCTTTTTATACCGGAGCTCTGCAGAGAGATCGGCTCGACCGCACGGACCTTGCAGATCTGTTGCCAGGAACAGCTGGGAGTGAGCCCGACGCGATACCTGCTGTTGCGCCGGATGCACCTGGCGCGGCGAGACCTTCAGGAGAGCGCATCAACCGCGACCACGGTGACAGAAATCGCCACGCGGTACGGCTTCTGGCAATTCGGACGGTTTGCCGGCGAATACAAGGCGCTGTTCGG
>DASYOB010000008.1:0-37070 GCA_036008175.1 Allostellaceae bacterium
CGCTCTAGCAGCTTTACGGCCTTGCGAGGCTTGTTTCGGCTGAGGCGGTCCATGCTCTCGACGAGCAGGTAGCTCCCTTGGGGGATCGCCTTCGAGCGGACTAGATCAAGGAACTCGCCCAACATGCCCGTCTCGGCATTCGCGCCCCGGAACGCGGACACACCCAGATCCCGGTAGGAGCGAGCGTCCAGCTCCAGGCCGTGCTTATCAGCGTAGGCTTCGGCCATACTGGCCTGCCTGCGAAGGCTGTCGCCGTGCTCTTGTTCCGGGGTGCTGAAGCGGAGATAGCTGTAGGCTCGTGGACGCGGCTCGGCTCCTGAAGACGCGGTCGCGCGCGGCGGCGGAAAGTTCAAATCAGACATCACGGGAACCTCTACCTAGATAGTCGTGGCAGGTAAATAGGTCTCTACGTCCATATCAGGCTGATGATCGGGCCACCCGGCTCGGGCAAGTCGATGCTGGCGGCGCGTCTGCCCGGCATATTGCCGCCGCTCGAACCGGCCGAGGCGCTGGAATTGGGCATGATCCAGTCGGTCGCCGGCGGCTTGCGCGGCGGCGGCTTGCTGCGCGAGCGGCCGTTCCGCGACCCGCACCATTCGGCTTCGCTGGCGGCGCTGGTCGGCGGCGGGCTGCGCGCCCGGCCCGGCGAGATCTCGCTCACTCATCACGGCGTGCTGTTTCTTGACGAATTGCCGGAATTCAACCGCGCCGCGCTCGAAGCCTTGCGCCAGCCGCTCGAAACCGGCCGGGTCAGCATCGCCCGCGCCAACAGCCACGTGACCTATCCGGCGCGGCTGCAGCTGATCGCGGCGATGAACCCGGGCCGCTGCGGCTGGCTGTCCGAACCGGGCCGCGCCTGCGGGCGCGCGCCGCGCTGCGCCCAGGATTACCAGGCGCGGATCTCCGGGCCGCTGCTCGACCGTATCGATCTGCATATTGACGTGCCGGCAGTCTCGCCCGCCGATCTCACGCTGCCGCCGCCCGCCGAGACGAGCGCCGCGGTGGCCCGCCGGGTCGCCGCGGCGAGGGCACGCCAGCGCGCGCGATATCAGTCGCTGCCGGAGGAGCGCCGCATCCGCACCAATGCCGAAGCCGACGGCGCGCTGCTCGACGAGGTGGCCGCGCCGGACCCGGGCGGCCGCGCCTTGTTGCAGCGCGCCGCCGAACGGCTGCGCCTGTCGGCACGCGGCTATCACCGGGTGCTGCGGGTAGCGCGCAGCCTGGCCGATCTCGACGGAGTCGAGACGGTCGCCCGCCATCACATCGCCGAGGCGCTGAGCTACCGCCGGCCGATCAACGTGCCGGAGGGCGCGGCGAGCGGCTGAGCATCCAAGTTGCTCGAAGGCCGTTGCTGACAAATTCGCGATAAGCCTTTGGTGTGATAGCGTGTCGTTACGAAAGTTGGCTTTCGTTTCAGGACGCAGCGCGGTCGGCCGCCAGCCGGCGTCTCATGAGGTGCAGCGATGCACATTCTGCTGGTTGAGGATGATCCCGTCACCGCGGCAAAAATCGAGTTTTTGCTGCAGCGGGAGAATTTCACCTGCGACACCACCGACCTCGGCCGCGTCGCGATCAATCAAGGCAAGCTTTACGACTACGACATCATCATCCTCGATCTGGTGCTGCCGGACATGACCGGGTACGACGTCCTGCGGGAACTGCGCGCCGGCGGGGTACACACGCCGGTGTTGATTCTCTCGGGGCTCGGCGAGCTCGACGACAAGGTCAAGGGGCTCAGCTTCGGCGCCGACGACTTCCTGACCAAACCTTTCGAGCACCGCGAATTGATCGCCCGGCTTCTGGCGATCGTCCGCCGCTCGAAGGGACATACCGAATCGACGATTCGCACCGGCAAGCTGCTGGTGAACCTCGACAGCCGGACCGCGGAGATCGGCGATCGGCTGCTCCGCATCACGCCGAAGGAATATGCGATCCTGGAGCTGCTGAGCCTGCGCAAGGGCACGACGCTGACCAAGGAGTTCCTGCTGCACCAGCTCTACGGCGGCATGGACGAGCCGGACCTCAGGATCATCGACGTGTTCATTTGCCGGCTGCGCCGAAAGCTGGCAAAGGCGACCGACGGCGATCATTACATCGAAACCGTGCGGGGCCGCGGCTATCTTCTGCGCGACCCGGCGAAAGCATCGCCCGAACCGCAGTCCGCCTGAACCGGAAGATTTTTCGGGCGCAATGTCGCGCCTTGTGCACCGCAGCCCTCGCGGGAAATCGCTTGCCGGAACCGGGCGCGATGGCCGACGATCACGAAACGAGGGCCGACCCAGACCAGGAGCGCCCCGCTCAGCATCCCAGGCACAAGGCATCCACCGATGACCGAACCCTATCTGCGCAGCGGCATCTTTCTCGCGCCGTTCCACAACCATAACGAAAACCCGACGCTGTCGATCGAGCGCGATATGGAGCTGCTGCAGTATCTTGACCGGCTCAACTATCACGAGGCCTGGATCGGCGAGCACCATTCCGGCGGCTTCGAGGTCATCGCCTGCCCGGAGATGTTCATCGCCGCCGCCGCCGAGCGCACCCGCCACATCCGCCTCGGCACCGGGGTCGTCTCCCTGCCCTACCACAACCCCTTCATCCTCGCCGACCGCATGGTGCAGCTCGACCACATGACCCGCGGCCGGGCGATGTTCGGTGTCGGCCCCGGCGCGCTGGTGCATGATGCGCTGAAGCAGGGCATCCAGCCCGCCGACCAGCGGCGCATGATGAACGAAGCGCTCGACGTCGTGGTGCGTCTGCTCAACGGCGAGACTGTCACTGCCAAGACCGACTGGTTCAACGTCGTCGAAGCGCGGCTGCAGGTGCCGTCATACAGCCAGCCGACGATGGAGCTGGCGGTCGCCGCCTCGCGCTCGCCTGCAGGCGGCCTCGCCGCCGGCAAATACGGCATCGGCATGCTGTCGATCGGCGGGACCAGCCCCGATGCGCTGGCCCGCCACAAGGCCAATTGGGAGCTTTATGAAGAAGAAGCGCGCAGCCACGGCCACGTACCAGACCGCCGCAAATGGCGCCTCGTCGGGCTGATGCACATCGCCGAGACGCGCGAGCAGGCGAAGAAGAACGTCGAGTTCGGCCTCACCGCCTTTGCCGACTATTTCCGCGATGTGGCGACCTTCCCGATCGTGCCGCCCGATGTCACCGACCCCTATGCCTTCATGATCGAGAGCGGCACCGCCTGCATCGGCACGCCCGACGACGCGATCGCCTATATCGAGCGGTTGGTGGCCGGCTCGGGCGGGTTCGGCGTCGTCTGCGAGCTCGCCCATAACTGGGCGGATTGGGAGGAGACCAGGCGGCATTTCGAGCTGATGGCCCGTTATGTGCATCCGCATTTCCAGCGGAGCCGCGAACCGTTGCGGCACAGTTACGATTTTGCGGCGCAACACCATATAGATTTCATCGGCCAAGCCAGCGCCGCGGTGCAGGCCGAGATCGACCGCCATGCCGCTCGGCGGGCGGCGGAGGCGCGGAAAAGCGCGGCGGAATAGCTCGCCGCGCCGATTCGGGGCACGGCCTGGCACCCGGAGGCGTGCGATGCAGAGCCAGAATCGGATCTTCGACGACATTGCGCGTGTGGCAGCGGGCGCGGTCGGCGCGCTTTCCGGGGTCCGGGGCGAGGTCGAGGCGCGGCTGCGTGACCAGCTCGAGCGGGTGCTCGCCGGCATGGACCTGGTTAGTCGCGAGGAATTCGAGGCGGTTAAGGCGATGGCGGCCAAGGCGCGCGAGGAGCAGGAACTGCTGCTGCGCCGAATCGAGTCGCTGGAATCGCGGCTCGGGCAAGGACAGAACCCGCCCGGCAACATCGCGTCCTCAATTCCCTGAGGCCGAAACCGGGGGACACGCTAAATCTAGTCTTGCCACGCCCGTCGTGGTTTGGCAGCGTGGCGTCGCGAGGATTAAAGACTCGTCGTAACAGATCTTTTTACGGAGGAGTGCAGCAGCTGGATTCTTGTATCGACACGCCTACTACATCGTCATGTCGAGTCGCCTCTAGGAGGGCGCGATGACTTCTGTGTCCATGGTCGAAGCTCATTCGCCGGTCGGCAATCCGATCGATCTCGTCGAAGAAATCGTCGTCGCCAATGATTGGGCGCACGATCGCGCCAGCGAAGAGGAGATGATCGTCGAGATCTCCGGGCGCTGGTGCGATTACCGGATGTATTTCCTGTGGCAGGAGGAGCTGAGCGCGCTGCATTTTTCCTGCGGCTTCGACATGAAGGTCCCGAAGCGGCGGCGTGGGGCGTTGTACGAATTGTTGGCGCTGGCCAATGAACGGCTTTGGCTCGGGCATTTCGACCTGGCGGCCGGCGACGCATCCCCGGCCTTCCGTTACGCGGTGCTGCTGCGTGGCATCGGCGCCGCCAGCGTCGAGCAGGTGGAAGACCTTGTCGACATCGCGCTGTCCGAATGCGAGCGTTTCTACCCGGCGTTTCAGCTGGTGATCTGGGGTGGCAAGTCTCCGGAGGACGCGATGACCGCCGCCATTATCGAGCCGATCGGCGAGGCCTGATCGAGGACGCCCCGATGGCGGCGGAAGGTCCTGGCCGGGCCGGCACGCTATTGCTGGTCGGCTGCGGTCAGATGGGCTCGGCGATGCTGCGCGGCTGGCTCGCGCGCGAGGCCGCCCGGCATTATGTCGTGATCGAGCCAGCCGGCCTGCCTCCCGCCCTTGTTGGCGTATCCAGCGTCGGCTGGCAGGGCGCGGCGGAGGCGCTGCCCGACGAACTCGCGCCCGACGCGGTGGTGTTCGCCGTCAAACCGCAAATCATCGACAGCGTGCTGCCGGTCTATCGTCGCTGGGTGCGACCGCAAACCCTGTTTCTGTCGATCGCCGCCGGCAAGACGATCGCCGGCATCGCGCGGCACCTGGGCGAGGCCGCGATCGTGCGGGCGATGCCCAATACGCCCGCCGCGATAGGCCGGGCGATCAGCGCCGCGTGCCCCAACCAACGCGTTACCGACCAGCACCGCCGGCTCTGCGACGCGCTTCTCGCCGCGATCGGCGAGAGCGCCTGGGTCGAGGATGAGGCCCTGATGGATGCGGTGACCGCGGTTTCCGGCAGCGGTCCCGCCTATGTGTTTTTGCTGATCGAGGCGCTCGCCGCGGCCGGCGAGCGCCAGGGCCTCCCGACCGATCTCGCGCTGCGTCTCGCCCGCGAGACCGTCGCCGGCGCCGGCGAATTGGCACGATCCTCCCCGGACGCTCCAGCTCGGCTGCGTGAGAATGTGACCAGCCCCGGCGGAACGACGCGCGCGGCGCTCGACGTGCTGATGACCGAGAATGGCCTGCCAGCGCTGCTGCAGCGTGCCGTCGCCGCAGCGACGGCACGCTCGCGCGAACTGGCAAACTGAGAGGCTGCCAATGGCGAAGGGTCGGGCGGAGCGCGACGCAAGACCGGCGGCCCCGCCCAGCGACCGTGACCTGATCATCGACGCGGCCTTCGCGCGCATCGTGCAAGACGGCTGGCGGCGACTGTCGATGTCGGCGATCGCCGCGGAAGCCGGGTTGCCGATCCTGCGGATCTACCGTGCTTTCCCGTCTAAGCCGGCGATCCTCCGCGGTTTTTTCCGGCGGATCGACGAGACGGTCCTAGCCGTCCCGGTCGAGGCCGAAGCCGAAGCCGACGAGCGCCCGCGCGACCGCGTCTTCGACCTGTTAATGCGGCGATTCGACGCGCTCGGCCCCTATAAGCCGGCCCTGGAGGTGCTCGGCCGCGAACTGCCGGCGGATCCCTGCGCTGTGCTTGCCGCCGGAGCCGGATTGTTGCGGTCGATGCGCTGGATGCTCGAAGCGGCCGGTTTCACGACCGACGGGATCGGCGGCATCATCGCGATTAAGCTCAGCGCAGCCGCGTATATGGCGACTTTCCGCGTATGGCTGCGTGACGATTCCCCGGACCTCGCGCCGACCATGGCCGCTCTCGACCGGCGCCTGCGCGGGATCGAGCGCTGGCTCGGATCGAGCCGGCCAAGGCGTGACGGGGCCGCCGCGGCGAGCGCCTAATTTTCGATCATTGCTGCGCCGCAAAAATTCCTTGACGCTAGAGGCCTTGTCGCCGATATAGGAATTGTGCACCGCACAAAAGTGAAAACCCCTGATCGGAACCTCCCCATGGCTGACGCCCGTCTCAACCCATTCGATTTTGACATGACCAAAATGTTCGCCGATTTCCGCTTTCGGCCCTTCGATGTCGAGGCGGTATGGGCGGCGCAGCGCCGCAACATCGAGGCGCTGAGCCAGGCCAATCAATTCGCCGTCGAAGGCGTGCAGGCCCTGGCCCAGCGTCAGCTCGAGCTGACGCGCGAAGCCTTCGAGGGGTTCTCGACGCTGATGCGCGACCTGACCCAACCGGCCTCGACCGAGGCCCGCATCGCGAAGAACACCGAATACGCGAAGCAAATGCTGGAGAAGGGCGTCAATCACGGCCGCGAGATCGCGGCGCTCGCCGCCAAAACCGGCACCCAGGCGGCCGAGGTGCTGCAGAAGCGCGCCACTGAGGGTCTGGACGAGATCCGGGCCTTCACCTGCCAGCCGAACGGGAAGACCGGGCGCTAATTTCGCACTCGGCCCCAAGGAAAAGGCCGCCTCCGGGCGGCCTTTTTGCGTTACCGCGGCAGGTGGACGCGAGCACGCAGGCCGCCACGCGGGGAATCTTCCAGCCGGACGTCGCCGCCGTGGCTGCGCGCGACATCGCGCGCGATGGTCAGGCCGAGCCCGATCCCGCCGGTCGCCGGGTTGCGCGAGCCGTCCAGCCGCACGAAGGGTTGGAACACTCGGTCGCGCTCTTCGAGCGGGATGCCCGGCCCATCGTCGTCGATCAGGATGTCGACCCCGTCTTCGACCGATACGCTCGACACCCAGACATGCCCGCCATAGCGGCCGGCATTGGCGACGAGGTTATTGAGGCAACGCCGCAGCGCGTTCGGCCTGACCGGCACGACTAGCCGCGACGGCTGCTCGATGATCGCAGTGTGGCCATCGCGCTGGCTCGACGCGGCGACTTGCTCGATCAGTTCGACGACATCGGTTTCGACCGGCGCCTCAGTGCCCTCGCCTCGCGCGAACTCCAGGTAAAGCGTGATCAGCCGCTCCATATCCGCGACGTCGGATTTCAGCCCGGCTGCTGTCGGATCGCCGCCGAGCAGTTCGAGCGCCAGCTTCATTCGGGTCAGCGGTGTGCGCAAATCATGCGACACCCCGGCGAGCATCTCAGTGCGTTGACGGATCTGGCGCTCGATCCGCCCGCGCATGCGAATGAACGCCGCCGCCGCCTGGCGCACCTCGAGCGCACCCTCGACCTTGGTGAACGAAACCGACCTGCCCTTGCCGAAGCTCTCGGCTGCCGCCGCCAGCCGGCGGACCGATTTGACCTGATTGCGGAGGAAAATCGCGGCGACCAGCAGCAGCACCAGCGACGAGCCGATCATCCACAGAACAAAGATGTAGGTCGTCGAGGTGGAGAGCCGCTTGCGCGGCACATTGGCGGTCAGCACGCCTTCGGGCAGCTGCACTTGAAGCAGAACGTCGCGCGGCTCGCTGACGGTGTCCACTCGGTAAGGGCGGCTCACGCGCTCGGTGATCGCGGAGCGGAACTGGTCTTCGAACAGGCTCCAGCCGGCGGGCTCCGGCGGCGGCAGAGTGGCGCCACGCTCCAGGGCGAAATCGATGTTGGTCAGCGCCGACGCATTCTCCATCAAGCGGGTGAGTTCGAGCTCGTTGTCGGCGAATTTCATCGCGTCGATCAGCAGCCCGATATCGCCGGCAACATCCGAAGCCAGCCGCCGCGACACGGTCTCCCAGTGCCGGGCGTAAAACACCCAGATCGCGATGATCTGAACCAGGATCAGCGGCACCACGATCAGCAGCAGCGAGCGGCCGAACATCGTTTGCGGCAGCAGCCGCTTGATCCGGCTGCGTTGCCGAATGTCGATGTCTTGCGGCGCGCCCGCGCGGCCGGGCTCGCCGCCGCCACCGGTCAACGCAGCCGGGTCAATCGGGCTTGAGGGCATAACCGGTGCCGCGCACGGTGTGCAAATAGCGCGGATAACGCGCGTCCGCCTCGACCTTCCGGCGCAGCCGGGTCATCTGCACATCGACATTGCGGATGTTGCCGCGGAACTGCGCCGATCGCGACAACTCCTCCCGAGATACCGGCTGCCCGGCTTTCGATGCCAAGATCGACATCAGACTGGCCTCGGCCGCGGTCAGATGCACGATGCTTTCGCCCCGCAACAGCTCGTTGCGAGCAAGATCAAACCGATAGCCGCCAAAGACGACTGGCCGGTTCGCGGTTTCGGGCGCCGCGCGCCGTTCGAGGATGTTGCGAATGCGCAGCACCAGCTCGCGCGGCTCGAACGGCTTTGCCAGGAAGTCGTCGGCGCCGTGTTCGAGACCGTTGACCCGGTCTTCCGGCTCGGCGATCGCGGTCAGCAGCAGGATCGGCAGCCGGCCTGGCTGGCCGGCGGAGCGCAAGGCCCGGGTCAGGTCGAGGCCGCTCTCTCCAGGCATCATCACGTCGAGCACGATCAGGTCGAAGGCAAAGCTCGCGAGGTTGGCGCGCGCCTCCTGCGCGTCGGCGGCGACGGTGATCCGGAAGCCGTTCTCGGATAGATAGCGCCGCAGCAGCTCGCGCAGCCGCGCATCGTCATCGACGACGAGAAGATGCGGTTCGGTCTCGCTCATGGCGACCATTATACGCGATCCCCGCCTCAGCGGCGCGGCGGGCGGGAACGTTCGAACCGGTGGCGATCCTCGTCGGCGGCGATGATGCCGAGCAATACCTTGCGGAAGCCCTCGACCGATTGAGCGCCCGCCCTGCGGTAGGCGGCCGCGACCCGGGCGCGCTGCGGCTCCGACAGGCGGCGCTCAAGCTCTCGCCCGCGCTCGGTCAGTTCGAGCAACCGCTGACGGCGGTCCACCGCCCCGCGATGCTGAACGATAAACCCTTGGCGCAGCAACTGGCCGAGCACGCGGTTGAGGCTTTGCTTGGTGATGCGCAGGATGTCGAGCAGCGCGCCGACGGTCATTTGCGGGTGACGTCCGACGAAATGCACGACCCGATGATGGGCGCGGCCAAAGCCATATTCCTCGAGGATCGCGTCGGGCTCGGCGGTAAAATCGCGATAGGCGAAGAACAGCAGCTCGATGCCCTCGCGCACCGCCTCCTCGCGAGGGAAAGGCGGGGCGCGGTCGGATGTTCCAGCGCTCACTTTATGTCAGCCATGTTGACTTATTCGGCAACCTTCGGTACACGGAAGGCGTCTTGTGCGATATAAAGTTCCCCGGCGACGGTTCGGGTGCCCGACCGCCGACGGGACCGTCTGGACCTGTTTTAAGGTGCAAGGAAGACCCCATGTCCGTTCTCCCCTTTGACGATCGCGACGGCTTCATCTGGTATGACGGCCGGCTCGTCCCCTGGCGCGAGGCAAAGCTGCATGTGCTGACCCACGGCCTCCATTATGCGAGTTGCGTCTTTGAAGGCGAGCGCGTCTACAACGGCAAGGCTTTTCACCTCGACGACCACAATGCGCGCCTGATCAACTCGGGCAAGATCCTCGGCTTCGAGGTGCCGGCGAGCATGGACGATCTGGCCAAGGCAACGCAGGAGCTGATCGCCGCCAACAAGATCGTCGACGGCTATGTCCGGCCGATCGCCTGGCGCGGCGCCGAGCAGATGGGCGTATCGGCCGAGCTGAGCAAGATTCATCTGGTGATCGCGTGCTGGGACTGGCCCTCCTACTTCTCGCCCGAGGCGCGCGCCAAGGGCATTCGCATGATGCAGTCGAAATGGGCGCGTCCGGCGCCGCATACCGCCCCGGTCCATTCGAAGGCGTCAGGCCTTTACATGATCTGCACGATGGCCAAGCACGAGGCCAACGCCGCCGGATACGACGACGCGCTGATGCTGGATTGGCGCGGCCAGCTCGCCGAGGGCACCGGCGCGAACCTTTTCCTCGCGATCAATGGCGAATTGCACACGCCGACCCCGGATTGTTTCCTGAACGGCATCACCCGCCAGACCGTGATCGGCCTGGCAAAGAAGCGCGGGATCAAGGTGGTCGAGCGGGCGATAATGCCCGAAGAACTCGCCAAGGCAGATGAGGTGTTCCTGACCGGGTCGGCCGCGGAGATCACCCCGGTGGGCGAGATCGAGGGCGCGATCGGCCACTATCGCTTCACCCCTGGCGCGATCTGCCATCTGATGATCGAAGATTACGATCAGGCCACCGGGAAGAACGTCAAGGCGGCCGCAGCGGCGTAGGGCTGCCTCAGCCGGCTCGTTTCCCAATCGCCCACTCTCGCGACGGGAGAGTGGGTGAGCCTCGACCGCCCGAATTTTGCTACACTGAGCGATCCTTGAAGGAGGGGGTCGCGTGGCGACCAAGCCCTACGACCCGAAAAAGGCACTGAAGTGCCTTCAAAGATCGCAGCAATCGGTGTTCGACAGGGCGAAGACCGCCATGGACGCGGCCGAAAAGACGCTGGCGACGCGGGAATGGCGCGGCGAGGACACGAGCTATGCCCGGGCCGCCCTCTATCAGCTCGATTATTGGACCTCCTGCACGGCCGACGCGGCGGCAGTAGAGGCGTCCCAGGGTCATTTACGGGCCGCGCTGCGCCGCCGGAACCCGCCAAGCGCGCTGACCCAGGATGCCGACGGCAGTTTCGGGCCGGGCACCGATCTCTGGTTCCTGAAGCTCGATCGATCGACCGACCAGGTTCTCGCACGGGAATGGCCGTGGCCGCGAAAGCCGATGTTTCTCCAATGCATCGACGATCCGGTGCGGATGGTGACCTATCTGCAGGATTTGTGCTGGTCGGACATCGCCCGGTGTGGCCGCGACAACCGCAAGGAGCTGAATCTCGCGATTTCGGTCATCGCCCGGCTTGTTATCAAGGGCGGCCAGGCGGGCTATTTGAGCGGGCCAGGCTTCTATCCGGCGTTCGAGCGGTTCGTACTCGATTGGCAGGATCCGGCGACCGGGTTTTTCGGGGTGACCTATATCACGCCGGACCGGCGGGAGGTCAAAACCCGGGATCTGAGCCTCACCTTTCACATGGCGCGTTATGCGCCCCATCTGGTGCGCTGGTGGCCCACGCTGATCGACACGCTGTTAGCGATGAAGACGGGCATATATCCGCAGGGTTGGCTTGACCGTGGCACCGTGAAGACCGACCACAACAACTACGATGTGGTTGAGCTGTTCTATCGCGGCTGGATCCGAATGGATCAAAGGCAGCGCGAAGCGGCGAGCGCGGCTGTCAAGGAGATGCTTGGCTGGTGCCTCAAAGGCTCGGTCACTAATGACGGAGGCTTGGTATCACCGGACGCGAGCGATCCAATCCCCGATTCGTTCTATTTCGCCGCGGCGTTCCTGGACACGATCGGGTTCTTCGATAGGAAGAAGCGGTTCTGGACTGATCACCAACCGCCGGGAGATCCGGAGAAAATCCGGAGCGGGATGATCGCTCAGCTCAAAAAATTCAACCCATACTACACGGGCATCGACGACGCGCTTGTGCGACTCGGCGCGCCGGTGCATCCCTGGACCAACGCGGTGCTTTAACTATCTTGCTAGGCCAAGCGCTTCGTCGCCCGCCTCAGCCTGGCCAAAAAGCCCGGGATCAAGGCCCACAGGCGAGCGATTCTGCCGGCTGAAGAGGGAGCGAATACGGGGAGCGACTTCAGCCGACCTCGATCTCGCCGTCGATGATGTGTTCGAGCCCGATTTCCGGAATCCGCAAGACGACGCGCGGCTTCAGCACGGTCTCGCCGCCGAGCGTTCCCTTGGCGATCGCGTCGCGCACCGCGAGCTCGATCTCGCGCTGCGAAGTGACGCCGACGATCTTCAGGAATTTGCGGATGTCCATGTTGAACCGGTCTTCGTCCATGCTTTCCTCCATGGCTCCTCGCAGCAAACGCTAACTATCGGCGTTTGGCCAAATTGCGCTCGCCCGGACGCTGGCAGTCTGACAGATTTGCCCTGAAGGTACTGTACCCCTGGCTTTCAGCGATCATTTTGGGCCGCCGAGTGTGACACGAGCCAACACCGTTTCGGAAAGCTATAAGGCGGCCGGCGTCGATGTCGCCGCGGCCGATGCCGGCCTGCGCCATATCGTCGAGCGCGTTACCGCCACTTGGCCCAAATCGGGCTTTGGCGCCGTGCAATTGCCGATCGGGTATTTCGCCAATGTCGTCGATATCGGCGGCACGGGCCTCGCGCTCTGCACCGACGGGGTCGGCTCAAAGGCGATCGTCGCGCAGATGATGCAGAAGTACGACACCGTCGGCATCGATTGCGTCGCGATGAATGTCAACGACCTGCTCTGCGTCGGCGCGCGGCCGGTGTCGATGGTCGACTACATCGCTATCGAGCGGGCTGACGCGGCAATGCTCGACGGCATCGCGATCGGCCTCGCCGAGGGGGCGCGGCAGGCCGGCGTCTCGATCTCCGGCGGCGAGATCTCCCAGCTCGGCGAGATGGTCCGCGGCTTCGATCTGGTCGGAACGGCGGTCGGCACCGTCCCGCTCGACCGCATCATCGTCGGCCGCGACCTGAAGCCCGACGACCGGGTCATCGGCATCGCCAGCAACGGCATTCACAGCAACGGCTTTACGCTGGCGCGCAGGGCCCTGTTTCAACGGGGCGGGCTTGCCGTCGATCATGTCATCGCCGAGATGGGCCGCACCCTCGGCGAGGAGTTGCTGCGCCCGACCCATATCTATGTGCCGGAAATCCTCGAAATCATCGAGCGCATTCCCGCGGTCAAGGCGCTGATCCACATCACCGGCGACGGACTGTTGAACTTGCCGCGGGTCGATGCCGAGATCGGCTTCGTCCTCGACAATTTGCCGCCGCCGCCACGGATCTTCGAATTGATCCAGGAGCATGGTGCGGTCGGCCGGGCGGAGATGTTCGAGGTGTTCAATATGGGCATTGGATTTTGCGTGATCGTGGCCGAGGCTGACGCTGACGCCGCGCTGTCGATACTCACCCGGCACAAGCGCAACGCTTGGGTTATCGGCCGGACGATCGCCGACCCGAGCAAATCGGTGCATCTCCCGCAATACAACCTGATCGGCCAGGGGAAACGGTTCCGCCAGGCCTGACGTGGACTTACGTCAGCGGATCGGTGGCGGATCGACCCAGGCGGGAAGCTGTCGGCGGCCAAAAGCTTCCGGCGTCTGCCCCTCCGGAAGTTGCGCCGTTGTGGGACCGGCAGCCGCGGGAGGATTCGCCGGCGGAGCGGCCGGCGGCGCGCTTGCGGCTGCTGTCGCCGCGCCGGCCTGATCGAGCTCGGCGAGCAGACGATCGCTGACCCGCGGATCGATCGGCAGATGACGGCCCGCCTCGAACCGAATGATGGCGTCCCGCGTCTGGGGACCAAGCGCCCCGTCAACCGTCCCGGCATACTGCCCGAGTCGCTGCAATCCCTCTTGCGCCCGCCTGACCGGATCGGCCGCGTCTCCTGCCGCGAGCGCTTCCGGTGGGTGGCCGGTGCGCCGTTCGTAAGTGAGGATCGCGCGCCGCGTCGTCTCGGTCATGACGCCATTGACGGGGCCCGGCGCGTAGCCCGCCTGCTTCAGCTGCTGCTGCACGGCCGCGATGGTCCCCGCAACCGGGGGCGTAACGTCCTGCGCCTCGACAGCGCGCGATGCCGATGCGATCAATATCAGGAATGCTACCGATGGTATCAACACCCGCATCGCAATCTCTCTGGAGATGATTTGCCTCGTCCGCCGTTGATATGGTGCCGAGCCGCCGGGGATCAGCTGGGAGGGAGACATGGCTGAGCAATCGCGTAGAATGCCTCTGGCTACAGGTCTTCTTGGCGGGAGCCGGCTCGGCCTCGCGGCAGCGCTACAGCAATGATGCGGATCCTGCGCGGGCTTGTCCGCGTCCTTTTCGTACTCGTCGTTCTCGGCGCCATCGGGATCGCCGTGGGCGCAGGGGTAACCTTGGCCTATTTCGGCCGCGAGCTGCCGAGCTACAAGCAGTTGGCAAGCTACATCCCGGCGACCGGCACCAAGGTTTACGCCGGCGACGGCAGCTTCATGGTCGAATTCGAGAGCGAGCACCGCATACCGGTGGCAATCGGCAAGGTCCCGCCGATGTTGATCCACGCCTTCCTCGCCGCCGAGGACCGCGACTTCTACACGCATAAGGGGGTGAACCCGGTCGCCATCTTCCGCGCCGCGGTGGCGGATGTCGGACGCTTTCAGAAGGGTCAGCGCCCGATCGGCGCTTCGACGATCACCCAGCAGGTCGTTAGGCACTTCCTGCTCAGCAACGAAGTGTCGGTGGTGCGCAAAATCAAGGAGATGCTTCTCGCTTATCGCATCGAGAGCGACCTCAGCAAGGAGCGCATCCTCGATATCTATCTGAACGAGATCTACCTCGGCGCCGGCGCCTATGGCGTCGCAGCCGCGGCCGACACCTATTTCCAGAAGCCGCTCGATAAGCTGACCCTGGCGGAGGCGGCATTTCTCGCGGCGCTGCCGAAGGCACCCAACAATTACAACCCCATGCGCCATGCCCAGGCGGCGCGCGCCCGTCGCGACTGGGTGCTCGGCAGCATGGCCGAAGTCGGCTGGATAACGGCGGATGAAGCGAAGGCCGCGATGGCCGAGCCGCTCACCGTGCATGTGCGCGAGCCCGAGGGCCAGAACGGCTATTTCGCCGAGGAGGTAAGACGCGAGCTGATCGGCCGCTTTGGCGAGAAGGCCGTCTATGAAGGCGGCATGACCGTGCGCACAAGCTACATGCCGAACTACCAGAAGATGGCCGAAACCTCCTTCCGCAACGGTCTCGTCGAATACGACCGGCGGCATGGCTGGCGCGGGCCGCTGGCGCGTCTGCCGAGCGCTGCGGCGGCCGTTGATGCGTTGCACGGCATGGCGGATCCGCCCGGCATCGGCAGCTGGCAGGTCGCCGCGGTCAGCGCGGTCGATGCCGGCGGCGCGCGGATCACCTTGCGCAACGGCACGACGGGCTCGATCTCATTGCAGGACCTCTCATGGGCCCGGCGCACCTTGGACGATCAGCGCGTCGGCCCCGCAGTCCACCGGGCGCCCGATGTCGTCCAGCCGGGCGACATCGTGCTGGTCGAACCCGTTGCCGCCGCGGTCGCGCCGATAAAGGTACGGTATGCCAAGCAGCAACCGGCGAGCGAGGCTCGCTACGCGCTGCGCCAGCTTCCCGACACCAGTGGCGGGGTCGTCGTCATGGACCCGAAGACCGGTCGGATATACGCGCTGGTCGGCGGTTGGTCGTTCCAGGAAAGCCAATTTGACCGGGCCACCCAGGCGAAGCGCCAGCCGGGCTCGGCCTTCAAGCCCTTTGTCTATGTGACCGCGCTCGAAAACGGCTTCAGCCCACAAAGCGTCGTCGATGACGCCCCGATCGAGCTGCCGCAGGGTCCGGGCCAGCCGCCCTGGCGGCCGGTCAATTACGAGGGCAACTATGTCGGGCCGAGCACGCTGGAGGACGCGCTTGTCCATTCGCGCAATCTGGTGACAGCGCGCCTGTCGACGATGATCGGCCTGCCGTCGATCGCCAAGACCGTCCAGGATTTCGACGTGATGGACCGGATGCCGCTCTATTACTCGATGGTGCTCGGCGCCGGCGAGACGACACTGCTGCGCCTGACCAGCGCCTACGCGATGCTCGACAATGGCGGACATTGGCTGCTGCCTTCGGTCGTCGATCTGGTGCAGGACCGCAACGCCAGGGTCGTTTATCAAAAGGGCGTCAATGGCTGTGCCGGCTGCTTTGTCGCCACCGCGTCCGATGCCGGTTCGAATGTCAACGCGCTGTACCGCACGAGCGGCTCACCCGACCCGGCCTCGATCGCCACGGCGAACGGCCAATACATCGACCACGCCGTGCTCTATAAGCCGACGAAACCCGATCCGCTGGTCGATCCCGACGCCGATGCCGAGATTATCGCGATGATGCAAGGCGTCGTCGAGCGCGGCACCGGCAGGGTCGTGTCCGCCGTCGGGAAGCCGCTCGCCGGCAAGACTGGCACGACCAGCGACTGGTTCGACGCCTGGTTTGTCGGCTTCTCGCCCGATCTCGTCACCGGCGTCTATGTCGGCTTCGACGAGCCCCGCACGCTGGGCGGCGGCGAAGTCGGCGGGCATGTCGCGGCACCTATCTTCCGGGATTTCATGGCGCAAGCGCTGAAGGACGTGCCGGCGAAGGAGTTCCCCGCGCCGCCGCCGGGGGCGATGGCCAGCGCTCATGGCCCGGCCGGCGCTATCGACGCCAGCGATCCGGACGAGATGCCAGACGGATCGCTGCGTCCGCCCGAGGATGAGGTGACTGTCATCGACGGGAAGATCCCGAGCCGCGAGCCGACGCCGCCCAATTTGCACCAGGATCAGGCCGCCACCGTGCCCTATGCCGCGCGGCCCGCTGCCCCCGATTACGGCGCACCGGGCGGGCGAGGCTACGGACGCATGCAGATGCCGGCCTACGCCACGGCGCCGCCGGCCTATGCGACGGAGCCGCCGGCTTATACGACGCCGCGCATCCCCGCCTATGCGCCGACTCGCCCGGCGGGCTATCCGCCCGCCGCAACACCGGGATACGGACCATCTCCGGTGCCGGGCTACGCTTATCCTGGGCAAGGCTATCGGCCGGCATACGGCACCGGCGGACTGTATTGACCCTCCGCTCAGCGAGGCGGCGCGGCGGAGGCGAGTTGCTGTAGCCGCGCCAGCCAGGTTTCGACGCGGCGCCGATTGACGCCGAAATCGAGCTTCCCGTACCGCGCCCGACTGTAGAGCGCGACACTCGAACGGTCCGGGTCGAGCGCGACGAACTCGACCGTGATCACGTCGGGGAATCGCAAGCCGGCCGAATGCTGGACAAGGACAAGACGGCGCCGCTCCGGCTCGGCCCGAACGGTCACGATCCCGTTCTCGCCGCGCAGCATCTCCGTCCACAGTTGGCGCAGGCGGTCGGCATCGATCGCGAACACCGGGCTCACCATGCCCGGCTCGACCCCGCAATATCCGGCCGGACAGGCGAAAAACCCGTTTTGCGGCAACGGGCCGCGCAGATCGGCGATAGCGACGTCCTCGCCCGGCCGTAGCTTGTCTTCGGCGGCGCGCCCCATGTAGAGCCGCAGCCCGAGGCCGAGGGCGGCGACGATCAGGACGGCGATCGCGATGCCGGCGAGCATGCGGCGGATGATCCGCAAACCGGCGAACCGCGACTAGCCCTGATCGGGCGGCTGGAGGCCGAACGCGTCGGCAAGCAGCGCGTAGGAGCGCTTGCGCGCCTCGAAATCGTGGCAGATCGTCAGCACCACGACTTCGTCGACCCCGTAGCTCTCGGCAAGCGTCAACAGCCGCGTCTTGACAGTCTCGGGCGTGCCGACAACCTGGCGCCGGCGATGGTAGTCGACTTCGCGCAGCTCGGCCTCGTTATAGGGATAGGCGAGCGCGTCCTCGGGCGGCGGGAACGGCGCGAGAATGCCGCGGCGCTGGCGCAGCCGCCACAGGTCACGGCTGGCGGCGATGCGGCGGGCTTCCGCTTCGCTCTCGGCGCAGACCACGAACACGCCGATGCTGCCCTGCGGCGCCGGAAGTCGCGGCGACGGGCGGAAGCGCTCGCGATAGGCGGCCATGATCTCCGGCCCGCCCTCGTCGGTGATGAACTGCGCGAACGAAAACGCGCAGCCAAAATAGGCGGCGAATATCGCGCTCTGGTCGCTCGAGCCGAGCAGCCAGATCTCGGGGTTGGTCTCACCCGTCGGCATCACCCGGATGCGGGCGAACGGGTGATCGGACGGCAAGTTGCTTTCGAGAAAGCCGATCAGATCTGAGATTTGGCTCGGGAAATGCTCGATGCCGAGCGCGCCCGGTCCGTGCTGCAAGGCGATCGCGGTCAGCTGGTCGCTGCCTGGAGCGCGGCCGATGCCGAGATCGATGCGCCCGGGATAGAGCGTCTCCAGCATCCGGAACTGCTCGGCGACCTTGAGCGGGCTGTAATGGCTCAGCATGACGCCGCCGGCGCCGACCCGCAGATGCGTCGTTTCCGCGGCGACGCGCGCTACCATGATCTCCGGCGCGGTGCCGGCAAGGCCGGGCGAGCTGTGGTGCTCGGCCAGCCAATAGCGCCGGTAACCAAGGCGCTCGACATGGCGGGCCAGCTCGATGGTTTCGAGGAGCGCGTCGCGCGGCGTCACGCCCTGGCGCACCGGCGACTGGTCGAGGACGCTGAGCGTCAACATCGGCGGAGCTTACACGCGCCGGCTCGGGATTGGCACGGCCGTTGCTACAACTGCTAGCAGTCCACCCGTAGGAGGGCCCCCGATGCTGCGCGCCGAAGTGACCCAGAAGATCCTCTCGCAGAAGCGCCTCAAACGGCTGAGCTGGAAAACCATCGTCGCCGAGATCGGCGGCGGCGCGCCGGTCTACATCACCGCGGCGCTGATGGGTCAGATGAAGCTCCGTCCGGACCAGGCCGAGTGCGCCGCCCTGCTGTTCGACCTCAGCGACGAGGAAAAGCTGTTGCTGCAGGAGGTGCCCTATCGCGGCTCGCTGCCGACCACGGTGCCGACCGATCCGCTGATCTACCGCTTCTACGAACTGGTGCAGGTCTACGGCACGACCTGGAAGGAGCTGATCCAGGAGGAATTCGGCGACGGCATCATGAGCGCGATCGATTTCGACATGGCGATCGAGCGCCTGCCCGACCCGAAAGGCGACCGGGTGAAGGTGTCGATGAGCGGCAAGTTCCTGCCCTACAAGGAATACTGATCGCGAGGTCATGTCTCGCAACCCGGCGCTGCCAAATTCCGGGGCGTCGCAGACCGCTGCCGAGCCAATATGGACTGTGTCGCGTAACGCGCGTCACAGCGCTCGTATTCACGTGTTTATTGAAAATCTGCGGTAATTTAATTCATTCAGGCAATTTAAGTCCGGCCGACGACGGTAAACAATAAACCCGTTCTACACGCGGTCTGTAAGTAACGGGAGTTGGGCCGATGCCGACTTTGACTGTCTACCAGCCGCCAAACAACCTGATGGTGCCGCTGAACCAGCCATTCATGGTCACAGGACAAGCGACGGATCGGGGATTCCCGGAACCCGCCCTGATCGATTCGGTGACCGTACAGGTCGACAACGGGCCGTTGATACACGCAACGCTGACGCGTGGGGCGAACAAGACGGAGACCTTCGTCGTCTTCAAGGCTCTCGCCGAGGTGACCGGCGGTCAGGACCCTCACACCGTCACCGTCACAGCGACCGACGACAGCGGCATCTCGATCAAACAGTTCCGACAGGTCTTCACCGGGCCGGTGTTCCAAATCGACTCCCCGGCGGTGGTGATCGATCTTTTCTGCCCGTTTCTCAATGTGAACGATCCGAAGGCCGTCGCGCGGCTGAATTCACTGGTGAGCTGCATCCAGAACGCGCTCGTCCCATTCTCGATGTCGCTCAGCTCGATCGGCAAGATTCTCGCCGGGCCGAATTTGCTTCCCGCAACGGATTCGAAAGGCCGCTCCGTATTGCGCATGGGCCTCTGGATCGAGGATTCCGGGTTCCCGGTAGTCGCCGCATCGCCACCAGATTTTCCGTTGCCGCGGCTGTCCGACGAGGCAGCCGCCGCCGGGTTCGCCACCGTCCCGGTTCAATTGGCGCCCGACCTGTCCGCTCCCGCTCCGCCGGGGCTGGTGGGCCCAACCTTCGCGCTGTTTATTCCGGTGGCCACGCTGCAACACCTGGTCGATGCGGTGGCCCCCACGATCAAATCCGCCGCCTCACAGAACCACGTTTCGGTCGAGTCGATTACGGTACGGACCAGCAGTCCGGCATCGGTCGTCACCAGCTTTGTCGGCGATCTGCCTCTGAGCGTCGGGTTCACGGTGACCATCACCGAAACCCTGGGCCTCGTGTCCGTTCCCAATGCCGACCCGCCGCAGATGGTCCCGGCGGTAATCGGCAGCTCCGATTCCTCGAGCGTCGGCAGCATTCTCGACTGGTTCGTCGGCTTTCTGTTTCCGCTGTTCGGCCTCGCGCTGCTCGGCGCGCTTGGCGTGGTTTCCTCTGCCGCGGGGAAAATCGCCGGGAAGATAAACGGCGTTGCCGGGCCGCTGATCGCCGGCATACCGACGCGCATTCCATTCCAGAACACAATGCTGCCTTGCGTGCCCCCGGAGATATTGCCCGATTTCCCGACCCTCGTGCCGAATTGGACATTCTTTGGCGCGAACAGTTCGGGGATCCTCGGAACGGCGACGACCGCGATCGAGCCGCGAACCCAGAGCACGGCCTCGCTGACTCTAAGCGGCCCGGGGTTCTTGGAGGGTTACCAGGAAGATCTCGCTGGCGGTGCCGCCATGACCTACAACTTCACCCTGGTCGACCTTATCCCGGATACCGACAAGTTCACCTGGCAGGTTTCCGGCACGCACTCCAGCGGCGGCGCCATCAGTCTCGGCACGCTTGCGCAGTCGGGCAGCTTCAACGCCTATTTTGGCCTGCCGCTTCGCGTCGCGCCCGGGACCTACCCGTTCACGCTCGCCGCAAGTGGGACCGAAACCTGCGCATCCGATCCAAGCAAGACCTTGACCGGGTCAGCATCGATGCCGGTGCGGCTCGAGGTGAGGCCGAACCCCAAGATCCCGCCGTAAAGAGGGGGATGCGACCTAGCGCCACGACGTTCGCGATGGGGTCCACTCGGCTCTTGCCGGATCGGCCTGCCCCTAGGCTTCGGCGCGCAATTTGTAGCGCTGGATCTTGCCGGTCGCGGTCTTCGGCAGGGTGTCGCGAAATTCGATCCAGCGCGGGTATTTCCACACCCCGATCCGCTCCTTGACGTGATCCTGCAAGGTCGCGGTCAGCGCCGCGGGATCCTCGCGCTGCGCCGATTGCTGCAATACGACAAACGCCTTGGGCTTGATCAGCCCCTCCGCATCGGGGTGGCCGACCACTGCCGATTCGAGCACCGCCGGATGCCCGATCAGCGCCTCCTCGACCTCGAATGGCGACACCCAGATGCCGCCGACCTTCAGCATGTCGTCGCTGCGCCCGCAATAGCGGTAATAGCCCTCGGCGTCGCGGGTGTAGGTGTCGCCGGTATGGGTCCACTCGCCGCGGAAGGTCAGGCGCGATTTGGCGCGCTGGTTCCAATAGCCCTCGGCGGCGCTGGGGCCGCGCACGATCAATTCGCCCGGCTCGCCGTCGCCGACCTCCCCGCCCGCGCCGTCGACGATCCGCAGCTCGTAGCCGGGCACCGGCTTGCCGGTAACGCCATAGCGGATGTCGTCCGGGCGGTTCGACAAGAAGATGTGCAGCATCTCGGTCGAGCCGAGCCCATCGAGGATGTCCACGCCGACCCCTTCGCGCCAGCGCCGGCCGATATGCTCCGGTAATGGCTCGCCGGCCGATATGCAGCGGCGCAGCCGGTCGGAGCCGGCGCCCGCACCGATGTCCTTATGGGCCAGCAGCGCCGCGTAGAGGGTCGGCACACCGCCGAAGATCGTCGGCTGGAAACGCCGCATCGTGGCGAGCACCGCATCCGGGGTCGGCCGGTCGGGAAACAGCACCGCGGCGGCGCCGACCGCCATCGGGAAGGTCATCGAATTGCCGAGCCCGTAGGCGAAGAACAGCTTCGCCGCCGAGAACATCAGATCGTCGGGCTGGATCTGCAGCACCTGCTCGCCATAGGTGTCGGCGGTCGCGGGCAAATTCGAGTGCAGGTGACGCACCCCTTTCGGCGCGCCGGTCGAGCCCGATGAATAAAGCCAGAAGGCGACCTCGTCGGGCGAGCATTCGGTCATTGTCGTCTCGGGCGCCGCGCTGTCGAGAAACGACGCGAAACTTACCGCGCGCGGATCGCCGCCGAGATCGGGACTGCCGCCGTCCGGCGCGCTGACGATGATACGGCTAAGCCCGTCGAGCGCCGGGCGCAACGGCCCGAGCAGCGGGGCGGAGACGAACAGCGCGGCGGCACGGCTATCCCTGAGGATGTAGCCCGCGATCTCGGCCGGCAGCAGTGTATTGATCGGCACCGGCACGACACCAGCGCGCAGCGCGCCCCAGAACGCGATCGGGAAATCGATCGTGTCGAGCATGATCAGCGCGATCCGGCGCTCGCGCTCGATGCCGGCGGCGCGCAAACCCGCCGCGAACCGGGCCGACGCGTCGGCCAGCCCGCCATAGCTCAGGCTGCGCCACGGATCGGCGAAGGCGAGCCGGTCCCCCCGCCCCTCGCGCAGATGCCGGTCGATGAAATAATCCGCCGCGTTGCCGTTGCTTCCCGTCATGCGCCATCTTGCCCCGAAACAGTTGGGCGCGTGCTTGCGAGCTGTTCGCGCAAACGCTGGCGCATCGCAGGGTCCTCGGCTGCCCGGCGCTGGCGCTCAACATTGCGACCCTGCACCGCCGCTTGATCCAGAACATAGTCCGCCGATTGAATCAGACCAGCTGCCTCAAGTTCTCTCAGGAAATCGCCCGTGCTGATCAGGCTCACCCGTTCATCAACGATCGCGCGGCGCTTCTCGATGTCGCTGTCCTCAAACAGCAGTAGTGCTTCTGCGGTGCTCTCCGTCCGCAGAAATCGCTCCAAAACCTCGACCGCTGCGAGCTCGCCCAGACCACGGATCGCGCGGCCCTCCTCGATTCGCCTTTGCTGGTCGATTCCAATGTCAGTGGGAACGATTTGGACGTGATCGAGGTGCGCGTTAATCCACTCGACAATCTGTTCGGCGCCCGGCGCGTCATGAACCCGAGTCGCCTCGACATAAACGGCATCCGGAATACGTACCGGCAGCCCCGGACGCAACAAGCTGTCGAGGGCTCCTGCGAGCACCAATGTGAAAAGCGGGGGGTGTCGGTGACGATGAGAGCGAACGGCTTGCTCATCGGCGTTCGCGCAACGCCTCTCTGACAAGGGCGCGACCGCGTCGGCGAGCCTCCACGTTTGGTCCATCCATGCGCGCGACTGGTGGACGCAAGCCCGCTTCTCCGAGCGCGCCGAGCACCTCAACATAATCGCTGAACCCGCGTTCGCGCAGTTCGTGCCAAGTAATCTGGCCCGCCGCGTATTGCTGGATCAGCTGGAATCTCTCGCGATCTGTCATGCGGAGGCTCCGTGCCCCGAGATATGCACGTCTTCGCCGCCCCAATATAGGCCGATTTCGGCCGGCTGGCATCAGGCCCGCTCCGGCCTTATCTTTACCCGATCATGGCGCTGCCGCTGCTCGTTGCCGAACGCCCGCAGGGCGACATCGAAAAACCGTTCCGGCTCCATTCGGAGTTCGCGCCCGCCGGCGACCAGCCGCAGGCGATCGATGAGTTGTGCGAGGGGCTCGAACGCGGCGACCGCGAGCAGGTGCTGCTCGGGGTCACCGGCTCGGGCAAGACCTTCACGATGGCGCATGTCATCGCCCGCACCGGCCGGCCGGCGATCATCCTGGCGCCGAACAAGACATTGGCGGCGCAGCTTTACGGCGAGATGCGGAGCTTTTTCCCGGAGAACGCGGTCGAATACTTCGTCTCCTATTACGACTACTATCAGCCCGAGGCTTATGTCCCGCGCACCGACACTTATGTCGAAAAGGAATCGTCGCTGAACGAGCAGATCGACCGGATGCGCCATTCCGCGACCCGGGCGATCCTCGAACGCCGCGACGTGGTGGTCGTCGCCTCGGTGTCGTGCATCTACGGCATCGGCTCGGTCGAGACCTATTCGCAGATGACCCAGTCGCTGGAGGTCGGCGGCCGCGTCAACCGCAGCAAGCTGCTGTCCGCCTTCGTCGAGCTGCAATACCGGCGCAACGACCATAATTTCTTCCGCGGCAGCTTCCGCGTGCGCGGCGACACGATCGAGCTGTTTCCAGCGCATTACGAGGACCGCGCCTGGCGCATCTCGCTGTTCGGCGACGAGATCGAGGCGATCCACGAGATCGATCCGCTGACCGGCGAGAAGACCGCCTCGCTGCAATCGATCAAGGTGTACGCGAACAGCCATTACGTGACGCCGCGGCCGACCCTGTTGCAGGCGATCGAGCAGATCCGGCGCGACCTGAAGCTCCGCCTCGACGAGCTGTACGCCCAGGGCAAGCTGCTGGAAGCACAGAGGCTGGAGCAGCGCACGCTCTACGACCTCGAAATGATCGAGGCGACCGGCTCCTGCGCCGGGATCGAGAACTATTCGCGCTACCTGACCGGCCGCCAGCCCGGCGAGCCGCCGCCGACCTTCTTCGAATACGTGTCGCGCGACGCGCTGGTCATCGTCGATGAAAGCCACGTCACCGTCCCACAGCTCGGTGGCATGTTCGGCGGCGACTGGACGCGCAAGACCTGCCTCGCCGAATTCGGCTTCCGCCTGCCCTCTTGCACCGACAATCGGCCGCTCAAATTCGAGGAATGGAATTCGATGCGGGGCCAGACGCTGTTCGTCTCGGCCACCCCCGGCCGCTGGGAGATGGAGCACGCCGGCGGCGTCTTCGTCGAGCAGATCGTTCGCCCGACCGGTCTCGTCGATCCCCCTTGCATCATCCGCCCGACCGAGAACCAGGTCGACGATCTGATGGCCGAGTGCCGCGACGCGGCGCTGAAAGGCCAGCGCGTACTGGTCACCACCTTGACCAAGAAGATGGCCGAGGCGTTGACCGAGTATCTGCACGAGGCGGGCTTGCGGGTGCGCTACATGCACTCCGATGTCGACACGATCGAGCGCATCGAGATCATCCGCGACCTGCGGCTCGGCGTCTTCGACGTGCTGATCGGCATCAATCTCTTGCGCGAGGGGCTCGACATCCCGGAATGCGCACTGGTCGCGGTGCTCGATGCCGACAAGGAAGGCTATCTGCGCTCGCGCACCTCGCTGATCCAGACGATCGGGCGCGCCGCCCGCCATATCGACGGCCGCGCGATCCTTTATGCCGACCGCATGACCGACAGCCTCAAGGCGGCGATCGAGGAGACCAATCGGCGCCGCGAAAAGCAGCAGGCCTACAACGCCGCGCACGGCATCACTCCCGAAAGCGTGCGCCGCGGCATCGCCGACATCCTCGACAGCGTCTATGAGCGCGACCATGTCACCTTCGGCCTCGCCGAAAACGAGGCCGCGCACTACCAGGGCAAGGATCTGAAGGCGGTCATCGCCGATCTCGAAAAGCGCATGCGCAACGCCGCCGCCGATCTCGAATTCGAGGAGGCGGCGCGATTGCGTGACGAGATCCGCCGGCTCGAACAGATCGATCTCGGCCTGCTCCCCGACGGCTCGGCGGCAAGCGGCGCCGGTGGCCTGCGCGGCCGCTCGACCCTGGGCCGCGCCGGGATGTCGGCGCGCGAGGCCGTGCGCGCCAAGGTGCGGGCCCGGGGAAAGGAACGCCGTGCCCGCCGGTGAGCCGGCTGGCCGTGATGAGTTGTCCGGCGCCCTGCCCGCCCCGCCGGTGCCGCCCGCCGCAATCGTGACCGGCGGCGCCCGCCGGATCGGCCGCACGCTGTCACTCGCTCTTGCCGAGAACGGGTTCGCCGTGGCGGTGCATCATCATCGGTCGGCGAGAGACGCAGAGGCAGTCGTCGCCGAGATCGGCGAGGCCGGCGGGGCGGCGGTGGCGCTCGCCGCCGACCTCACCGACGAGGGCGCCGTCGGGGAGTTGCTGCCGCGCGCCGCGGCGGCGCTGGGGCCGATCGGCGTTCTGGTCAACAACGCCTCGATCTTCGAGAACGACACCGTGGCGACCGCGACCTGCGACAGCTGGGAGCGCCATCTCGCGGTCAATCTGCGCGCGCCGTTCGTGCTGATCCAGGATTTCGCCGCGCGGCTGCCGGTCGAGGCCGGCGGAGTCATCGTCAACCTGCTCGACGAGCGGGTGTGGAACCTGACCCCGTATTTCGTCTCCTACACGCTTACCAAATCCGCCTTATGGACGCTGACCCGCAGCATGGCGCTAGCCCTGGCGCCGCGCATCCGGGTGAACGGCATCGGCCCCGGCCTGACCTTGCCAAGCGAACGGCAAAGCCCGGACCAGTTCCTGGAGCGCTGCCGCGCCATGCCGCTGCGGCGGGGTACCGGCCCGGATGAGATCGCTGCCGCCCTGCGTTTCATCCTTGCAGCCCCGGCGATGACCGGCCAGATGATTGCACTCGATGGCGGCGAGCATCTCGGCTGGGCTCAGCCCGGCCAGACGACAATCATCGAATAGGCCATGCCGCAGTGCCAAAGCCGCGACAAAATGCAGCAAGCAAGTCTCGGATTTGCTTTGAATCTTTGCCTGCAAAAGAGAGTTGTGCACAGCGGGTGTGACCTATCTGTGACACCCCTCCCGAGTGCTATTGTTTCTGAGTGTTACGCTAGGTTTACACTTGACACCCAAAAAACATAACTGGAACAACGGTTTAGGAAATTGCCTATTTATTAGGCAATGGGTTGGAAGGTCAAGCGTGGTTGATCTTCCGTCCGGTCGGGCCAAGCTTTTCGACAGAGTTGTCCACAGTTTCGGTGGATATGCCTGAAGCCGCTGAAAATCCGCCTTCCATTCAGCAAACCGAGCCGTCGATAGCGACGCCGCGCTCGGCGCGCCGACGGAAGGCCGCGCCGCTCGACCCGCGCCGCAGTCCCGGCGATCTGGCCGAAAGCAATGCGGCTGCCTTTGACCCCGCTTCGCCGCGCCCAGCGGGCGGTGGGATCGCGGCCGGCGTCGCGGTATTGCGGGCGGCGTTGCGCAACGTGCCGAGCAGCCCCGGCGTCTACCGCATGCTCGACCGCAAGGGCGGCGCGCTCTATGTCGGCAAGGCGCGCAGTCTGAAGAGCCGGGTGCAGAACTATGCCCACCCCGCCGGGCTGTCGAACCGGCTGCGCCGCATGATTGCCGAAACCGCCGCGCTCGAAATCGTCGTCACCGCGACCGAAGCCGAGGCGCTCCTGCTCGAATGCAACATGATCAAGCGGCTGATGCCGCGCTACAACGTGCTGCTGCGGGACGACAAGTCGTTTCCGTTCATCCACCTGACCGCCGGCCACGATTTCCCGCAGCTGACCAAGTTTCGCGGCGCGCGCGACAAGCCCGGCTCGTTTTTTGGGCCGTTCGCCTCGGCCGGCGCCGTCAACCGCACGCTGATCACGCTGCAAAAGGCGTTTCTTCTGCGCTCATGCAGCGACAACCTGTTCAACAACCGTACGCGGCCTTGCCTGTTGTTCCAGATCAAGCGGTGCAGCGCGCCTTGCGTCGGCCGCATCAGCCGCGAGGATTACGCTCTGTTGCTCGAACAGGCGCACGGTTTTCTGCAGGGCCGCAGCCATGACGTGCAGCAGCGTCTCGCAGGAGAGATGGAACATGCGGCCGAGGCGCTCGATTTCGAGGCCGCGGCGCTTATCCGCGACCGTATCCGTGCCTTGTCGCTGGTGCAGGGACACCAGGATATCCATGTCGCGGGCCTCGAGGACGCCGATATCATCGCCGCGCATCAGGCGGGCGGGCAGACCTGCGTCCAGGTGTTCTTCTTCCGCGGCGGCCAGAACTGGGGCAATCGCGCCTATTTTCCGAAGCATGACCCGCAGCTCGGGGTCGAGGACGTGCTGAGCGCCTTTGTCGGCCAGTTCTACGACAACCGGCCAAAGCCTCGACTGGTCATACTGAGCCACCGGCTCGTCGAGCAGGAGCTGATCGAGGAGGCGCTGTCGCTGCATGGCGGGCGCGTGACGCTCGCGGTGCCGCAGCGCGGCGACAAGAAAAGGTTGGTCGACCGCATCGCCGCCGCCGCGCGCGAGGCGCTCGGCCGCCGGCTCGCCGAGAGTGCCTCGCAGCGTCAGCTGCTCGACGGCGTCGCCGCGGCGTTCGGCCTCGACGGACCGATCAACCGCGTCGAGGTCTACGACAACAGCCACATCCAGGGCACCAATGCGGTCGGCGCGATGATCGTCGCCGGTCCGGACGGGCTGATGAAAAACGCATACCGCAAATTCAATATCCGCAGCATTCGCGCGCCATCGCAAAGCGTGAGTGCCACTGCGCAACCGCTCCCGGCGGAAACCGTCCAAACTCGTCATTCCGGGGCGCCGCTCAGCGGCGAGCCCGGAATCCATATTCCAGAGGACGGTGTTCATGGATTCCGGGCTCTCGGCTCTGCCGAGCCCCGGAATGACAAATCGGCGAGTGCTCTCGTGCCGAGGGACGAAGGTAAGTCGAAAGCGACCAGCGAACCGGCGGGATCTGTCCCCGCCGGCGGCGATGATTACGCGATGATGCGGGAGGTATTTCGCCGCCGCTTCGGCCGCGCGCTGAAGGAAGACCCGGAGCGGGCGCGCGGCACCTGGCCCGATCTGGTGCTGATCGATGGCGGCGAGGGGCAGCTGCACACGGTCGAGGAGGTCTTCGCCGAACTCGGCATCGAGGATGTCGCGCTGGTCGGCATCGCCAAGGGACCGGACCGGAATGCCGGACGCGAGCGGTTCTTCCTGCCGGGCCGGCCGCCCTTCTCGCTCGAACCCCGCGATCCGGTGCTCTACTTCCTGCAGCGGTTGCGCGACGAGGCGCATCGGTTCGCGATCGGCGCGCATCGCACCAGGCGAGCGAATGCGATCGGCCGCTCGCCGCTCGACGAGATCGCCGGCATCGGCTCCCGCCGCAAGCAGGCCCTACTGCACCATTTTGGCTCCGCCCGAGCCGTGGCGCGCGCCGGGATTGCCGAGATCGAACGCGTCACCGGCATCAGCAAAGCCGTGGCAAAAAAGGTTTATGACCACTTCCACGGCGACGGATAAGATACCCCCGGTTTCCCGCGCCGCCTGCCTGGAGCGAAGCGTGCCCCTGCTGAGCCTTCCCAATCTCTTGACCTTGTCGAGGATTCTGGCGATCCCGGTGGTGGTGGCGAGTTTTTACGTTCCCGGCGATTACGCCCGGTGGTTTGCCTGCGCGCTGTTCGCGGCAGCCGGCTTCACCGATTGGCTTGACGGCCATATGGCCCGGCGGTGGTCGCAGCAATCCGAGCTCGGCCGCTTTCTCGATCCGATCGCCGACAAGCTGCTGGTGGCGGCGATTTTGTTCATGCTGGTGGCGAAGGGCCGCCTGTCGACCGAATGGGCGCTGCTGCCCGCGCTGGTGATCCTGTGCCGCGAGATCCTGGTCTCAGGCTTGCGCGAATACCTCGCCGGGCTGCGCATCGGCATGCCGGTGTCGCGGCTGGCGAAATGGAAGACCGCGATCCAGATGGTGGCGATCGGCGTGTTGATCGTCGGCGAGGCCGGACCGGCGTTTCTGCCGGTGACGGCGATCGGCGAATTGCTGCTGTGGATCGCCGCGCTGCTGACGCTGGTCACCGGATACGATTATCTGCGCGCCGGTCTGACCCATATGACCCGGGCGCCGGCGCCGCGCCATGGCAAGTCGCAGCACCTCGCTTGAGCATAAGCTTGCGGCGCCAGGCAACGCCGCCTAAGTGAGGCAAGGACAGCCAGCGATGCGCATTTTCGGTCTGGCCGGCTGGAGCGGCAGCGGCAAGACCACGCTGCTCGCCGCGCTGATACCCGAGCTTGCCGCGCGGGGCCTGACGGTGTCGACGATCAAGCACGCCCACCACGAATTCGATATCGATCGGCCGGGCAAGGATTCCTGGCGCCATCGGCAAGCCGGGGCGCGCGAGGTGATGGTCGCCTCGTCACGGCGCTGGGCGCTGATGCACGAGCTGCGCGACGCGCCGGAGCCGCCGTTCGAGGATTTGGTGGCGCGGATGAGCCCGGTCGATCTATTGCTCGTCGAAGGTTGGAAATGGCACCCGCACCCGAAGCTTGAGGTGCATCGGCCGTCGCTCGGCAAATCGCTGCTCTACCCGGAGGATCCCCATATCGTCGCGATCGCCTCCGACGAGGCGATCGCCGCGCCGATTCCGCTGTTGCCGCTGACAGACGCCAGCGCGATCGCCGATTTCATCCTCGACCATCTCGGGTGCGGGTGATGGCGCAGCTGAGCGATGATTGCTTTGCCTTCGGCGGCGCGCTGCTCGGCCTCGACGCCGCGCTGGCGCTGATCGAAGCGCGGGTCACCCCGGTCGTCGAGGAGGAGGCCGCATCCCTCGCCGCGGCGTGCGGCCGCGTGCTCGCCCGCGACCTCGTTGCCGAGATCGACGTGCCGCCGCACCCCAACAGCGCGGTCGACGGCTTCGCCATCATCCATGCCGATCTGCTGCCCGATCGCGAGACCGTCTTGCCGATCGCCGGGCGGGCCGCGGCCGGGCATCCGCTCGGCCGCGCAGCATGCCGGGGCGAGGCGATCCGCATCTTCACCGGCGCGCCGATGCCGGATGGCGCCGACACCGTGATGATGCAGGAGGATTGTGTCGTCGAGGATAGCCGGGTTCGCATGAAGCCCGGCATTCGCAAGGGGGCGAACCGTCGCCAGGCCGGCGAGGACGTCGCCAAAGGCTCGGTAGCATTGCCTGCCGGCCGTAGGTTGAAGGCGGCCGATCTCGGGCTCGCGGCATCGCTGGGTCACGATTCGCTGCCGGTGTTCCGCCCATTGCGCGTGGCTCTGCTGTCGACCGGCGACGAGGTCCGCGAGCCGGGCACATCGTTGGCGCCCGGCGCGATTTACGATGCCAACCGGGTCATGCTGGCGGCGCTGCTGCGCGGCCTCGGTTGTGAGGTCAGCGATCTCGGCATCCGTCCCGACCGCGCGGCGGCGCTTGCCGATACCCTCGCCGCGGCCGCTGCCGAGCACGATTTGATCGTCACCTCGGGCGGGGTTTCGACCGGCGAGGAGGACCATGTTCGTACCGCTATAGAAAAACTCGGACGGATCGATTTCTGGCGGCTGGCGATCAAACCCGGGCGGCCGGTGGCGCTCGGCCAGGTGAAGGGCGTGCCGCTGATCGGGCTGCCGGGCAACCCGGTCGCCGCGGCGCTGACCTTCGCCATCCTCGCCCGGCCGCTGATCCTGCGGCTCGGCGGCGCCAAAGGCGAAGCGCCCCTCGCCTTCCCGGTCGAGGCCGGCTTCGCCTACCGCAAGAAAGCGGGCCGTCGCGAATATGTCCGCGCGACCTTGCAGCGGGACGGCGGCCGGCTCATTGCACTCAAATACCCCAGGGACGGCGCCGGCATCCTGTCCTCGATCGTGCAATCGGACGGTTTCGCGGTGATCGGCGAGGAGGTCACCGATCTCGCGCCCGGCGCCACCATCGACTTTCTGCCCTTCTCCGAGGTGTTCGGTTCGTGAAGCTCTTGTATTTCGCCTGGCTGCGCGCGCGTATCGGCCATGCCGAGGAGGAGACGACGCTGCCCGAGCATGTGCGCGATGTCGCCGGGTTGCTCGACTGGCTGCGCGGGCGCGGGCCGGCCTATGCCGAGGCGCTGCGCGATCTTTCGGTGGTGCGGGTCGCGGTCAACCAGGATTATGTCGGGCGCGAGCATCCGGTACGCGATGGCGATGAGGTCGCCATATTTCCGCCGGTGACCGGAGGCTGAGCGATGATCCGAGTTTCACTTTTCCCGTCATCCGCGGGCTTGACCCGCGGATCTAAGATGCCCGGATCAAGTTCGGGCATGACAACAAAAAAAGACGGAAGCGCTCGATGATCCGGGTGCAGCGCGAGGATTTCGATGTTGGCCAGGAACTCGACCGGCTGGCCGGCGGCGACCATAGCATCGGCGGCGTGGCGAGCTTTGTTGGCCTGGTGCGCGATATTGTCGGACCAGGGGGCGGCCCGAAGCAGATATCGGCGCTGACCCTCGAACACTATCCCGGCATGACCGAGCGGAAGCTGGCCGAGATCGAGGCCGAGGCGAACCGGCGCTGGCCGCTTTCCGCCTCGCTGATCATCCACCGCTACGGCCGGCTCGAACCGGGCGACCGCATCGTTCTGGTGGCGACCGCATCGCCGCACCGCGAAGCCGCGCTCGCCGCCTGTCATTTCCTGATCGACTGGCTGAAGACCGACGCGCCGTTCTGGAAGAGCGAGGAGACGCCGGACGGCGAGCGCTGGGTCGGCGCCCGCGCCGAGGACGACCGCGCGAAGGACCGTTGGCGTGCAACTGAATAGCTCACGAGAGCGCCGATGGAACGTGATGAAGTCATCAGCCGACTGAAGCAGCACGAAGCTGACTTACGGCGCCTCGGAGTTGAGCACTTATATCTGTTCGGCTCGACCGTGCGTGCAGAAGCCCGAGCGGACTCGGACGTGGATTTGTTCTTCGACTATGAAAAAGGGAAACTAGGCCTATTCGACTTGATGGACATTAAAGAACAGACATCCCGGATTCTCGGGAGTAGGGCAGACATCACGACACGCGACGGCTTGCATAAGGTTTTGCGGCAGCGGATCGAAGCGTCGGCGGTGCAAGTGTTCTGATGGCCGCGCGGTCGCTCGCTCCGCGCCTCACGGATATTATCGAGGCGGTCGCCCACATCCGTAGCGAGACGGCTGGCGTGTCGCTCGAAGCATTCGAGGCTGACTGGCGGAAACAGTGGCTTGTCGAACGCGGCGTCGAGATAATTTCAGAGGCAAGCCGCCATTTAACGGACGAATTGAAGGCCCGACACCCGGACATCCCATGGCCGAAGGTGGCTGCCATAGGAAACGTATTGCGGCACGATTACGCAAGTATCGCCGCGCCCATCATGTGGAAGCTCGTTCAAGACGATCTTGCTCCTCTCGAGCAGGTCTGCCGAGAGGAACTCGCTAGAGCACAAGCTGGAGAGAGCGGTAAGTAGCTAAGGGGGTGCGGACAACGCAGCCAAGAGCCACCGCTGGCGCCGCAGCTCGGTCCCGGGCTCGTAAGCCGGGACCGAACCGGATCAAGATTGTCGCTACTTCAAATGCTTCTTCAGGAAGTCGTGGACCGGGGCGTGGGTTGCCTCGGTGTTGCGTTTGGCGTTGTCGAAATAGGTGATCTCGATGTCGCCGCCGGCCTTGCGGTAATTGCTGACGAAGCGCTCGGGCTCGTTGCCGGGGAAGTTCGAATCGGGGTCGTGGTAGTCGTGCACCTCGTCGGGCCGCCCTTGGATCCAGATCGCCGGCGGCATCACCACCTTCTCGCCGCGCTCCAGGATCAAGGTCGGATTGCCTTCGACCATGTTGGCCTCGGTCTTCCAGTACGTGTCGTGCTTTTCCTTCATGCCGATGGTGAAGGCCGGCGGGTTCGGCTCGGCCGAGCGGCGGATAGCGTTGCGATAGCGCGATAGCGGGTTGATCACCGGCCACAGCATGATGACGCCCTGGACATTGGCGTCGACCGAGGCCGAACCACCTGGCAGCGGGATCGCGGCATAGCGCGGATCGGCGGGTCGCATCCCCGCCAGCATCGCCAGATGGCCCCCGCTCGAGGCGCCGCCGAGCGCGACCTGGTCGGGCTTGATCTTCAGCTCCTTGGCATGCGCCTTGGCCCAGCGGACGCCGTAATTGATGTCCTGCAGCGTGGTCGGATAGCCGTCCGGACCATGCCGGAAGTTCAGCGTGACCATGACATAGCCGCGCTCGGCCAGGTACTCGCCGAGCCCGGTGCGATCATTGAGGTCGCCATTGTTCCAGGCGCCGCCATGCAGATCGACATAGCACGGGAACGGCCCGGCGCCTTCCGGCTTGAACACGCGGGCCATGATCTGCCGCTCACCGTGCTTCAAATAGCAGACGTCTTCGGTGGTGAATTGAGGCACGTGGTGGTTCCTCCCTGGATCTCTCTCGCGCGGACGGTCGAAGGCGAGGCCCGCGCTCGCGGGATTGCGGCCCCTACCCTAGCCCGCGCCCGCCGGCCCGACCAATGCGAATTTCGCGGGGCGCGCGGCACGGGATTGCTTCGCTTCGCTCGCAATGACAAAAGAGGGCTGTCATTGCGAGAAGCGCAGCGACGAAGCAATCTCGCTGCGAACATAAACTCTGCCCGGGAGGACGCGCCATGATGCGCTCTTGGATCCATTTCACCCGCGGCCGCTTTGTGCGCCAGGCGCGGGTTGGCCTCGGCGAGTTGCGCGAGGAGCATCTGAGCCGGCAGGGCTTTCAGGGGCCGGTGGCGATGATCTATCGCACCGAGGGACCGAACGAAATCGTGCGGGTCGAGGGCGAGTACCGAAGGCGCGAGATCGACAGCGCCGATGTCGTCTCCGCCGACGCCACCGACCCGCGCGGCTCGTGGCAGGTGCTGCTGTCGAACGACGATGTCGCGGTGGCGATCAGCCGGCGGCGCGAGGCGATGCCGTACCGCTTCCGCAACCTCGACGGCGACACCCTCTATTTCGTGCACCGCGGAACCGGCACCTTCGCTACCGAATTCGGCCCGATCCGCTACGAGCCGGGCGATTACGTGATGCTGCCGAAATCGACCACCTACCGGCACCTGCCCGACCCCGGCGACAGCCTGCTGCTCGTTGTCGAGTCGCCCTCGCCGATCCGGCTTTGCGAGCACGAGCAGGTCGGCCGCCACACACCGATCGACCCCACCATGCTTGATGTGCCGGACGTCGTCGATTACGGCTGGCCGACGCAGCGCGAGTATGAGGTGCGGATCAAGGCCGGCGGCGGCCACACCTCGATCTTCTACAGGAACGACCCGCTGAAAATCGTTGGCTGGAAGGGCGACCTCTTCCCGTACAAATTCAACGTCAAGAGCATCCTGCCGATCATGTCGAACCGCATCCATTTGGCGCCGTCGTCCTGGGCGACCTTCGAGGCGGCGGGGTTTGTCGTGGTCAGCTTTGTGCCGCAGATCGCGGTCGCCGACCCTGAAGCGGAGGAGTTGCCCTCCTACCACCGCAACATCGACATGGACGAAGTCATCCTGAGCCACGCCAATGACGATCCCGGCGGGCGCCGGCCCGGCGGCTTCAGCTTTACGCCGCAGGGCATCCTGCACGGCGCCACCGAGGAGGCTCGCGCCGCCTTCAACGCCCGGCGCAAGCCGGGCGACATGCGCCGCTGGACCGGGGTCGGCGTCGATACCTACCGCCCGCTCATCCCCACGCCAGAATTCGCCGGAATGACAGGCTGAGGATGATTGGAAAGGCCTCGTTGCTTGCATCACGGCGGGCCGGCACCTTGTTATATGTCGGCGTTATATGTTGGCGCGACTATGTCGGAGGTGGGCTGGATGGCTGACGAAGTTGGCGCGACCGCAACGCGATCGGATGCGTTGAACCCCTCAACGGGCACCTCGCTCGCTACCGTGATAAGCGCGGCAGCGGCGATCATTGGGGTCTTCGGTCAGCTGGCGGTACACGGAAGCGTCGGGTTTGCGATGCTGGCGGGCTTCGGCTTGGCCGTCCTAGCGGCCATCGTGTTTGCGCATCAGCGATAGCGCGTGTGGCGGGTATTATCGAGGCGCTCGGGGCAAGCCTCTTAAGGGCACTTGTCGCCATCAGGGCCGGGCTGATAATCGGCGCCGCGGCCTTTCTCCAGTTGGCAATCGCGGCGGCGAACGAATCTGCCTCGCTGACTGATTCGCTGAAGGCCTTCTTTGAGGCGATTGCGATGGCATTTGGAGTTTTGAGCGTGCTGACCGGCATCCTGTTCATTCTCCAAGAGATTTCGACGCGGCGGCGGTGAACATGGGGCCTTTGGCCTTTTTTCGTGCGTCTCGTCGGAGGCTGGTAAAGTTGCAACAACTCAGTCTGATTCTGGGCGACCCAAACACGAGCGTTGCGGCTTTGATGTCGGCGACAAAGGAAAAAGCGGAGGACGAGCTGTACGATCTAGTCGAGCAGGACGTGACCCTACATCGGACCATTACAAAGTACGGTGTAACGCGCGGCGACTTGCGACACATCTATCGAATGCTTTTGCTCGCTGGAGCCGGCCAGTGGGTTCGCGGACATTACGTTGCGGCGAGTGCCCTTTGTTACGGCTTCACGTTGGAGTTCGCGCTTTCCAAGTTTCTTGAGGAGAAATCGACCGCCAAAGCTCCAAAGGAAATCTGGTTAGATGCGAGCTTTCGGTTGGTTCGTTATTTTGAGAACGGAAAACTGGCACGGGTATAAGGGGGCCGGAGTAGGCGTAGGATGGGTTGAGCAAAGCGAAACCCGTCGGGGCGTGCTCGTCGAAGGAGTGATGGGTTTTGCTTCACTCAACCCATCCTACGAGAGTGAGCCGTAACCAGGCTTGACTCGAGCCAGAGGCGAAACCACTTGCCCATCCGTACTCGGTTCGTTCTACAACTAGGTTGTTGCTGGACAGGAAAATTGGGGTGCGCTGCTCGTTTGCTGCTAAAAACGAGGCCAGGTCTTTTGGATCAAAGGCTTAGTGCCCATTTTGCTGCAGATTCCGTGCAGAAGCAGCAAACGGACATCAGCAGTTGGCGGAAATCCTTGCGTTCGGCCGGGTCTCCGCCTGAGATACAGCGCGAGATAGCGCTGTTCGGGGCGCAGCAGCAGCGGCAATCGGAAGGAGCATTCCATGAAGCTGATGTGGTTCCACCTGATGCCCTACACCGAGCTGCCCGACGATTTCCGCGAGAAGCATCCCTCGGTCTGGGTCGATATCCATTCCTCGCTGTTCGATCCGCGCCGCGCGCATCACATGTACAACGACTTCATGGATGAGCTCGAATTCGCCGCCGAATGCGGCTTCGACGCGGTCTGCGTCAACGAGCATCATTCCAATGGTTACGGGCTGATGCCCTCACCCAATTTGATCGCCTCCTCGCTCGCGCGCCGCACCACCGAGACGGCGATCTGCGTGATGGGCAATTCCTTGGCCCTCTACAACCCGCCGACCCGGGTCGCCGAGGAATTCGCGATGATCGACGTGATTTCCGGCGGGCGGCTGATCGCCGGCTTTCCGGTCGGGACGCCGATGGACACCTGCTTCGCCTACGGCCAGAACCCGTCGATGCTGCGCGAGCGCTATCTGGAAGCGCACGACCTGGTCATGCGCGCCTGGACCGAGCAGGACACCTTCGCCTTCAACGGCCGCTTCAACCAGCAGCGCTATGTCAACATCTGGCCGCGCCCGATCCAAAAGCCGCACCCGCCGATCTGGATCCCGGGCGGCGGCTCGGTCGAGACCTGGCAATGGTGCGCGCGGATGGATTACGTCTACTGCTATCTGTCGTATTACGGCTACCAGGCCGGCCAGGCGACGATGAGCGGCTTCTGGGAC
>DASYOB010000009.1:0-6349 GCA_036008175.1 Allostellaceae bacterium
GGCCAAAAGTTCGACGGAACGTACGCTCTCAGCCGACATCGGCACCCCGCCCAAGTAGGGATAAACGCCGTTGCTGGACGGCGGCGGATGCTAACGTTTCAGCGGTTTATGAAGCCTTAAGTGGCAGCGATGCCGCCAGCCGGCAAGGTCAGCCCGGCGTGTGCGAATTGAGGAAGGGCAAGACCGCCTGATTGAACTCGCGCACCTGCACTTGCGGGAACCAATGGCCGCCGCGCGGGAATATCTTCACCTCGGCCCCGGGAATAAGGCGCGCCAGTTCCTCGGAGAAATAGGCCGGAGTGACGATATCGTCCTCGGCGCCGACGACGAGGGCCGGCGTCTTGATTCGCGACAGGCTGGCGGTGCGGTCGAAAGCGAGGATCGCGTCGATCCGGCTTACCGCGATCTCGAGCTGCGGAAAATTGGCGAGGTTTTGCGCCTCCATGTGGCGCAGCTTCTCGTTGTTCTTGGCGATCCACCAACTCGGGTAGAGGAACAATGTCGTCGCCTGGACATAGGAGCTGGGACCGCCACGCTGTAAGAGCTCCTTACGCAGCCCGTACATGCGCCGGAAATAGGCGTCGGGCTTGGTCCAGGTCGCCGACAAAACAACGCTGGCAAGCCGCTTTGGATGCTCGACCGCGAGGATCTGGGCGATCGCGCCTCCGGTTGAGTGGCCGACGACATGCGCCCGCTCGATTTCGAGCGCATCCATCAGCCCGATAACGTCGGCCGCCATGCGGTCGACGGTAAAGCCGCTGCGCGTCGGATCGCTTTGCCCGATGCCGCGGTGATCATGGGTAATGACGTCGAACTTGCGCGAGAATGCCGCCGCCTGATCCTGCCAGAACGAGGCAAACCCGTTCAGCCCTGAAACGAACAGCACGGGGAAGCCGACCCCCTGCCGCTCGTAATAAAGATGGCCATCACCGATCAGGATTCGCGGCATCGATTCGCCATGCAAAACGGGAGTGCGTCGGTATCACCGCTCAGGAAAGCTGTCAAACGGGAAGCCATTCACCCTGCGCCGCTGCTCCTTTGGCGAGGCAAACTGTGCCTCAAATTTGACACATGAGCGCCGTCGAATACCCCGGTATCCAGCGGTTGAGGGGGGCCTTGCCGCTCACGATAGAAAGGTTAGTCAGCTGCATCGACGGCGCGCCGGTACTTGGGCGTGTTGCCGGTTGCCACGCGAGCCTGTTCGGGGATGCGAGGATGGAATAGGTTGGCGTGGCGCGCGGCTAGCCGACGGCGCTGCCGGACCGCTGAACTGATATTCAACCTGATCGAGTGAGCCAGATGAAGCAACGGGACGAGACCAGCAAAGTACGGACGGACAACGGTAAGCACGCTGACCTGCCCTACCGCGCCGCCGCATCGCGCCGCTCGACCGGGCGCACCCAGGACGTCGACCGTCACGTCGGTGCCCGCGTACGCGAGCGCCGGATCATGCTGGGCCTGACGCAGCAGCAACTCGCTGATCTGATCGGGGTCACCTACCAGCAGGCCCACAAATACGAGCGCGGCATCAACCGCATTTCGGCCGGCCGCCTCTATGAGATCGCCCAGGTGCTCAGCGTTCCCGTGGGTTATTTCTTCGACGGTCTGCAAGGCGATGCGACCCGCTCGGTCAGCCCGCGCGAGAGAATGTGCCTGGAGCTGGCGCGCAACTTCGCCCAGATCACCAACGAGCGGCACCAGGAGGCGCTGAGCCAACTCGCGCGCGTTCTCGCGACCGACTAAGACGCAAGATGGGCCGGGACTAGCCCGGCCCATCTCTACTGACGCGGAACGACTTCCGCCGGTAATCGGTAAGAGTACGGAGGCTCCAGCCTCCGCCGCGACGTCAGATCGGCGGACCCGGGCGACGCGCCACCATCCCCATGATCAGGGCGATGACGAAGACGACCAGGAAGATAAAGAACAGCACCTGCGCGATGCTCGCGGCCGCCGACGCCACGCCACCGAAGCCGAGAATGCCGGCGATCACCGCGATTACGAGAAATACCAGCGCCCAGTACAGCATTGACTTCTCCGTTGGCGGTCGGCCCGAAAGACAGAAGCGGTTTATGGGCCGGTCTGTTTCACCAACAGCGTTGAATGCAGCTCGGTTCCGTGCCCGAACCTTCAGAAGCGGATGCCGAAACGAATTCCGGCATCGTTCAAGCTTTGGTTCTCTTTGGCGAGGCCAGCATTGGAGACATGGTCGAAAAAGGCCGAAACCTGGTACACCGGGGTGATGCGGTAGCCGAGTTCGAAGGCCTCGCGGAACAACACGTTGGAGCCGAGGCTCTTGCGGCTCGGGTTGCTGGTTCTGAGGTCGCCGTCGTTGAACCCCGGGCCGAAAAAGATGCCGAAGGTCAGGCCGTCATCGGGCCGCAGGATGTTGCTGACCAGCAGCCAGCTCCAGGTTGCTCCGAAGTAATAGTCGTTCGTGTATTTGCTGGTGTTGAACTCGGCGCCAATGGTCCCGCGCGGCTGCAGGGCCCAACGGATATATCCGGGCAAGCTGGCGATCCAGGCATCGCTGATCGGCGAGGGAAAGATCACCTCGGGGTTGATATCAACCCCGTGCTCCTTGCCTCCTGCAAAGTGAACGTCGTGGTCGAGAATACCGAGCTTTAGCTCGCCGTCGGTCAGGTTCTGGGCACGCACGATCGTCGGGGCCAAGATCACGATGGCGGCCAGCCAGGCGAGCGCAATCAGGCGCCAACTCTCCTGGCACACTGCCGCTCGACGCCGCCGGTAATCCGCGATCATCATTTCGTCCTGAAAAGAAACTTGGGCGCGAAGCTACAAGGCCCAAGGGCCGAACCAAAGCACGCAAGCGGTCCGACCATGAGCGTCAGTGGCCGGTGTTGCAAAAATCCAACACCGGCGAAAGTGGCTGTCACGGCCGTATGAGCGGTATGGGTTGCGCCGCCAGGGCGATCGTGGCGGGAAGCTGCCCGACAATCTCGCCATCGGCTTGCACTGGCAGCGGCTCACCCGCGGATATCGTCGCGTTTCGGATCCGCAAGCACGTGACGCTTTTCAGCCGCGCCATTCGCCCGAGCGGCAGTGCGCACAGATAGCGCAGTACCGCAGCCCGGCCGCTATCGCGAAACAGCAGGAGATCGAGCACCGGCTCGGCGAGATTGCCTGCCGGCGCGATGACGAACGGGCCGGCGTAGAGGCGCCCCTTGGTGACGATCGCCGCAGTCGCGCGGTAGGCGACGCCGTCGGCGAGAATTGACAGCTCGGCGCGGCGGTACTGAGCCAAGCGCGTCAGAATCGCCCAGAGAAAGGCAAGCCTGCCGATCCGACGCTTCAGTCTCGGATCGACCGCGGCGACGATCTCGGCGTCGAAGCCGGCGCCCGCCACCGTCACGAACAGCCGGTTACCGATCCGACCGGGCCAAACCGGCCGCGCAGGCGTGTCGGCGATCAGCGCGGCGAGCGCCTCGCTGCGCCGCGGTAGGCCGATCTCCCGGGCGAGCACATTCGCCGTGCCGAACGGCAGCACGGCCAGATCCCGAGGTTTCTCGGCCATACCGTTCACGATCGCGTTGACCGTGCCATCGCCGCCGGCGGCAACGATCACGTCGAGCTCGGGCTCGGCATCGCGCGCCAGGCGCTCTGCATCGCCATGAATACCGGCGTGGCGCACCACGACGGTACAACCGCGCCGTTCGAGCGCCGCGACAATATTGCCAAGGCGTTGGCGGGACCGTCGCGATCGTCCGGCCGCGGGGTTGACGATGATCAGGATTCGACGCAGCGGGGCGCTAAGCGGCAGGGCGGTACGCCTCGCTCGCCGCGGCGCCGTCGATCCACATGCGGAACCACAGCTCGAGCATCAGCAAGGCCCAGAGCCGGGTATGGTGGTTGCGCCGATAGGCGCAATGCTCGTCGAGCAGCCGGCGCACATAATCGGGTCGCATGATGCCGCGGTCGCGCGCTTCGGGCGCCAGCAGCGTGTCGTAGGCAAGATCCTTCAGCTCGTGCCGCAGCCATTGGTCGATCGGGCAGCCGAAGCCCATCTTCTTCCGGCCCAGGATCTCGGCCGGCAGATAGGGCGCCATTGCCGCCTTGAACAGCGCCTTGGTCCGGCCACCGGCCATCTTGATTTCGGCCGGGATGCGCGCCGCCCATTCCAACAGCACATGGTCGAGCAATGGGGAGCGGGTTTCCAGGCCGTGCGCCATGCTGGCGACATCGACCTTCACCATCAAATCGTCGGGCAGGTAGGTATGGAGATCGGCCCGATTGGCGCCGGCGGCGAGGCTTTCGGCGCCTTCGAAATAGGGCGCCAGGAGATCCAGCGCCGATTTGCCCAGGAGCGGCTGCATCGCCGCGGCATAACCCTGTTGCTTGTCCAGATCGCCAAAGAACGCGATCGTGCCGGCGTAGCGCTGCTCGGGCCGATCCGCCGACGCTGCGAGAATGTCGCGGATCTGCCCCAGCCGGAGCCGCCGTTGAACCGAATTGGGCGCGAGCGCGAGCAGCCGCGCCACTCCGGTCCGCGCCGCCGCCGGCAGCCGGTCGAGCCGATCCAGATAGTGCATCGCCCGGTAGCGGGAATAACCGAGAAAGGCCTCGTCGCCGCCGTCGCCGTTGAGCGCCACCGTCACATGGCGGCGGGCCATTTGCGAGACGTAATAGGTCGGGATCGCCGAAGGATCGGCGAACGGCTCGCCGTAATGCCAGACGAGCCGCGGCAGCACCGCGACAGCGTCCGGCTCGACGACGAATTCCTCATGCTCGGTGCCAAATCGCTCGGCCACCATGCGCGCATAGCGGGTCTCGTCGTATTCCTTCGCCGGAAAGCCGATCGAGAACGTCTTGACCCGGCCGCTGCCGATCCGCGCCATCATCGCCACGACCGCGCTCGAATCGACCCCGCCCGACAGGAAGGCGCCGAGCGGCACGTCGGCGATGAGGCGCAGCCGGACTGCCTCTTCCAGATGGCCGACCAGTTCGGCTTGCAGCTCGGCGGCGCTGCGCCGCGGACCGGCGGCGCTCGGCTGCGGCAACTCCCAGTAGCGCACCAGCTCCGGGTCGCGCCAACCACCTTCGCCATCGGCACTGATGACCAGGTAATGCGCCGGCGGCAGCCGGTGAATTCCGGCAAAGGCGGTGTCAGGCGACGGCACGTACTGCAATGTCAGATATTGGTCGATCGCCGCCAAGTTCGGGCGGCGGGCGAGGTTTGGCCAGGCGAGCAGCGCCTTTATTTCCGAGCCGAACAGGAAAGCCGAGCCGGCCGGAGCATAGTAGAGGGGCTTTTTGCCGAGCCGATCGCGGGCCAGGATCAGCCGACGCGAGCGGCGGTCCCACAGCGCGAGCGCGAACATTCCCCGCATCCGTTCGAGAACGCGTGGCCCCCAGGCGTGCCATCCATTGGCAATGACCTCTGCGTCACCGCGGCTGCGGAACAGATAGCCGAGCGCTTCGAGATCGCGGCGGATCTCGGCGAAATTGTAGACCTCGCCGTTGTAGGTCAGCCACACCGAGCCATCCTGGCTGGAAAGCGGCTGGTTCGCCGCGGCGGAAAGATCGATCACCGCGAGCCGCGCCTGCGCCAGCCCCGCGTGCCCGTCAGTCCATACCGCCTGATCGTCCGGCCCGCGATGCTTGATAGTGCCGGTCATCGCCCAAAGCCGCGTTTCGATCTCCGCCTGCGGCAGCGAGGGCTGCGCCAGCACAAAGCCGGCAAGGCCACACATCGCTAGCGCCTTCGGTCTGGCAGCTGCCTCACCATGGCCTCGCTAGTTGCATGATCGGAGACGTCCCCTCGCACTCCGCGGCCCCGCAGCACTCTCCTGGCGCCGGTTTGCGCGCGGGGGCCCGGTCTCGATATGGTACACCCTTCTCGGCCCTGGCGTGACCGCCGAGGATTGGACGCGAGTCGGACGGCAACATGGCGATTCTGGTCACCGGCAGCGCGGGGTTTATCGGCTTCCACGTCGCTGCGCATCTGCGCGATCGCGGCGAGCAGGTCATCGGGGTCGACAATCTCAGCCCCTATTACGACGTTGCGTTGAAGCGCGCCCGGCTGGCCGAGCTGGAAGGTCGCCCGGGCTTCGCGTTTCACGCGCTCGATGTCGCCGATCTCGCGGCAATGACCGCTCTTGTCGAGCGCCACCGCGACATCGACACGATCATCCACCTCGCCGCGCAGGCCGGGGTGCGCTACTCGCTGATCGATCCGCTGGCCTATATCGACGCCAACGTAAAGGGCCAGGTTGTGCTGTTCGAGGTGGCCCGCAAGCTCAAGGGGCTGAAAGCGCTCGTTTATGCCAGCTCGTCCTCGGTCTATGGCAGCAACAAAAAGCAGCCCTTCGGCATCGAGGACCGGGTCGACCAT
>DASYOB010000010.1:0-12745 GCA_036008175.1 Allostellaceae bacterium
TGCGTCGGCACACGACACCCTTGAACCGCCGACTAGATAAAATAAGCAAAGACCCCCGCGCGCCGTGGCATGAAGCCCTGGGCGACAGGCGGGGGTCCGTTTGCGAAGCTAACCTTCGCGCTCGCACCAGTAAGGTCGAGCCCATGGTGGCGGAGGTGGGGGCGGGCCTGGAGCCGGCACGATGCGGGGCAGCGCCGGCACCGCTGCATTACCGCACGGCTTTACCCAAGGGCAAAAAAGCGGCTGGCACGGTGCCAGCACACCGCCGGGATGGAGCGATGGCGAAAAGACGGGCTGGGTGGCCAACATATGCCGCCGGGCCTGAAAAATCACTAAGTCAGCGCCGCACGCTCGGCGGCGTATAGGGGGGCATGGCAGATAAGCCCTCGCCGCCGCGAATACGCCCCGCAGCCCCGCCCAGCGGACTTTCCTCTCGGCCCCTACCGGGCGAGCCCGTCGGAAGCCGAAAAGGCGGCTGTAGAAGCATTAAACGGGATTTGGCGACGGGATTAGAGCCGCCCCCGCTTGACGCGCATCCTTTCGAGGCTCGTTGCAAGCTGTTCGTATTGGTGCGCGAGCTCTATGAGCTTGCTGCGCTCATCGGCACTGCTCGGAACTCGGCCGAGTTCCTGGCGAGCCCCGCCCGCTTGCGATAAGTCTCGGTGGATGGGTGGTATGCGGCTTCTCGTCTTTCCATGACGAGGATTTAAGTCGCGACCCGTTTAAGGAACGCCTAACCGTCGGCCATCCCGTCTAAACGGAAAGCGTTTAACGCTTCCTGAGCGGCCCAGCCACCCGCGGCTATACAAGTAGCCGCTCCCTGCTCTCTGCCTCCAGCACGCGCCTCGGCGGGCGATCCCGGCCAGCTAGAAACCGCAGAGCGGCCTGGGCGCTGTCGAAACACCGGATCGGCTCGACATAGCCGCTCGCCCGCGCTGCCGGTGGTGGCGAGATCCATTCGCTGAGGCGTCCGGTACGAGAACGCTCACGTTGTTCCTTCCCTTCGCGAAACGGGCGGAGCATGTCGCCCCGCCCGTTCGTCCGCTATCCTGACGAGTGCCAACCAACGCTAGGAGCGAAACCATGCTTACTGGTCCTGTCCCGGGTCTGCCTCCTCATCAGGTTTGGGCACAAATTTCCGATCCGCAGAAGATCGAATATCTGTATCGGGCGGTTGAACAGATTTGGGGATCACTGTCGATAACCGGTCAGCAGCTAACCGCGCGTTTCGACGCCTTAGAACGACGTACAAAGGATGATCTGGAAAAACTCTCTCAACGAATGGCGGCCCTGGAGGAGGCTGACCGGGAGGAAGGTTGACTAATTCGTCAATCGCTCAGCCATTCAACTTATCGGAGCGATCTTTAAACATGCCCGCCATGCCCAGATACCGCTATGAGGAAGATCGGCCGCTGTCGCCCGAATTGGACGGGGCGATTGGCGCTCTGGTTGTGGCGTGGGAACACCTCGAAGGATAACGCTGCGATTCTCACGGCGCCTTTGCTCGGAACGAATCATTACGACTTTCGTGGCGTCGCAACCAATTTGGGAATAACGGGAAAATTTGACACGCTGAGCGCGCCGTGGCCGATCTGATGATGACTCCAACGAAGGCGCGGACGATTCGCGCTATCGCCGCGCAGGCTAAAAAATGGATCGCTGAGCGCAACCGCATTATTCACGGATTAGCGTTGCATTAGTCCCCCGGATCAGCGTAGCCAACGCTCCCGACTAGGGTTACGAGACAGCATCATGGCCAGCACAGGTTTCACCGTTAGCTCAGGCCAGACGGTCGGCAACACCACCCTCGCCGCCGGGCAGAGCGGGATAGTTCTGTCCGGCGGGACCACGACTAGCATTACCGTTCTCAGCGGCGGCTTCGTATCCGTCTCCGGCGGCGTCACGAGCAACACGGTTGTCAGCAGCGGCGGTAATGAGTTCGTCTCCTCGGGCGGCACCGCGATAAGCACCACAGTAAGCAGCGGCGGGTCTCTTTCTGTCTCGTCAGGCGGTGTGGCAAGCGGCACGGTCATCAGCGGTGGTGGTATCGACTTTGTCGAGGCCGGGGGCCTCGCGAGCGGTACGACGTTCGGTGGCGGTGGCGCTCAAGAGGTTTTCGGCACCGTCAGCGGCACGCTCGTCACCAGCCTCGGCGCCGATCTCGTGCAGAGCGGTGGCGTTGCGGTTGGCACGATTGTCTTCAATGCGGCGGAAGAAACCGTCTCCTCCGGTGGGACGGCGAGCGGCACCACGCTGAGCAGCGGCGGCGATCTGTTCCTTTCAGCCGGTGGCACGCTCGCCGGCGCAGTCGTCAGCAACGGCGGTCAAGTCTTCGTCCAGGGCGGGACGGCGTCGGGTACGACGATTGGCAGTGGGGGTTTTGAATATGTCTCCTCCGGCGGCGTCACGAGCAACACGGTTGTCAGCAGCGGCGGTAATGAGTTCGTCTCCTCGGGCGGCACCGCGAGCGGTTCGACGATCCTCGCCGGCGGCAGAGAGACCGTTATCGGCGCCACGTTCTTTAACGATGTAACCGGGAGCTTCACTACTGTCCTTGGTGTCACCACAGGTACCAGGGTCAGCAGCGGCGGCGCCGAGACGGTGTCCTCCAGCGGTTTGGCCAACGGCACGACAGTCAACAACGGCGGCGATCAGACGGTGGAGGTCGGCGGTGCGGCCAGCGCGAGCGTGCTCGACGCGTTTGCGACGCAAGAGGTGTTCGGCTCGGCGGTCGCGACCAACGTCAGTGCCGGCGGCACCCAGACGGTTGAATCGGGCGGCATCGCTAACGGCACCACCTTGGCGGCGGGAATCGGAGGCGTCGAAGCAACCTACAATTTCGCGGCTCAATCCGGCAGTTCGACGCCGTTCTTGGCAACCACCAACGGGGTAACGGCCTCGTTCAGATCCCCGGCCGATCCCGGCGGCTTCACGATCGGTCCGACCTTCTTCCAGACCTTGCCGGGTGATGTACTGCTCGATCCGGGGCCGGCGGCAGCCAATCAAATTCCGCTGCAAATCACGTTCAGCCAGCCGATCGACCAGATCAGCCTGCTGTTTGCGCTGAATACGGCGGATACCGCGACCACGCTGGATTTGAGCACGAATGCCGGCGGCACCGCCTCCGCCACCGGCACCATCCCTGCCGGCTTTACCTTCCCGGAGGGTTCGATCTCGTTCAGCGGTGCGGCATTCACCACCCTCGACCTCAGCACGTCGGGACTCGATTTCGCAATCGATGATCTCGTCGTCGACACGGTCAGTGGCGGCACCGGCGCTGTGCAAATTGTTGGAGCCGGCGGCCTCGCCAGCGGCACCGCGGTCAACAGCGGCGGCCAGGTCCTCGTCCAGGGCGGCACGACGATCGGCGCGACGATTGCCGGCGGCGGGCTTGAACAAGTCTCGGGTGGCGGCCTGGCGAGCGGCACCGCTGTCCTCCGCGGCGGCCTTCAGCAGATCTTGGGCGGCACTGCCAGCGGCACGGTTCTCGACGGCGGCACGGAAGCCATCGCCGCGGGTGCGATCTTCATAAACGGCACCAGCTTCACCGTTTCCGGCAGCACAATCGGCGACAGGGTCAATGGCGGCGGCACCGAGACGGTGTCGTCCGGCGGCATCGCCAGCGCGACGACGGTAAGCGGCGGCGGCTTCGAGTTCGTGTCGTCGGGCGGGGTGGCGAGCTCGACGGTGATTTCGAGCGGCGGCAGCGAGACGGTGCTGTCGCAGGGGAGCGACACCGGCGCGGCGATCGACGGCGGCGGCGAGCAGTTCGTCGCCGGCGTGACGAGCGGCGTCGTCGTCGCCAGCGGCGGCGCACAAGTGGTCGAGGTGGGCGGCGTCGCCAGCGGCACGGTCGTCGAGAGCGGCGGCGTCATCGAATTGCAGGCCGGCGCCAGCGACCCGGGCGTCGTGCTCCAGCCGGGCGCGATCATCCAGTTCGACGGCAATTTGAGCGGGATCATCGTCAGCTCGGGCATGACGGTTCGGCTTGGCCCGGGCGCGATCGGTAGCGCCATCACCGTCGATAGCGGCGGCTTCCTGCAAGCGGTTCCCGGCGCGACAATGGTCGGCGCGGTCATCCACGGCGGCGGGCAGTTGCGGCTCGATTCGGGCGGGATCGCCAGCGGCGCGATGGTCGGCCTCGGCGGCAGCGAGTCCGTGCTGTCCGGCGGCACCGATTTCGGAGCGGTGGTCAGCGGTGGCGTTCAGGACGTGTCCGGCACTGTGGTCGGCGCGCTGCTCGAAGCCGGCGGCAGCCAGACCATCGAATCGGGCGGGGTCGCCAGCAATACGGTGCTCGACGACAACGACGTGCAGCTCGTCTTCGGCATCGCCAGCAACACCGTGGTCAGCGCGACCGACAGCCAGATCGTCGAGTCCGGCGGCTTTTCGATCGGCACGGTGGTGAGCGCCGGCGGCAGCGAGATCGTCTCGGCCGGCGGCACCGCGATCAACACCACGGTCGACAGCGGCGGCAGCGAACTGGTCTCGGCCGGTGCGAGCGATTTCAATGCCGTGCTCAGCGGCGGCGCCCAGACCGTAGCCGGCACCGCGAACGGCACGCTGGTCCTGACCGGGGGCAGCCAGATCGTTGAGGCCGGCGGCACGGCCAGCGCCACGGTGCTCGACGCCGGCGCCTCGCAAATCGTCGCCGGCTCGGCGATCAGCACCATCATCAGCGCCGGCGACAGCGAGGTCGTGCAGCCGGGCGGCACCGCGGTCGGCCCGACCATCGCCGGCGGTGCGCTTGAGCTGGCGCCCTCCAGCCAGGTTAGCGGCTCGATCGCGTTCACCGGCAGCGGCGGGCTGCTGCGGATCGATGGCACCACCCTGCCCTCGGCTTCGATTGCCGGCTTCGGCGGCGGCGACACGATCGACCTCTCCAGCATTTCGGTCAGTTCGCTGAACTACGCGAGCGGGGTTCTGACCATAAACGGGAGCGCGCAGCTGGGCGTGTTCACCCCGTTCGCCAAACCGTTTTTCAGCACCGCGTCAGATGGCAGCGGCGGCACGCTGATCACCGTCGCCGGTGGTCCGCCCTTGGGGCCGACGAACCTGTTCGACTTTGTCTACATGTATGGAGACGGGCGGGACTACTACTACGGCACGGTGGCGGACAACGGCACCTTTGGCTACCAGGTTGGCCAGCAGATCGCGACGCCTGACGGGCAGTACACGATCTTCAATAACGAGGGGACGATCGGCGAGGCGCCCGGCACGGTGTCGGTCGGCTATTATTCGCATGGCGGGGTGGGCGAGGCGTCGACGACGCCGGTGTTGACCAGCGAAGGTCAGCCCGACGGCAGCGGCGGTCTCGGCAGCGAAGCGGATTTCATCCTCGGCACCGACGGGCTCCAGCACGCCTTCAGCAGCACCAGCGAGGCCAATCTCTCGGTCAACACGCTGTTCGGCTTTGTCTTCACCTATCCCGACGGCAGCTCGTTCTATTCCGGCACGGTGTCGGATAACGGCAGCTTCGGCTACGGCGCGATCGCCGCCGGCTCCGGCAACCTGCCGGTGTTCAGCGCCTCGGGCCAGTTCGAGGGCTCGTATTTCATCTACCAGGAGGGAACGACGGCGCTGCCGGCCGGCACGGTGACGCTCAACCGCTATTTCAGCGGCCAGATCGGCGAGGGGTTTGCCGTGGCGTCGGGGGGCGGCAGCGACGGGCTGGGCTCCGAGACCGGGGTCATCGATGTCAACGGCGCGCCGGTCTCGTTCGGCGATCCGCCGGAGGCGGCATTGCCGACGACCAACCCGGCGATGACGGTCCCCGGTGTCGCTGCCGGCGACCCGGCGAGCGAGGTCAGCCAGATCTACCAACAGATGCTGGGCCGCGCCCCGGATGCGGGCGGGCTCTCGACCTACAGCGCGATGCTCGCCAACGGGGCCAGCATCGCCACCGTGCAATCCGTCATCGCGCATTCGCCGGAGGCGCAGAACGACCTCAACCTGGCCTATCAGCAGGTGCTCGGCCGCAACGCCGACAGCGGCGGCCTCGCGGTCTACGAGGACGGGCTGACCGCCGGCGACACATTGGCCAATCTGCGCACCATGCTGGCCCAGTCGCCGGAGGCGCAAAACGACCTCAATCAGCTGTACCGTCAGGTGCTCGGCCGCGATGCCGACAATGGCGGGCTCAACACCTATACGACGCTCCTCGCCCAGGGCGGCAGCCTGGCCGGGGTGCGCGAAATCCTCGGCCATTCCGGCGAGGCGCAGAACGACATCGCGCTGATTTACCAGCAGGTGCTCGGCCGCGCCGCCGACAGCGGCGGGCTGGCCACCTACGAGGACACCCTCGGCGGCGGCTGGAGCCTCGCCGGGGTGCAGGCCGACCTCGCCCATTCGGCGGAAGCGCAATCCGATCTGGTCCGCCTGTTCGACAGCACGCTCGGCCGCGACCCCAACGCGGCGGAGCGGATGGGGGCGGAGAACATCCTCGCCCAGGGTGGCTCGCTCGCCGGCGTCGCCAGCGCACTCGCCGGCGGCGGCTCGGCCGGCGGCTTCGCCACGGTGACGGCAAGCGCCGGCGATCCGACCCTGAGCGCCGCCTCCGGGCCGACCGAATTCCTGTTCAGCGACGTCGCCTTCGGCCAGGCCACGATCCAGGGCTTCGACCCCTCGCAGGACGCGATCGTCCTGAACCACACCCAGGTGCCCGATTTCGCGGTCTCGGCCGACGCCGCCGGCACCCTCCTCACCCTCAACCCGGCGCAATCGATCCAGCTCAACGGCGTCAACCCCGCCAACCTCCACCCCAACAACTTCCAATTCGTCTGATCGTAATCTCATTCATTCTCCCGGCGACTCCTGCTAACGCACGTGCAGCGCTGTCCGAGAGAAGGTTCCCGTTGGGATTGACTCCCGGAACCCGCGGCCCGTGCGTACCGACACGAACCTGCTGATGGGACCAAGGAAAGGTCTGCCATGGGGCCAAACGGGTCAGGCGCCACACCTCAACTCAATGACCGCGTTGCGGCAAACCCACTTGGTTGCTCCAACCAGGACAAAGGGCCGATTTCGGTGGCAGAGCCGTCCATCGGGTAGCTTCCGATGGCAGGTAGCAGCGCCGGCGTGGCATTGCTGAGACTGCAGCGGCCTGCTCCTGGTCATCGGCGGCCGTGACCAAACCGCTCGCCAAAGCCATGACGTTTCCCGCACTGAAAATGACAGGAGGCCGTTTTACTGCCGTAAAGGGGCGTGAGCGCCAGCGAACCGTCTCGAACCCGCCGGGTTGTTGGATTCCGCCCGAAATCCTTGCACCGCAGCTTCACCACTGCCCAGCCGCCTCACGCGAGACAATTCTGTAGCGCGACGGCGGACGCTCCATCCGCCGTACCCGACCGACCGCGTTTTTTAGGTTGCACTGCACGCCTCGGCGGTTTGCGCTCCGCGACCCATCCTCGACGGCGGTCCCGCCAGGGACAGAAGCCCTCCGGCGCGAATGCGCTGGTCTCGTCCGGGGTCAACAGCATGATGTTGGCGGTCACGTCCACGCTCTGCCGATCACCCCATTTCTTCGGATCGCGCTTGCTCATGAGCCACTGGCGAGCTTCGATCCGCACCTTCGAGCGAAGCACAACCTCTTTGTTCGGGACCATCCGGCCCGTCAGCGTCTCGCGGTAGTCGTCTTCGGTCTGATCCGCGATTTCGAGGATGTCCTCTTCAAAGGCATCGATGCGCCTCGCATACGCGCGCGCGAAGGTGTCGCCAAACTCTGCGTGACTGAGCGCAGAGGGCGTAACGCCGAGACACGATGCCCCCGCCCGGAAGCTGAGGTTGTTGGCGACGGCAACGAACGCGGTCAGATCGGCAAGATCAGCGCGGCGCATTGCTGATTTCCTCTCAGCACCAAATGTAAGAAATCCGGATTTTATCTGGGCGGTTCAGCAACACATTGAAGGTTTAAGAGCCGCGTCCGGCTGTCACAGACAAAAGATCATGTGAAAGATGCGCAGTTTGGTGGCCACTGATCGCCGAGTCTACGGATCCGGTTCCTCCCCATGTGACGGTCGTCCGGCAGCGTGGTCCCGTTTACACCGTAACAGCGAATTCATGTCCGGCGTCGCGGGGATGGCCGCTTCGGCGCATTTCCGCATTGCGAACTTTCATGGATGACGGGGCGCTATGCGGCGCACTAATTTCGGAATGGGCGGATATGACCGTAAAAATCGATCCGGCGCGTGATGCCGGGCGCGAACAAAAGCATCGGATCAACCGGTGCGTCGAAGTGGAGGAGTTTGGTTTGACAGCCCAGCATCACCGAACCGAAGACCACACTGTCGAACCCCGTTCAACCCGCGACGTACCCGTTGCTCCTAGTCCAACTTCTGGGAGAACGCCATGGCGGACGCCGCACTGTCTTCGCGCAATTCAGCCAGTTTCCTGCTCGGACAAAAGCTCGACAGCATCCCGTTCAGCGCCTACCACATAGCGATCATCCTGGTATTGGGGCTCGTCGGTTTCACCGACGGCTACGACCTGGCGCTGACCGGTTCGCTGCTCATCCTCGCCAAGGGACCGTTGCACATAACGCCGGAGCAGATTCGCTGGCTGACGATCGCCGCGACGATGTTTGTCGTCGTCGGCGGCTTTATTTCCGCGGCAATCTCGGACCATGTCAGCCGCAAGACAATCATCCAAATCGGCGTCGTCGGCATGACGTTCTTCACGCTGCTGATCCCGTTTGCACAAACCGCCGAACAGCTGATCGTCGTCCGCCTGCTGACCGGCATCGGTCTCGGCTTCGCGATCACCGCGCCGTTCCCGGTCGCCGCCGAATTGATGCCGGCGCAGCACCGTCGCACCTATGGCGCGATCTATGAAATCTGCCTGGCGAGTGCCTTCGCGCTGTTGCCGCTGGTCGCCGGTCTGTTGGTCGGCAACGCCAACGGGTTCCGCTGGATCGCGTTACCCGGAGGGTTGGCGCTGTTCGTCGTGCCGGTGCTCGTGCATCTGGTCATCCCGCAGAGCCCGCGCTGGCAGTTGCGGCACGGCCGCATACAGACGGCGATCGATACGGTCAATCAAATCATTCGGCGCGCCGGCAGCCGCGTCCCGCCGCTGACCCTCGCCGCTCTCGGACCCAACCTGCGCGAGGCGCAGGCGCTGCTGCCGCCGTTCCGCAACCTGTTCGCGCGCGGGCAGTTCCGCTGGACCGCCGTCGGCATCGTAACCGCGATGTGCGCCGGCACCGGCTACTACATGTGCGCGATCCTGCTGCCGAAGGCGTTGATCGATCAGGGCGCGGCCGTAACGATGAGCTTCGGCATCACGACGATCGTGTTCCTGTCGACGATCCCGGGCAAGGCGTTCAACGCCTTTCTGATGGAGCGCATCGGCCGCCGCTGGACGATCGCCTATGCGCTCTCCGGCGGGTTCCCCGGTCTGGCCTTGATGGCGACGGCGCATCTGTGCGGCGATCTTGCCGGCATCATGACGACCGCCGGCGCCGTGCTGCTCGGTTTCACGTCGCTCTCGGCATTCCCCGCGACGCGGGTCTACTTGTCGGAACAGTTCCCGACGGCACTGCGCGGCCGCGGCAACGTCTTCGGCGAGGCGTTCGGCCGCATCTTCGCCGGCGTCCTTGCGCCATTCCTGATCGAACCGTACACCGGGTCAGCCTTCGCTTTCTTCGGCACGATTGTAGTCGTGCTGCTGTTCGGCGCCTTCATCCCGCTGCTGTTCGGCAAAGAAACGGTCGGCCAGCTCGAGCACGTTACCGAGGGGCACGGCGCGGCACCGCTCGGCGAGCCGGTGCCGGCCATCGCGGGGTAGGGCGGGCGGCTCAGCCCGACAACTGCTTCTGCAGCGGCAGGTCATCCTCGATAAAGGCCTGGACGACCGCATCGATGTTGGCGTCGTGGCCGATGGCTTCGGCGCGCGGCGTCGCCAGCGCCTGGGCGAGCCACCGACGATCGCCGGGATCGTGGGGTCGGGCTGCCAGCTGAGGCGCCGGTCGCTTGGTCAGCGACGCACCCGGCAACCCCGATCGCCGTCACGCCGAGCGCGGCTAAGAGTGGCGTCGCCCGCCGCATGGCCCCTCCCGCTGTGGTTGAGCCGCAGCGTGTCACAATGCCGGGTTTGCTGTCGAGCTTCGTTGCCGGGCCCAGCTTCGTCCACTTGGCGGGCTGCGCCATCGCCGGGAAGTTGATCGAGGCGGGCGATTAGACGCCTTTTGACAATTTCCAGGCCGCCTATCGCGAGTCGTAGGTTACAAAAGCCGCCATGAGCGCGATGGTTGAATGGCTGATTGGCGCCCTGTCCTGGTTGCTCGCAGCAGGATTTATAGCCGGCGTCACTGTATTCCACTGATTCCAGCCACAGCCAGCCGCGGTGGCCGCCTGTAGCGCTGTTTTGATCCGGCCGCTACCCCACTAGCCGAAATCGCCTTTCGCGCGTGTACGGCCGCGGCCGCTAGCGGCGATGCTGGCGATTAAGGCGTCTGAACGGCGTGGGCAAAGAGAGCCACTTCACAGTGGCGCAGAACGCGCCTCCACCGGCAGCAATCATCGCGAGCAAGGCGATGTCCAAGAGCGACATCGAAGCAAGTCCACCCTGTTGTCGTACTGGGCATTCTCTTCGCCGCCGGCATCGCGGTCTTTACAATCTCATGATCGCGCGACTGCTCGACTGGCTGCGCCGTCGACATCAACCGCGCTGCCCGGTATGCGGCCTGCGGAGTTCCGACGTGCTCGATCAGTAGAGCCACCCCTGCCGCTGTCGGCACCTGCGCGACTGTCAAACGTCTCTCCCGAAGAGGCTCGGACAAAATGTGGCGAGACGCTGTGCCACCAAGATGCCTGTAGCCGCTCCCAGCGCCTTTACGGCTGCATCGGAAATCCGACCGTGCCGAGTGGGCACGAGGTGCTGGAGAGCTTCTAGCGCTCCGGCAAGCGCCACCAGCGACACCAAGGCGAGGAGTCGATGCTTCGGATAGCCGAGGCAGAACACGCCTCCCAGCGCGGCGTAGGCGACGAACCGTTCGAGATCGGCTGGCGCCGGCGTAACGGGACGCAAGCCAATCGGTGAGACCGTGACGAAGATAATTGCCAAGAGGAGCGGCCACGCGATCCAGCGGCATACGCGACTGATCATGGCGGCGATATAGATGATTGCCGTCCGGTTGTCGCCCGCTCCTGTCGCCATTAGCGCGCCGTCTGTAGCGCTGTTTCGCCCCGCCGCTACCCCGGTCGCAGAAATCGCCTTTCGCTCACGTAGCGAGTCCGTGGCGGCGCTGGCGGCGATCCGACGCAACTGGTTTTGTCGGCGTCCCGGTAGATCTGGAGACGGGTGGCCCGTAGGCCGGGGAGGCCGTGCCGGTTGAGGTCGCGCTCCTACCGCCGACCTCGCTCCCCGCCGCCGATCATCCAGCACGCGATCTGGCTTTATCTCCGCTTCACCCTGAGCTACCGCGACGTCGAGGAGCTTCTGGCCGAGCGAGGGCTCGGGCGATTGTGGGTCCGACTTGAGCTGTTCGACGGTCGTCAGGCGAACGACCGAAAACGGCGGATTGTGTTGAAAAACTCGTAGATGATTACTTTCGGTCGATCTTCGCGCAATAATAGTTCGCTTTTTTTCTCCACGGGAATCATTCTTGCGTCGGGGAGTGTGCAACTAACTCAAATATTACTCACGAAAAGGGCTCGCTGAGTTTTTCAACACAATCCGCGCTCAGCAGGCATTCTCGGTCTGCAGCCGGAGGGTCTCAGATGCGCCGTAAGCCGACGCTGCGGCGGCAGTCGCGGCAGATTCCGGGTTCGACCCTATGCAGTCATCGAGGCTTTCCCCGAGCGGGTCCGGTGATGCTGGGACAGCCCACCTTCAGTCGTTACGATCCGAGGTTTTGCTGTTTGAGGAATGGTCGGTATCAGTCATCCGCGCCGATAGTTACGCCGGCCATCCGCTCGAACACCTTGATGATGGCCGAGCCGTCTTCTTTGTTGAGGCCGGCAGCGCGGCCCATCTGGTAGACCTGCTGACTCAGATTAGCCATCAGCAGCGGCACACCGAGCGCCTTGGCGTAGCCGGTCTCCAATTCCTGGTCCTTATACGAAATGTCGATCGTGCCGCCCGGCACGAAGTTGCGGGCGAGCATGCGCGGCACCCGGTTCTGGAATTGCACGCTGTTGCCGGTGCTGACGCTGATCACCTCGAAGATCTTTTTGGGGTCGAGCCCAGCTTTCTTACCAAACACCAGCGCCTCGGCGATCGCAACCGTGGCGATCTGGCCAAGCATGTTATTGATCAGCTTCATCGCGAGGCCATGGCCGAGATCCCCGACATGGAACACGTTCTTGCCCATCGCATGGAACAGATCCTCGCTCGCCGCAAAAGTGTCAGCCGGCCCGCCGACGATAACCGACAGAGTACCCGCCGCCGCACCATGCGTACCGCCACTGACCGGGGCGTCAAGCATCGCCACGCCTTTTTGCGCCAGTTGCTCCGAACAGCGCCGCGCGGCGAGCGGGTCGATCGTGCTCATGCACAGCACAATATCGCCCTGCTTCGCGGCTTGGGCGATGCCTGTCTCGCCGAGGATCACGGATTCCGCCTGGGCCGTGGTCTCGACCATGCAGATCGTACGATGGCATCTGGCCGCGACCGCTTCCGGCGAGGCTTCGGCGCTGGCGCCGGCTGCTAACAGCGGCTCCAAGCGCGCCGGGTTGATGTCGTGCACCACCAGCTTGAACCCAGCCTTCACGAGGTTGAGCGCCATGGGCCCGCCCATATTGCCGAGCCC
>DASYOB010000011.1:0-34512 GCA_036008175.1 Allostellaceae bacterium
CATGCTGGCGAGGCCCGCGGCGGAAGCCACGGGATTGCCGGAGAGCGTGCCGATCTGCACCAGGAAGCCCTCGTCGCCCACCACCGCGCGGTCGAAGTGCGACATGATGTCGTCGCGCCCCGCGATCGCCGCCAGCGGAAAGCCGCCGCCGATCACCTTGCCCAGCGTGCTGATGTCGGGGGTCACTCCGTAGTATTCCTGAGCGCCGCCATAGGCGAGGCGGAAGCCGGTCACGACCTCGTCGAAGATCAGCGGAATGCCCTGCTCGGCGGTGAGCTTGCGCAGCGCCTCGAGGAAGCCGGGCGCCGGCGGGATGATGCGCTGGAAAGGCTCGACGATGACGCCGGCGAGCTCGTGCTTGTGCTCGCGGATCATGCTCGCGACCACCTCGACGTCGTTGAAAGGCGCGATCAGCATCTCGTCGCGCACGCTTTGCGGGATGCCCGCGGAATCCGGGATCGCCCGCGGGAAATTCCCGGGCCGCTTGGGCGCAAGGCTCATGAGCGAATAGTCGCTCATGCCGTGATAGCCGCCCTCGAATTTGAGGATCTTGTCGCGCCGTGTGAACGCGCGCGCCGCCCGCATCGCGTAGAGGTCGGCCTCCGACCCGCTGGAGACGAAGCGCACTTGCTCGGCGCAGGGCACCGCCTCGACGATCGCCTCGGCCAGTTCGATGCCCTTCCTGTTATTGGCGAAGAAGGTGGTGCCCTTCTGGATCTGCTCCTGCACCGCGGCGGTCACCTCGGGATGCGCGTGGCCGACCAGCATCGGTCCGGAGCCGAGCAGGAAATCGACGTACTCCTTGCCGTTCTCGTCCCACACCCGGCCGGCCTTGCCCTCGCGGATCACCACCTCGGCGGCGTAATTGCCGAAGGTGCCGCCGGGCAATACGCGTCTCGCGGTCTCGACGACCGCGCCTTGGACATCCGTCTCGGTCTGCGCATCCACGATGCCGTCTCCCATTTACTCGCAGGCGCAGGTTATAGCCCGACCATGCCCATCCAGAACATCTGCTTGTCGCCGACATCGACATCGTATTTGCGCACGAAGTCGAGCCGTCCGTCGTCGCCGATACGGAAAACCGACAGGCAGGCCGGCACCTCGCGTATCGCGCCGCCGTCGCGCACCGGCAGCCCCATGATGTGCGAGGCGACCAAGAGCCGGCCGCTCGGGTCGATGTGGAAGTTGCGGCAGTGGATGCCGCGCGTGTCGACATGCTGGATTGGGTTCGGCTCGCCGGAGCCTTGGTCGAGCGCGAACACCGCGAGATCGTTCTCCCCGCCGACAAACACGCGGCGGCCATCGACCTCCGTCGTCGAGGAGGCGCGATTGGCGACATAGGCAAAACGGCCATTGGGATGCACCTTGACCGTGCCGGCCACCTGGCGGCCGCGGATGTTGCCTGGTTCGGCGAGCGAGCCCTTCTGGTACAGCGGCGCGCCCAGCAGATCGGTCTCGTGGAAGGCGAACATGTCGAGCCGGTTCTGTCGCTCCAGCGAGACGTAGACCCAAGGCTGCGTCGGGTGGAAATCGAGATGGCGCGGGCCAAAGCCATAGCCGCCATTCGGCGCGATTGAGACCTCGTTGCTCAGCTTGCCGGCCCGGTAGTCGAAGACCTTGAGCGCGCCTGGCTCCTCGGGTCTGCCGCCGGCGGCGTCGTGCCCGCGGGTGATGAGGATGACCTTCTTGTTGTCGAGCGTCACCCGAACTTGATGGCCGTAGATGCCGGCATCGATCTCCTCCGGCTGCGGCACCTCCGCGCCGGGGCTCATGTCCGGATTGATGCGATACACGTTGAGGCCGCTCGGGTTGCTGAAGGCGACAAGGAGGTGTTCGGACGGAATGTCCAAGGTCATGTGGATCGGCCGGGTCGGCAGCCCGATCGGCGCGCCGTGCGGGCTCAGCGCGCCGGACGCGGGATCGATCCGCCACGCGGTTACATGGTGATTGCTGCCGACCCGGCCGCCGATGCCGGAATCGCTGTCGCTCGACGCGACGTAGAGGTACTGGCCCGAGCGGTGCGGCCAAGCGTAATGCACATTAGCCGGAAGGGCGACCGTGCCCCGGCGGATCAGCGCGGCGCCCTCGACATCGATCTCGTAATGCGTCAGCTCCGGCCCGATTGCGGCGTACAGCGCCACCCGGTCCGCGGTTTTGGCCATCGTCGCTTCTCCTTATCGCGCGCGAATCGAGATTGCTTCGCTTCGCTCGCAATGACAACCAAGGGATCGTCATTGCGAGGAGCGCAGCGACGACGCAATCTCGCGCAGTTGCTGACAGGCGGATGCAGCGGGGAGAGAGGCCGATGGCGAGCGCGTTGGAAGAAAAAGACGCAATCCGCGAGCTGCTGGCGGAATATTGTTTCCGGCTCGACGGCGGCGACTACGACGGCATGGCAGGGCTGTTCGCCGAGGACGGCACCTGGGACACCGCTTTCGGCAAGGCCTCCGGCCGCACGGCGATCGCCGGGTTGGCGCGCGACATCCGAGCCCGGGCCGGCGACAACCGGCCGCGTGCGGTCCATCTCGTCACCAACATTGTCATTAAGCTGGATGGCGAGGCCGCCACGGTGCGCTCGAACTGGACCGTCGTGCAGAACAGCCCGACCAACTCCCCTGGAGGGCCGAAGATCGGCTCGGGCGGCGGCTATGCCGACCAAGTGGTGAAGGAGGGCGGGCGCTGGCTGTTCCGCTACCGCAAGATCGACCGCTTCATCGCCGATTGAGCAATCACAACATCAACGACGCTGCCACCAGCGTGTGATGCCGTAGGCGAGCGCGATTCCGGCGGTGCACAGCAGCAACGCGCCGTACTTGATTTCGAGGGTGCCGACGCGAAGCGCGGTGGAGAGGTCTGGGCTGCCTTCGCCCGAGAAAACCGCGGCAACCACCTGCGGCTTGGTTTCCGTCGTCGCCGCGGTAGAGGTTGGCGCTTCGGTGATGGTTTCGCTCATGAGGGGCTCGCCCGGCTCGCTGATATTCATCCAATGCACTCAACACCGATCGAGCGCGCATTGTTGCGCGAGCGCATGACCCGAAGATTGCTGGCGCGTGGAACGGCTGCTACCGTCCGTCGAGACTTGCCCGAGGGGGATAGGATGACAGGATGGCGGCTGAGCGCGCTGGCGATGGCGTGCGTTCTCGGTAGCGCCGCACCCATCCTCGCGGCGGAGCTGCGCGCCGAGATCAAGCAGGCGACGCCGGCGGGCACCGGCGACACGCTCGGTACCGTGACGGTATCGGACAGCGCCGGCGGAGCGGCGATCAAAACCGCGCTCAAAGGGCTGCCGCCGGGTCCGCACGGCTTTCATATCCACGAAAACGGGTCGTGCCAGCCGACCACCGCGAACGGCCAGCCGGTTCCGGCCGGCGCGGCTGGCGGCCACTTCGATCCGCAACATGCCGGGAAGCACGAAGGCCCGGAGGGCAACGGGCATCTCGGCGACATGCCGGTATTGCAGGTCGGGCAGGACGGCAACGCCGCACAGAGCCTGACCGCGCCGCACATCAAGGATGTCTCGGCCCTGCGCGGCAAGGCCGTGATAATCCATATCGGCGGCGACAATTACAGCGATCAGCCCGCACCGCTGGGCGGCGGCGGCGCCCGCATAGGCTGCGGCATCCTCGAATAGACAAGCCCTGTTTAGAGGGCCCCTCCCGCCTTTCAGGCGTAGGGCGGGTGGAGCGCAGCGCAACCCGCCATTCGTTCGGGTCGGCGCGGCGGGTTACGCTTCGCTCACCCGCCCTACGGTCGCTCGAATAGAGGATTAGCGGCGGCGAGGCCCATCTGTTCGAGGACGGCGGCGCCGAGCAGCCCGTGCGGGTTGCACAACGTCTCCGGCAGTTCGAGATGGCTGTAATCCTCGCCGACGATCAGCTCGACCGGCTTGCCGGCAGTTTCGATCGCGGCGGCGAAGTCGCGGGCTTGGCGCTGAAACTCGGGCGTCTCGTAGGTCCCATAGGCGACGATAACAGGCGCATTCAGCCGGTCGAGATGGCGGATCGGGCTCAGCGCCGCGACCATCTCCTCGGTGAATTTGACGTACGACGAGCGGTGCGACAGCCGCACCGGATAGAGATCGTACATGCCGCTGCTGCACATCCCGCCTTTGATGATGTCGGCCGGGAGATCGAATTCCCGCTCCCAGTCCGTCGCCAGTGCCACCGCGGCGAGATGCGCGCCTGAGGAATGCCCGCCGAGGTAAATTCGGCTCGGATCGCCACCGAAGCTCGCCGCGCTGCGATAGACCCAGGCGATCGCGCGGCGCACCTGGTCGGCAATCGGGAACAGGCTGCCGCCCACATCCTGCACCCAGGCAAAATCCGGCACGACATAGTGCGCGCCGGCGCGGGTGAACATTTCCGCCGGCGCGGCATAGGTCCGGGCCGACCCGGCACGCCATGCGCCGCCATGGATGAAGACGACTACCGGGGCAGGCGTCGCAGCCTTGGTCCGAAAAATGTCGAGTTGCTCGATCTCGCTCGGCCCGTAGGCGCGGCGGAGCGGCGGGCCGATGCGGGCGCGGGTGCGCTCGCTTTGGCTCACCCAGCGGTCCCGCAGCTGCTGGATGTTCGGCTGGTACGCCGCCTGATTGTAGGCGGCGTCGAGCTCCGCTTGCGTGTAGTTCAGAAAGACCAGCGGCTCTTTCTGATCGTGTTCGCGAATTGCGGCGTGCACGGCAGGACCTCAGAGTTCAGTGTGATTGCCAACAGCCCCTCACGCGGCTCGCTTCGCTCGCCACCCTTCTTCCCGCTCGCGGGGCGAGGGATTTGAACTGGTCGCTGCTCTCCCTCTCCCCGCAAGCGCCGCAAGCGGGGTGAGGGCTGTAGCGGCTACGGCCGGAACAGGGCGAAGCACTTGTCGGAGTTGAAGATCCAGCTCTCGACATAATCGACAATCTCGGGCTCGCGTCCGAGCGCGTGCATCGCGCCGCCGAGGCAGACCCAGTTCAGGAATTCCTGCTGCCCGGCGTCCTCAATTTGCTCGGTCGTCAGCTCGCGCCAGCGCGTCAGCTTGCCGGAGGCGAGTTCGTCGAAGCGCGCCCGGTCGCTGGCAACGTCGGGATAGAGGTAATGGTTCTTCGGGGTCAGGAACGCGTGCGACCAGCTCGAGGACGCGACCAATGCCACCCGCCACGGGCTGTCCGCCAGGATCCGCGCGACCGCGCCGCCGACGTCGAAGCAGCGGCTCGGGTTCGGCCCGGGCGGATCGACCAAATTCGGGTCGGCGTCGCCGGTCAGGTGCGCGGTGCTGCCGCGTTTGGCGATGACCGAGGAGCCGTAGCAGTTCACATGGAACGGCACGACCGGGTAGGGAAACCCGTTCCGGTCGTAATCGAGATAAAGCACCGTGTTGATGAAGGCATGCGGCAGCCCGTTCTCGTAGCGCATGCGGTAGGCATAGCTGACGTCGTAATCGGCCTTGATCAGGCCGGCCGCGAGGGTCGAGGCGGCGGCGTAGTGGCCTTTGGTATGAACGACGGTGTCGGTTGGTTCGCCCCAGAAATTCTCCTTCGACCATCCGCCGCGCGCATAAGGCCGCGACTCTATGCTGTCCAGGGCGAAGACGCAGAAGGACGGCACCCCGTCCTCGCGGAAATTCTCGTACTGGTCGTCGCCCCAGATCAGCACGACATCGGGGTTGAAGGCGTCGAGCGCCTCGCGGACCTTGCGGAAGCCGCCGACCAGCCGCTTCCGATGCTCGACAGCCGCGGCAACCGGGTCGGCCCATTCCCGGCGCATCGGTTCGGGCCAGCGCGCCGGGTCCTTCATTTCCTCCGGCACCTGATCGCTGTTGAGGGTCCGCTCGAGGAGCCCGGCCATCGCCCGGTCCGGCTGGATGAGGCCCGGATAATGCGTGACGCCGATACCGAGAATCTCGCCCATGTGCCGCTCCTATTCGCAGCGATAGAGGTGCGTCATCTTACCACAAACGCTGACGCGGCGCGCGGCTGTCGATGCTTTCAGGTTTGCAGGCGGAAGCCGGCGAGGCCGTCGCGGGCGATCTCGCCCGGCAACTCGGTCTCCCAGCGCAGATAGGCGCGCATCGCCTCCTGGTTGCCGGCGTGGCGGTCGTGGTTCCAGAAGATGTAATCGATCCGGTCGGCGTCGGGCGGATCGTCCGGCGAGGCGACGAAGGGGCGCCCCGCTGCCCGCCACGCGTCGATCCCGCCCTCGACGAGCGCGACCGGCCGCCGGGCGATCTCCGCCAGATCGGCCGCGGCCAACGCTCCGACACCTGGATCGTCGGCGAACACCGCGATGCGGCTGGCCCGCAGAACGCTCGTCGGCAAGCGGTCGAGCCGCGGTCGGATCGACCATGCCGCGTCTTCTGGGTGCGCCTTGCGGTATTCGGCGCTGGGCTCGATCGCGACCGCGGCGGCGCCTTCATGCAGCCAATGCGCCGCTTCGGTGACCCCGATCCGCAGCACCTCCGGCAACGCTGGGGCGGTGGTCTCGCCGGCAGCAAGCTTCGCGCCGTCGAACGGGCGGTCGAGCACCTCCGCGTCCCAGCCCATCTGGTTCAGCCATTGCGCGGTCATGATCGCGCGCATCTGATGATCGTCGATCAGGATGAGGCGAGCGCCGCGGGTGCCGACCCAGCGATCGATCGCCTGCACCAGTTGACCGCCCGGCGCCGAGATGGAGCCAGGCAGGTGGCCGGCGGCGAACTCCTCCGGGGTGCGCACGTCGAGCAGATAGGTGGTGCGGGTCTCGCCCTCGGCCTGCCGGGCGGCGAGGATTGCGCCGTCGATCGAGCGGATGCCAAACCGGGCAGCGACAGCTTCCGCCCGCCGACCCGCCGTCGCGATTGCTTCGGCGCTGACCGCGCGGAGCTCACCCGGTGCGTCCCGTTGCAAATCGAAGCCGGCCAGCCGCCAGCCCTGGGTCCCGCCTTGCAGCGACATGACCTGGTTCGGCACGCCCGCGGTGATCAGCGATTGCGCGCCAATGATGCCGCGAGTGCGGCCCGCGCAAGAGACGACGACCAGCGCATCCGGATCGGGCACCAGATCGGCAAAGCGCAGCGCCAGCTCGGCGCCGGGGCAGGGGAGGGCGCCCGGCACGTGAAAGCGGGCGTATTCGTCGAGCGGGCGGCTATCGAGCACGACAACCTTTTCGCCGGCGATGCGCCGTTGGTGGAGTTCTGCGGCCGAGATCGCCGGCGTGCCGAGCTCGTGCTCCACGATCTCGGCGAACGCCTTGCTCGGCACATTGGTGCTCGGGAACAGCGGATAGCCGGCGGCCGACCAGGCATCGACGCCGCCCTCCAGCACATGCAGCGTTCGATAGCCGAGGGCGGCGAGGCGACCGCCCGCCTTCTCGGCGACACCGTCGCCGTCGTCGAGCAATACGACCCGGCAGCTCCGCCGCGGCACCAGGCGTCCGATCAGCAGTTCAAGGCGGCTGTAGGGCAGGTTGACGGCGAGCAGCGGATGCCCGGCGCCGTGCTGGCCCTCTTCCCGCAAATCGAGGAATGCCACTTCGCCGACGTCGCCGAGCCATTGCCGAACGGTCGCGACCTTCAGCGGGGAGAAGGCGGGCACGGAGGCTGTCGTGTTCGGCATTGCTACACCTTGAAGTAAAAGTCGCTTCCCGGCCGCCGGGTCAGAATTCGACCGAGAAACCGCCATCGACTGGAATTGCTGCGCCGGTAACGAAGTCGGAAGCCGGCGATGCAAGAAACACGGCGATCCCGGCAAGATCCTCGGGCATGCCCCATCGCCCGGCCGGGGTGCGTCGCAAGATACGCTCATGCAGCCCCGGCACCTGCTCGCGCGCGGCGACCGTCAGTGCGGTGTCGATCCAGCCCGGCATGACCGCGTTGACCTGGATGTTGTCCTTGGCCCAGGCGATGGCGAGCGATTTGGTCAGCTGGACGAGCGCCCCCTTGCTTGCGGCGTACGCGGCTGCGTAAGCGGCGCCGAAGATCGCCATCATCGAACCGATATTGATGATCTTACCGCCGCCGTTGCTGCGCATGACCGGGTGCACCGCCTGGGTGCAGACAAACGCGCCGGTCAGATTGGTATCGAGCACCGCCTGCCACTCCGCCACCGCATAATCTTCGGGCGGCTTGCGGATCGACATGCCGGCATTGTTGACCAGGATGTCGAGCCGGCCGAAGCGGTCGACGGTCTCATCGACCATCGCGCGGCAGGAATCGGCGTTAGCTACATCGAGCGCGACTAATCCGCTCCGCGCGCCGAGCCGAGCCAGCTCGGCGACGGCGGCCTCGGATTTGGCTCTGTTGCGCGCCGCGACCACGACCGTAGCGCCGGCAGCGGCGAGTCCGCGCGCCATCCCGAGTCCGATCCCGCCATTGCCGCCGGTCACCACCGCCACCCGGCCGCTCAGATCGAAATGGCTCATCGCAGGGTCTCCTCGGCCGGGCAGCCGGTGCGTATGATCCGGGTCGGAACTCAGCGCTGAGCTGCTCCGGCGGCGGTGAAAGCGCGCTCGGCTGCTTCAGCGCGGCTATATTCCGGAACGAGCCTTTCCAGCACGCGCAGGGCTCGGTCGCCGCGACCGGCGCGCGCATGGTCTTCGAGCTCGTCTATCGAGCGGGCGAGAACCGCATAATCGGCGGTGCGCGGCGCGGCAAGGCGAAGCGACGGATTGCGGGTCGGCACCGGCGCCTCGGCCGCATGAAACAGCGCTTCGTGCAACTTCTCGCCCGGTCGCAGGCCAATGTATTCGAGCTTGATGTCGCGGTCGGGCCTGAGCCCGGCGAGCCGGATCATCTGCCGCGCCAGATCGACGATCCTGACCGGCTCGCCCATATCCAGGACGAAGATTTTGCCGCGCGATTCCGCCTCTTGCGTGCCCGCGGTGCTTGCAGCTTCCAGCACCAGCTCGACCGCCTCGCGCACCGTCATGAAAAACCGGCTGACCTCGGGGTGCGTGACGGTCAGCGGCCCTCCGGTGGCGAGCTGGCGAGTGAACAGCGGCACGACCGACCCGGTCGAGCCGAGCACGTTGCCGAAACGCACCGTGACGAACCGGGTACCGGCCGTAGCACGGCGTGCCTCGACCAGGTCGAGCGCCTGGCAGATCGCTTCGGCCAGCCGCTTGCTCGCGCCCATCACACTTGCCGGATCGACCGCTTTGTCGGTCGAGATCATCACCACCAGCCCGGCGCCATGGGCGCGCGCCGCCTCGCCGACATTTCGGCTGCCGATGACGTTGGTCAGCACGCCCTCGATCGGATTGGCCTCGACCATCGGCACGTGTTTCAGCGCCGCGGCGTGAAACACGATTTGCGGCTGCTCGCGCGCCATGATCTCGTCGACGCGGCAACGGTCGCGCACATCGCCGAGCAACGGGCGAAGCGGCAGGTCGGAGAAGGCCTCGCGCAGCTCGCTGTCGATCGCGTAGAGCAGGAATTCGCTGTTGTCGAAGAGGATGAGCAGCGCCGGGGCCAAGGCGGCGATCTGACGGGCCAATTCGGCGCCGATCGTGCCGCCAGCGCCGGTGACGAGCACTTTGCGACCGCGGATAAGCCCCGCCATCGCATCCCGGTCCAGCACGGCTTGCGAGCGCCCCAGCAAATCCTCGATCGCAATCGGCTCGACCGTGCGCCGCGCCTCGTCGGTTGTATGCTGGAACTCGGTCAGCCGCGGCAATCTTGCCATCGGGATCGCCAGCGCGTCGGCACGGTCGAGCAGCCGGCGCACCTCGGCGCCGGCCAGGCTTTGCGTCGTGATCACCAGCTTCTGTGGCCGGCGGCCGCGGCGGTCCAGGCGCATGACCACGCTTTCGAGCGAATCGATCGTGCCAAGCACCGGCACGCCATAGATCTCCCGCCCAACCCGGGATGGCGTATCCGACAGCACGCCGACAACGCGATAGGCCGAGTTTGAATCGCGGACCGTCTCGCGGATGAAGGTATCGGCGCCGTCCTTGGTGCTGATCAGCAACACCGGCACCCGTTGGCTCCGGCTGCGTTCGAGCAGATGGTCGAGACCACGGTCCTTGAACAGGCGATAGCCGAGCCGCGGGCCGCCGAGGAGCGCGATCAGCACCAGCCAGTCGATCAGCACAAACGAACGCGGCAGCGTCTCCAGGCGGGTGAAGACAAACATCACCGGCAGAAAGATCAGCTCGGTCAGTGTCGCCGCGCGGGTGATGTTGAACAGGTCCGGCAACGAAGCGTAGCGCCAGATCCCGCGATAGAGCCCGGTCACCAGGAACACGCCGGCGGCGATCGCGGTAAAGATGAGGCCGTAAAGCGCCGTCCGGCGCGGCTCGTAATTTACGATGTCGTCGCCGAGCCGCAGGTAAAGGGCGAGCGCAAACGACGCCGCGGCCATCCCGACATCGTGCAGGAAGGCGAAAACGGCGCGGCGGGATTTGGGAATGATCGACACGCGGCGGAGAATACCCAAAGGTTTTCGCTGAGCGGGATTGTCTATAGCAAGATCGCGAGGGGCGGGAAACCGCGGCAAACTTCGGTTAACCCGAGCGAGGCTATTCCTGATTAGCGGTTGGCTCTTCTAGAATAGCGCAATGGACAGGCGGCGCCTCTATCGACTCCTGGCCCCCCACAGCCCGGGAATGCCCGCGCGGATTTTTCGCACCGTGCACCATTTGGTGGTCGCTGCCGGCATCGGGGTCATGCTCGCCGCAACCGTGGCCTCGATCCACGAGGCGTACGAACCGCTATTGTCGGCGATCTTTTATCTCGTTGCCGCATTCTTCCTGATCGAATACCTGCTGCGCTTGATCGCCGCGCCCGAGCGGCCGGGTGGTGAGCATTACGGGGAATGGCGGGCTCGGCTGACCTGGGCGCTCTCGCTCGGCGGGTTGTTCGACCTGATCAGCGCGGTCCCGGCCATACTGGCGCTGGCGCACGATCCGACGGCCAGCCTGCTCGGGTTCATCTGGGGCTTCAAATACGTCCGCTATTCCCCGGGGCTGTATAGCCTCGGCCGCGTGGTCAACCACGCCCGCCATGCTCTGCTGTCGGTGCTGCTCGGCTTTGCGATGGTGCTGCTGACCGCGGCCAGCCTCGCTTACCTCCTCGAGCGCAACACGCAACCCGATGTGTTCGGCTCGATACCGGCCGCGCTCTGGTGGGCGATCGTGACCCTGACCACCACCGGCTACGGCGATGTCATCCCGCAGACCGTGGCGGGGCGGATGCTCGCCGGGGTGGTCATGGTCTGCGGCATCCTTGTCTTCGCGTTATGGGCCGGCATTCTCGCCACCGGCTACGCCCAGGAGTTGCGGCGGCGCGAGTTTCTCCGGACCTGGGAACTGGTCGCCAAAGTGCCCTTCTTCCATAACATCGGGGCGTCTCTGATCGCCGAGGTGGCGCGCCTTTTGCGGCCCCGCGACTATCCCGAAGGCGCAATCATCGTCCGCCGCGGCGAGCCTGGCGATTGCATGTATTTCGTCGTCGAGGGGGAAGTCGAGATCCAGCTTGTCGATCAGGGGATTTATCTTGGCGCGGGCCAGTTCTTCGGGGAATTGGCGCTGCTGACCGGCGCGCCGCGGAACGCGAGCGTCGTCGCCGCGGCCGCCTGCACCCTGCTGGCGCTTGATGTCGTTGACTTTCACGAGTTGATGGCGCGGCAGCCCGAGCTCGCCAAGATCATTCATGACGAGGCGCGGCAGCGGCTTGGCGGCGCCCCGATGCCGCCCATCGCCCGACCGGCCCCGGTGCCGGCCGACCCGGTTTGAGGACGCCCGTCCCGGTTTATCGAGCGCAATGACAGCAGCGGCTTTCGCCTGTTACAACGCGGCACCAAAAGCCGGGAGGAGGAAATGGCGACAAGGCCGCAGGTCATCGCGCTCGAAGAGCATTACCTCGACCCGGAGGTGAAGCCGCATATCACCGGCCGCGACGAGACCCGGCAGCCAAACGTCGCCGCGCGTCTCGACGATGTCGGCCAGGGCCGCATCGCCGAGATGGACGCCGCCGGCATCGACATCCAGGTGCTGTCGCACGGCGCCCCGTCAGTTCAACGGCTTGACGCCGAGCTGGCGGTCAGGCTGGCGCGCGGCGCCAACGACCGGTTGGCCGACACGGTGCGCGCCCATCCCGACCGTTTCGCGGCCTTCGCCATGCTGCCGACCGCCGACCCAAAAGCGGCGGCCGACGAGCTCGAACGCACGGTGACAAAGCTCGGCTTCAAGGGCGCTATGGTGCACGGGCTGACCGGCGGGCTGTTCCTCGACGACAAGCGGTTCTGGCCGATTTTCGAGCGGGCCGAGGCGCTCGACGTGCCGCTCTACATGCATCCGGCGGTGCCGCACCCGGCCGTGATCGACGCCTACTACAAGGACTATGTCGAGAAATACCCGAACATCCTGCGCGCCGCCTGGGGCTTTACTGTCGAGACCGCGACGCAAGGCATCCGCCTCGTTCTGAGCAACGTATTCGACAGCTATCCGCGACTAAAGATCATCCTCGGCCATCTCGGCGAGGGGCTGCCATTCCTGCTGTGGCGCATCAACATGGCGCTGGTACGCGACGGCGCCGGACCAAACTGGTTCCGCGACACGTTCTGCGAGCACTTCTACATCACGACGAGCGGCTTCTTCTCCGATCCGGCGCTGCTCTGCTGCATGATGGAGATGGGGGTGGACCGCATCCTGTTCTCGGTCGACTACCCGTTCGTCGAAAACTCGCCCGGCACCGCATGGATGGAGCGGGTATCGCTCAGCGCGGAAGACAAGGCCAAGATCCTCAACGGCAATGCAAAGCGGCTGTTGCGGATGTAAATCGCGCGCTTTTGTTAGCTGGTTGAAATGTAGCGCCTCTCGCCACCGCTACGAACGGCCGAACGGAAACTCCAATGAAAATACTCGGCGTCCATCCCGGCCCGCTGATGTATACGAAGATCTTTCTGCGGCTCGAACCGCTGGGCTTGGAGTTGGTTGCAGCTGCGGCTCGCAGTACCGGTCACGCGGTGCGGCTGATCGATCTGCAGGTCGAGAGCCATCGCGCGTTTTTTCGGCTTGTCGGCGAGTGGCGGCCTGATGTCATCGCGTTTTCCTGCAACTATTTGGCGAACATCCCCGAGATCGTCGATCTGGCCAAGGCGGCGAAGGCGATGCTGCCCGGCTCGACGGTCTGCGTTGGCGGCCACAGCGCCTCATTCGTCGCGAATGCGATCATCGCGCATGGCGAGGGCGCCATCGATTGCGTGATGCGAGGTGAAGGCGAGGCGGGGATGCCCTTGCTGCTGACCGCGATCGAGGCCGGCAGCGATCTCGCCGCGGTGCCCGGCGCGGTTACGGCTTCCGGCGAGGGGCCGCCGCCCAGCTTCGTCCATTCGCTCGACGCGCTGCTGCCGGCGCGCGACCTGCTGCGCCACCGCCACAAGTACTTCCTCGGCGTGCTCGACCCCTGCGCCTCGGTCGAATTCTCACGCGGCTGCCCGTGGGACTGCTCGTTTTGCAGCGCCTGGACCTTTTACGGGCGAAGCTATCGCCTCGTCACCCCCGAGCGGGTGGTCGCGGATCTGCGCTCGATCCGCGAGCCGGGTGTCTTCATCGTCGACGATGTCGCCTTTATCCACGAGCGGCACGGAATGGAGCTGGGCGAGGCGATCGCCCACGCCGGTATCAAGAAGCGGTACTACCTCGAAACCCGAGGCGACGTGCTGCTGCGCAACAAGGAGGTGTTCCGCTTCTGGAAGGAGTTGGGGGTCGCCTATATCTTTCTCGGCCTCGAAGCGCTCGACGACGACGGCCTCAAGAAATACCGCAAGCGCGTGCCGCTGGGCCGCAATTTCGAGGCGCTCGAATTCGCCCGCTCGCTCGGCCTCCACATCGCGATCAACCTGATCGCCGACCCCGATTGGGACCGCGAGCGGTTCCGTATCGTGCGGGAGTGGTGTGTCGAGCAGCCCGAGATCGTCAATATCAGCGTCAACACGCCGTACCCCGGAACCGAAAGCTGGTTGACCGAGGAGCGCCGGCTGCAGACCCGCGACTATCGCCTGTTCGACATCCAGCACGCGGTCTTGCCGACGCGGCTGCCGCTGAACGAATTCTATCAGGAGCTGGTGACGACGCAGCGAGCGATCTATCGCAAGCACATCGACTGGCGCGACATCCGCGGCATGGCAGGGATTTCGACGCGCCTGCTGCTGCGCGGCCAGACCAATTTCGTGAAAAGTCTGTTCAAGCTGAACAGCGTCTATCGCACCGAGCTGCTGCTCGGCGACCACGCCCGGCCGGCCGCCTACCAGATCCCGCTGCCGCCACCAGCGCCAGCCAAACAGTCCGCTCCGGGACGAGCCCTTTATATCCATGCGCCGCGCGGCCGGGCGGCGCGCGCTATCGATGCGGCGACCGAGCGCTTTGTTGACGAGACGCGCATCGGCGCCTCGCCATAACTGGACGTTTGAAGACTAGCTCTAGCTTATGTGCGTTGCGGGATTGAGCCAGCTCGCGAGAACTTCGCGCATTTGCTCGGCGGTAAACGGCTTGGGCAGGTAATCATCCATCCCCGCGGCCAGACATTGCTCGCGGTCGCCTTCGATCGCGCTTGCGGTCAGCGCAATAATCGGTACCCGACAGCCCGAGCCGGCTTCCCGCCGGCGAATTTCCGCAGCTGCCTCGAAGCCGTCCATTTCCGGCATCTGGCAGTCCATGAAAATGAGGCCGTAATCGCCGCGCGCATAGCTCTCCAGCGCCATCAGCCCGTTTGTCGCGGTCGCGACGTCGCAGCCGGAATTCTCCAGCAGCGCGAGGGCTACTTCCAGGTTTACCGGATTGTCCTCCACCAGCAGCACGCGGGTGCCGGCGAAATCGCCCCCTGCCGCGGCTGGGAGCGGCGGGACGGCTGACTCTGTTGAGTTTTCAGCCTCTTGTTGACGTCCGAACCGCGCCGTAAACCGGAAACTCGAACCCTGTCCCGATTCGCTCGTCAGTTCGAGCGTGCCGCCGAGCATCTCGCAAAGTTGCCTCGCTATGCTGAGGCCAAGCCCGGTGCCGCCGTAGCGCCGTGTGGTTGAGCCATCGGCCTGGGCGAAGGCGTCGAAGATATGGTGTTGCTTCTCGAGCGGAATGCCAATGCCGGTATCGCGGACCTCGAAGCCGACCACGGCAATATCGTCATCGGCCTCGATTGTTTGGACGTGAATGGCGACCTCGCCCCTGTCGGTGAATTTGACCGCATTGCCGATCAGGTTGGTCAGGATCTGCCGCAGGCGGCCGGCGTCGCCGACCAGCACCCTCGGCAGATTTGCTGGGATCGTGCACGTCAGCTGCAGCCCCTTGCCGTACGCCATTTCGGCAAAGGCTTCGGTGACCTGCTGAACGACTTGCCGAAGATCGAAGGGGTTGTCCTCAAGCTCGACCTTGCCCGCTTCGATTTTCGAGATTTCGAGAATTCCATTGATGATCCCGAGCAGCGTCTCGGCCGAGCGGCGCGCAGTTTCGATGTAGCGCTGCTGTTGCGGTCCGGGTTCGGTTCGGCCCACCAATTCCAGCATCCCCATGACGCCGTGCACCGGCGTCCGCAACTCATGCGACATGTGCGCGAGAAATTTTGTCTTGGCGCTGGCGGAGGCTTCGGCGCGCAGCATGCGGTGAAACGCCTGCTGCCGCGCGGTGATCAGCGCAAGCCCCGGGCTTCGTCGATCCAGCACGGTGCCGAGTTGTGAACAGTACTCGTCGAGCAATGCCGGGGCCCTCCGTGGTATGCTCTTAACCATCCGTATCCGTCAGATCCCACACAACGCCACCGACTGTAGGATCGAATGGCAAATTATTGATTACCGCGGATCTCTAAATGACCTGGGCAGGGCTTTCCGTGCGTGATTATCCGCCATGTGAGCCGCTGTAGTCTCGCAGCGTGCGGGGGGCTGGTTCGCCGGGATCTGTGTGATTTTGCCGCGCGGTCCACGACGCTTCGCCGGAGGTAAGCATGCCAAAGATCCCGATCGTGGAGGATGCCGCCCTCAACTGTGTCGTCGATGATTACCTGTGGCCTTGGCAGGCGCCGACACCCGTCCTGATGCTGCACGGGTTTGCGCGCAATGCGTGGTTCTGGAACCCTTGGGTGCCGACGATCGCCCAGAGCCGGCGGGTCTATAGGCCCGAGCTGCTTGGGTGTGGTGAATCCGACCCTCCGCCCTCCGGCTATCGCGTCACGCCGGAGGCGATTGCAGCGCAGATCATTGCCGTGCTCGATACCTTGTCGCTGCCGCGTGTGCACTGGGTTGGCGAGTCATCGGGCGGGATTGTCGGCGTGCTGCTCGCCGCGAGCTACCCGGAACGTATCGCCAGCATCGTCCTGTGCAATACGCCGACCCGCATCCCCGACGAGATCAAGCGCATCTACGCCCTGGACCGGGCGAGCGCCTCCGAGGCGATGCGCGCCTACGGCGTCGGCGAATGGTGCCGGCAGACGCTTCATTATCGCCTCGATACCGAGCGCGCCGGCCCGGACCTCTGCGAATGGGTGGTCGCGGAGATGGGTCGAACCCGTCCCGAGGTCGCGGCCGATCTGCATGATTGCTTCGAGTCCGTGGATGTGCAGTCGCTGCTGGCCGGGATCAACATTCCTGTGCTGTTGCTTTCCGGCGACCAGAGCCGCATCGCCTCGGAGCAACAGCGCGCCCTGGTCGAGCGGCTGCCACAGGGCCGGCTGGAGCTGTTCACCGGCTATGGTCATGGCGTCAACCTGCTGCAGCCCGAGCGCTGCGCCCGCGCTTCCCTTGAGTTCTGGCGGGCGCTAGAGTTGGCCGCATAGCCTCAATCGCATGCAGATAAGCTAGGGAGTCGGTCCTGGACCCGACTGAATCGACGCCGCAGGATCCGGGAGAGGAGCACCGCCCGACGCCGGACGGCGAAGCCGGGCACAAAGGTTCGCCGGATACCGGGAGCGCAGCGCCCCCGCAGGAGCCTTCCGCTGGCGAGGGCGCAACCTCTGCGTCGGCTCAGCCCGATACGCCGCGCCATCGCCGCCGTCGTCGCCGCCGTCGCCGGCCGGGGCAACAACCGGCCGCCGTAACGGCGGCGGCAAACGAGAATGCCCCGGCCGGGAACGACGAGGGCGCACCGGAGGCGGAGCGTGGAACGGCGGTCGAGGGGGACGGGCGGGCAACCGTCGAGGCATCGGAGAGCGCGCTGGAGCGGCCAACATTGCGCCTGCGCTGGCCGCGCCGGCGACGTCCGAAGCCAGGTATTGCGGTGCCGGGGCCGGAACGACGGCTGCTGCAAGGGCCGACGATCGCAGGCGCCGAGAATGAAGCGCCGGCGACCGCTGAAGTTCCACCGGCCATCCGTGCACTGCGGGCACGCCGACGGCGCCGTCGCAAGCCCGGCGGTGCTCGGGCCGAGGCGGCGCTTGAGGCGCAGCCGCCAGGCGAAGGCGCAAAGAACGATGAAACATCCGCCGCCTCGGCCGCCGTGGGTCAGGAGGGGGCAGCCCGGCCACCTCGGTCAAGGCAGCGGCGCCGACACCGCACGGGGGCTGCGCCGGGAACGACTGCAGAGCGGAGCGATGACCGCGAGCCCCGACGAGAGCAAGGCGGCGGTCAGAGACAGCAAGGCGAGCGCGGCCCCCGCGGCGATCGGCGCGAGGAACGTCGGAATGCCGGTCCGCGCGATCGTCGGGGACGTCCGCCGGGGCGTGGACGCGATGCGCCGCCGCGAAAGGTCGAGCGCAAGCTTTACCAGACCGACGCGGTGGTCGACCGCGGCTTTGAGGATGTCGAAGAAGAAGGTGGTGCCCGTCGGGTACACTGGACGATTGTCAAGCGCACCACCGCCGATCTGATCAGCCGCAAGGCGGTGTCGGCGATCTATGTCCTGCAGCGCGATGGAGTCGACAGCGAGTTCCCAAATCTCGGCACCGCCCGCAGCGCGGTCAACAAGACCATTGTTCATCCCGAGAAGCTGACCCGCTCCAAAGCCGAATACGCCGCCGAAAAGAAGTAACGGCTCTCTAAACGAGAGCTGCGACGCGCCTCCCCCTGGCCAAAACCGCCGGTTGAGCGCGGTGGCCGGACTGATTGCGCATTTGGTTGCCCCACAGCGAGGAATTCGCGTAGCATCCCCCGGCCGGTTGCGTGAGCCCCGGCTTTTTCGCGTTCTGCTCGGAACCAAGGAGCGGCCAAATTCGTTGCGTTGTCGGTTGAACTGCACCGGCAAACTTCGTGTTCCCCGTTCACTCCTTGGAAGCATGCCGTTGGTCAGTTCGGCGGCGCTACGCGGCGGTCAGCGGCGCCTCGCCGAGATTGCTCCGCCTCGTCCGAGCCGGAAACAGGTTGCACGCCGAAAGGAGGGTTAGAAATGTTTCGATTTGCTAAGTTGGTACTCGCGGCGTCTCTCCTCGTCTTCTCCGCGCATTACGCTAATGCGCAAATAAGCTACAGTTATGGCGGGTATCCGCCAGGCTCGCGGCTCGATCCTGCCGTCAATGTGTACTTGAGCAAGGTGTACGACTACCGGCTGCAGACCAGCTGGGGTTTCCGGATGTACCGGACCCGGAAGGAATGCCGTCCGATCAACATCCCGCAGCTTCGCGCGGATTGTGTTGCTTCCTTCGACCAGTACGAGCCGTTCATCGGCTGGCGTGGCCCGTACTGGTATTGAGCCGGGATGAGCAGGTACTGAAAACTGGCTCAGACGAGCGTTTAGACCGACAAGGTGCCGGCGTTGCGCCGCGGACTCGCCGCGGTTAGCATCGCCGGCATGGAAGAAGTCTATTGCTTCGCCGGCAACCCGCTTGATCGCGCCAGCGAGCGCCGGCGTGACAGCGAGTGGATTGGCTCGCTGCTAGATGATCCGACCGCGCGTATCCTGCCGCTCCACGATCTGCGGCCGGCGACGCGCGGCTTGGGTTTGCCTGTGCTCGATTGGCAGCCGGTTGACGCGTGGCGGGAGACGATCGAGCGTGGCGCCACGCTGATTTTCCTCGGCCTGGGCAGCGGGTGTCCGTATTTCGCAATTGATGCCGGCGCCGCCGAACCCGGTGGCGGACCGTTCGATGCTCGCACCCTCGCGCCGCTGCTCCCGAGCAGCGAAGCGGCCATCCTCGCCGAAGCGCGCTCGCTGATCGACTGGCACGCACGCCACCGATTTTGCGCACAATGCGGCTCATCGACCCGTGTCGCCTCGGCGGGCTGGGTGCGGCGCTGTCCGGAGTGCAAGGCATCGCATTTCCCGCGCACCGATCCGGTCGTCATCATGCTGACGGTGCGCGGCGATCGTGCCCTGCTCGGCCGCAATCGAAGGCGCCCCGGCAACCGTTTCTCGTGCCTCGCCGGCTTCATGGAGCCGGGCGAGACGTTGGAGGAAGCGGTGCGCCGCGAGACCTTTGAAGAGTCGGGCATTCGGGTCGGCCGGGTACGCTATCTCGCCTGCCAGCCCTGGCCATTTCCGTCGAGCCTGATGACCGGGTTCCTGTGCGAGGGGCTGAGCGAGGAGATCACTATCGATCCCGAGGAGTTGGCCGAGGCGCGCTGGTTCTCGCGCGAGGAGATCCGCACCATGGTGGCGCGAGCCGCGACCGGCCCCGACGACCCGACGCAAGTGTCGCTGCCCGGCCCGTTGGCGATCGCCCACCATCTCTGCCGGCGCTGGTCGCACGGGCTGGATGACCTCGATTAGCCGCCGCATGCGGCTTGTCCCTTTCGCTTTGGTGATCGTGGCCGCCTCGTTCAGCCCGGTGAAGGCCGAGGAGCTGACGGTGCTTGGCGCCGGGGCGACGCGGTCGGTGCTGCAGGAGCTGGCGGCGCCGTTCGAGCGCGCCTCCGGCCACCACCTGACGCTGGAATTCGCCACCGCGGCTGGGGTCGAGGAGCGCATCGCCGGCGGCACGGCAATCGATGTCGCGGTGCTGACCCGGCCGCGGATCGAGAAACTGGTCCACGACGGCAAGATCGTTGCCAACAGTTCTGCCGTGATCGGCCGTTCGCCGATCGGCCTAGCGGTCAGGAAGGGCGCGCCGCATCCGGATATTGGCTCGGTCGAGGCGTTCAAGCGGACGTTGCTCGCGGCAAAGTCGATCGCCTATACCGACCCGGCGAGCGGCGGCACCAGCGGCATCCACCTGGCGCAGGTGCTGGAGCGGCTCGGCCTTGCCGCTGAGCTGACGCCGAAGATCCGGCGCATTACCGGCAGCGCCGGCCACCCGCCCTCGGTCGGCGACGCGGTCGCCGGGGGCAAGGCCGAGATTGGCATGCAGCCGATCAGCGAGCTGATGACGAGCGCGGGCATCGACATCGTCGGCCCTTTGCCGGCGGATCTGCAAAGCCCGGACCTCGTCTACGTCGCCGGTGTCACCGCTGCGAGCAAAGAGCCGCAGGCGGCGAAGGCGCTGGTCGACTTTCTCACCGGTCCCGCCGCGGTGCCGGTCGTCAAGGCGAAGGGCCTGGAGCCGCCATGACCAGACGGCGGCCCCCCAGGTCGGGCTGATGCCGGCAGGCGGGCCTGTTGCCCTGGTTACCGGCGCCACTGCCGGCATTGGCCTCGAGACCGCGATCGGGTTGGCCCGCGCCGGCATGCGGGTCATCGTGCATGGCCGCGACGAGCTGAGGACTGAGGAGGCGCGCTATATCGTCGCGGACCAGTCCGGCTCCAACCAGCTCGAGACCGCGATTGCCGATTTCGCCAGCCTCGCCCAGGTGCGCGGCCTCGCCGAGACGGTGCTGTCGAGGCATGACCGACTCGACGTGCTGGTCAACAATGCCGGGCTGATCGCGCCGCGGTTCCAGCTGTCGGAGGAAGGCTACGAGCTGACCATCGCGGTCAACCACCTGGCGCCGTTTCTGTTGACCAATCTGTTGCTCGACCGGCTGCGCGCCTCGACACCCGCCCGCATCGTGACCGTCGCCTCGATGGCGTATCGCGGCGCCCGGATCGACCTTCCGGCGCTTGTGAGCCACCAGGATTGGGCGCCGCTCAAGGCCTATGGCCGCTCCAAGCTGTGCAATATCCTGTTCACCCGCGCATTGGCGCGCCGGCTCGATGGCAGCGGCGTCACCGCGGTCTGCCTGCACCCCGGGGTTATCGCCACCAAGATCGGCGAGGGCGCCGGCACCCTCGCCGGCTTTGGCTGGCGCCTGATCAAGCCGTTTCTGACCGGCGTCGGGCGCGGGGCGGGGACCTCGATCTTCCTCGCCACCATGCCTGATCCGACCCCCTTCCACGGCGCCTATGTGATCGGCCGGCGCGCGCATATGCCCGACGCGCCGGCGCTCGACGACAACCTCGCCGAGGCGCTCTGGGCCGAAAGCGCCCGGCTGGTCGGCCTGCCCGCGTAGCCCGCTTGCGCAGGTTTCGCACGGGATGTAACGCTGGGAAAATCGCCTAGGTTGAGGGGGCCGGTGCTCACGACATCGGCGCCAATGGGGGGAAATGCAATGCTGAGATGGCTGGGACTTGGCCTCCTGCTCGGCATCGGGCTCGGGAGCATCGCCTGGGCGCAGGGCTCGGCTCAGTTCGACGGCCAGTACATGGGACAACTCACCCTGACGAAAACCATCAGCGGCAACTGCACCGAGCCGCCGCTGGGCGCGCTCTACCCGCTAAGCATATCGAGGGGCGAAGTTCGGTTTGCCTATGTCCCGCGCTTTGCCACCGCGCTGAGCGGGAAGATTGGTCAGGACGGGAGCTTCAAGGCCGCCGCCCGCGTGCACAAGGGGTTGGTGCAGATGACCGGGCGCGTCCAGGGAAACAATCTTACCGCCTCCATCGTATCCCCAAGCTGCAATTACACCTTTCAGACGGGCAACTAGACCGAGCTATCTTCCGCGCTGATCCAAGCCGCCGATTTCCCACCTTAATAGGCACCGATGGGTCCGGGTTGCCGGTAGCCCGGCTGGCCGTAAGTTGGCGGCATTTGATCAGAGCACCTTGGATCGCCGTGCCGCCATTGCGGGCAGGGGCTCAATCCGCTCGTATAAGGGTCATAACTCCAGGACGGTGGCGTTGGTGTTATTGGGACCTGATAGTAAGGAGGCGTCAGGTATTGCGCCTGCGCGTTGGCGATGAGTGTCGCTCCGAGCAGAAGCATCGCGGTCAAAACTATCGGTGGTCCATTCCTATTCATGGCTGTGCTCCCGGTCCGAACTATCTCCTGACCATATGGGATTAGATTTTGCTAGCGCGACACCGCATCCAAAATCGCGTCTAGCGGCTCTGCGGACTCGCTATACGCACGAAAGCATGACGCGCCCGCATGCTGCTGACGGTTTTGCGGCGATTCGAGTGGGGGATGGAGGAGATACGGCGCGAGCGAGCTCAACCGGTGCGTCGCGACCGCGTTGCAACTTTGACAAAGCCTATCTCTACCTGCGCGGCGGAACCCCCCGCCGATCGGCGACCTGCAACTCATACTTCTATGCGATCGCCGGCGCCGGTCGTTGCCGTGGCGCGCGTCGGTGGGGGATCGTGAATCGGGCCTGGCGGCGGTTCAGGCCGCGGGATCGGGATCGGCGGTGGCGGTTCAGTGATTGGCGGTGGCAGCGTTGGATCAGGCGGTGGCACCGGCGGTGTCACGGGCGGAGGATGTGGCGTGGGACTCTGCACGTCCATTTTCTCAAAACACAACCTGAGGCAGGACGATCCAAGGCGTCGCCGCCAGGAAGCAGCACCGGCAGGATCGCCGAACCGCCTGTATCAGTGGACTGATGGCATACCGGCCGTTTCGGCCGGGGCCGCTGTGACATTTCTGGGATACGATAGACGCTTCTATCGTATCCCGTTAACCTTTCCGCCGGCCCTCAACTTCAAGGGAGAAGCGGCCGGTGACATATCCTGTGCGAATCGTTCTTGACGAGGGGAACCTCGCGATCCGTATTTCCGAAGTACGCGAGTGGTTGAGCAAGCACGGCATTGATCCAGGTGCCTTCCAATACCGTATGGCTGCGGAGCGTGTACAGTTGCGCATCGATTTTGTTACTTTGAAGGATGCCGCTCAATTCGCCGGCGCTTTCGGAGGTTTGGTATTTGGATCGCAACGAACCACGCTGGCCGAGGTAGACACGATTGATGCCGAGGGGGAACCGCCTGATGGCGAGCCGTACCCAAGCCTCCGAAGCCCGCACATCCTCTGAGTTGCTCGATGCCCGCAGCGCTCGCCGCGGATGGGAAAGGCGACGCTGATTGACTGCCAGGTCCCGCAGCGGGACGATGATCGGCAATCGGAGATGATTGCCGGTTACGCAAAAAGGGACTTGGAAGCGATGTATCGTCGGGTCGGAGCGGTCATGGTTGTGGTCATTGCGATGGCTGTGCCGGTACTCGCTCAAGTGCCATTGAGTCCGATTTATCCGACGGTCCCGAGGAACTCGCCGCAGCCCGGCGCATCAAAGGCGATTACGGCCGTGCCGGCGACGACCAACGCAGCTCCTGCCGCGAAGCCGGAGGCCGCTCCGGCGTCAACAGCCGTGGCTACCCCATCCCAGGGCGACATTCCCGTGGCGACGGCGGCTATCCCGCCGCCCTTGCCTAGTACACCTCCCGCGAACGCCCTACCGCAGCGGCCGGCGACGGCACAATCTCCATTAGAGAGAGCCGCAGCTGTAGCGCCCAATGTAAGGCGCCAAACGCGAACCGCGCGACATAAGCGATATGCCCGCCGTACCTATGCCCGCTGGTATTACGGGTACGGGGTGCCGATCACTGGTTGGGGCGGTGGACAATACGGTCCGGCGCCATACTCCGCATCTGGCCCTTGACGAGTACGATGCCTATCTCCACTCGCTCGAGACATGCATGCTGCGTGAGTACTTCCATAATACCCAGTACCATTTCGCGGATGCTTGGTTTCGTGCTCACGCGCGCAGTTCGCGCGTTATGGTCGGGGTGCGCGCTACACCACAAGTTCACAGGAAAACGGCCGCCTGATGGAGCGGCCGCCTAGTTCGCCGAGGTCAGGCGGGGGAAGCCCGATACCTCGATCGCAGTTGTTTGTCACGTATTTGCTGCGGTCTGGGGGGAGACCGCGACCTAGTGTAAACGCGATTGGGACGGCGGCGTTCCCGCAATGGAGAACGACGGTCATTCGCGCTGTTCGGTGATTGCCCGAATCGGCCGCAACGCGGGCGACATAGGCTAGCCCTCGTCGGCGATCGGCAGCTTCGCGGGCCCGGTCCTCAAATTGCGGAGAACCAGCCCGCGGTAATCCCTGTTAGCCAGTTTGGCGCGCGACCGCGGGTCATGCCGGGCGGAGTTGAGCCCGTCATCCTCCTCGGCCTCGCGTCTGCGCTTGCGCTCAACCCAATGAGGGAGGTCCGGCTGTGAACCCCGCCACTACGTGCGCCGCCCCGCTGTTCGCCGGCGTGCTGGCACTCGCCGTCGCCTCCGCCAATGCGCAAGAGGCGACAAGACCGGGGCTTTGGCAATTTACCGCTCAAGGTCAAATGGCCAGCTCGCCTGCCGGATTTTCATCTCCTCCGGGAGCTGAGACGCAGCCTGGAGGCACGAGTTTCACGAGCTGCATCGATCCCGCCCGGTCTGTCCCGACCGATCCAAGCCTCTCGTGCAGCGTTGAGAGTACGAACCGAAGCGGCGCAACGGTCAGGTGGACAATGACCTGCTCGGTCCCACAGGGTGCTTTTCGCTCGGATGCGGTAGCGCAGTACCGCGGTGGCACGATGGACGGAACCATGACCACATATGTGCCGATGATCGGCGGTCAGATGACGCAGCGCTTGACTGGCCGCTATCTCGGTCCTTGCACCAAATAGGAAGACTCGCCAGCGGGCCTCGTGATTACCGCGGCCCGTAGGAGGCGACCTTCGACGATGCAGCACTGACCGGCTCATCCTGCTCCCATTCGGCCATTGCCGATCCAGCTCGGACTTCCGATCGAGTGAAACTCGGCCGATTGCTTGCCACTTGATGAATGAGCGTTGTCGGGTGCAGCCGCCCTTGCCGATGAAGCCGGTCGTCGCGAATTAGCACTAGCGCTTGGTCTTCAGGCCGTGGCGGCGATAAACGACGGCACAGTTCGACGAGGTGAACATGAAACGGCGACGGCAAGTCGGAGACTTGACACGACGGCGAGCGCTGGCGCTCGGCGCCGGACTCGGCCTGGCGCCGTTTCCGGTGACGCTTGCGGCCGAGGCGGAAGCTGTTCCGCCAGGGCCGGCCGCACCGATCATGACCCGGCCGATCCCGAGCACCGGCGAGCGGTTGCCCGTCGTCGGGCTTGGCACCGACGAGTATTATGCCGGCGGACCAGGCCAGCAGGCCACGCTCGGCGAGGTCGTTCGCACCCTCGTCGCCGGCGGCGGCACCGTCGTCGACACTTCCTCTGACTACGGCGCGTCCGAAACGCTGCTCGCCGCGGCGCTCGCCGAGAGTGGATTGCGCCCGCGCATCTTCATCGCCACCAAGCTTGAAAAGCAGGCGCTGCGCCAAGCCGAGATGGAAGGCTCGTTGCGCCGGCTCGGCGTCAGCAAGATCGATTTGATGCAGGTGCACAACGTGGCAAGCGCCGAGCAGAGCCTCGCGCCGCTGCGCGATTGGAAGGCGCAGGGGCTGGTCCGTTACATCGGCATCACGACCTCGGAGACCTACGCCTTCGACGCGCTCGAAGCGGTGATGCGGCGCGAGAAGCCGGATTTCGTCGAGCTCAACTATTCGGTTGGCGATCGCGAAGCGGAAAAGCGGTTGTTGCCCGCGGCGGTGGAGCTCGGCGTCGCGACGCTGATCGACATCCCGTTCGGCGGCCCTGGCGGCCGCAACCTTTTGCGCGCCGTGCAAGGAAAGCCGCTTCCCGATTGGGCACGCGACTTCGATGCCGCGAGCTGGGGTCAGTTCTTGCTCAAATACGTGCTCGCCAACCCGGCGGTCACATGTGTCATCCCTGGCACCAGAAACCCCGAGCATATGGCGGACAATCTCGGCGCCGGCCGTGGCCGCCTGCCCAACGCCCCGCAGCGTCAGCAGATTGCACGGTTCGTCGACGATCTGCGGTGAATGCCAAAATCGAAGAGCCGCGACCCGCGAGCACGGTCCTTGCGCCGTGCTACCAGCTCCTCGGTTGCTTTGACCGCCTCGACGCACCCGTCGATCAGCGGCGTCGACACCCGCGGCTGATACGTCTCATCGGCGGCGGCGCCACATCGCCGTCGCGGCGCAACGTGTTGGCTTCGGAAAATTGGTGTCCCCGGCACACCATCCAGGCTGGCCGATGCCCGCGCGCAACTGCATTATCAACCCGATGAAACCGTGGTCGCGCGCCGCTCATCACCTCCGCTTCCTCGCATGCTCGGGATAGGTATGACTTACGGGGATGAAATACGCACCGCCCCCGTATCATTAACCTAGGCGCGGGCCGCCCCGGCAGACGGCCGGGGCTCCGCCAATCCGAGGAGCGAATGAATGAGGTATCTTCTGACCGGCGTCGCGGCTGCCGCAACCATGGCCGGCATCGGCCCAGTTTGGGCGCAGGTTCCCCCGCCCGGGGCGGCGCAGCTACGGCCGCCTGCCGCCTACCTCGCTCAGCGCTATCCTTTCCCGGGGCTGGCCCCGGAGGACGCCTACAGGGAAGGGCTCATAAACCGCTGGGAGCTGGAGCGGTTCGAGGGGCCGACTGCGCAAGCGATGCAAGGGCCGAGCGTGGACGGGAGCAAGGGAAATTCCGAGCACCGCTGATCGGCCGGGCCTGGCCCGCCCTTCGGTCCCTTCGGAGCGGCCTCCCGTCGATATCGGGAATCGGCCGACTGGCGACGTTGGGCAGCTCGCTTGCCGCGCATCTGCACCTAATCGTTGGGGAATGGTTACTTCAAGAAGCAGGACGACGGTGGATCGTCGCCAAACCTAAAATCGATTTCACCCTCGGGCGACGGGCAAGCCATCACCCCGATCCAAATAATAGAAGGAGAGTGGGCATCCCGGGCCGAGGCTCGCAACGAAGAGATTAGGGGGTGTCGCAAAGAGTGCGGACATGAAAACCGATAAAGCTGGAATCGAAATATGGGATCTGGACGGAAACGGCATCCGGTGCGCGGTCGCTGTTGATGGGCTCGTCCGCTATGTTGGCGCCCGCGAGCAATGTCTGCGGCGCGCACAAATCCTAGCCATTCCGGGTGATCATGAACGACAGGATCAGATGCTCGTACGCGCCGTAAAATAAACCGGAGCGGGGCCCATCGGCCCAGATTAAGGGCCGGCACTCTTTCCATCTTGCCAACGCGGCATCGGGTGGGGATGCGCGATCGTAACGGGGCCGGCTATATCGCCTCGACGCCAAGTTTGACGATTTTCCGGCGTTCAATGTCGGTTGCATGGCTCGGCACATAGACCCGCAATCTGGTGCGGGGATCTGCATTCGCTCTCCTGAACTTTCGGACCGTCGCCACTACGTCGCCGAAGTCAGCGCAACGTTGCTCGGCCTGAACTTTGCTGCCCGGTCGAAATGGCTGCACAAGCCAATGCCGCGCCATCAGATTGAACCCTGCCTATCTGGTCCCGCTCACACTGATGTTTTACGGCCTTCTGGGGGCTGCGTTTCCATGCACTACATGCATGGCCGCGTCGCTTGCAGCGGAGCGGAGGCAATTTTGCAGTGTGGTCCTTCGGCAAACTGGTGGGGGAAGCTGCATGCGCCGCACGCATGGCTCCAATCAGATTACGCGGAACGGTAGCAGGCAAGCGGACGCGCTATGGGGGAAACAGCGGGGGAACACGGCTCAGGATAATTTTTAAGCTACTGGTATTATAAGGGTTATTTCTAGAGGAGCACGGATAGTTATTCCGCGGCAGCGAGCAGCGGCGGCACCGCAATGTAGCCTTCGGCCAGCCGCCGGCCGGTCTCGCGCAGCAGCTTCTTGTCGAGCTCGGGCGTCTTCGCCGGCGGCACGCGCACCACCGTATCGTTGCAATAGGTCGGGATCGGCGCGCCGGCGTCGCGGAACAGGCCGACGGGATCCTGCCCTGCCTTGACCGTGCGGATGCCGCTGCGGATCTGCTTGCGAAACAGCGTGACGCCCCGGTCGGTCGTGCCGAGATGCTCGAGCCCATGCACAGCGATCGGCCGCTGCGAGACTTGCGCCTCGAAATCGCCGGGACGGCGCTGACTTTCCTCGTAGGTGCCGAGGCCGAGCTGTCCGGGCAGCATGATGCTGCGGTCGGTCCACCAATCGGGGGTGACGATGCCCGCGGTCTCGCTGACGTGGCGGAGCTCGATCAGCATTGTGTTGGTGTCGTCGAGCGGAACGATCCAGCGGCTCATAAAGGGGCCGCTGAACGGGTGCTCCCGATGGCCGGTCTCCCAGATCGGCGCGACCTGTTGCAGATTGGGCAGCACGTTCTCGACCATGCGCGCCCAGATATTGTCGCCGACCCGCCGCGTGGCGATGTAGATGATGCCGACCGGCGTTTCGGCGAACTCCAACTCCGGCAGTACGCCGAATTCTTCGGTGAACACCGCGCCGCTGACGATCGTGTGCAAGAACGCGGTGTGTACCGCGTCCATCGTATTTTCGAGAATCTGCAGCCAGTTGCACGGGTAGAAATACTTCTGGCCGGGGATCAGGCGGAAGCCCGGCCGCACAAAGCTGTCGTAGGTCGGAAAGGCCGGAATCTGCTCAGGCGGCCCCATATAGGCGAAGACCATGCCGTAGGCCTCGTGCGCCGGATAGGCGCCGTGGCACAGCCGGTCCTTCAGCGTGCTTGTGGACGGCTCGCCGGGCGTTTCGAGGATGGCGCCGTCAACATCGAACAGCCAGCCGTGATAGCAGCAGCGGATGCCCTTGGCGCCGACCAGGCCGAATTCCAAGGATGTGCCGCGATGCGGGCAATGCAGCTCCAGAAGACCGACTGCGCCGCTGCCGTCGCGAAACGCGACAAGCTCTTCGCCGAGAATTGTGAGCTTGAGCGGCAGGTCTTTCAGGTCGTCCGAGTAGCAGACCGGTTGCCAGAAGCGCCGCATGTATTCGCCGCAGGGCGTATCCGGGCCGACATGCGTCAGCTCGTTGTCTTCCTGCGGAACATGGCGGTGGTGGTATCCGCTGTAACGGGTCTTAAGGAACGGGGCCCTTGTCGCCATCGCAAGCCTCATGTCCAGGTTGATTCTGTCGAGCGGTTGCATCGGCCGCTCGCAATTTTTCTGCCAGGATCATGAACCCGCGCGACCCCTGACGGCAAGATCCTCGTGGCCACCTCTGGACGCGGGAAAACGCACTGACCGCCGCCGAAGAGGCCGACCGCTCGTCCGCCTCAGTGGCTCCGCGCCGCGACCGCGCCACCAGCTTCCGGATCTGTCTCGCCAGACTTTGCCGAAATGCAGCGATAGATAGGTGCCGGCGGACGCGACCGCCCCAAGAGCATAATTCGTCTACCAACTATGCCGCTAAGACTCGCCTCCTGCTTCAATATTTCATCGCACCTCCTCATTAGACTGTGTGAGATTATTTTGCCGCACCGTGACGGTGTCGCGTGTCGCGAACTTCATAAGCGGCCTCGTTTGGAGGTTGCCACCCTCGCCGCGCACGGCGCGGACAGGATTTGTAGGAGCGAGGTGCGGGGGACGATGGCTCAAAGGAGTTTTCTGACCGTCGAACGCATTCCAGATTGGCTACCGATCGCCGTATTCGTCCCGCTCCCGATTGTCGGATTGGTCGCCGGACCATCATTCGCCGCGTTGATATTCGGGCTGGGCATCATTCAATTCGGATACGCGGTGGCGGTGCGGCGCACTCTGCCCTCGACCGACCGCGTTCTACTGTGGCTTGCCATCGCATTTGCCGGCCTCTGTTGGGCCAGCGTGATCTGGTCAATCGTTCCGGATCGGAGTATGCGAGGCGCCCTCCAAGTGACCGGCATCTTTGCTGCTTCGATCGCCGTTCTCAGCAGTCAGGCCCCATCGAAGTGGACGGCCGATTGGCTATTTCGTTTGATGCAAATAGCTTTCGCGTTGAGCGCTATAACTATCGCCATTGACGCCTCAACCGGCTATTACCTCCAATCATTGTTCACGGCAGCAACCGACGCGCCTGCGACAAAATACAATCGGGGCGCGGACCATCTTGTGCTGATCGCGTGGCCGCTCTTGGCGCAGGCATCGTCGCGGCGACAGTGGCCGGGGGTTTTTATCCTGGCGGTGTCGGCGGCATGCGTGCTCGTCTTTGGCGTGAGTATGACGGGACGCATCGCGGCTCTTGTCGGGATCGTCGTCCTTGGAGCTTCATTACTCTCGCGGCGGATTGTGTCGAGCTGTCTTGTCGTCGCTACAGCAGTCGTTGCCGTCTTTACACCGTTCTGGCTTTGGATCCTGGGGGAGCACCGGGCGCTTGTCGCTTCTCGACTGCTCTACACACCTCACCTTCGCCAATCCGGTCTCCATCGTCTCGAAATTTGGGATTATATGTCGGCGCGTGTCTTCGAACGTCCCGTTCTCGGTTGGGGGCTATGGAGCTCAAAATCAGTCCCAATCCACCGAGATGAACTAAGCCAGTATCTCTATGCGAATGCGCAGGGAATCTATCCGCATAATCAATGGCTTCAGTTATGGCTCGAAACCGGTGGGATCGGCGTGGCGCTCGCCCTTACGCTGGCCCTTGTCACTCTGACGCGCGCCCGCAAGTCTCTCACGCCCAATATTCAACCATTCGGCTATGCCGCCTTTGCTTCCGCCCTCACAATCTCTTTAGCTAACTTTGAGATCACGACCGATTCATGGTGGGCTGCGCTGGTTGCCTGCGCATATCTATTCGCTGCATTCCGCTGCCATGCGACCGACGAGACGACCGTTCGGCCCCCAGCTGGCGGTCCAACCGGAAGCAACCGCTGACGAATGGAACCAGCCTAGCTACCGCTTCTCTCCAATGCGAAGCGGCCGGTGCACGCTCCAGCCTTTAGGCGGAAATCGCCTTTCAGCGCGCTTGCATCCATATTGGCGGCGCCTGCGGCGGCGAGCGACCGCCTAAGGGGCCAGCCCAGTGCGCAAATGTCGATAATTAGGCCCTGGCTGCTAGCCCCCCGATGGTCCGGGAATCCAATCGGCGTCGTTGGCGCCTCGGCTCTGCTCCTGCTGGTGCTGGCAAGCGTGCCGGTGTTCTCGACCAGCCTGCCGCCGCTTGTCGATTATCCGAACCATCTGGCGCGGTTCTGGGTTCTGGCGACCGGCGGCAACGAATTCTATGGGGTGCATTGGGCGCCGCTGCCGAATTTGGCCGGCGATCTGATCGTGCCGCCGCTCGCGCGGGTCATGCCCTTGGAGCTGGCAGGAAAGCTATTTCTCGTCGCGATCTTTGCTCTGATGCTCGGCGGCGCGATCTGGCTCAATCGAATAGCCACGGGCGCGTGGCGGCTATGGCCGCTGCTGACGGCCGCGCTGCTTTACAACCGCAGCTTCTTGTGGGGCTTCATCAACTACCTCTTCGGGCTCGGGATAGCGCTCTGCGGGGCGGCGTTGTGGCTCCAGCTGGAGACGGCCCGGGCCTGGATCCGCGTGCTTGCCTCCTCACTCGTGGCGTTGCTCTGCTTCTTCAGCCACATCGCCGCCTTCGGAGTATATGCCCTGGTTATCCTCGGCTTGGAGGTGGAGCCCGCGATCAGCGAATTGCGTGCCCGCGCCTGGCGCGAGCTGTGCCGCGGCTTAGCGCTCGCCGTGCCTCAGCTCATCGCCCCGGTTCTGCTCCTTCTCGGCTGGTGGCACTCCACCGCGGGCGGCGTCAGCTACAGCAGGATCTGGCGCAAGGCCGACCTCCTGTTCAGCGTGTTCGACAATTACAGCCGTTCCTTCGACATCGCCTGCTTTGCGTTGCTGTTGCTGCTGTTCGCCGTGCTGGCCTGGCGCCGCCGGCTGGGAATTTCAGCGCGGATGGGGCCGGTGGTCGCGCTGGTGTTCGCGGCCTACCTGTCGCTGCCGAGCCAAATGCTGTCGGGCTCCGGTGCGGATCATCGGATCGCGGTCGCTCTGTTCGTTTTGCTGGTTGCGTCGTCGGCCCCGCGGTTTGCGAGCCCGCGTGCTGCGGTTATCGTCGGCGCTGCGACCCTGCTCCTGCTGGCCGGCCGCTTTGGCGTGATCGAAGCCGCTTGGCTGTCTGCCGACCGCGTCTACACCGCCGATCTGGCGGGGCTCGATGCGCTGCCGCTCGGGTCTAAGCTTGCCGTCGCATTCCCGCCCGATGCCGTCAACACCAGCCCTATTCCGGTGCTGCACCTGCCGACGCTCGCCGTCGCGCGCCGGGATGCGTTCGTGCCGACCGTTTTTGCTTATCCGGCGCAGCAACCGATTGTTGTCGAGCCCCCCTACGACCGTCTAGCCTCGGCTGCCTCACCAACGCTGCTATGGTCGGCATTCGTCGCCGGTGACGTCGAGGCGCGGCAGCAGGCGTGGACAGCGCTTGCCGGTTGGGATGCGATAGCCTTTGTCGATCGGCATCCTTTCCGGGTGCCGGCCCAGCCGTGTCTGCGGCCGCTCGTTGCCGAGCCTAACTTTCAAGTCTTCTTGCTGCTGAAGGGCGGGAACTGCCGCGCCGGCTGACCGAGATGCTCAAGGTCCATGGCATAGCGGTTCCCAGGCGAGGATCTGCTGCCAGCGCTGGCTGTGCGCCTCGGCCGGATAGCGCCAGGCAGCCAGCCGGTGCCACCCGTCGTGGTCGTGTTTGAGCAGGGCCGCGCCGCCCTCCGGTGTGCAGGAGATCAGCGCGAGCGGAAACTTGAGCCGCTCCGCCTCCGCCAGCGCGGCGCCGTCGGCACTGGGCCGATATAACAGGTCCAGATCGCGCCGGCGCGGCTGCGCATCCATCAGCAGCCCCGACAGCATCACATCGACACTGCCATTATCGCCCGGCAACAGCAGCGCAAGGCGACCGCCACGCTGCACATAGGGTTTTATCTGGTTAGCGAGCTCCCAGACCAGCGGCTGCGGCATCACCAAGTCGAAGCGCAGCCGGCCGATGAACGCGATCGGCACCAGCAGGGCCAGCCCGACCAGCGCGGCGCCGGCCAGTTCGCGATAACGGCGCATCAACTCTGTGTCGGCGGTCAAATCGCGCACCGCGAGCGCCAGAGCAAGCACGAGGACCAGCGCAAGATGCGTATTGTAGCGGAAATAGGAGTGCGCCTCGGCGCTCATCCCGGGCGAGAAATGGGCTATGTAGGCGGCGACAAGGTACAGGTTGTAGAGAACAAAGGCCGCCGCGTGGAAGGCGAGCAGACGTGTTGTCGCCGTCCACCCCCACCGTCGCTTCAGCAGCGGCAAGCCCACCAGAGCGATCGCAACGAAGGTAAAGTAGACGGCCTTTTCGCCGATGATTCGGCCGGCGCTCGCCAGAAGCTCCGGTGCAATGCTCCAATTCCATTCCGCCGGTGGCAAGGGCGTCAGCTCGGCCACGTCGGCGTAGGCGACGTAATATCGCCAAAGCCCGAACAACAAGCACGCGGGGAACGTAGAAGCGACGATGAAGCGCAGCAGTGCCTGCCGCGAAACCAGGCGATCGGCGTAACCTGCCAGGGCGGCCGCGCCGGCAAGCGCCGCGACGAGGCCGATCCCCGATTGCTTGGCGTTGACCATCGCCGCGAGGACCAGCGCCAGAGACGCCGCCTGGCTCGCCCGCCGCCCGGCAGCAAGTTCCCCCTGGCTCTGAATGAAGAAGCACGCCGCGAACATCGCCGTCACCGTCAGCGCCGTCTCGCCATACGCCGAGAAATTGAAGCGAGGGACAAAGCCGGGGTTGAGCAATGTGGCGAGCAGGAAGCCGAGAGCCGTCAGACGCCATGACGGCGCCCGTCCGTCCACCAGGTCGGCCGAGCCGAGAGCACGCCCGATCGCCAGCCCGGCGGCTAGCTGCAGCATCACATTGACGAGCGACAGGCCCGCCGGCGGATAGCCGTGATTCAGCAACGAGCCGACAAAGGTCAGCAACTGCACGTTATAGGGCGCCGCCGGCAGATACGAGAAGCTGGGCGGCGACGCCGCGGTCGGGAGACGGGCGTAATCGACCAGGTACATCGCGTTGGGTAGCAGGTTTAGAAAGGTGTCCGGCTGCGAGGGGCGGATCGGCGCCATGATGATCCACAGTGGCAGCGTGACCAGCGCGGTGCGCCCGAGCGCGCGCCAATCATCCGCTTGCAGCCGAGCCCCGGGTTTCAGCTGCGATGCCACCGCGACGGCCACGAACAGAACCGCCGGAAAGCGCAGGCTCACCGGAAGCAGCACACCCCACGCGGTCAGTGCTACGCAAAGCGCGCCCCAGCCGGCCAGCATCCGGTATTCGGGGCCGGACCGGCGGCCAACAAGCGCCGTACCGGCGCAGGTAAGCACGAGGCCGATGCCCCAGGTTATCGCGACGTCGATCAGATCGCCGGGATGCGGGAGGTAGGCCGCTGACATAGCAAAGCAGAACCAATTCGCGCGATTGCTAGCGCATCCAGCTGGTTTGCCGCCGAGGTCGGCGGATGCTGGTAGTCATTGCCCGATTGGCGGCGAGGTCCGCAAGGCCCGGCGCCTTCCGCGGCGGGTTCGACCGGATCATCCCCGACGGCCCCAGGTGAAGATCGATGTTAAGGCGTAATTGAGCAATGCGCCGACGAGGGCGCCACAGGCACCGGCGAAGAGCCATAGGCCGGTATCGTCATAGAG
>DASYOB010000012.1:0-2579 GCA_036008175.1 Allostellaceae bacterium
CAAGGCGAACCATGCCGAGGACTATCGGCCGCTCGTGATCGCCTATCGCGACGGCGCGGCAGTGCGGTTGAGCGATGTGGCAGAGGTCGAAGACTCGGTCGAAAACGTGCGCGCCATTGGCCTAGCCAACGGCAAGCCCGCAGTTGTGGTCATCCTTCGCCGGCAGCCGGGTGCAAACATCATCGATACCGTCGAGCGCGTAAAGGCGATCCTGCCGCAGCTCGAAGCCTCGATCCCGAGAGCCATCGACGTCGAGCTGATATTGGACCGGACGAGGACGATCCGCAGCTCGCTGCACGAGGTCGAAAGCACCCTCGTCATTGCAATCTGCCTCGTCGTTCTGGTCGTCTTCGCCTGCCTGCGCAGTCTTCGCGCCGCCCTGATCCCGAGTGTCGCGGTACCGGTCTCGCTGATCGGCACCTTCGGGGTGATGTATCTGCTGGGCTACAGCCTCGACAATCTGTCGCTAATGGCGCTGACGATCTCGACCGGCTTTGTCGTCGATGATGCGATCGTCGTGCTCGAAAACGTCACAAGACACATCGAGGCCGGCATGCCGCGGATGCGGGCGGCATTGCAAGGTGCGCGCGAGGTCGCGTTCACCGTGCTGTCGATGACCCTCGCTCTCGTCACCGTCTTCGTGCCGATCCTGCTGATGGGCGGCATCGAGGGGCGGCTGTTCCGCGAGTTCGCGGTGACCTTGTCGGTGGCGATCACGATCTCGCTGGCCGTCTCGCTGACCACGACGCCGATGATGTGCGCCTATTTGCTGGCGCCGCGGCGCGAAGATCGGCACGGCAGGTTGTATCGCGCTGGCGAGCAGGCTTTTGCCGCAATACTAGATGTCTACGACCGCTCGTTGCGCCGGGCATTGCAATGGCCGGGTCTCGTCATGCTCGGCCTCTTGGCGACATTGTGCCTTGCCGTCCATCTCTTCATCAACGTTCCAAAGGGGTACATGCCCGAGCAGGATAATGGGCTGATCTGGGGCGGCATCCAGGCCGACCAGAACGTCTCGTTTCAATTGATGATGAAGAAGCTGGCGCAGTTCGTCGAGATCATCCGGCAGGACCCGGCCGTAGCGAAGGTCACCGGATTCTACGGCGGCGGCAGCAGCTACGGATCCGCCTTTGTGGTACTGAAGCCGCTGTCCGAACGCGAGGCGTCGGCCGAAGAGGTTACCAACCGGCTGCGGCCCAAGCTCGACCAGATTGCCGGCGCGTCGCTCTATTTAGGGGCGGATCAGGATGTCCAGGTCGCCGGGCAGACCGGCAACTCCGGATACCAGTATACGTTGCTTGGCGAAGACGCCGGCGAGCTCCACGAGTGGGCGCCTACGATCGCAGCGGCGCTCAAAAGTCTGCCGCTGCTGACCGACGTCAACTTCGACCAGCAGCAAGGGGGGCTCGAGGCCAATCTGATCATCGACCGGGCCACCGCGGCGCGCCTCGGGCTCACCGTCGGCCAGATCGACAACACGCTTTACGACGCCTTTGGGCAGCGGCAGGTATCGGTGATCTACAAGGCGCAGAACCAGTACCGCGTCGTGATGGAGGTGGCGCCCGAGTTCCGGCAATCGCCCGAGATCTTGAACCAGATCTATGTCAGCACCGGCGGGGGTGCGGTCAGCGGCACACAGCGAACCCAACCGTTGTCGGGCACCGTAGTAGCCAAGCCGCCGCCCAGGAAGAGCGCCACCGCAGCCGCGAGCGCGGTGCAGAACGCTGGCGACGTGGCCCGCAACGCGGCCACCAATGCGGTCGCCAATACCGGTCGCAGCGCCACATCAACCGGCTCGGCCGTCAGCACCTCTAAGGAAACAATGGTGCCGCTCTCCGCCTTCAGCCGTTTTGGCGCAGGCCATACGCCGATCGCGGTCTATCACGACGATCTGTTCGCCGCCTCGACGATCTCGTTCAATCTCGCGCCGGGCGTATCGCTCGGCGAAGCGACGGCGGCGGTCGACGACCGGATGGCCCGGCTCGGCATGCCGGCTTCGATCCACGGCACTTTCCAGGGGACGGCCAGGGCGTTTCAGCAATCGCTCGCACATCAACCCCTGCTGATTGCTGCGGCACTGCTCGCCGTCTATATCGTGCTCGGCGTGCTCTACGAGAGCTATGTCCATCCGATCACGATCCTCTCAACGCTGCCCTCGGCCGGGGTCGGCGCGGCGCTGGCGCTGATCGCGACCGGCTCCGAGTTCAACCTGATGGCGCTGCTTGGCGTGATCCTGCTGATCGGCATCGTCAAAAAGAACGCGATCATGATGATCGATTTCGCGCTCGACGCCGAGCGCAGCCTAGGTTTGACCTCACGCGACGCGATCTATCAGGCCTGCCTCAAACGCTTTCGGCCGATCATCATGACGACGATGGCGGCGATGTTCGGGGCGGTGCCGCTGGCGATCGGCTTCGGCGAGGGTGCGGAATTGCGCCGCCCGCTCGGGATTACGATCGTCGGCGGGCTGCTCGTCAGCCAGCTGCTGACCCTATACACGACGCCCGTCATCTATCTCTACCTCGACCGCCTCCGGCTGTGGACGCGACGCCCGTGGCGGATCCGCGAACCTCGGCTCG
>DASYOB010000013.1:0-1638 GCA_036008175.1 Allostellaceae bacterium
CTGAGGATTTTGAATGAGCGGTTTACGGGACTTGCGCCGCCGATTGCGACGCTGATCGTGAGTGACAGCATCGGGGCATGACCTGCCGAATGTCGCTCGCGGGGCCATCGGCAGCTCGGCGCCGTTAGCGGACTCGTCGAGCTTGGCCGATGCGCTTTCCAGAACTAGCCGCGGCGGGGTCGGGCAGATTGCGCAGCGCCAGCACCTCCGGTCCGCCAAACGCCTCGCAGACGACGCTTTCACGCGCTATCTCCAATCGTCGAGGGCAAACACGCCGGGCCGGCTGTAGCCCGGTTCGTTCGGCCGGTGCATCGTCACGACGTTGACCACGCCGCGGAACCCACGGCCGATCATCTGGGCATAGGCTTCCTCGCGCGCGGTGTTGACGCCGGCGAGCACCTTGCCCATCCCGACCGAGGCGGCGAGCGCGCCGGCGGCGTCGAGCAGCGCGCCGAACCGCTCGCTCGCGCCCGGGCCGGAACGTACCGCGCCGAACTTGATAAACAGGCAATCGGTCCCCGCCTCGCTCGCCGGCCCCCAGTGGCAGACCGCGAGGCCGCCGAGGCGAGTGTCGTCCCACAACAGCAAGGTGTCGCCGTGGCGGCGCGCTGCGTTGGTGCGGATTTCCTCGCGTACGTCGAGGCCAGCGTAGAGACCGTCGGTCAGCACGGCGCTCTCCGCCTCGGCGGCGGCGCGGTCAGCCGGCGCCAATCCGGAATACCTTGCGCTTTCCGGCAGTACGCCAGCGGCGGCTGGCGCCGCCATGATCGGCGTCAGAAAGCGCGGGTTGTAGCCGAACTTGCGGTAGAGATGGATGTGCTTGGTGCTCTGCGGGAAGGTGCACAAGCCGGCATGGGCGAGGCCCCATTCGTCGAACGCCGCAGTCACCGCGGCGACGAGCGGCTGTGCCAGCCCGCGGTCCCACAGGTCCGGCCGAATCGACAGCGGACCGAAAAACCCGAGGCTGCCCCAGCGCGTCGCGAAGTTCGAGCCGGCAAGCCGGCCGTCGGCGTCGTCGACCGCGAAGGACCGGATATGCGGTGCCCCGTGGCGACCATAGATATAATCGAAATCGGTCCAGAACGCATCGACATCGGGCGCTCCGAGGAACGTGCCGAAGGCGGTGCGCATGATGCGCTGCGCCTCGCTCAGATCGGCTTCGGTGAGCGGTCGGACAGCGGCCATCGGCTCCTCCCTGTTCGCCCCGGATGCTATCGCCCGGATCGGCGCAGGCGCAATCGGCGAGGATGGAACTCAGGCGGAAGCGAGCGGCGTAGGCGCTACGGCAGAAGTGAAGGCGCTCGCCACCGACCGAGCCAAGTTGTAGGTCGGCGTCAATGGCTGAATCGGGGCAATCCCGCCCATTTGCAGCCCGCTGGAGGAGGGTCGGGTCAGCGTCCGAAAGCGGCCGCCCGCTCGCGTGAAACTCTGAGCAGAGAAGAGACTAGCCTGCGGTCGGGCGGGAGCCGTCTCTGCCACCGCAGCAAGATCTGGCGGAGCCTTCCGAACACCAGCCAATCGCCCGCCCCGACGTAGCGTTCTCGCCGGCGCTCCGCATACCCCGGGCCGGCCCGTTTATGTGCAGGATAGAGAGTTGCTCGAAAATGCCGCGCAGATTGCCCATTTTCGCGCAAAGCC
>DASYOB010000014.1:0-14237 GCA_036008175.1 Allostellaceae bacterium
GCGGTCGTCATCGATGTGCCACCCTCAATACGCGCCTGTGCCCTCCTGGTGATCGAATAGATCTCGGTTGTGCGGTGCATTGTCTCCTATTGGCCGACTCGGCCAATTCTCGGGCGCACCGTCAGCTTCCGCTTTGGGGCAGATCCGGCCCGACGCTGGGGAATGAAGCGAGCGAGTGCTATAGGTCCGGAATTGGCCGACTACTCAGGACAAAATGAATGACCGGTGTCAGCCGCATTTGGGTCATCCCAGGGCTTCGATCTGAGCCACCGCTATCCAGCCGGATGACGGACCTTCGAACATGCAGTGGAAGGCCGCGCCTTTCAGAATTATTGACTCGGAACACAGGCGCTGAACCTTTTCCACCTACGCACGAAACAGCGCGAAATAGACGACGTACACCCAGCTCAAGACACCACCGATGATCGCCCACAGTATGGAGTGGTTGTTCGTGTACGAGATGGCGATCGCCAGCGCCGTGCCGAAGCTGGCGCCGTATTTAGCCCCCTCTACGCGGATGTTGTATCGCGCGCGGCTATTCATCTGTGTTCGCCCTTGAGACAGCCTGCGTGACTATCCATGACTAAGTAATTCTACGGCTAACACTTGAATTGACTGTAATAATCACCATCTAAAAGGTGGAGGCCGAGGCCTCCATCCCCCAACATCTCCGGATTACTGCCATGTACGATTACCCGTACGTGCTCGAGTTGCTGCGTGTCACAGCCGCCGATCTCCAGCGCCGTGCTCTGTCGAGCGAGAAGGAAAGGATCGCGCGCATGATCACGGAACGCACACTCAGGAACCGAGCCCTTGCCATCACTCATCGCCTCTCGGGCATGGCCGAGCCGCAGCGGCAGCACTACGTCGCCGCGGCCGTCCGCCGCCTGTGAGCGCCGCGCCCGCCCGGCCGTGTGCCGGTGCGGGCGTACGGCGTTGAGGGCACCCCCGCCCTCGACAGCCGAAAGGACACTACCCATGACCACCCTGATGCAGGCGAGCCGGCAATGGGCCACCAGGCCCGCCGACGAGCGCTTCGTCTCGCTCTACGAGATGCAGGCCAAGATGCGCGAGCTTCGCGACCGAAGCGAGCAGGCCACCCTCAGCACCCGCAAGCTCGCGGTGCTGCCGGACCCGGCCGATGACAAGCATCGCGGCCTGCTGATCGAGACGCGCGACGGATCGCTCGGCGGCTCCGCCGTCACGCCGACGCATTGGTCGTTCGGCCAGCTCTGCAGCCTCGCGGCGACCCCCTCTCCGGCGTCCTACTTCCGCGACAGCAGATTGCCGGCCGAGCTGATCGCGGACGCGCTCAATTACAATCTGCGCTTCACCCGCGATGTCGACAGCATCAAGCTGCTCAGCACCCCGGACGAGCTGCGTGCTATCAACGGCCCCAATTACGGCCGGATCTGGAACGCGGAGATCGTCGACATGCTGGTCGACGAGTTCGGCGACGGGGTGTCGGGCCACTGGCGGGTGCCAGGCGAGTTCAGCCGGCGGGTCACCGTCGATCGGGACAACACGACCCTCTATGCGAGCGATCGCAACATGTTCGTGTTTCTCGCCGACGAGGACCGCCGGATCGAGGTCGCCGGCCGCAACCTCGCCCGCGGGTTCTTCGTGTGGAACAGCGAGGTGGGCGACGACACGATCGGCGCCGGCTTTTTTCTGTTCGACTATGTCTGCAAGAACCGCATCGTCTGGGGAGCGGACCAGTATACCGAGGCCCGCATCCGCCATACGAAGGGCGCCCCGGATCGGTGGCTCGAGGAGACCGCCCCCGTGCTCACCGAATATGCCGAGGGCTCGCCCCGGCCGGTGCAGCAGGCGATCGAAGCCGCGCGCGAGCGGAAGCTCGCCGATGATCTCGACGCCTTCCTCGCCGGCCGGTTCGGCAAGCGCATGGTCGAGCCATTGAAGGCCATCCACGAAGTGGAAGAAGGCCGGCCGATCGAGACCGTGTGGGATGTGACGGTCGCCGCGACCGCGCACGCCCGCTCGATCCCGAACACCGACAAGCGCCTCGAAGTCGAGCGCGCCGCCGGCGGGCTGCTGAACGCCGCCTGACCTGAGCCTCACCCCGACGTGCCACGCGCATGCCGGGGTCGAGGCGCCGCAGGATCACCCTCCGACGGAAACCCTGACATGAGCGACTTCCAGATCACCGATCAGGGCACGATCATCCTGGTCCGGCCGCTGAACGAAGCGGCACGCCAATGGCTCGACGAGAATGTCGTATCCGAGCCCTGGCAATGGGTCGACGGCGCGCTCTGCGCCGAGCCCCGCTTCGCCCGCGGTCTCATCGACGAGATCGCCGCGGCCGGTTTCGAGATCGGCAGTTGATCGGTGCCTCGCCTCCGCAGACCGCGCGTCTGCGGTGGCTGGGGCGTCGGAGAGCTAACGCTCTCCGGTCTCGCCAAGGGCGTGCCCGGATCTGTTCCGCCCATGCCTTCAACGGATGCCAGGACTGCAGTGCGGCCGGCGGTGCTGTCCGAACCAGGCGGACACCGGCCACACCTCCGTCGCGGCCTGGGACGGTCGCCGTTCGACCCGGCGCCGGCCGCCACCAGCGCATCGGACGAGATCAACCCATCGGAGGCGCCCGCGCCCGGCGCCTCCGGCCCCTTGCCTCCGCAGGCTGCGCGTCTGCGGAGGCCGGGGTGTCGCAGCACTCCCGCTGCGACAAATGAAGGAGACCCGAGATGGGTCAATACCATCATCCCATCTGCATCGAAGCCGAAGAGGGGCTCAACCCGCATGGGATGGGCGTCGGCCTCAAGGAAGGCGAGCAGGGCTTTTCCCGGCCCTCGACGCCGAACGCGATGGTCGCGCTCGTCTCTTCCCGCGGCGGCAACATGCCGGCCGACTGCTCGCAGTCGCCGCTTGTTGGCCGCTGGGCCGGGAAGCGTGTCCTCGTCCAAGGCGACTACGCCGAGGACGGCGACATCCCCGGCTGGGACGGGCCGCCGCTCTCCAAGCTCTACGCGGCGATGACGCCGCAGGACGAGCGCGAGGGCGACGGCTACGAGGGCGTTCCTCTCTTCACGGACATCTCGCGCGAGGCCCGAGACTTTCTCGAGGGCGTCTGCAATGTCCGCTACTTCGACAAGGAACAGGTGCTCACCGACGGCGACCGCAACTCCCCGACCTACGGGCAGGCGGTGGTTCAGCACCGAGTGGGTGAAGGTGCGGCCTCTGGCCCGCGAGTTCGGCGGCTGTGGTGTCGCCGAATACGTGATCGACCCCTGCTACAAAGCCGAGGATCTGGAGTGGCTGAAACAACAAGGCATGCGTCCGGAGGACGTCATGCGGCCGCCCAGATCCGGCGACTGGCGTGGGTTGACGCCGGAGGAGATCGCGGACGGCCAACGCCGCGTGATCGTCAACCTCGACACGCTCGAATACGTCGACCCGATCAAATTCGGCCAGCTCCCCACGCTGGCCGGCATGGTCGCCCTGGCGCCGAAGGACCGCGATCTGCCCGCCCTGAAGAAGGCTGCGCCAAACAGCCGGCAGCTCGTGGACATCGCGGGCGGTCTCTTCGCCATGCTCTGCCACCGCGAGCGCCGCGGCGGCGGGGATCTCCCGGCCGAGAGCCTGGTTTTCCTCGGCGACGCGCGGAGCAAGAAGTCGCACCTGTTCAAGGGCGCGACCGATGTGAAGGGACGCTGGCGCGGCGGCCATATCCTCGGAACGGCGGAGATCCGCTGTGAGGACTGGCCCTCGACCGAAGAGGTGATCGAGCACGGCACCGACATCAGCGACAGGGTCATCCGCTATCTCGTCGCCGTCACTCACTATTAACCCCAAGCCCCGCCGGCCGTGCGCTGGCGGGGCTTTCGGGGTGTCAACCACAGGGAGGACACCCCAATGTCCAAACCGGAAATCAGAAAGTTCCTCACCGTCTCGGCGTCGCACCTGCCGCAGGATTTTGCCGACAGGCTTGATGACCAGGCCCGCAACGGCCGCGGCTTCCAGGACCGCGAGTTCTGCTTCTGGCCGTTTGCCGGCGAATACGGTTTCTTCCTGTATGCGCCGCAGAGACTGGCGCACGACATGAAGGACGCGTTCGACGATCTCGATCTGCCGGAAAGCGTTGGCAGGCTCCTCGCCTACGCCCGCCACGACCTCGGCTGCAGCTTCGTGCTGTTCGATGTCGATGGCGATGTGCTCGACGGCTTCGACACCTACGAGTCGGAAGAGCCGCTGCAATAGCTGACGCTTTCCGTACCTGAGCCCCGCCGGCCGCGCGCCGGCGGGGCCTTCGGGGTGTCAACAACCCAAGAGGAGGGCAACATGCCCACCGAAGTTCATCTGCCCTATCTGGTGCCGGTCTGTGTCGTCGTCAGCAACGACGGTGACGGGCCGCGCATCGCTCGGGTCGTCGTCAATGACAAGGCGGATCTGAACCGCGGCGAGGCCTACACCGCCGCAGGCGAGCCGCTCTCGCATAGCGACCCCGCGATTGTCGAAGCCAAGCACCTGGTCGAACTCCATCCCGGCGAGGCCGATTGGCCGGCCTGGGAGTTCGGCTGGTAGGCGAGCGGGAGGAACATCATGACAGATGACGCCGCCACTCGCCTGTACCGGGTGCGCTGGGAAATCGAGGTCGAGGCCGAGACGCCGCATGAGGCGGCGCAAAAGGCCCGCTTCTACCAGACGAAGCCCGGAACCACCGCGACCGTGTTCGAGGTCGCCGAGGTCCATCCCTATGCGGCCGGCCGTAACGGCCGGCCGGTCACGATCGACCTCACTCCCGAAGACGACTGAGCCGACGACCCCGCGGCGCCGCGCGCGCCCGGGGCCGCTCCATCGGCGGCATTCCGCCGCCGATGGAGTACATCATGAAATCACTGTTTGTTCCCGTCTCGCAGAACGCGAAGACCGGACCCATCCCCGCCTCGATCACCGAGCGGGGCTCATGCTGGTCCGGCTGCGCGCTCTATGACAAGGGCTGTTACGCCTTCTCCGGCGCCCTCGGCCATTTCTGGAAGGGAGTCTCAGACGGCACCCGCGGCGGCTCCTGGGACGAGCTCTGCGCCAAGGTCGCGAAGCTCCCCCGGCGCTCGCTGTGGCGATATGCCCAGGCCGGCGACCTGCCCGGCAGCGACGATGCGATCGACGAAGCTCTGCTATCGCAGCTGATCATCGCCAATCGCGGCAAGCGGGTGATTGCGTTCACGCACAAGCCCGTGCTGCCAGACACGGCGGTAGCAGCCTGCAACAAGCGCATCATCGCCGCCGCCAATACGGCCGGGTTCACGATCAACCTGTCGGCCAACAATGCAGCGGAAGCGGATGCGCTGGCCGATCTCAAGATCGGACCTGTCGCCACCATCCTGGCGCACGACCATGCGCGGCGAGCGGTGCGGCGCCGATCGAAGTCCCGGCCGGACGAGTGGGCGGAGACGATCGCCCAATGGCGCGACCGCATCGCCCGGCTGCCGACAAGGACACCGGGCGGACGCCGCATCGCGATCTGCCCGGCGACCTACACCGACGCCACCTGCAAGTCGTGTGGCGCCTGCGCCGAGCCCCGCGAGGCCGTGATCGGCTTCCCGGCGCACGGTGCCTGGCGCATGGTCGAGAAGGCCACCGCCGCGCGCGACGTCCCGGTCGGCCAGAGCTGGGCCTTCCATGACCACCGGACGATGGCCGAGGTCATCGCCGACGAGAAGTCGCAAACAGCCTGACGCCTTCAGCCTCTCGACCTGCGTGGTCGAGAGGCTCGAGGCGCCGGAGCATCCCGCTCCCGAAGGAGAGTTGCGATGTGGATCGCCCTGCTGTGCTGGCTCGCGCTGCTGTACCTGCTGCGCGGCAAGCCCGGCTCGTTTGGGTGCCTCCTCGTTCTCCTCGTCGTCTGCCTCCTCCTCGCAGGATGCGGGTGAGCGCGAGCCCCGCCGGCAAACCACCGGCGGGGCTCGTTGCTTTGAGACGTCGAAAGGAGATGCGCAGAGATCTGCTAAGGGAAGCGGAACCCGACATTCCCGCCAGCGCCATAAGGTGGCTGAGAAGCGCCGATTCCGGCCGTTGGCGGGACCGCGATCGAACCGCCAGGTTCGACCCACCCCGGCGGTTCGCTCTGCCGATCTGGGACGACGCATCCGGATTCCGTTGATCGGACCGCTCAAACCGACCCCAAAGTTGCATGTCGGCTCTGCCGCAGTGCGGCTTTGTTAAAACGGCCGGGTCCACTCAGTTCATGTCGAATGGGGGATATTCGCGGAATACATTGGCGCCGGTGACCAGGATATGGTTCGTCACAGTGTGCGGCGGCAGCTTCTCGCCGGCAAGCAGGCGCAAGGCAAGCGGCAGCACATCGTAGCCGTAGCGGTCCATGTAATAGGCCACCGAGCCGAGCACGACGCTGCCGCGATTGTTGGGGTCGATCTCCTTCTTCTCGCTGGCGCCACCATGGATGTTGCGGTCGAGTCCCTGGCTGACGACGACACAATCGCTTTGTCGCCGATTCATTTCGACGGCATTCTTGGCATAGATGGCGGCCAGATCATCCAGAGTTGCGATCAGGACCCGTCGACCGCGCTGCGTCTGTAAGAATTTGGTCAGCAGCGCGTCAGCACGTGCCGGCTGGCCGCCGGTATCGAACGACGCGAGCGTCAGCGTCGGCAGCGCCTCTTGTAGCCCCTCGGTGATGCCCAGCACGCGGTCGTCGATCCCGGGGCCGGGATCGGCGAGATCGCCGATGATGATCCCGAGGACCTCTTCGCCGGGCCAGGTTTTCGAGGCGAAGGCCGCGAGAGCACGCCCGGCGATGCGGCCGGCGGCAAGATTGTCGGGTCCATAGAGTGGCGCACCCGGTAGTGGGTCGACAAGCGCGATGGCAGCGACCCCGGCGCCGGCAAGACGCTGGGCGATCTCAACATTGGCTTCCACATCGGCGTTGTATTCGATCAGCAGGTCGATTTTCGCGGCGATCGCGGCGTCGGCGTTGCTGATTGCGCGTGCGCCGTCGCCGGCATTATCGAAATAGAGCATGTCGATCGGCAGCGTGCGCGCTGCCAGCTCGAAGCTGCGCCGCAGGTCAGTGCCGGTGAAGCCGAGCCCCTCCAGCGTGACACCCGGCGTCTCATCGAGATTGGCGAGAGCGATCCGGTAACGCCGTGCTTCGGCCGATGCCCCGCGAATGCCGCAGGCAAGCAGCCCTGTCAGGAAGAGGCGCCGCCGCAGCCCCGGCCGCGATGTCATGCGCTACTGGATAGCCTCGATGTTGACGAATGTGCCGGTCAGCCCGACCGCCTTGGGCACCGTCATTGACAGAAAAAACGTGGCGCGCTTTGAATTTGCGGCGGCATCCGCGATCAGTTGAGTGTGCACGTTCTCGATGATGTGGATGCCGTTGTCGGTGATCAACGTCTTGTGCACCGGGAAGGCGATGTCCTTGTCCTCGCCGGGGATCACCTCGACCGCCCAGCTGTCGCTGCCAACGGCAACTACTTTCTGCGATGCGAGCCATTTCGCAGCCCCATCGGTGATGCCGGGTTCGCCCCCGTTATAGGCTGCATTCTGGGCCGGGAACTGCTCGAACAGGTCTCCCCAGCCGGTGTTGATGAACACCGCGTCGCCCTCGCGCAGGGTCACGTTGTACATCTTCAGCCCAGCCTGCAGATCCACTTCGGTGATCATCGTGCCAGCGTCCAGGCAGGGGCGCTTGCACGCGGAATTGGCTTTCAGCTTGTTGGCCTGCTGAAACACCTTAACAGCGTCGATGATGACCCCCCGCGTCGCGAACGTCTTGATGTTCTCGAGGCCGAGTCGTTTCAGATTGTTCTGGGTGACGTATTTTCCCATAGGCGTCTGGTTGTAGTAGCAATCTTGGATACCGATGTGGCCCAAGCCATCGATATGCGTGCCGACATGGCTCTGGCTGAGATAGGTGTCTTCCATGTAGCTCAGCTTGTTCTTGCCGAATTCCGCACCCGGCATGGTGGCGAAGCTGCTCAGGATGGTCTTGCTGAAGCGGGTGCCGAACAAGGGTATGCCGTCGACGAGGGGATAGGCCATGGACGTGACGGCGCCGGTCTGAATCTCGGCAGCGGCGGCTTTGGTAACGGCAGGGGTAATACGGTTGGTCGCGCCAGTCTGATCGTCCGGCCCGAACGGCGAGGGCGCCACCAGCGCTTTGCAATCGGCCTCGGCGGAAGCCGGCGCCGCTGGAATGAGAGGCAATAGGGCCAAGCCGCCCACGAACGCGGAAAATCCGACGCTTCTCATCGTGCTCCTCCCGTTTTGCGGCTCTGCGCCCCGGAGGGCGACGGCCGCTGACCATAAATATGACGCGGCACGCGGGCTTACGCTACCCCTTGGCTCCATCGGGTGTCGCCGCCGCGGTTCTTCAACGCATAGTAATCTTGTCATAGATTTGCGCGGCAGGCGGTATCAGGGAGGGCATGGTGTCACGCCGAGGCGTACATGGAGGCTGATGGCGTCCTGCTGCGCGACGTAACCGTGCGCTACGGACGGCGAGTAGCACTGGAAGCTGTCAGCGGACAATTCGCCCCGGGCAGTCTGACTGCCGTTGTCGGGTCGAATGGGGCCGGGAAAAGCACGCTACTGGGGGCGATCGCAGGGCTGGTTCGGCTCGCGGGTGGCGCGGTGAGCGGTGCGACGCGTCAGCGAATGGCCTATCTGCCGCAGGTCGTGGCCATCGACCGCGATTACCCGCTCACCGTGGCGGAACTGATTATGATTGGCGGGTGGCGAGAGTTCGGCGCGTTTGGCTCGCCGGGGAAGGCGCTCCGAGCGCGCGCTGTGGCGGCGGCAGAGAAGGTCGGGCTCGCGGGACGGCTGGGGCACCCTATCGGGGAGATGTCGGTAGGCGAGTTTCAGCGTGCGCTCTTCGCACGCCTCATTCTCCAGGATGCTGCCTTGATCCTTCTTGACGAACCGTTCGCTGCTGTCGATACCCCAACCCTTTCGGTGCTGCTCGACGAGGTGAGGCGCTGGCACGAGGAGGGCAGGACGGTAATCGCCGTCCTGCATGATCTCGACATGGTGCGGGCGTTTTTCCCCGCCACCCTGGTGTTGGCGCGGCGCTGCCTAGCCTGGGGTGCAACCGCTGCGGTATTGCCGGCCATGGCGGGATGATGTCGATTTATGCCTTGATCGTGCACCCGTTCGAGACGCTTGAGTTTATGCGCGCGGCGCTGGTGGCGTGCATGGCCTTGGCGCTGACCAACGGGGCCGTCGGAACGCTGCTGCTAGTGCGGCGCATGAGCTTTGAGGCCGATGTGCTGGCGCATGCCGTGATGCCCGGAGCGGCGGTCGGGTTTCTCTATGCCGGGCCGTCGCCGGGCTGGTTGTCGCTTGGCGGACTGGCCAGCGGGCTGGCCGTCGCGGCGCTTGCCGGGCCGATCGCGAGCGAGCCGACGCGACGTGATGCCGGGCTGATCGTGTTTTATTTGCTGGCTTTGTCTATCGGCGTCGTTCTGGTCATGTGGCGCGGCTCTAATGTCGACGTGGTACGCGTGCTTTTTGGTACTGTTTTGGCGATCGATTGGTCGGCGCTGCTGCAAATCGCCGTCGTAAGCAGCGTAGTCCTGCTGGTGATTGCGGCTTTGTACCGGCCCTTGGCAGTCAGCGCGTTCGATCCCGCATTTCTGCACGTTATCGGCGAGCGCGTTCCGTACGGCGCGGTGTTCCCAGCAGTAGTGGTGCTGGCGCTGGTAGCGAGCTTCCAGGCGTTCGGGACTCTGCTGGCGGTCGGGCCGATGCTGCTCCCGGCCGCGGCAGCGCGGTGCTGGGGATTGGGAGTGGCGGCGTCGATGGCGTTGGCGACCGGCTTCGGATTTGCCGCGTCGGTCGCCGGACTGTTGCTCTCCTATCACGGCAATCTGCCCTCCGGTCCGGCGATTATAATGGCAGGAGGAGGATTGTTCGGCATCTCGCTATTTGCCTCCGGCGCAGCGCGGCGCCTCGCCCGGATCATCGGGGGGAATGCGTGATACGCCGTTTCTTGATCGCACTCGCCGCCTTGCTGCTGGCGGGCCCGGCGCGGGCGGCAGAAGATCGGATTCCGGTAGCCGCGACGTTCAGTGTCATCGGCGATATGCTCGCCAAGGTCGGCGGCGGCCGCATCGATCTGAAGACGATCGTAAAGGCCGGCAGCGACTGCGAGTTGTACCAGCCCACCGTCGCCGATGTCGCGACCGTAGCATCCGCCCGGGCTGTCTTCCTGAACGACCTCAACGAAGAGTTCGAGCCGTGGCTCGAGCCGCTGCTCAAACAGGCCCGTTTCAAAGGCACGAAGGTGGTTGTCAGCCGGGGCGTGCGGACGCTGACAGCAGAGGAGGAGCATCCGATTTCCGGGAGACAGCTCCCGGCGGCGGTCGACCAGCATGCCTGGCTCGATCCGCGCAACGGCGTCATTTACGTGCGCAACATCGCAGCGGTGCTGTCGCGCCTCGACCCGGATGACGCTGCGGAGTACCGGGCGCGCGAAGCAGCGTATACGCAGGAGATCCAGGCGACTGACGCCTGGGCCCGGCAGGAGATTGCGGCCGTGCCTCCGGCGAAGCGGCGCGTGCTGGCGTCGCATGATTCGCTGCAATACATCGCCGCTGCCTACGGCATTACCCTGCTGTCGATCAACGGTTGGACTAATAAGAGCGAGCCTTCGGCCGCGGAGCTCGCGAAACTGGCGCGACAGATCGGGGCCGAGCACGTCAAGGCGGTGTTCGTCGACAGCATCACCGATCCGCGCGCGATGCAACGCATTGCAGCTGAGACCGGTGCCGCGATAGCGGGTACGCTGTATGGCGATTCGCTTTCCCCCGCCCCCGGCGAGGCCGACAGCTACCTGGAGATGCTGCGCCATGACGTGTCTACACTCAAGGCCGGCATGCTGGCCAATTGAGAATGTTGTTCGCGTCGGTCTGGTGGCGACTGCTTATAGCCGGCATAGCAGTCGCGACATTGTGGGCGGCCGTTCTGTGGGTCGCCCCGTCAATGCCGTCGACGGCGCCGAAGCAAGCGGCAGTGCGGCTCGCTGTGGGTGTGCCGGCGGTTAATTCGGCACAACCCGGCGCATTGCGCGCTGTCGTTCGGTCCGGTTCGGCGGCGCCCGGCGGTGGCCGCTTCGACCGGTTCAATGTTGCCTCGCAACCTGTTGTCGCCCCGGTCAATGCGCAGGGTCAGGTCGCCTTCTATGCGACCGTCCTGCGGTCACCGGCCCGCGAAGGGATTTTTCTGGCCGAAGCCGGACAGGTGCGCAAGATCGCGGCGTTCGGCGACGAGCTAAAGGGGGGTGGCACCCTCGCGGAGCTTGGCGATCACCCGCTGCCGGCGCTGAACGCTGCAGGACATGCGGCGTTCGTGGCGCAGATCGCCGGCGGGCGCTCCACCGAGGGGGTCTTCCTCTCCGACGATGGCGGGCTGCAGCCGATCGCGCTCGCCGGTGACGACGCTCCGGCGGTGCCTGGGGGTGTTCTGGTTGGGTTCGATGCACCGGCACTGAACGACAACGACGAGCTGGCTTTTGTCGCCAATGTGCGGCGCGGGCGCGATGTGGTGGATGTGCTGTATTTCTGGAATGGCTGGCGCCTGCAGCGAGTGACCGCGGAAGGCGACAGGCTGTGGCGCATCGGCGGTATGATGGACAAGATCGGCGGTCCCGCGCTGAACAACAGCGGGGTCATCGCCTTTCCTGCTGCCATCTTCAAGGGTCCGGCGCTCGGCGGCATCTTCGTTGCCGGCGCGCGCGACCTACGGCTGTTGGTCGGCGCCGGCGATCAAACACCAAGCGGTGGAATGATCTTGCGTTTTTCTGAACGCGCGGCGATCGACGATGAGGGGGGCGTCGCATTCGGCGCCTACCTGAGTGCTGACGGGCGGCCGCGCGAGGCGGTACTGCGAACCGGACTAGACGGTCTGGCCGAGATCGCGATCGAGGGGGCGGCTGCACCGGGCGGCGGTCGCTATGCCGGTTTCGGTCCCTGGCCGACAGTTGCGCCTGGTAGGGTAACGGCGTTCATCGCCGCTCTCGACGGCGGACCCGGGCAGCTTGCCGCTTTCGCCGGAGCAGCGGGCGATATAAGGCGGGTTGTGAGCGCGGGCGAGACGCTCCCCGACGGCGAATCGATCGGCGGTTTCGCCCTAAACGCGGTAGCCGCGACGGGACCGGGCGGCGCGCTGACCTTGGCGACAATCTCGCAAGGGAACGAGCAGCACAGCGCGATCTACTGTCACTGTCCGGTGCCGATGCGCTGAACCGGCCCGACCGGCTCAGCAATCTTTTTGATTGAGCGTAGTGGCCGTTTCCCGCCTTTCTTGGCCATGCCGTGGATGACTGCTTCGGGGCATGATGAGCAGTTCCTGCCGCCGGCGCTGAACGACCGTTAAGGGCTTAGTAAGCGGCCTTTGCTGAAGTGATTGGGTTGGCTTTTGAACCGTGTTCAGAGCGTGTGCGAATCTGACTGAGTACAAAAGTCGCTTTTTGCACTGAGCGCCATCCAGCAGGGCCGGCGATCATTGTAGTCGACCCGTCAGGCCTCAAGAATTCGGCGCGCCATCCGCAGGCTCGGGAAGGCATACTCGTTGAGGCACGCGTCACAAAAGATGGTGTATCGCGGCGGCTGCGGCCATTGAGGCTCTCGACGAGGGCGTTCTGCACGCTGCCGGGCGCGATGTGGCGAACCAAGGCCGGCTTCGCAAACGTTACGACCCCGCGGTTTTGCTTCGGGCGCGACGGCGATCCGGATCCGAGCCAGAGACCGGCGGTCAACTCGAGCAAGGGAGGATCGAATTCTCCCCGCTTTGCGGAGTCGGCTTTTGAAAGGAATGCGGCTGGATCACACGCCCGGCGGGTGCCGTTTCCTCGGCTAGAGATCAGCTTCAGCCAAGGCGGCGAATGGAAGGCGCTCATCAGCAAGTACATCGGGATCATTCCGCTCAGCGGAGACGTATGTTCCGCGGCCGAGCAGAGCATCTCCAGCGGGTCACCCCCGAGGACGGCCGTGAGCAGCGCCGTGACGGCGAAGGTGGGGGCGGCCGCCAGCGACAGCCAGTCGGCCGCGCCGAGGCGGCCCGCCTTGTCCGGGCGGCCGCCCTCGATCCTGGTGCCGATCGGCTGGCAGGACATGCTCATCCGCCGCAGCACGAGCCGGCGGCGTTGGCTGCCTTCGCGACCGGGCGCGGCTCATACCGGTCGTGCTGGCGCACCCATTCCATGCCAAGCCGGTCCTCGTCTCGGCCCTTGGGGGTGAGATCGAGCAGCCTGTAGGTGTGCATCATCACCTCCACGCCGCGGCCGTAGGTCGAGTAGGTATGGAAGACCTCGCCCGCGTCATTCTTCCAGAACGCGCTGACGCCGGGCATTTCCTCGCCCGCGGGCGTGCCGCCGAAATTGTAGTCAGCCTTGCCACTGGCCATCTCGTCGGCTGTGAAGCTGACGTGGAAATCTCGATTGAAGTCGTTGCCGTGCGAGGACACCCATGGAAACTTCCAGCCCATGCGCTGGCGAAAACGCTCGATCTCGGACAGCGGCGCGCGCGAGACGGCGACGAAGATGACGTCGCGCTGTGCCAGGTGCACGGTCGCGCCGTCGGTGTGGTCGGCCATGTAGGAGCAATTCTTGCAGCCCTGCTCCCAGCCCGGAGCGAGCATGAAGTGCTGTACCAGCAGCTGGCGGTGGCCGTCGAACAGATCGGCCAGCGTGCGCCGGCCCACCGGCGTGTCGAACGTGTAGGTCTTGTCGATCCGCACGCAGGGCAGCGCCCGGCGCTCGCGTGCGATCTGGTCACCGAAGCGGGTCAGCTCCTTCTCGCGCGCAAGCAGCGTCTTACGCTCGGCGACCCACTCGTCCCTGGATACGACGCGATGGTTTGGGGTGCTCACCTGGGAAATGGCGGTAGTGCCGGTTATGTTTGTTTTCATCGCCTTGGTTCCTTCCTTCGGTTATCCATTCGCTTCTCGACACTAATCGGTCGGTCACGAGGATCACTTAGCGCCGGGCATCGAAACGGTGGGAGTGACAAGTGTGACGGGATTCCGATGGACTCGCTGATAACGGCTGCGGCGCTGGCGCTCGCGGCGGGGGACATCCTCGGCGCACTGAAGCGGGTCGCCCTGCGAGACGACCCGCCTGCCCTTGCGCTTCGCGGTATTGCGATGGCGCAACTCGGCGATTTCGTGCGCGCGAAGGCTCTTCTGCGAAGTGCGGCGCGCGCCTTCAGTCCGACAGAGGCCGTGGCCCGTGCGAGGTGTGTCGTCGCCGAGGC
>DASYOB010000015.1:0-12433 GCA_036008175.1 Allostellaceae bacterium
CGAGGGTCATCGCCTGCATCGTCTCCATGGCGCCGACCGCCTCTGCGGCAGTCGCGGCGATGCCGGCCTCGTGGACGCGCTCGATGACCGCCAAACCCCCGCCGACCTCGCCGAGCACCGCATCCGGGCCGATTTCGACCCCGGCCAGCGAGATCTCGGCGGCGCGGGTCCCGTCGCGCATCGTATAGGAGCGGCGCGCCACCCCATTCGCCGCGGCATCGACCAGAAAGAGAGTGATGCCCTCAAGATCGTTGCGATCCCCGGCGGTGCGGGCGCTGACGATCAGCATCCCGGCGCCGTCGCCGTGCGCGACGACGCTCTTCGCGCCATCGAGCACCCAGCCGCCCGTTCTCGGCTTTGCCGTCGTCAGGACGTCGGAGAGATCATAGCGCGCCTGCCGCTCGGAATGTGCGACGGCGAGCACGAGCTCGCCCTCCGCTATCCGCGGCACCAGCGCGGATTGCTGCGCCTCGCTGCCGGCAAGGCGGAGCGCGGTGCCGGCCAGCACGACCGTCGCCAGGTACGGCTCCAGGACGAGCGCCCGGCCGAACGCCTCCATGACCAGCATCACCTCGATGCCGCCGCCGCCAAACCCGCCGTGGCGCTCGGCGAAGGGGAGGCCGAGGAGCCCCAGTTCGGCATAATGCGTCCACAGGGCGCGGCTCCAGCCATCGGGCTCGGCGAGATAGGCCTTGCGCTTCTCGAAGGTGTAATGGTCCGCGAGCAGCCGGTTGACGCTGTCGCGCAGCAGGCGCTGTTCTTCGGTATAGTCGAAATCCATAATTTGCTTCCCGGCTCCGAACCGTCACCCGCGGGCTTGACCCGCTTGTCCCCCGGGACCCCGAGGATGACCGGGTCGAGCCCGGCCAGGACGGTTTTTTATGACTACAGTCCCAATACGGCCTTGCTGACGATGTTCTTCATGATCTCGTTGGTGCCGCCATAGATCGAGGCCGCGCGCAGCATGAGGTAGCTGCGCGTCGCCTCGGTGGCCCACACCGGCCCCAGCTCGGGCTCGTTACTGAGCGCGGCCAGTTCCTGGGCCCAGTCGGGCATCGACAAGGGCCCGCCGGTATCCATCACCAGTTCGCTCGTCGCCTGCAACAGCTCGGTTCCCTTGAGCTTGAGAACCGCGGAGAGCGGGTCCTGCTGGCCAGCCGCCTTCGAGGCGGAAAGGACGCGCAGTTGGGTGATCTCCAGCGACTTGAGCTCGGTCTCCAGCTGAGCGACGCGGCGGCGGAATTCGTGGTTCTCAATCAGGGGCCGGCCATTGGCGCGCATGTCGCGTGCGGCCTCCTTGGCGAACCTGACCCGCTCCTTCGACTTGCCGAGCCGGGCGATGCCGGTGCGCTCGTTGCCGAGGAGGAATTTGGCGTAGTCCCAGCCCTTGTTCTCTTCGCCCACCCGCATCTCGACGGGCACCCGCACATCGTCGAAAAACACCTCGTTCAGATGATGCGTCCCGTCGATCGAGATGATCGGGCGCACCGTGATGCCCGGGGTCTTCATGTCGATCAAGAGGAACGAAATCCCCTCCTGGCGTTTTGCCGCGTGCGGGTCGGTGCGTACCAGGCAGAAGCACCAATCGGCCATGTGCGCGGTTGACGTCCAGATTTTCTGGCCGTTGACAATGTAGTCGTCGCCCTCGCGCTTAGCGGCGGTCTTCAGCGCGGCAAGATCCGATCCGGCGCCGGGCTCGGAAAACCCCTGGCACCACCAATCCTCGACTTCTGCCGCGCGCGGCAGAAAGCGGCGCTTCTGCTCATCCGTGCCGAACTGGATCAAGACCGGGCCGATCATCGTGACGTTGAAAACCTGCATATCCGGCGCCGGTGCGAGCTGGTTTTCCTCGAGAAACATCATCCGCTGCACCGGCGTCCAGCCCGGCCCGCCATGTTCCTTGGGCCAGCTGTAGGCGGCCCAGCCCTTCTTATTGAGGATGCGCTGCCAGCGGATCGTGTCTTCCTTCTCAGGCGAATCGCCGAGCCGCATCTTCTCGCGCAAATCGTCCGGCATGTTGTCGCGATAGAACGCGCGCAATTCGTCGCGAAACGCCAATTCCTCTGCACTGAAGCGAAGGTCCATCGCGCGGCTCCTCGATCTGCCTCGGCGGCGAGGCGGAAGAGCGGATGTTTTATACGCAGTCGGTTTTGCCGGTAAGCCCTCTTTGCGCTAGGCTCGTGGGCACACCTCTGGAATTGGAGACCGGCGATGGCGAAGGCGTATTGGGTGGCGACGTACCGCTCGGTCTCGAACCCCGATGCATTGGCCGCTTACGCCAAGCTCGCGGGGCCGGCTATCCTGGCGGCCGGCGGCCGGTTCCTGGCGCGGGGGACCGCGGCGAAAGCCTACGAGGCGGGCATTGTCCAGCGCACCGTCATCATCGAATTCGACAGCGTCGCCAAGGCCGAGGCCGCCCATGACAGCGCCGGATATCAGGAAGCGCTGAGGGCGCTCGCCAAGGGCGCCGACCGCGATCTGCGCATCGTCGAAGGCGTGTAACCAAGACCATCGTCATTGCGAGCGCAGCGAAGCAATCTCGGTCCGCGGGAGGTTCCTCCGCACGAGATTGCCGCGGCGCCTCTGGCGCCTCGCAAGGACACTTTAGAACCGAGGAGAAAAATACCATGCCGCGTCTAGGCTTCGGCGCCTTTCTCGCGCCGCATCATCCGGTCGGCGAACACCCGATGCTGCAGTTCCGCCGCGACCTCGACCTCGTCGAGCTTCTCGACAAGCTCGGCTACGACGAGTTCTGGTGCGGCGAGCATCATTCGAGCGGCTGGGAGATGATCGCCTCGCCCGAGATGTTCCTGGCCGCGGCGGGCGAGCGGTCGAACCGCATCAAGCTCGCCACCGGGGTCGTGTCGCTGCCCTATCACCACCCGTTCAACGTCGCGCAACGCATGGTGCAGCTCGACCACATGACCGGCGGCCGGGCGATCTTCGGTTCGGGCCCGGGCGCGCTCGCCTCGGATGCCCACACCTTGGGGATCGACCCGATGGTGCAGCGCGACCAGCAGGATGAGGCGATCGGCGTCATCCGCCGCCTGATGCAGGGCGAACGGGTCACCCACAAGGCCGACTGGTTCACGCTGCAAGACGCAGCGCTGCAACTCCTGCCCCTTCAGGAGGAGATGCCATTCGCCGTCGCCTCGCAGATCAGCCCATCCGGGATGACGCTCGCCGGCAAGCACGGGATCGGCGTCATCTCGATCGGCTCGCTGTCGAACGAGGGGCTGAACGCCCTGCCGACGCAATGGGGCTTCGCCGAGGCCGCCGCGGAGAAGCACGGCAAGACAGTCAACCGCAAGGACTGGCGCGTGCTGCTCTCCTGGCACATCGCCGAGACCCGTGAGAAAGCGATCGCCGAGGCCCGCGAGGGTCTGCTCCGCCATCATAACGAATACATCGTCGGCACCTTGCAGCGGCCGGGCGCCGAGCCGTTCAAAAACACCGACGAGGCGATCGAGAAGACCGCCTATTCCGAAGCGGCGGCGGCGACGATCGGCACCCCTGACGATCTGGTGGCCCGGATCAAATCCGTGCTCGAGGTCAGCGGCGGCTTCGGCACACTCGTGGGCTTCGTCCACGATTGGGCCAACCCGGAAAACACGATGCGCAGCTGGGACATGGTCGCGCGCTACGTCGTGCCGGAGATCAACGGCTATGTCGCGAAACTGCGCGACTCGCGGGAGTTTGTCGCCACCAATCGCGGCGTCTTCGACCGCGCCAAGGAAGCCATCATGGCGAAGATCAACGAGAATGAGGCCGCGGTCGCCGCGCTCAAGGTGACGCGCGGCTCGCGCCTCGGCAATGTCGCGTCGGCCAGCAACATGCCCGATCTGACGAAGGTCCGCGACGCGGCCAAGTGAGGGGGGATGCATGGGTAAGCTAGAGGGCAAAGTCGCCCTGGTCACCGGCTCAGGCCGCAATATCGGCCGCGCAACGGTGTTGAAGCTGGCCGCGGAAGGCGCGCACGTTATCGTTAACGCGCGCACAAACCAGGCCGAGGCCGATGCGGTCGTAAGCGAAGCCCGCGAACTTGGGGTCAAGGCGATGGCGGTTATCGCCGATGTCGCCGAGAAGGACCAGGTCGAGGCGATGGCCGCGCGGGCACTTTCCGAATTCGGCCGCATCGACATCCTGATCAACAACGCCGCGATCCGGCCGCACAAATCCTTCACCGAGCTGACGCAGCAGGATTGGGAGCACGTACGTGGCGTCGTGCTCGACGGAGCGCTATACCTGACCCGCGCCCTGATCGAGCCGATGGTGAAGAACCGCTACGGCCGCATCCTGTTCTTCGTCGGCGATGGTGCTTTCTCCGGCCGCGGCGCGGGCCGCGCCCACATCTCGGCGGCCAAGATGGGGCTGATCGGGCTGGCTCGGGGGCTTGCCTCGGAGTTCGCTCCGAAGAACATCCGGGTCAACGTCGTGTCGCCCGGCAGCATCGACACGAGGCGCGACAATCCCGAGTGGTACCACGGCCGGCCGCCGGACGCCGCCGGCATCCCGCTTGGCCGTCAGGGCAGCGTCGACGAGATCGCCGCCACCTGCCTGTTCCTGGTCAGCGAGGATGGCGGCTTCATCACCGGCCAAACCATCCACGTCAACGGCGGCGCGGCATACTACTGAACTTCAATCGCCGCCGGCCGGTCAGCCCGGCGCGAGCGGCGCGTGCAGTCGGGTATCTCTGCAGATGATGCCGCCACGGTTGCCGATCGTCAGATCGCCGTAGACTTCGGCGAAGACCGGCGGCAGCGGCCGAGCTCCCGGCGGAGCGAGCCACAGGCGCAGCAGGTGGCGCTTGCGCTCGACATCGGGCCAGTCCTCATAGCCGGTGCGGGCGTGCAGGATCGTGTGGTTGTGCAGGAACTGGATGTCGCCGGGCATGAAGCTCATGTCGAGGCGAAGTTCCGGATCGGCGGCCAACTCGCTGAGCATGTCGAGCGCTTCGATGTCTTCGGCGGTGAGCCGCCGCGCCTCGGGAAAGCGCTGCGCCGACAGGATGTATTGCCGCGAATACAAGACCGAGACGCGGCCGGCATGCCGGTTGAATACCGGCGCCTCGTAGAACGGCGCCTTGCCCTCCGGCGCCTTGCCCTCCGGCACCTCGCCGCGCCGGTCGGTCGGAAAGGGTTGATAAAGACGATCCAAGAGGTCCGGCCGCCGTCTCGCCATCTCGTTGTGCACCGCCATCGAGCTGACGATCGCCGACAGCCCGCCCGATTTTGCGCGCCTCAGACACAACAGCGCGACGACGTCGCAGCGGTCGATGTGGAAATTCTGCTCTTCGGCGGTCGCATAGCCGCGCACGTTCGGGTCGGCCTTGCTGAGCCCGCCGAGATCGTAGACGTGGCCGAGCAAATGCCCCTTGGCGTTTTGCGACCGGGCGCTGCCGAAATAGCTGCCGACGCCCCAATAAGCCGTCGCGCTCTCGGCGATCGGCCGATCCTCGACCGGCATGCCGCGCAACAGCACAAAGCCGCGACCGTCGATGACCTCGGCACGCAGCCGCTCCAGTACCGGGCCGAGTGTCGGCAACGGGAAGTCCTCGCGGCGGATGTCGGCGATATCGAGCCCGCGCGCCCGCACCGCCTGCGCCGCGGCCTCGATCTCGGCAACCTCGGCCGGCGACAGGCGGTAGCTCCACTCATCTTCGCGCTCGCGCATATCCGCGCCGATCCAGGCCGATGGGCCCTCGATCAGCGGCCGCGACGACACGGGTCGCGCCGGCGTAAAGACCTCGACCTCAGTTACCGCCATCGGGCTCACCTCGCTGTCTTGGCCGCCATCATCCCGGTGAATTGGCCGAATTAATACCCCATCGTTTTGTCGATTTCCTGCAACAGCCCGCCGCCCGCCTCGACGCTGCGGATGTTCGCGCCGATTTCGGTGACCAGCTGCGCCACGGTCGGTCGTCGCGCCACATGCGGCATCACGGTGACCTTGGGATGCGCCCAGAGCGGGCTTTCCGCCGGCAGCGGCTCAGGCCAGAGCGCGTCGAGCGCGGCGTATGACAGCTGCCCCGAATCGAGCGCGGCGATCAAGTCCGCATCGACCACATGCTTGCCGCGGCCGACATTGATGAGCATCGCGCCCCTTGGCATCATGGCAAAGGTGCGGGCGCAGAATATGCCCTCGGTTTCTCGCGTCAGCGGCAATAGGCAAACGGCGATATCGGTCTGGTTCAGAAACGGCTCGAGCTGGCCCGGGCCGTGGAAGATGCGAATGTCGGCTTCCTCGCGCGGGGAGCGAACCCACGCCGAGACCGGGAAACCGAGCGACTGTAACACCAGCGCCGGCGCTTTCGCCATCAAGCCGAGACCAAGAAACCCGACGCGCCGCTCCTCCGGCCGGACAATCCTGCTCCGCCGCCACTCGCGATTGACTTGAGCCATCTGATAACCGGGCAGGTCGCGATGAAACCGCAGCACGTGCATGATGACGTATTCGGTCATCATCGGATCGCCGCCCGAGGGCTCGATCTTGCCGAGCGGCACCTTCGGCAGCCTGGGATGGTCGACAAAGGCTTCCACCCCGGCCGAGCGGCTGAACATCGCCTTCAAATTCGGCAATTCGGGAAGCGCGTCGAAATCCGGGCGGATGAAGGCGAGATATTCGATATCCGCCAGCTTTCCCGCATCCGGCCAGATGCGGATTTCCAGATCGGGGAGCTGCGCCTCGAAGGTGTCGCACCAGGCCTGTGCGTTACCGATCTGTTTGTCGAGATTGACAATAAGCAGCGCCATGTCCCCTCCGAAGCTGCGCGACGTGCGCTGACCGCCTGGTACGTTACCGGACGGTCAACAGCCGGAAGCAGGGGACAGTAAGGGCGGCTTCGCGCGGCCGCAACAACCGGGCTCTCTAGCCGACGCGATCGCCGTTCAGGGGAGCCGGCTGAGTCGGGCTACGGCTTGCTTGTCAGCGGCCTGGCTTGGAAGCGGCAGCGGACCGACCCCGGTTGCCTCCCGGGGCCGGCAATCGCGGAACGATGCTGGGCGGATGGGCCAATTCCGGCCCTTACCGCTAGCGCGGGCCGGTGAAGCTGTTCAGCTCATGGCCGATCGCCAGCTCCTGGCGGCCCAGGCCGGATGGGTTCTGCTGGAGCAGGTCGCGCTGCGCCCCGATCAGGCCGGTCGCGTAGTCGTCCTGCATCTGCTCTTGCAGAGGACTGGTCGCCGGCGACGATAGCGAAAGGCTCGGGTTGACGGCGTGCGCAGACAACCCTCGGCTCGCGCCGATGGCGACGTTCGGAGACATCCCTCGCGTGATCGCGCTCTGCTGGGCGAACAGTGGGCCGCTCGAGAGCGAAACGGCAAGTGCCACAAGGGCCGGAACGATCAGGGTTTTCATGAGTATTCTCCACAAGTGTCAGGCTGACATTTGCTGTTCGCAAGTGGCGGGCTCATTTCCCGGACATGAATTTGCTGTTACGCGTCGCTGCGCTTTCTCGTTCGTCGAGGCAGCCGCCGAAAGCGCAGACCGCCGCGCTTCTGCCGGCCAGTCACGTCCAGCAGCCCGAGGGGGGACAGCCGCCCGATGACCGACCGGTTTTCATCGAGATCGGAAGCTGACGCCCGCCAATTTTCGTTCCCGAACAGCGAAGCGAGAAAGGGGCGACGGTTCCGATGGACGGTCAGGCTTTTCGGGCGCTGGCCCGGCGATGCCGCGAGCCGAGCCGGATCGCGGCTCGGTCAGAGGTCAGAGAACAGCTTCGGCAATGGGTTGACGACTTTGAGGCCGAGGCAAAGGCCGTCGAGGGCCGACACTTTCCGGACAAGGCCGATGCCGGGGAGCGGCGTTTACAGCCACCAGTAACCGCGTGGGCGCACGCCGCAACCGGCACATCGCGCGCCGGCTCCCCCACGAACCCACCGACGATCGCTCGCGTCATCACAGCGTCACTCCCGTATCCCAGCGCACGACCAGTTGCTCGATCGTACGGATGACCAGAAAGAACAGTACCGAAAACGCCGAGCCGCACAGCACTGTCGCGTACAGCAAAGCGGAATCGAAATTGTAGGTGGCCTGGATGATCAACGCACCGATGCCGACCTGGGAGCCGATCCACTCGCCGACGATCGCGCCCACCGTCGCCGTGCTGGTCGCGATCTTCAGCGCCGAGAACAGGAACGGTAGCGAGGTCGGCACCCGCAATTTGAAAAACACCTCGCGGCGGCTGGCCGACAGCACGTGCATCAATTCCATAGCCTGCGGGCTGACGGCCTGCAGGCCGCGCACCATGTTCACCAGGGTTGGGAAGTAGCAGATGATGCCGGCGATGGCGATTTTGGGTGCCAGCCCATTGCCGAGCAGCAACACCAGAATCGGCGCCTTTGCCACAACCGGGATCGAGTTGATCAGCACCGCGACCGGAAAGAAAGCCTGTTCGAGGCTGCGGCAGTGCACAAACACCGTAGCGGTGACGATCGCCGCAAAATTCCCGAGCAGGAAACCGCCCACCGCCTCGAGCGCGGTCGGTGCCAGATTGGTCATCAGCAGTCCGAATTTGTCGTAAAACGTGCGCGCCACGACCTGCGGCGCCGGCGCGATGAACGGCTTCACCTGGAACACTTCAACGAGCGCCCACCACACAAGCAAGAGCGCGGCGCCGCCGAGCAATGGCAAAACGACGCGCCGCCACCGCTCCCAGCGCTGTTCGGCGAGGAATGCCCGCTCGGCTGCATCCGCGGTGGGCGCGACTGTGGAGCGGGCGGCGAGTTGGCCGGTCTGCATCTCAACACATCTCCAGCACCGCGCGAAGGTGCGCGGCTTGGCGCATGAATTCGGGCGACTCGCGCACGCTCAGCATGCGCGGCTCGTCGAGCCGGATCGGCACGATCTCGCACACCCGGCCGGGGTTCGCGGCCAGCACCAGCACCGAGGAACCGAGGAAGGCGGCCTCGTAGATACTGTGGGTGACGAACACGATTGTCGTGCCCGTCTCGCGCCAGATGCGTAGCAATTCCTCGTTGAGCCGATCGCGGGTGATCTCATCGACGGCGCCGAACGGCTCGTCCATCAACAGGATGCGCGGACCGCCGAGCAGCGCACGGGCGATCGCCACGCGCTGGCGCATCCCGCCCGACAATTCGTGCGGCAATGCGCGCTCCCAGCCGGCAAGACCGACCAGCCGCAACAGCTCCTCGGGCCCCATCGCCCCCGCTGACAATGCGGGGCGGGTGCCGACTTCCAGCGGCAGACGGACGTTGTCGATGACGTTGCGCCACGGCAGCAGGGTCGCGTCCTGGAACACAAACCCGATCTGACGGCTGCGCCGCGCCGCCTCGGCACTGGCGCCGAGCACGCGGACCGCCCCCGCCTGGGGGCGGACGATGTCGGCGATGACCCGCAACAGCGTAGACTTGCCGCAGCCCGACGGGCCGAGCACGGTCAACAGGCTGCCGGCCTCGACTGTCAACGACACATCTTCCAGCGCCGTCACCGATTGCCGGTTGCTGACGAAGCGAACACTGACCCCTTCGCACTGCAGCGCCGGCGCCGGCGACACGGGCGCCTCACCCCAACTTGGGTCGGGTGTCGGCGGTCGCGTCCAGAATATCCGTGGTCATGACATCGGCGACCGAAGGCGTGCGCTTTGAGAACTGGCCGAGATCGCTCCACATCGCGATCTGCTCCTGCCAGATCGCCGGATCCATCGCACCATAGCCGTGCGAGCGCGTGTGCTCGTCAAAACAATAGTCCAGCATCACATCCGCCGCGGCACGCTCGTCGGCCGCGACCAGGTTCGGGAAGACCTCCAGCAGCAGCGACACAGCCTTGTCGCGATTGGCATAGGCATAGTCCCAGCCGCGCGAAGCAGCGCGCAGAAAACGGACGAGCACATCGGGATTTTTGGCCAGCGTCTCGGTGGTGGCGTAGTACGGGTTGGCGTACAGCCGGACCCCAGTATCCCACAGCCGCAACGTCACGCAGTCCGGACCGAGCACGCTCAGCGCGGTCATGTTGGTGACCCACCCGGTGACCACATCGACCTGGTCGGTCAAGAGCGGCAGCATGTCCGACCCGATAGTGACGATCTTCACTTCAACCGGATCGATGCCGTTCTTGGCCATCAAGGCACGCAGCAGGATGACGCCGGTGGCCTGAATGCCGACCCGTTTGCCGCGAAAATCGGCGGGGCTCCGCACCGGGTTCTTTGCCAACGAGAAGAAGGCGTAAGGGTGCTTTTGCGCAGACACGGCAAAACATTTGATCGGCAGATCCTGCGAGACCGCCAGCATCAGCGACGGGCTCGAAGAAACCTCCCCGACCTCGTAGCGGCCGGAGGCGACGATGGCGATGCCGTCATTGTTCGGTCCGCCCGGCTGGATGTGGAAACCGAGCCCCTCCTTCTCGAAATAGCCGAGCCGGAGCGCGCACGCCTCGCCGAGCTGATTGCCGCCGCCGAGCCAGCCGAGCTGCATGTTGAGCGACACGGCGGCGCCCGAGGCCATGTCGGTCAGCGTGGCGACGCAAAGCCCGGCGATCCCGCCGGCCAGCAATGAGCGGCGAGAAAGGTGCGATGCCGTCATGCTGATCGTCCTCCCCCTGGCGGAACAGCCGAGCCAAAGACTGCCACGCCGGCGCCGCCCGACAAAGGACAAAGCCGCGACGGTGAGCTTCGCTCCGCCACCCGAATGGTCCGGCACAATGCATGCAATGGGCCAAGATGCGGGAGGCAACGATGTCACAGGATCTGGAGAAACGCGCTGCGGATGACGGCATCCGCTATTTCTTGATCAGCTTTGTCGATTTGTTCGGCGTCTTACGGGCGAAGCTGGTGCCGGCGGCGGCTATCGGGCAGATGCAGCGGGACGGCGCCGCGTTCGCCGGATTTTCAACACATCTCGATCTGACTCCGGCCGACCCGGACATGTTCGCGATCCCAGATTCGGCGAGCCTGACGATCCTGCCGTGGAAACCCGAGATCGCCTGGGTCGCCGCCGATCTGCACCTCCACGGCGTGCCGCTGGCGCAAGCGCCGCGGCAGGTGCTGAAGCATCAGCTCGCCGCGGCTGAGGCGAGGGGCTATCGCCTGAAGACCGGGGTCGAGGCCGAGTTTTTCGTGCTCCAGCCCGACGCGGCGGCGATCGCGGATGGTAGCGATCGTCAAGCGAAGCCCTGCTACGATCAGGCCGCCCTCATTCGCCGCTACGAGCTGATCCGCGCGATCAGCGATGCCATGCTGGCGCTCGGCTGGGGGCCTTACCAGAGCGATCACGAGGATGCGAGCGGCCAGTTCGAGATGAACTGGACCTATGATGATGCGCTGGTCACTGCCGACCGCCACGTCTTCTTCAAATTCATGGTCAAGCAGTTCGCCGAGCAGCACGGGGTGCGCGCCACGTTCATGCCAAAGCCGTTCATGCACCTGACCGGCAACGGCTGCCACGCGCATGTGTCGCTGTGGGATCGCGCCGGCGAGGTCAATCTGTTCGCCGATCCAGCCGGCGAACTCGGCCTCGCCGCGCTCGCCTATCGGTTCCTCGGCGGCATTCTCGCCGCGGCCGAGCCGCTTGCCGCGCTGTTTACCCCGACGGTCAACAGCTTCAAGCGGATCAATGCGGCGCCGACGCGCTCCGGCGCGACCTGGTCGCCAAACACCATCAGCTACGGCGGCAACAACCGCACCCACATGGTGCGCATTCCCGAGCCGGGGCGGTTCGAATTGCGCCTGATGGACGGCGCCGCCAACCCCTATCTGCTGCAGGCGGGCATCCTTGCCGCCGGTCTCGACGGGATTGCCCACCGCCGCGATCCCGGACCCCGGCTCGACATCAACATGTACGAGCCCGGTGCCGTACCCGACGGAACGCGGCGGCTGCCGCTCAACCTGCTCGACGCGCTCCGCGCATTCGACGCCTCGGAAATGCTGCGCCAGGCACTCGGCGACAGCTTTGTCGATTCATACGTCAAGCTGCGGATGGCCGAGTGGGACAACTATATGCGCCACCTGACCGAGTGGGAGCGCGAACGGACGCTCGACGTATAGGGCGTGGCCCCCGCACGGGCCGTGCTGAACGGAGGGCCAGCGTTCCGTTTGCCAGCCTTCGAGCGCTGGCTCATCATTAAAGCCCTGACCGGCCCGGATGGATCGCGCCCATGCCCATGAGCCTCTCGCCGAACCTGCCGCCCGACAAGCAGCGTGAGATGCTGCGCCAGATGCTGACCATCCGCCGCTTCGAGGAACGCGCCTCGGCGGACTATCTTGCCGGCAAGATCTACGGCGTCGTGCACTGCTACATCGGTGAGGAGGCGGTCGCGGTCGGCGTCTGTACCGCGCTCGACCGCGGCGACCGGATCATCTCGACGCATCGCGGCCACGGCCATTGCATCGCCAAAGGCGCCGACCTCAACCGCATGATGGCCGAGCTGTACGGACGGCAGACCGGCTACTGCAAGGGCAAGGGCGGCTCGATGCACATCG
>DASYOB010000016.1:0-37236 GCA_036008175.1 Allostellaceae bacterium
GGCGACCTTGGCGGTCACGATCGACATATGCGCCGAGGCCACCATCGGGTAGCGCCCGCCCGGCACATAGCAGCCGACCCGCCCGACCGGGATATGCCGATGGCCGAGAAACACGCCGGGCAGGGTCTCGACCTCGACATCGCGCATGGAGGCGCGCTGGATCTCGGCGAAATTGTGGATCTGCGCCTGGGCGAATTTGATGTCGTCGATGGTCTGCGGCGAGACCTTGGCGACGAGGCCGCGGATCTCGTCGACCGACAGCCGAAAGCTCGGCGGCGACCATTTGTCGAAGCGCTCCGACAATTCGCGCACCGCCGCGTCGCCGCGAGCGCGTACATCGGCGATGATGCTCTCGACCGTGCCGCGGATCCTGGCGTCGGCTTCGTCCTGGGTCCCGGCCAGCGCGCCGGATTTGGTATGGCGAGGCATCCGATCCTCCACTCCTGTCCTGCCTGTTTTTGCAGGAAATTAACAGGCAGGCTAGCGCTTGCTGCCTTAGCGATCGTCCGGTCGCGCTAGTCTAAGCGAACGATACGACACGATTTAGGCAACCTTGCGGATGGGAGTCCGAATTTAACCCGCCGGCCATCGACCCCGCCGGGAAACGATGGACCGGTTGTGCCCCTATGCGGACGATCAGCTCGAGGCGAGCGGGAAGCAGGCTGTTGATGTCGGCAAGCTTTAAAATCGATAAACCGTGCACCGGCTAAATCGAGGCGATTGATTCCGCGAAGCCACGAGCCTAATTCATCGGCGACCGTTGTCGCGACCACGGGTCGGGCCGCTGGGACAGAATGCAGCAAAGCTTTTTTGACGTAACCCCTCTAGAACTAAGTCAGCTCGGCCCGGAACCGGCCGTCGCGGTACTGCGCGAAATGCTTTGGGCGGAGGTCCGCAATCTCGGCATCCCGATTTCGGATACGGATGTGCCGTTCTCAATCAACGATGCCGATGGCGGCGTGGACGCTGTCGTCAGGGTTACCGCTAAAGATGCGGGAAATGGCCTGATTTTTCCGCCGATGACCTCCTATCAGGTCAAAGCGGGCGATTTCGCGTTGCACACTTCCGCGCAGATCGAAACGTTGCTCACGACCCCGACGGCGGTTCAGGCGCGGCGGGCCAAGGCCAAAACACCGATCACCGGCAGCCTCCATACGGTCGAGGGGATTAGCCCTCGGGTGCGCGCATGCCTCGATTCCGGTGGCACTTTTGTGACGATGCTATTTGGGAATGATAGCGTCGACACGGAAGAAGCTGCGACCGAGAGCGCAATCCGCACGTTTCTTGGCGAAATCGACGCGAAATACAAAGGCGCGAAGGTGAGGGTGTGGCGGCAGTCTCGAATATGCGGCCTGCTTCGTGCCTTTCCCGGGGTCAGCTTGCAGCTAAAAAATCGGGCAGATCTTGGTCTGCTTAGCCACGATCAATGGACTACGCGGCTGGACATGCGGCAGGCGTTTGTCGCAGCCCCGGACCAGCAGAAGGTCATGGAGGGCCTGCGCGACGCCATAAGGGACGACAGCCAAGGTACGATCCATATCAGGCTGATCGGCGAGCCAGGAGTTGGCAAGACGCGCCTCATCCTTGAGACCTTGTGCGAGCAGGATCTTAAGCCGCTTGTCCTATATGCCGAGAAGGGCAGTGACATTGACGGCTCAGTGATGGCTGCCATCCGCGCTGCAAGCCATGCGCGCGTGATCCTCGTGGTCGATGAATGCAACGCCGATATGCGCTCGTACCTGACCCGCAGTTTTGGTGGGTCTGGTCCGAACCTGACCATTGTGAGCATTTATCAAGATGAAGAGGATGGGGACCGATCGTCCGAATACCGTTTGTTTGCCGTACCCCTGCTTCCGACAGAGGAAATCGAGGCAATCCTCAAGTCTTACGGGGTCGATCCAGCTTACGCGAAGGGTTGGGCTGAGATGTGCGACGGGTCCCCTCGTGTCGCCCATGTAGTCGGCCAAAATCTTCGCGACGATCCTGCCGATCCGCTGAGGGGCGACGGCCTCTCCATGATCTGGGCACGCTATCTCGCGGGAGATGTCGACCGGATGTCTGACGCATATCGGCAGCGTCATCTTGTTCTTTCGAGTATGGCTCTGTTTAAGCGTTTCGGATGGAGCCCTGCGGTTAACGCCGGCGCTTACGAGGTCTATGATCTAATCATCTTAAAACTTAACCCGGGGCTGTCGAAAGCAGAATTTATAAGCATTATCAATCGGATGGTTCGCCGAAAGATCCTTCAGGGCGACCACTTTCTCTATATATCGCCTCGAGCGCTGCACGTCAAACTATGGACGGATTGGTGGAGTGATTTTGGTGCGGCAAACAACATGATTGAACTGGTTCCCACACTGTCGGAACAGATGAGACAGTGGTTTGGAGAGATGATTGAGTACGCGCATGCGGCGCCGGTGTCGAAGAAGCTGGTTGCGGACCTACTCGGGCCTAAGGGCTTGTATGCGGATGCGGAATGGCTAAAGACGAAAGCGGGCAGCCGCTTTTTTTTTAGTCTTTCCCTAGCTAACCCTCCGGCAGCGCTCCAGCTATTGCAACGTACCATAGGGACAATGAACCGGGACGAACTGCTCGAATTCGGCGAGGGCCGGCGGGATGTGATCTGGGCTCTTGAGAACATGGCCTTGCGCGGCGATCTCTTTCGTCCCTCCGCAGAGCTATTGCTAGCACTGGCCGAGGCGGAAAACGAAACGTGGTCCAACAATGCCTCGGGAGTGTTTGCAGACCTTTTCTCGCTCGGCTACGGCGAGGTTGCACCGACCAGTCTCGCGCCAGAGCACAGGCTGCCGGTCCTTACCAGGGCGTTAGCCCAAGGGGGACTGCGAACCGATCTGGCCCTCAAAGGGTTTGATGCTGCACTGAATATGCATTCGATTTCGCGTTCGAGCGGCGATCAACCGTTCCGGCTCGATGAACGGGTACAACGATGGCTTCCTAAGACGTATGGAGAATGGTTTGAGACATACAAACTCTACTGGACCACGCTCCGAGCCACCCTGCAGAACGCAACGTCGGACCTTCGCCGAAGTGCGGCGCATATCCTGCTCTCTCACGTCCGAGATCTGCTGAAGGCCGAGCATCTGCATGAGGAGATACTCGAGACGCTCGGGGAGATCGCGACATACCCCGACGTCGACAAACGCGAAATCATTTCGAGCATCGAGTTGGTGCTGAACTACGATGCGGACCGCTTGCCAATAGAGGTCGTGTCCGCGCTCGCGGCCACCCGAGACAATCTTATCGGCACTTCGTTTGAATCCCGGCTGAAACGATATGCCGGCATGGACCTGTTACAGGACCAGATTGATGGTGAAGGCAACGAGAGGGACAAGACCGCCAGAGATATCCGTCAGCTGGTCGAAGAGGCGATGGCAAACCGCGATTTACTAAAAGCCGAACTCGGCTGGCTCGTTACGGAAGAAGCCCGTAACGGCTACCGTTTCGGAAATGCCCTTGGCCAGCAGGACATCAATAACAACGTTTGGCGGGATGTCCTGAGGTCATGGCAGGAGGCGGGCGATGCCGCAAACGACTATTTTATCGGTGGCTATTTGCACGCGATTTTCCAGCGCGATGTGGGTGAGTGGGAGAAGATAATTCACGAGCTTGTAACGGAGGCGACAAATATTAAATACCTCCCGGCGCTAATTTGGCGCTCGGGCATGACTGATGATATTGCGAAACTTCTTTTGGATCTGGGGACCGCACAAAAATTTCGCCCGGAAGCTCTTGCCCTCTTCAGTATGGGCCAGACCTCAGCGCCGATCTCCGATGCGCTGTTCGGCGACTGGCTTAATTTTCTGATTGGCGCGGGCACCTTCGAGGCGGCTGCCACTGCCCTCAACCTTGCCTCTATGAGCCTCCTTGGTGGGCGGCGATTGACTGCCGATCAGATCGTCAGCGTAATAAGTCAGCCGTCCTTGTTCGCGCACAAGCGCGACCGAGCCGACGTCATGTCGACGCATTACTGGTTCCAGCTTGCGCGGACGCTCGTCAAACTTGACACGCAGCACGAACTCATTGTTCTAGGAATCCTTCTTGACAATATCGGCAATTCCGGCGCGATCACGGCATCGCTTGGCCCGGAGAACGAACGCTATCTCGACGATCTGGTTTCCCGCCATCCCATCGAAACCTGGCGGATTCTGTCAGACTTGATCGCGCCCCCGATGAATACGCGCGGCTTTGTTGTTACGAGATGGCTCCGCGGAGACATAGGGTTCGGTGATCGAAATCCCGGTCCGATGCGACACATTCCCCGAGAAGAGATCTGGAAGTGGATAGAGGCCGATCCGGAAAAGCGCGCTCCGTATGTTGCCGGCATGGCTCCTAAGGATTTCGAGCCACAGACCTGGCCGGGCAGTCTTATCCGAGAACTGCTGTGCAGGTTCGGTGACATCGATGCCGTGCGGGGTGCGGTGCACGCCAACTTCTTCACTGGCGGCTGGAGCGGCCCCGCAAGTTTACATTATTCTACCGAGAAGAACTCGCTCGTGGAAATACGTGCCTCTGAAACCGATCCCAACGCGACACGCTGGCTCAATGACGCCATTAGCGCGACCGATGCCAATATTGAGCGCGCGAAAATCGAGGAAGAAGCGCGCGGTTATTAGCAAGGTACAATTAGGGTCATCGAACCAACGGCGCCCAATGACCGCTACAGTCGAACCCAGAGGTTTGGGCGGCGTGCTCGCGAGAATGACTGTTCTCGCGCTGACGCAACGGAGGCATGCAAGAGACAGGGTCCGCTTGCCACCTTCGCGGAAGCTTGAAATCCGCCGCGGACCGCTGATTACGAGGCGGTCCAGCCGTACTTCTTGATAGCGTCGCTCCCCATTACGGGCACGTGTTATGACGTTCGCTCTTCCTCGAGTCGTCGTAGCCACGCATCGAACCGCTGATGTTGCGCGACCATCGCAGGCAATTGGTCGAGGACGCCGCTTACCGTTCCTTCGAGACGCAAGACGATCGTGGTCAGCACCCGCAGATCATCACGCGTTGCATTCTGTTCGGCGATCACGCGTTCCAGCTGCTTGCCGAGAAACTCGAGGGTAACCCGCTCGTCACTCATCGACGAAACATGGCTGCGGCAAGCTGCCGGGTCAACGGGAAACCCTTGGCCGCGATTGCTGATTACCAGGCGGTCCAGCCGCCGTCGACGAGCAGCGACGAGCCGGTGACGAGGGCGGCGGCGGGCGAGGCGAGGAAGACGACCGCGGACGCGACCTCCTCGACGGTGCCGAGCCTTCCCAGCGGAATGTGGCTGAGCACCCATTGGCGGAAGGTCGGGTCGTCGAAGAACGGGCGGACCAGCGGCGTGTCGATGAAGGTCGGGGCGATCGAGACGACGCGGACACCCTTGGGCGCCAGCTCGACGGCCATCGCCTTGGTCAGCCCTTCGATCGCGTGCTTGGTCATCACATAGACGGTGCGGTCGCGCTCGGAGCCGACATGGCCCATCTGCGACGACATGTTGACGATTACGCCGCCAGTTGCCTTTGCGCCATTTGGCGCGATCATTAGCCGGGCCGCAGCCTGAGCCACCAGGAATGCCGCGCGCACGTTGAGGTTGAGCAGACGATCGAGGGTGTCCTCGTCGACATCGAGAAACGGCTGCGGCCGGTTGAGACCGGCGTTGTTGATCAGGACGTCGAGCGCGCCGAGGCCGGCAAAGGCCGCGCGCACCGCGGCATTGTCGGTCACATCGAGCGGCAAGGCCCGCGCCCGGCCGCCCTTTTGCGCGATCTCGTGCGCGACCACGTCGAGTTCGCTCGCCGTCCGGCTGACCAGCACCAGTTCCGCCCCGGCGGCGGCGAGCGCCAGGGCCACGGCCCGACCGATGCCGCGACCGGCGCCGGTGACCAGCGCCCTCTTGCCGTCGAGGCGAAATGGGTTAGTCGCAGCCATGGCACCATGCTCTCGAAGCCAACCAAACCTGTCGTTGCGAGCGTAGCGAAGCAATCTCGTGCCGTGAAGTGCTCCCCCGATCGAGATTGCTTCGTTGCGCTGCGCGCGCCTCGCAATGACGGGAGGATCAGCCCCCGACCCCGCCGGCATAGGTTTCGAGGAGCCGCCAGGCGTCAGGGCCGGCCCGCTCGCGCCAGCGCGCAGAGAGCGGACCGAGCAAGCTGCGAAAGCTCTCGGTCTCGGCGGTGTTGACGATCATGCCGCGGCGCGCCAGCTCCTCGGCCCCGGCGGCGTTGACCGCCTCGGTGTCTTGGCGCTGCAGCAATGCGAACTTCTCGGCATTGGCCTCGACGACCCGCTGAATCTCCGCCGGCAGGGCGGCCCAGGCGCCGGCATTGGCGATGAGGGTGAAGCCGGACCACCAGTGGCGGGTCAGGCTCAGATAGCTCTGCACCTCGTAGAGCTTCAAGGACAGGACCACACCGAGCGGATCGCTCTGGCCGTCAAATCGTCGCTCTTTGAGCGCATCGTACATCTGGTTGAATGGGACATAGCCGGCCTCGGCCCCGAAAGTCTCGAAGAAGTCGCGGGCGATCGCGCCGCCCGGGCTGCGGATCTTAACTCCGGAGAGATCGCCGGCGCTGTGGATCGGGCGGGTGCTCGTGGTCAGGTGATGAAGGCCGTTCTGCAGGCAATGGCGAAACGCGTGAACCCCGTGCTGCGCCAGTTCGCCGCGGATCCGGTCGCCGAGCCCGCCGTCGAGGGCGGCGAACACCGCCTTCGAATCCGCGAAGGCAAACGGCAGCAACGGCAGGGCGCTGCTCGGCGCCAGCTCGCCGAGGGTGGCGCCCGCGACAAAGAATTCGAGCGCGCCCTCTCGCATGTCGGCGAGCATCTGGGGGTCGGGGCCGAGGCGGCTTTCGGGGAACACCTCGAGCCGGAACGTGCCCAGGGTCTCGCGGCCGATCGCCTCGGCCATCTCGGCCAGCCGCTTTTGCGTCGGGCTGCCGATCGGCTGGTTGAGGCCAAGACGATAGTGAAAACGGGCGGGCTGATCGGTCGACATTGGCCGATCATAGCCAACAGGGCCGAGCCCGCAAAGCCGCGCTGCCGCTGTCCCGCCTGCGCGAGGTGGGCTTGCCTCAGTGGTCGAGGTCGAGTTCGCTGCCAGCGAGCAGTGGCTCCCAGCTTTGGGCCAGCTCGGAGAGACGCACCGGCGCGGTCGTTTCATCGTAGAGCTGGCGAGCCTCGGCGGCCGGCCCGCGGCGGGTGCCGAGCGCCCGCACCCGCACCGCGCGCCGGATGGCGCCCTGCGGCAGGATGACGATGTCGGCGATCCGGACCAGGTGATTGGCCTTGCGCACGGCGGCATCGTTGACTGTTACCGCTCCAGCGGTGCACAGCCGTGCCGCGAGCGAGCGGCTCTTGGCCAGCCGCGCGAACCACAGCCATTGGTCGAGCCGCCGGCCCGGCGCCTCGGGCCCGAGCGCGCCGACGCTCAAGCCAGCTTCAATTCCCGCAGCTTGGCGAATGGATGACCCTCCCGCGGTAGATGCCGACGGCTTTGCCCGGCCGGATCGCGTCGGCGGCGCGGTCGCGCGACAAACGTCTCGGCGCCACCGTCGATCACCGCGCGATAACCGAGCGCGGTCAGCAGCGGGCGTAATCCGCCGGGCTCGATCCCGGCGATCGAGGCGAGCCGCGCGTCGGCCGCGAACGGGCCTTCGCGGGCCAGGCGCCGCGCGGCGCCGGCGAGCCGTTCGAGCCGATCCGGACGCAAGGCGAGATCGCCGTCGACAAAAAAGCCCAGCGCTGCGTAGAAAGACGGCGGCACCGCCGGATCGATGGCAATGGCCTTGGCGAGCCGGCGCGCCGGCGGCAGCAGCGGCATTTCCTGCCCGTGCCATACCGCCCACAGCAAGCCGCGAAAGCGCAGCGCCTCGGGTCGCAGCAGGGTCTCGAAATAGACGCTGTTGACGCCAAAGCGCACCCCCAACCGGCCGAGAGCGGCGCGGTCGGCCGGGGCCAGCGCCGCGACCTCGGACGCCACCTCGCCAGCCGGCAAGGCGCCCAGCGCTTCGGTGAGCTGAAAGGCGAGGCCGCGACCGAGGCCGCCCAGGGCCAAGGCCGAGGCGGCGTAGAGCGGCGCCAGCCGGCGCTCGATTTCGGCGCGGACATAGGCCCCGAGCCGCTGGCGGATTTTGTTGCGCGCCTCGCCCTCGATGAAATCGCCGGAGAGCGGCTCGGCCCGCGGGGTCAGCATCCGCTCGCCGGCAACCAGCCGGCCGACCGGCCCGCCGCGCCAGCGCAGCAGGCCCGCGGGGTCGATCGCAAAGGCGCTGTCGACATCGGCGGCGAGCAGCTGGGCGCGGGCGGCGACCTCGCCGCGCAGCACCCGGTTGGCGGCGGCGTTCAGCATCCGCATCTCGACCCCGTCGATCGCGTCGGGGACAAAGCGCAGGCCGTCGAGCCGGCCGACATAGGCCCCCTCGACCCGGACTTCGCCGGCCGCCGACACCGCGGCCAGGAGCGTATCGGCCGAGGCGAGCCGGCGCACCAGAAAGGCCGACCGCCGATCGACAAAGCGCTGGGTGATCTGGTCGTGCAAGGCATCGGAGAGCCGGTCCTCGATGCCGCGGGCGCGTTCCTGCCAGGCCGTGGCGCCCTCGACCCAGTCGGCGCGATGGGTGATGTAGGTCCAGGTCCGGGTATGGGCGATCCGCACCATCAGGGTGTCGATATCGCCGTCGATCCGGTCGAGATTGGCCATCTGGCCGGCGACCCACGCATTCGGCAGCCGCTCGTCGGGGCCGGCCAGGTGCTTGAAGATGTGCGCCAACAGCCGCGCGTGGCTATCGCTCATCACCTTGCGGAAATCAGGAATCTGGCAGACTTCCCAGAGGAGCCGGACCGCGCCGCGATGGCCAGCGAGCCCGGCCACCTCGCGATTGCGGGCGAGCGCCTGCAAGGCGCGGTGATCGTCGGCTTCGCGGGCCTGAATGAGGCCGGGGAGCGGAGGGCGCTCGTCGAGGCTTTTCAGGAGCGCGCCGACCGAATCGAAGCGCAGCCGGGTGTTGCGCCAATTGAGCCGGGTCAACGGATCGAAGCGATGGGCTTCGACCGCCTCGACGATCTCGGCGGCGAGCGGCCCCTCATCGGCGGTGGTGCCAAAGGTGCCGTCGCTCATATGGCGCCCGGCGCGGCCGGCGATCTGGGCGAGTTCGGCGGCGGTCAGGCGGCGCAGCCCGCGGCCGTCGAACTTGGCGGTGCGGGCAAAGGCGACATGGTCGAGATCCATGTTGAGGCCCATGCCGATCGCGTCGGTGGCGACGAGGTAGTCGACGTCGCCGGACTGGAACATCGCGACCTGGGCGTTGCGCGCCCGTGGGCTGAGCGCGCCGAGGACGATTGCGGTGCCGCCGCGCTGACGGCGGATCAGCTCGGCCAGGGAGAACACGTCGGCGACGGCAAAGGCGACGACGGCGCTGCGCGGCGGCAGCCGCGTCACCTTTTTGTGCCCGGTATAGGACAAGGTCGAAAACCGCGGCCGACCGACATGCTCGAAGTCGGGGACGAGGCGCCGCATCAGCGGCCTGATCGTGTCGGCGCCGAGCAGCATCGTCTCGGCGAGGCCGCGCGCGTGCAACAGCCGCGCGGTAAAGACATGGCCGCGCTCGGGATCGGCGCACAGCTGGATCTCGTCGACGGCGAGGAAATCGACCGGCCGGTCGAGCGGCATCGATTCGACGGTGCACACGAAATAGGACGGGTTGGGCGGCAGGATCTTTTCTTCGCCGGTGATCAGCGCTACTGCGCGCGCACCCTTGAGCTTGACGATCCGGTCGTAGTTCTCGCGCGCCAGGAGGCGCAGCGGGAACCCGATCATCCCGCTCTTGTGGCCGAGCATGCGCTCGATGGCGAGGTGGGTCTTGCCGGTGTTGGTCGGCCCGAGGACCGCGACGAGCCGCGGAGCGGGGCTGAACATGGCCATGGCTAAAGGTATCGGGCGGCGGCGGCGATAAGGCAAGAGCAAAACCGAGCGTGCGGTTCGCGATGCGACGCCGCGGCCAGCAGCTTGCTGGTCCGCGCCAATGCTGCAACTGAGCCTTTCGGCTCGAAATCGATCGGTTCGATCGACACAGGTTTCGTGAAGTTCGCCGCTTCGCCGGCGATCTTGCGTCGGCAGTGATTTCGTCACATATGCTCGACGCGTTAATGCTAATCGCGACGGCAGACCAATGACCCAGGAAACCAGAAGCTTCCAGGCGGAAGTCAGCCGCCTTCTTGAAATCGTCGCGCATTCGCTCTATAGCGAAAAAGAGATCTTTCTGCGCGAATTGATCTCCAACGCCTCGGATGCCTGCGACCGGCTGCGCTACGCCGCTCTGACCGAGCCGGGGTTGGCCGAGGGCGACAGCGCCTACCGCGTCGTGCTGACCCCCGACAAGACCGCCCGCACCCTGAGCGTCGCCGATAACGGCATCGGCATGAACCGGGACGAGCTGATCGAGAATCTGGGGACCATCGCCCGCTCCGGCACCGCCGCTTTCGTCAGCCGGCTATCCGGGGACGAACGCAAAGACATGAGCCTGATCGGCCAATTCGGCGTCGGCTTCTACTCGGCCTTCATGGTCGCCGACCAGGTCGAGGTGCTCGCGCGCAAGGCCGGCGAGGCCGAGGGCTGGCGCTGGGTGTCCGACGGCAAGGGCGAATTCACCATCGAGCCGCTTCCCGACCTGCCGCGTGGCGCGGCGATCATCATTCATCTGCGCGAGGGTGAGGACGAATACCTCGACCCGGTCCGGCTGCGGCAGATCGTGCGCACCTATTCCGACCATATCGGGCTGCCGATCGTGCTCGAGGACGGCGGCAAGAGCGAGACCATCAACACCGCTTCGGCGTTGTGGACCCGGCCCCGATCCGAGATCACCGACGACCAGTACAAAGAATTCTACCATCACGTCGGCCACAGCTTCGACGACCCGTGGCTGACCCTGCACAACAAGGCCGAGGGCGTGCTCGAATACACGAGCCTGTTGTTCGTGCCGTCGCAGAAGCCGTTCGACCTGTTCGAGCCGGAGCGCAAGAGCCGGGTCAAGCTCTATGTGCGGCGCGTGTTCATCACCGATGAAGGGACCGAATTGCTGCCGGCCTATCTGCGCTTTCTGCGCGGCGTCGTCGACAGCGAGGACCTGCCGCTCAACATCAGCCGCGAGATGCTGCAAGCGAACCCGGTGGCGGCCAAGATCCGCCAGCAGCTGACCCGCCGGGTGCTGGCCGAGCTCGGCAAGAAGGCCGCCGACGCGCCCGAGGAATACGCCAAGTTCTGGGACAATTTCGGTGCCGTCGTAAAGGAGGGGTTGTACGAGGACCGCGAGCAGCGCGACGCTTTGCTCGGCCTCGCGCGGTTCCGCTCGACCGCGCGCGACGGGCTGGTATCGCTCGACGAATACGTCGCCGCGATGCGGCCGGGGCAGGGGGCGATCTATACGCTCACCGGCGACAACCTCGATGTGGCCAAGCGCAGCCCGCAGCTCGAAGGCTTTCGCGCGCGCGGCGTCGAGGTGCTGCTGCTGACCGACCCGATCGACGAGTTCTGGGTTCCGGCGATCGGGGCCTACCAGGAAAAGCCGTTCAAATCCGCGACAAGAGGCGGGGTCGATCTCGACAAGATCGCGGCAGCCGAGGAGCAGCCGCCGGAAAAGCCGGCGCCGCCGGCAAAGCTTTCGAGCCTGATCGCGATCTTCAAGCTGGCGCTCGGCGACGCGGTCAAGGACGTGCGCAGCTCCGAGCGGCTGACCGACAGTGCGGTTTGTCTGGTCGCCGACGAAGGCGACATGGACATGCACTTCGAGCGCCTGCTGAAGCAGCATCGCCAGCTCGACACCATGGCCAAGCGCATCCTCGAATTGAACCCGCGCCACAAGCTGATCGAGCGGCTGGCGGCCACGGTCGGCGAGACTGGCGCCTCGGACCAGCTGTCGGAATTCGCCTGGCTGCTGCTCGACCAGGCGCGGATCGTCGAAGGCGAGCAGCTTCCCGATCCGCCGGCTTTTGCCCGCCGGCTCGCGCAATTGCTCGAGCGCGGGCTGCCGCAAGCCGCGTGAATTTATTCGTCGAAAGGCGGTGTTTCCCCATCGGGCACGGGAACCTGGAAGACGTTCAGGGTATTCCCGATCAAAGTGTAGTAGCCGATGATCGCGATCACTTCGACGAGGCCGGTTTCGCCGAGGGTGGCGAGAGCTTGGTCGAAGCTCGCATCGGACAGCCGCTGGGTGTGGAACAATTCGGTGCAGATGCGATGGACCAGGGCTTCGTCCGGTTGCGCGAAATTTGGGGTTTCGCCGCGGCGGATGGCCTCGACCGCCTCATGCGGAACGCCGCCTTTCTCGGCCAGCGGCGCGTGCGCGTACCATTCGTATTGCGCCCGCCAGAACCGCGCGGTGGTGATGATCGCCAGTTCGGAGAGGCGATCGGGCAGCGAGGTGCCCCAGCGCAGATGCTCGCCGAGCTGTGCGGCATGCCCGCAGATCTCCGGCGCGCGGATCAACAGCTGAAACGGGCCGCCGAACCGGCCGCGTCGGCCGGCGATGATCTGGTCGTGCACCCGCCGCTGGGCCGGGGTCATGTCCGCCTCGGTGATCTCGCGATAACGGCTCACTGTGCTGTCTCCTATGCGCTTGGGCCGGTGCGGCAGGATGTCGAAGAAAGGCCGAGGTTACAGCGAATTAATCTCCAGGAAAGGCCGATGTCACATGGTCGGCATATATCTGCGGCGATCCCGCTCCCGCACATTGCGCGCTCTGCGACCGGCGTGAGCACCCACCCTTCGACACGAGGACAATGATGGCAGACCCTCACGCTTCCAAACCCCGGCTTCCGCGGCTGACCCGCGGCCGCACCGCAGCCGCCGCCTTTGGGCTCGGCGCGTCATTGGCGCTGGCGCCGATGGTATGGGCCGAAAGCCCGCCGCCGGCCGCGACCGCGCCGCCGCAGACGATGACCGCGCCGGTCGCGCTGATCCAGCAGCAGAGCTTCGCCCCGCTGGTCAAGAAAGTATTGCCGGCGGTCGTCAACATCTCGGTCACCGAGAAGACTGGCGCGGACCAGATGTCGGAGCAGCAGGAACAGCCGTTTCAAGGTCTTCCCAACTCGCCGTTCGACCAGATGCTCCGCCGCTTTTTCGATCAGCAAAACCAGGGCGGCGAGGGCCATATGTTCCCGCAGGCGCCGGATGGCCAAGCCCAGCGGATCGCCCTCGGCTCAGGCTTTATCATTGATCCCTCCGGCTACGTCGTGACCAACAACCACGTGGTCGGCGACGCCGCCAAGGTTCAGGTCATCCTTCAGGACAAGACCAAATATACCGCGCGGATCGTCGGCCGCGATACCAAGACCGATCTAGCGGTGCTGAAGATCAAGGCCGACAAGCCGCTGCCCTATGTCGCCTTCGGCAACAGCAGCGACGCCCAGGTCGGCGACTGGGTGATGGCGGTCGGCAATCCCTTCGGGCTCGGCGGGACGGTGACGACCGGGATCATCTCGGCGCGCGGCCGCGACATAAACGAGGGCCCGTACGACGATTTTCTGCAGATCGACGCCCCGATCAATCGCGGCAATTCGGGGGGCCCGACTTTCAACCTCAATGGCCAGGTGATCGGCATCAACACCGCGATCTATTCGCCCAATGGCGGCAGCGTCGGCATCGGCTTTGCGATCCCCTCGAATGTCGCCAAGACGATCGTCGCGCAGCTTGAGCAACACGGCAAGATCAGCCGCGGCTGGCTCGGCGTGCAGATCCAGAAGGTGACGCCGGCGATTGCCGCCAGTCTCGGCCTGAAGAGCGATCACGGCGCGCTTGTTGCCGTGGTCACGCCGAACAGCCCTGGCGCCAAGGCGGGCCTCAAGCAGGGCGACGTGATCCTGTCGTTCGACGGCAGCAAGGTCAACGAATTGCACGATCTGCCGCGGCTGGTCGCAGCACAAGCCCCCGACAGCGAGGCGACCTTGAGCGTGTGGCGAGACGGGCAACAGACCCAGCTTCAAGCAAAGCTCGGCGAGCTTCCCGAGAACAACAACCAGGTGGCGTCGGCGAATGGCGGGCCGCAAGAGCAGGGATCGGCGCAGGCGAGCGCGTTGGGCATGCACCTCGCCCCGTTGAACGACCAGCTGCGGCGCGAGCTGCACCTCGGCAAGAATGTCGACGGCGTGGTGGTCACCGGGGTCGACAGCGGCAGTGCGGCCGATGAGGTCGGCCTGAGCGAGGGCGATGTGGTCGTCGCGATCAACCAGCAGCCGGTGCATAATCCGCAGGAGGCGGCGGCGAAATTAAAAGAGGCCGCGCACTCGCCGAAAAAAAGCGCGCTGCTGCTACTCAACCGCCATGGTGTTACCGAATATGTCGGCATGAGCCTCAGCGCCAATCAGGGCTAGGCAACAGCTCCCGACTGCGCCCCGCTCTCCGAGCCTACCGGAGCGCGGGGCGACTATCCCCCGATCAAGCCCGACCGGCTCAGCGCTGGCGAAACAGCGGCTGCGCGGTTTGCCCGATCTTGTCACGCGCCGGCAAGGGTGCCCGCGCCTCGAGGCGCTCGAGCTCGATGCGGGTGCGGGCTCCGGCGCGCAGCAACCGGTCGGTCGCCTCGCGCAATTCGGTGCGAGTCTCGACGGTGTCGCTCTCGAGGGCTGCGTCAAAAGCCGCAAGAAACGCGGCAATATCCCCGTCGACCCGTTCGCGCAGCACCTGGTCGATAAACGCGCCGCCGTTCTTGCCGCGCTGCGATTCGCCAGCCGGGTGGATCGGGGCCGGGCGGACCGGGAAAGGATTGCCTGGCGGTGCAACACTTGGCGGCGGAATGTTTGAGCCGGCCATCGACGGGGGATGACCTGTCGGGCCTTGCCGCGCAGGCTGTCCGAAGGCTTGCTGGTCCCCCGCCGGGCGCGGAGCAGCTCGATCTGGGTGGCTGGTTTGGTGACCGGGATTGGCCGTGTTGGGCGAGTTGCGCGGCGGCGAATCGCCGCTATCCGGGCCGCCATTCGTTTGGGACCCATTCCCCTGCGATAGCGACAGGTGCAGGGTTCGCCGCTGCTCGCCGTTCTGCGGCACTCCGCCCGCGCCAGCGGCACGCGGCGTTTGGCCGAGGCTCGCCGGACCGGCATTGCCACGCTGACCGTAGCCGTGACGCGAAAGCCCGCCATTGGCCTCTGAGGGCGGACGATTGGTGACTGGAGTGGCCGCTTGTGCCGATTCTCCGGGGTATTGCTCGCGTCCGTTCGGTTGCACCGGACCGGCGCGGCGCTCGACGATTCGCGGTTCGGTCACTGGGCTGCCCAGTGACCCTGTGTCGTCGGCCGATCTGTCATGCGGCTGTTCATCGGCAGGTATGTTGTTTGCGGGCATCTCGCCTGAGGGTCCCTTGAGCAATTGGTGTTCCACTCCCGCCGGCACATTTCGCGCCGCCGTCTCAGCTACCGCCTCAGCGGCAGCGTTGCGCGCCCGGGTCCGACTGACAATGTAGCTGATTGCCGGCGGCGAGCAGTCGTAGGTGCGGGCAATGCTCGCCAGTGTTTCGCCGGCCTCGTACCGCGCGATGATCGATGGCCAATCCTGCTGGGGAATTTTCCCTCTTTTACTTGATTTTTCCATGCGAAAGAACCTTCGGCTGTAACTCTAGTGCGTTGTGTTCAATGTCTCTGGCGCAGACCGTTGGCGATGCGACGCACATTGGCGTCGCATCGAAAAGGCGCGGCGGGTTGAGCCGAGGGCTAGTGCGATGCTCCCGCAGGGCGACTTGCCAAGAGACGCCCCCAAGCACCCCGAGCCCGTTCTTCTGATACGCTATAATACCAATCGTCAAGTAAACAGTGAAGGGGTTTATTGGTTCCCTGCGGCGCGTAAGCGCGATCAAATTCGCACGATTTTTCCTGGGTTCATGATGTTGTCGGGGTCGAGCGCCTTTTTGATGGCGCGCATGACGCTCAGCGCCTCGCCGTGCTCTGCAATCAAGAAATCCATTTTGCCGTATCCGACCCCGTGCTCCCCGGTGCAGGTGCCCTCCATCGCCAACGCTCGCGCGACCATGCGATCGTTGAGCCGGCTCGCCTCGGCGATTTCATCCGGCCGATTCGGGTCGATCATGAAAACCAGGTGAAAATTGCCGTCGCCGACGTGCCCGACCAATGCCGATGGGATCGGCGATTGGGCCAGGTCATGCTTGGTTTCGCGGATACACTCGGCCAGCCGCGAGATCGGCACGCACACATCGGTCGCCCAGCCCTTGGAGCCCGGCCGCAGCGCCAGCGCCGCATAATAGGCATCGTGCCGGGCCTGCCACAGTTTCGAGCGCGCCTCGGCCGTGGTCGCCCAGCGAAAATCGTCGCCGCCATGCTCGGCGGCGATCGCCTTGACGGTCTCGGACTGCTCGGCGACCCCGGAGGGCGTGCCGTGGAATTCGTAAAACAGAGTAGGGGCGACTTTGTGGTCGAGCTTCGAATATTTGTTGATCGCGTCCATCTGCGATTCGTCGAGCAGCTCGATGCGCGCGACCGGCACCCCGCTCTGGATCGTCTCGATCACGCTGTCGACCGCACCTTCCAATGTCGCAAACGGACAAACCGCGGCCGAGATCGCCTCAGGGATGCCATAGAGCCGCACCGTCACCTCGGTGATGATGCCGAGCGTGCCCTCGGAGCCGATAATGAGCCGGGTCAGATCGTATCCCGCCGCCGATTTGCGAGCCCGGCGCGCCGTGCGCACGACCCGGCCGTCGGCCAGCACCACGGTCAGGCACAGCACATTCTCGCGCATCGTGCCGTAGCGCACCGCGTTAGTGCCGGAGGCGCGGGTCGCCGCCATGCCGCCGAGCGAGGCGTCGGCGCCCGGGTCGATCGGAAAGAACAGCCCGGTGTCGCGTAGATGCTCGTTCAATTGCTTGCGGGTCACCCCGGCCTCGACGGTGGCGTCGAGGTCCGCAGCGCCGACCCGCACGATCCGGTTCATCCGGGTCATGTCGACGGCGACGCCACCGGCCAGTGCTGCCACCTGGCCCTCGAGCGAGGTGCCGCTGCCAAAGGCGATGACCGGCGTCTTGTAAGCGGCGCAGAGCTTGACGATCGCCGCCACCTCCTCGGTGGTGCGCGGGAAGGCGACCGCATCGGGCGCGTGCGCGGGATGATAGGATTCGTCCCTGCCGTGCTGGGCGCAGACCGCCGCCGAGAGCGAAAGCCGCTCGCCCAGAAGCTGGCGCAACGCCGCCAGCAGTGACGGATCGAGCGGTTCGCGGCGAAGGACGGAGGCGAGCATGGCGGCGGGCCGATGATTTCATCAGATCGGGATCGGGCGAGCTTTACTCCCGCAATGGCGCCGCCGCAATGCGGATCGTGGCCCCGGTGGCGCAGACCATGCCGGACCTGTCTTGCGCCCGGACCGCCCGGTCACATCCCGCCGGAAATCCCGCTGTCGGCGGCCGTTCGTTGCTTTTCTCGATTCGGTTGCGCTCGTCATTGAGCGACCACCGGCGAAACACTACGTTTTGTCCTATCTGCGCGACGGGTTCGGGAGATCGCGATGGCGCTCAAGGCGGTCACGCTCGACGACAAATACGTCCTCGACCGGGGACGGGTCTATCTAACCGGGACCCAGGCGCTGGTGCGCCTGCCGCTGATGCAGCGCCAGCGCGACGTTGCCGCTGGGCTCAACACCGGGTGCTTCATTTCGGGCTACCGCGGCTCGCCGTTGGGCGGGCTCGATCAGGCATTGTGGGGTGCGCGCCGGTTTATCGAAAAGAATCACATCCGCTTTCAGCCGGCGATCAACGAAGAGCTCGGCGCCACGGCGATCTGGGGCAGCCAGCAGCTGGGACTGTTTCCCGGCGCCAAATACGACGGCGTCTTTGCCTTGTGGTACGCCAAGGGGCCCGGGGTCGACCGCAGCGGCGACGCGCTCAAGCACGGCAACGCCGCCGGCTCGGCGCCCCATGGCGGGGTGCTGCTGCTGGCCGGCGACGATCACACCTGCAAATCCTCGACCCTGGCGCATCAATCCGAATATGCGTTCATGGATGCGTCGATCCCGATGCTCAACCCGTCCGGGGTGCAGGATATCCTGGACCTAGGCCTCTATGGCTGGGCGATGTCGCGCTATTCCGGGTGCTGGATCGCGTTCAAGACCATCGCCGAGACGGTCGACAGCTCGGCCTCGGTCGATATCGCTCCGGAGCGCACCAATATCGTGCTGCCGCAGGATTTCGAGATGCCGCCGGGCGGCCTCAATATCCGCTGGCCCGACCAGCCGCTCGAACAGGAATACCGGCTGCACAAATACAAGCTCTACGCGGCGCTGGCCTTTGCCCGCGCCAACCGGCTCGACCGCATCGTCATTGATAGCCCGTACCCGCGCTTTGGCATCGTCACCACCGGCAAATCCTATCTCGACGTGCGCCAGGCATTGGACGATCTGGGGATCGACGAGGCGCACGCCGCCGAGATCGGCATCCGCCTCTACAAAGTCGCGATGTCCTGGCCGCTCGAACGCGAGGGCATCCGCCATTTCGCCGAAGGGCTCGAGGAAATCCTGGTCGTCGAGGAAAAGCGCGCGGTCATCGAGAACCAGTTCAAGGAGCAGCTCTACAATTGGCGCGAGGATGTGCGCCCGCGAGTGATCGGCAAGTTCGACGAGAATCGCAACTGGATCCTGCCGTCCAACGGCGAATTGACGCCGGCCCAGATCGCCCGGGTGATCGCCCAGCGCATCGCCCGCTTTTACACCTCGCCGCGCATCGCCGAGCGGCTCGCTTTTCTCGAGGCCAAGGAGCGCCAGCTCGGCGGCAACGTCGTGCCGTTCGCCCGCACGCCCTATTTCTGCTCGGGCTGCCCGCACAACACTTCGACCACGGTGCCCGAGGGCAGCCGCGCATTGGCTGGCATCGGCTGCCATTACTTGGCGCAGTTCATGGACCGGTCGACCGCGACCTTTACCCAGATGGGCGGCGAGGGGGTGCCGTGGATCGGCCAGGCGCCGTTTACCGAAACGCCGCATGTCTTCGCCAATCTCGGCGACGGCACCTATACCCATTCGGGGATATTGGCGATCCGCGCCGCGGTCGCCGCCAAGGTCAACATCACCTACAAGCTGCCGTTCAACGACGCGGTGGCGATGACCGGCGGCCAGCCGATCGACGGCGGCCTGACGGTTCCGAGGCTGACCCGGCAACTCGCCGCCGAAGGGGTCGAGCGCATCGTCGTCGTCACCGACGAGCCCGACAAATACCCGTCCACGGTCGATTTCGCGGCCGGTACCGCCGTCCGCCATCGTGACGACCTCGACGCCGTGCAGCGCGAATTGCGCGACATCCCGGGCGTCACCGCGATGGTCTACGACCAGACCTGCGCCGCCGAAAAGCGCCGCCGCCGCAAGCGCGGCCGTTTCCCCGACCCGGCCAAGCGCGTCTTTATCAACGATCTGGTTTGCGAGGGCTGCGGCGATTGCTCGAAGACCTCGAATTGCGTCTCGGTGGTGCCGGTCGAAACCGAATTCGGCCGCAAGCGGGCGATCGACCAATCGAGCTGCAACAAGGATTACTCCTGCGTCGAGGGCTTTTGCCCGAGCTTTGTGACCGTCCATGGCGGCGGCCTCAAAAAGCGCCCGGCGGGCGATCTCGGCGAAGCCGGCCTGCCGGCTCTGCCCGAGCCGGCGCATCCCGCTCTCGACCAGCCTTACGGCATTCTCGTGACCGGCGTCGGCGGGACCGGCGTCGTTACGATCGGCGCGTTGCTCGGCATGGCGGCGCATCTCGAGGGCAAGGGCTGCACCGTCCTCGACATGACCGGCCTCGCGCAAAAGGGCGGTGCCGTCTACAGCCATGTGCGAATCGCCGAACGGCCCGACCAGATCCATGCGGTGCGGATTGCCGCCGGCAACGCCCGCTTGCTGTTGGGCTGCGATCTCGTCGTGTCCGCCAGCGCCGACGCGCTCTCAAAGCTCGAGCCGGGTCACAGCCGGGCGATCATCAACAGCCACGAAACCATCACCGGCGACTTCACCCGCAACCCCGATCTGGTGTTCCCGACGGGTGCCATGGAACGCAGCATCGCCGAGGCGACCGGACCCGACAGCGCCGAGTTCCTCGATGCGACCCGGCTCGCGACCGGATTGTTCGGCGATTCGATCGCCAGCAATCTGTTCATGCTCGGCTATGCCTATCAGCGCGGGCTGGTGCCGTTGTCGGCCGAGGCGATCGAGCGTGCGATCGAATTGAACGCGGTCGCCGTCGAGTTCAACCGCAACGCCTTCTGCTGGGGCCGGCGCGCCGCCGAAGACCCGGCGCTGGTCGAAGCCCGGGCGACGCCGGCCGCTTCCCTCCCGGCGAGCCACCGGCTCTCCGAATCGCTCGAACAAGTCATCGACCGCCGGATCGCGTTTTTGACCGATTACCAGGACAGCGCCTATGCCGGGCGCTATGCGGTGCAGGTACGGCGCGTGCGCGACGCCGAGGCGGCCTGTCTTTCCGGCAGTTCGGTGAGCACGGCGCTGAGCGAAGCGGTCGCCCGCGGCCTGTTCAAGCTGATGGCGTACAAGGACGAATACGAGGTCGCCCGGCTCTACGCGCAGAGCGATTTTCTGAAGCGCGTCGCCGACCAATTCGAAGGCCCGTACGAGGTGCGCTTTCACCTCGCCCCGCCGATCCTTGGCGACCGCGACCCGCGGACCGGGCATTTGCGCAAGCGGGAATTCGGGCCGTGGATGCTGACGGTGTTCCGATTGTTGGCCAAGCTGAAGCGGTTGCGCGGCACCCGTTTCGACGTTTTCGCGCGCAGCGAGGAGCGCCGCGCCGAACGCCGGCTGATCGCCGACTACGAAGCGGTGATCGACGAGATCGTCGGCTGCCTGACACCCGCCAACCACGCCGTCGCGGTCGAGCTTGCGTTGTTGCCGCTGGAGATCCGCGGTTTTGGCCACATCAAGGATGCGAACCTCGCCCGCGCCAAGGCGAAGGAAGCCGACCTCCTCACGCGGTTGCGCAGCCCGGCGCCTGCTCCCGCATTGGCCGCGGCGGAGTAGGCGCGGCTTGTCTAGCCGCCCTCGGCGGGGAGGGCGACAAAGCGGGTGGTGCCGTCGCGCTCGACCCGGACCAGCAGATTTTTGCGCGCGGTCTTTTGTGCGGCGGCGGCCTTCTGCTGAACCTCGTCGGGCGCAGTGACCGCGCCCGCGCCGACGGCGACGAGCAGGTCGCCCGGCCGCAATCCTTGGCTGGCGGCCGCGCTGTTTGCCGGGACGTCGACGATGACGACCCCTTTTGCCGTCTCGGGCAACGAGAACTGCTTGCGTAGATCGCCGCTCAGCCTGGCGAGCTTGAGGCCGAGCGCATCGACCGTCGGCGGCGGTTTCGGCTTTTCCGGCTCCGCCGGCGGCGGCGGGGGCGGGCGGTTGGGGTCGAGCGCCGCGACTTTGAGATCGACCGCGCGCGCTTTGCCGTCGCGCCAGATCGACAGTTTGACGGCCTTGTCGGGGGGCGAGTCGGCGACCAGCCGGGGCAACTGGCGGCTGCGGTCGACGGGCTTGCCGTCGTAGGACAGGATCACGTCGCCCGGCTGCAGTTTTGCCGCCGCCGCCGGGCTTGCCGGATCGATCGAGGCGATCATCGCGCCACGGCCTTTGTCGAGCCCGATCGCCTCGGCCATGTCGTCGGTCACCGGCTGGATGTGGGCGCCGATCCAGCCGCGTTCGACCTTGCCGGTCGCTTTGAGCTGGTCGATGATCGGGCGCGCCGAGGCGGACGGTATCGCAAAGCCGATACCGATCGACCCGCCCGAGGGCGAGAAGATCGCAGTGTTGATGCCGATCACGTCGCCGTTCAAATTGAACATCGGCCCGCCCGAGTTGCCGCGGTTGATCGACGCGTCGGTTTGCAGGAAATCGTCGTAAGGCCCGGCATGGATGTCGCGCGCCGTCGCCGAAATGATCCCCGAGGTCACCGTTCCGCCGAGGCCGAACGGGTTGCCGATCGCCAATACCCAGTCGCCGACCCTGGTTTTGGCCGAATCGCCCCATCGCGCCGCCAGCAGCGGCGTCTTGGCGTCGACTTTCAGCAAGGCGAGGTCGCTGACCGGGTCGCGGCCGACGACATGCGCCTCCAATGTCGTGTTGTCCGACAGGGTGACGCTGATCTGCTCGGCGTTGGCGATAACGTGGTTGTTGGTGACGATCAGCCCGGACGGGTCGATGATAAATCCCGATCCGAGCGAGGCGATCGGCGGCGCCAGGCCGTTGGGCCCGCCAGGCGCGCCGCGGTCGCCAAAGAAATCCTGGAAAAATTCGTTGAGCTGCGATCCCGGGTTCGGCTGGCCCTCGGTCGCGCCCTTGGTCGCGGGTGGGGTGTTGGCCTCGGTCGTCGAAATGTTGACCACGACCTCGACCAGCCGGGCGGCAAGCTGGGCGAAGATCTCCGAAAACGGCGTCGATGCCGATGGCGGTGGTGACGGCGGCGTCGAATCGGCCCGGCTCGGCGGTGCTGTGATCAGCAGCCACGCCAACAACGCCGCCCGCATCGCCCCCCGGCGGCAAGACAAGCTGACGATGCGCTTTTCCCGACCCACGCTGATGACTGCGCCCCCCTCGCCGGCAACGGCGATCTAATGCTGGCCTTTCCCCGGCGCTCGATATGAAATGCCGTCGGGCTTGGCAAGACCGAAGAGTGACGTGGCGCCGCGCGATCAATCGCCGCCGGGCGAATTCCTAAAGGCCATGTTTGCCGCGGCGTTGGCCGCGGCCGACCCGTCGCGCACGCTCGCCGGACATATTCCGCCCGCCGTCTCCGGCCGGACGGTGCTCGCCGGCGCCGGCAAGGCCGCGGCGGCGATGGCGCACGCGTTCGAGAAAATGTGGCGGGGTCCGCTCGAAGGCGTCGTGCTGACCCGCTACGGTCACGCCTTACCCTGCGAGCGGGTCGAGATCCTCGAAGCGAGCCACCCGGTGCCGGACGACGCCGGAGAGCGCGCGGCGCGGCGGATCCTCGACCTGGCGCGGAGCCTCGGACCCGACGACCAGCTCGTGTTTCTCGCCTCGGGCGGCGGTTCGGCGCTGCTAACATTGCCAGCCCCGGGATTGACCCTCGCCGACAAGCAAGCGGTGACGCGGGCATTGCTGCGCTGCGGTGCGACGATCGGCGAGATCAACACGGTGCGCAAACACCTCTCGGCGATCAAGGGTGGTCGTCTTGCCGCCGCGGCGGCGCCGGCCGGCATCGTCACCTTGGCGATTTCCGACGTACCCGGCGACGACCCGGCGGTGATCGCCTCGGGCCCGACGGTGCCCGACGCGACGACGTTTGCCGATGCGCGGGGGGTGCTCGCGAAATACCGCATCGACGAACCCGTGGGGGTTGTCGAGCACCTGGCGGCCGCGGCCGAGGAAACGCCAAAACCCGGCGACCCGATATTCCGGCGCGCACGGTTCGAGTTGATCGCCAGCCCGCAAGACTCGCTGAAGGCGGCGGCCGCCGAGGCGCTGCGGCGGAAGGTCACGCCGATCGTGCTCAGTGACCGGATCGAGGGCGAAGCGCGCGATGTCGCGCTGGTGCACGCGGCGATCGCGCGGCAATTGCGCGCCGGTGAGTTTCGCGTCGGCAACCGGGCGGTCCGGCCGCCGGCCGTGCTGCTGTCGGGAGGCGAGACGACGGTTACCGTCAGGGGCACGGGCCGCGGCGGGCGCAATGTCGAATTCCTGCTGGCGCTGACGGTGGCGCTAGACGGCGCCGACGGCATCGCGGCGCTTGCCTGCGACACCGACGGCATCGACGGAACCGAGGACAATGCGGGCGCGATAGCCTATCCCGACAGCATCGCGCGGGCCGCGGCGAGCGGGATCCGACCGGCGGCGGCGCTCGCCGACAATGATGGCTACGGCTTTTTCGCGGCGCTCGGCGACCTTGTCGTGACCGGCCCGACTTTGACCAACGTCAACGATTTCCGGGCGATCCTGGTTACCGCCTGAGAAGATGCCGGGGGAGATAGAGATGCGGCGCCGGCGCAGCGCAAAGATCGTCGCGACTCTTGGCCCGTCGAGTTCGACGCCGGAACAGATCCGCGCCCTGTTCGACGCCGGCGTCGACGTATTCCGGCTCAACTTCAGCCACGGCACGCATCAGGATCACCTGGCCCGCTTCGCAGCGATCCGGGAGATCGAACAGGCGACCGGCCGGCCGATCGGCATCCTGGCCGATCTGCAAGGGCCAAAGCTGCGCCTCGGCACCTTCGCCAAAGGTCCGATCCAACTCGCCGCCGGCGACCGCTTTCGGCTCGACCTCGATCGCAGCCCCGGCGACGAGACCCGTGCCCCGCTGCCGCATCCCGAGATTTTCGAGGCGCTGGAGCCCGGCACCGAATTGCTGCTCGACGACGGCAAGGTGCGGCTCGAGACCGAAACCTGCTGCGCCGAATACGCCGAGACATTGTGCCGGGTCGGCGGAACCCTGTCCGACCGCAAGGGCGTCAACGTGCCGAACGCCGTGCTGCCATTGTCGGCGATCACCGAAAAGGACCGGGCCGACCTCGCCTTTGCCCTCGACCATGGCGCCGACTGGATTGCGCTGTCCTTTGTCCAGCGGCCGGATGACGTGGCCGAAGGCCGCAAGCTCGTCGCCGGCCGCGCCGGGGTCATGGTCAAGCTCGAAAAGCCGGCGGCGATCCAGTGCCTGCCCGAGATCATCGAGCAGGCCGACGCGCTGATGGTCGCGCGCGGCGACCTCGGCGTCGAAATGCCGCCCGAAGACGTGCCGATCGTGCAAAAGCAGGTGGTGCATGCCTGTCGTCTCGCCGGCAAGCCGGTCGTCGTCGCCACCCAGATGCTCGAATCGATGATCCTCTCGCCGACCCCGACCCGCGCCGAGGCATCAGATGTCGCGACCGCGGTCTATGACGGCGCCGACGCGGTGATGCTTTCGGCCGAGACCGCGGCCGGCCGCTATCCGGTCGAAGCGGTGGTGATGATGGACCGCATCGCCTGCCGGGTGCAGCAGGACCCGCTTTATCGCACGATGCTCGAGGGGACGCGGGTCGAGCACGAACACACCGCACCCGACGCGATCAGCGCCGCGGCGTGCCAGGTCGCGGGCGTGCTCGGCGCCGCCGCGATCGTGTCCTACACGACTTCGGGGGCCACCGCGCTGCGCGCCGCTCGCGAGCGCCCGGCGGCGCCGATCCTGGTGCTGACCGCGAAACTGGCGACGGCACGCCGGCTCGCGGTTCTGTGGGGCGCGCATTGCGTGCAGTCGAGCGACGTCAAGAACTTCACCGACATGGTGCAAAAAGCCGCGCGCATCGCCCATCGCGAGGGGATCGCCGAACCCGGCCAGCGCATCGTCGTCACCGCCGGGGTTCCGTTCGGCACGCCCGGCGCCACCAACGTGTTGCGCATCGCCTGGGTCGACCGCTGATCCGCCGTTTACTGGGCGGGATTTCTCGTGCGGCCTTGGGCGCGCAACAGCCGCGCCGTCGCCGCCGCGATCGAATTCCATACCCGAAAGGCTTCCGACCGCCGAGCGTGCGCGTGCTGCGCTCGCCGCTCTTTGGCATGGTCGAGCGCCCAGGAGCCGTATTGGTTAACGAGGATCGCCGCCAGTTCGTCTGTCTTACGCTTGTTCATTCTTTATTCTAAATGCCGCGGCGGCGGCCGAAGTTCCATCGCACGCCGCGCGGCGTGCGCAATCTATCGCGGATAGACTTGGATACTGCCCGCTACCGCATCGGCGACATGCTCCTTGGTAATGACACCCAGGACGTCGCCCGGCCGGGGCAGGCGGAAATGGCGGCCGTCGCTGCGCACGACGATCGCCATGACGGCGTGCCGGCGCCACATCCGGGTGATCACGTCAAAGGCGACGTCGTCTTCCCTGCTCAGCGTGAAATCGCGGGTCGCGACATCGCCAAAAGCGATGTCGGCGCCGGCCTCGGCGACGCCGGGCCTCAATGCGGTGTTGATGCGGACGACGCCAAAGATGCGGTCGCCCTTGGTGACGACGATGTGGCGCATGCCGGTGGGGTGATCGGACCGGCGCAAAAACGCATTCAGGCCGAGATCGGCGGGGACGATCAGAAAATCCCGCTCCATGACCTCCTTGGCCTTGCGGACCAGAAACATGTTGGCCTGGAGCGCTTTTGGGATGGCGTGTCCGCGGCGGACCAGCTTTAGCGTGTAGATGTTTTCGCGCGACAAGAGGCGGCGGACTCCGAGCGCCACCGCGACCGCGAGGATCATCGGCAATACGATGTCGTAGTCGCGGGTCATCTCGAAGATCATCGTCACCGCGGTCATCGCCGCGCCGGTGCCGCCGCCGACCATCGCGCCCATGCCGACCATCGCAAAGGCCGGCAGGTTCACCGGGCTTCCCGGCACGATCGCCGACACCAGCGCGGCAAAAGCCGCCCCCAGGGTCGCGCCCATAAACAGCGACGGTGAAAAGATCCCGCCCGACGAGCCCGAGCCGAGGCTGACCGAAGTCGCCGCGAGCTTCGCCGCGAACAGCAGCGCCAGCAGTGCGACAAAAGTCAGATGGCCGGTCAGGATCGCCTGGATCGTGGCGTAGCCGACGCCCTCGACAAAGTAGTGCCCGAATTTCGCATAAAGGGCGTAGATCAGAATGCCGACCAGCAGCATGCCGAGACAGTGGCGCAGGTAGGGTCGCGGGATACGCTCGAACAGATCCTCGACGAGGTGCAGCCCGCGGATAAAACCGGCTGCCGCCACTCCGCACAATGCGCCGAGCACGACGTAGAGCGCCAAGACCAGCGCCCCGGCGGCGGGCTCGGCCGGCAGCGGCACGATCGTCGGCACGTGAAACGCCGGCTGCGGGCCAAAAAACAGTCGGCCGATGAAAGTTGCCGTCCCGGTCGCCACCGCAACCGGCAAGAAGGTGTTGACGCTGACCTCGGGCAGCATCAGCTCGATCGCAAACAGCACCCCGCCGATCGGCGTATTGAAGGTCGCGGCGATGCCCGCGCCGGCGCCGGCCGCGACCAGGGTGATGCGCTGGCCTGGGCTCATCGCGATCAGCTGACCCAAGGTCGAACCGAGCGCCGAGCCGATCTGGATGATGGGCCCCTCGCGCCCGACCGCGGCGCCGCTGCCGATGGCCAATGCCGAAGCGAGCGATTTGGCGACCGCGACCACCGGCCGGATGACACCGCCGCCGTAATAGATCGCGTCCATGACCTCGGGGACGCCGTGTCCCTTGGCCTCGGGTGCGAATTTCGAGACGATAAAGGTGACGCCGATCGCGCCCACCACCGGCACGAAAATGACCAGCGGCCCCCACGGGTTGATCGGCGTGAACAGGCTCGAATCGTAAGCAAACGACAAACTGCGCAAAAACAGCAAATTGTGGACCAGGCCGATCAGCTCGCGGAAAGCAAAGGCGCCGAGCCCGGTGACCATGCCGACGACGAGGGCGAGCAATGACATGCGAATGAGCCCGAACCGCGTCGCGCCGACCCGCCATCCCGGCAAGGCGTGGGCCGCCGGCGGCGAAGGCTGGTCGGCCTTCAGGCTCGGGGCTCGCGCTAAGGCGTCAAGTTCGTCAGGCAACATTCTCTCCCGGCAGGCGATTTGTCGCTGTTGGGGAAACATGCTACATCGCCCGCCTATCACCAAAGGCGATACGTCAATCGGTCGGCTTTGCCGCAGCTCGCGGCGAGCCGAGGGCCAAGTCACGGGTTTATGGATCTCTCGATTGTCATTCCGGTCCGCGACGAGGCCGAGAACATCGCGCCGCTGGTGGCGGAAATCACCACGGCGCTCGATGGCCTGACGGCATACGAGATCGTCTATGTCGACGACGGCAGCAGCGACGGAACCGTGGCCGAAATCATGCGGCTCGCGCTAGGCACTCCGCATTTGCGGCTGCTGCGTCACGCGCGCAGCTGCGGGCAAAGCGCCGCAGTGCTGACCGGGGTCAAGGCGGCGCGCGGTATCTGGATCGCGACGCTCGACGGCGACGGGCAAAACGATCCGGCCGACATCCCGCGATTGTGGCGCCTTGCCGGCACTTCGCCGTCGAGCCCGCCGCTGCTGGTCGCCGGTTACCGTCAGAAGCGCCAGGACAGCTGGTCGAAACGCATGGCCTCGCGCGTCGCCAACCGGGTGCGGGCGCGGCTGCTCGGCGACGCCACCCCGGATACGGGGTGCGGGTTGAAGCTCTTTCCGCGCGCTCTCTTTCTCGATCTGCCGGCGTTTGACCACATGCACCGGTTTCTGCCGGCGCTGGTGCTGCGCGCCGGCGGTACGGTGCGCTCGGTCCCGGTCAATCACCGGCCGCGCCAGGGCGGTGCGTCGAAATACGGCGTTTTCGACCGCCTCGGCGTCGGGATTGTCGACCTCTTCGGGGTGTGGTGGCTGCAGCGTCGAAGCGCCCGCCCCGATCTGGTCGCCGAGGCAGCGGCGCCCGGCCGGGCGTTCGAGACGCGGCAGGCGTCCCGGCTCTCCGGCGTGCCGTGACCGCAATCAACAAAGAAGCGGCGGCGGCGGTCGCGCCGTTTGCCGGCTGGCGTCGCGTTGCGCGGCTGACCGTGCTGGTTGTGCTGACGGCGGGGGTCGCCGCCGCCTGGCGCTGGCGCGCCGCCTTCGACCCGATCGCGATCGGCGCCGCAATCGCCGGATATCCCGCCACCCCGCTGGTATTTCTCGGCGTGCATATCGTCGCCAGCCTGCTGTTCGTGCCGCGCACCGTGCTGGCGATCGCCGCCGGGCTGCTGTTCGGCATCGGGTGGGGCATCGTCTGGGCGGCAATCGGCAGCGTTCTCGGCGCGGTCGTCGGGTTTTGCCTCGCCCGCTACGTCAATTCCGGTCTGATCGACCTGCACGCGCGCGCTCGCTTTCGGCCGATTCTCGATCGGGTCCAGCGCGGCGGCTGGCGCGCTGTTGCGCTGTTGCGGCTGATCCCGGTCATCCCGCACAGCCTCGGCAATTATGGGCTCGGTCTGACGCCGCTGCCGCTCGGCGCCTATGCGTTTGGTTCCCTTGTCGGCCAATTGCCGATGACGATCGCCTGCGTCGATCTCGGCACTGCCGGCGAGCGGCTGGCGATGGGGGATGCTGGCTGGGTCGCCCCGACCGTGATCGGCGCGGCGGCACTCGGACTGACGCTGCTGATCCCGGTCCTCGCTCGCCCCCGCGCCGGATAGCCGGCGCGCAATGCCGGCGGCCGCGGCCCGCCGGTGGCCCAGTCGAGAAGCTCGACCGTATGCAAGACGGGCGCGTCGCAACCGGGCGCGAGCTGGGTGATGCAGCCGATATTGCCGGTGGCGACGAGATCGGGATTGGTCGTGGCGATATTGGCGAGCTTGCGGTCGCGTAACCTCTGGGCGATCTCCGGTTGCAGCAGATTGTAGGTTCCGGCCGAGCCGCAGCACAGATGCCCCTCCGGCACCTCGACGGTCTCGAACCCGGCCTGGGTCAGCAATGCCTTTGGCCCGCCATGAAGGCGCTGGCCGTGCTGCATCGAGCACGCCGAGTGATAGGCGACGCACAGGCCGCGGCCAGGGCTTTCGGCCGCGGGCGTTTGCAGCCCCAGCTGTTCGACGATTTCGCTGACATCGCGCGCGAGGCTCGCGATCCGCGCCGCCTTGTCGGCATAGGCCGGGTCCTCGCGCAGCATGAAGCCGTAATCCTTGACCGTGGTGCCGCAGCCCGATGCGTTGATCGCGATCGCATCAAGCCCGCCGGCCGTCCGCTCGCGCTCCCACGCGTCGATACTGGCGCGGGCAAGGGTGAGGGCGGCGGCTTTTTGCCCGAGATGATGCACCAGCGAGCCGCAGCAGCCGCTGCCCGGTGCGCGGACGACCTCGCAGCCGTGACGCGTCAGCAGCCGGATTGTGGCTTCGTTGATCTCCGGTGCCAGCACCCGCTGGGCGCAGCCGGGCAGCAACGCGACGCGCATCCGCCTAACCCCCTCGGCCGGAAACACGCGCCGACGGTCGGTCGGGGAAGCGCGGGGCACCGTTCGCGGCATCAGCGCCAGCATCGGGGCGAGGGGGCTCGGCATAAACCGCGCGAACGGCCGGGCGAGCCCGGCGCCGCGCAATGCCAGGCGGAACAGCCGGGGCCGGGTCAGCACCGCGCCGAGCATCCGCCGCAACGCCCGGTCGGCCCAGGGCCGGCGGTATCTCTCCTCGATCGAGCGCCGGCCGTGGTCGACGAGGTGCATATAGTTGACCCCCGACGGGCAGGTCGTCATGCAGGCGAGGCACGACAGGCAGCGGTCGATGTGCTTGACCGTGTCGGCGCTCGGCGCCTCGCCTGACGCCAGCATGTCCTTGATCAGGTAGATGCGGCCGCGCGGGCTGTCGAGCTCGTCGCCGAGCAGCAGGTAGGTCGGGCAGGTCGCGGTGCAGAACCCGCAATGGGTACAATTTCGCAAAATCTTTTCGGATTGCGCCGTGTCGGGGTCGGCGAGCTGCTCTTCGGTGAAATCGGTGCGCACCGTTCACAGCCCAGCTTGGAATGATGCAGCTGCTTCCATTGGACTATCGTCGCCTCCGCGAAAGCGGGGGTCCATGGTGATTGTTGCGGCCCTTGCCACCCTGGATTCCGGCTTGCGCGGGAACGACGAAAAGGCTGCCGATGGTTGGTATGACATCTTGGATCGGTTGTTCAGCTCCGCTCGACCATGCGGCCGGGGTTCAGGATATGACGCGGGTCGAAGCTGTCCTTGACGCGGGCGGCGAGGGCGGCGAGCGCCGGCGGCTGCGGCTCGAACACCGGCACCGCGCGGCGCAATGCCGCGGCACCCCTGATCAAGGTCGCGTGCCCGGTGCCATGCCCGTCCGCGCCGCGGATCGCCGCCCTGATCAGCGCCGCACCGCCGTCTTCGGCGCCGCTGACCGCCACCCACACGAGCCCGCCGCCCCAATCGAGATACCAGAGCGCATCGAGGTGCCGGGCGATCGCTTCGCCGATTTCGGCGCCGCGCGATGGTGCTGCCGACACCCGCCACACGGCGCGGTCAGCCGGCGCCGCAAAGGGTTCGGCATCGCGGACCGCGCGCCAAAAGGCGACGGAGGCAGCGCCGTCGAGCACCGCGGACTCGCAATCGGCGCCGAGTTCCGCGAGCAGCCGGCCGCGGCGATAAGCAACCGACGGTTCCGGCCCTTCGAGGCGCAATGCCGCGATCCCGACCATCGCCATCGGCGCCGGGACCGACCCCGCCGGCAAATAGGCTGCCGCGGAAACATCGTGCGCCGAAGCGAGCGCATGGCGCATCGCCCGCACGGCTGCGGCGGGATCGAGCCCGCACAGCACCACGGTGGCGATGCGTTCGGGCCGCGGCAATACCTTGACCGTCACCTCTTCGAGTGCTGCGAGCGTGCCGTAGGAACCGACCATCAGCTTCGAAAGATCGTAGCCGGTGACGTTTTTGACGACCCGCCCGCCCGATTTGAAGATTTCGCCGCGCCCGCTAACCGCGCGAAAGCCGAGCAGATGGTCGCGCGCCGCCCCCGCCTTGATCCGCCGCGGCCCGGAAAGGTTGCAGGCGAGCGCGCCGCCCAGGGTCGGCCGAGAATCCGCCGTACTTAGCAGCTTGCGCCAGTCCGGCGGCTCGAAAGCCAGCATCTGGCGGGCTTCCGCCAGCGCCTCTGCAATCTCGTCGAGCGGGGTCGCCGCGCCGGCGGTCAGCACCAGCTCGTTCGGCTGGTAGCTGCGAATGCCGGCGATCCCCGACAGATCGAGCGTGCGCGGCGTCTGCATCGGCCGCCCGAGACCGCGCTTCGACCCGCCCGCGATCACTTCCATAGGCTCCTCGGCGGCAAGAGCATCACCGATTGCCGCGCGTAATTCGTCGATCGAGGTCGGGGTGGAACGAGTCACAATGGGACTTAACGCCTTATGGCGGAACGTGCCAAGAGGAGGTGTCGCGATGCCCACGATCCGGGGAAGCTGCCAGTGCGGCGGCGTGAAGTTCGAGATTGCCGGTCCGCTGTCAGGCCCGCTCAATTGCCACTGCTCGCAATGCCGCAAGCAGCACGGCGCGGCCTTCCGCAGCCGGGTTCGCGTGAGGATCGAAGACTTCCGCTGGGTCGACGGCGAGCAGCTGGTCAAATACTACGAAGGCCCGAGCGGTTTCCTGCGCGGCTTCTGCGGCGAATGCGGCTCGCCGATCCTCAACCGGGCGGGGCCGAACTGGAACAAAGCCGCCGAATTTCCCCGAACTCTGTCCGAATACGGAATTCCGTTGGCCATCCTCGACGATCCCCACATCCCGCCCGCCTGCCATGTCTTTGTCGGCAGCAAGGCGCCGTGGTTCGAGATCACCGACGATCTGCCGCAATATGCGGAATATCCGCCGCGGGACTAGAACCGCGGCAGGTCGAAATGCGATGGCGCGCCAAGCGAGTCGCGCCCCGATGTGATTGTGGGCGCGACGGCGCAATCTCGCGACAGCCTTTTCTCGCGATAGCGCCCGACGCCGCGTCAATCCCCCCACATCGGCGCGAGACTTTGAGACATTATGAGGCCAAAAGCTCGAAGCTCATGACCGACGTAAAGCAGAGATGAGCGATTGCCGCCATTCAATGGCTCGGTTCGGCGGCAGCTTAAATGTAAGTTGTCTATGCGTGTAACCGCGTCCTTTGCTGCGAAGAAAATTGCGATGCATATGATGCAGTTCAGCCGCGGTGTCCACGGTCAACGTTCTCAAATCGGCCGATACCCATCGTTCATGCTCGCCGTTTTCGGCTATCGCCACAAGCGGCGGTTGGCACGATATGTAAGTCTTATCCGTTTCTTCGGAAAACAAGACATAGTTTCTCGCGATCATCATTCCTGGATCTGAGAAACATTCAACCTTGTAGATCTCCGCGTATCTGTCTGCAAATTGTTTCTTGTTCATATTCATATGGTCTGACATCCGCCACAGCCAATCGCTGTGCCGGTGGTCTTCGTGACGGTCGTTCTCATCGTATTTCCAGCCATCGATGCCGGGTCTAATCAAAATGTTTATGTATGTTTTGCCCTGAAACCGCCTGTCGACAAAAATCTGTCGCCGATCCAGCTTCTCCGCGACGGTTGCAACGGCGCTCATTCGATATCGAATCAGTTCCCCGTCCTTCGTGAACGCGACAAATACACAGATGCTTCCCTCTCGAATTTTGGTTCTCACGTCTCGACGACAAACACCCCAGGTCAATAACCCGTCATCGTGGCGTAATGCGAAGAACGAAGGATCATCCCCGTTATCATACGGCCATTCCCGAGCGGCAATTGCTCTTTCGACTTCTGCAAAACGACCGGAAGCCAAACTGAACCGGTGATCCGGCTCGTACGAGTGATATGGAACCAAATAAATGTCGGTCGCTTCCATTAGTTTGACACGATGCTTTATCTTCACTGTGCGCGACAACCCTACCGCTCAGAATCGCGGCAGGTCGGGGAAGGGCAGGCGGCCGGCGCGGACGTGCAAGCGGCCGAGTTCGGCGCAGCGATGGAGCTGCGGAAAGACCTTGCCGGGGTTCAGCAAACCGTCGGGGTCGAACGCGCATTTGACCCGCTGCTGATGCGCGAGGTCGCTCTCGTTGAACATCGTCCCCATCAAATCGCGCTTTTCGACGCCGACGCCGTGCTCCCCGGTCAAGACGCCGCCGACTTCGACGCACAGCCGCAGGATTTCGGACCCGAACGCCTCGGCGCGTTCGATCTCGCCCTGCTTGTTGGCGTCGTACAGGATCAGCGGGTGGAGGTTGCCGTCGCCGGCGTGAAACACGTTGGCGACGCCGAGCCCGTATTGCTCCGACAATCCGCGCATGCGGCTCAGCACCTCTGCCAGCCGGCCGCGCGGGATCGTCCCGTCCATGCAATAATAATCGGGCGAAATCCGGCCGACCGCGGGGAACGCCGCCTTCCTCCCCGACCAGAACGCCAGCCGCTCGGCATCGTCGCCGCTGATTCGGATCGTCGTCGCCCGGTGATCGCGGGCGATCGCCTCGACCTTGGCGATCAGATGGTCGATCTCAGCCGGCGGCCCGTCGAGTTCGACGATCAGCAACGCCTCGACATCGAGCGGATAGCCGACCCGCACAAAGGCCTCGGCGGCGTGGATCGCCGGCCGGTCCATCATCTCCATGCCGCTCGGGATGATCCCGCCGCCGATCACCGCGGCGACGCACTCGCCGGCATCCTCGGCGCTGGCAAAGCCGATCAGCAAGGCGCGCGCCGCTGTCGGCTTGGGCAATATCCGCACCGTCACCTCCGTGACGACGCCGAGCAGCCCCTCGGACCCGGTCATCACCCCCAACAGATCGTAGCCCTCGGCGTCGAAATGCTTGCCGCCGAGGCGAATCACCTCGCCTTCAATCGTCACCATCTTGATGCCGAGGATGTTGTTGGTCGTGAGCCCGTATTTGAGGCAATGCACCCCGCCCGAATTCTCGGCGACATTGCCGCCGATCGTGCAGGCGATCTGGCTCGACGGGTCGGGCGCATAATAAAAGCCGGCCTGCTCGACCGCCTGGGTCAATGCCAAGTTGGTGACGCCGGGCTGGGCGACGACGCAGCGATTGTCGTAGTCGATTTCGAGAATGCGGTTGAACTTGGCCATGCCGAGCAAGACGCCGTCGGCGAGCGGCAAGGCGCCGCCCGACAATGACGTCCCGGCGCCGCGCGGCACGATCTTGACGCCGATATCCTTGCAATAGCGCAATACCGCCGCGACTTCCTCGACCCGCGACGGCAACACCACAACCATCGGCAATTGACGGTAGGCGGTCAGCCCGTCGCTCTCATAGGCGCGCCGCTCCACCTCAGACGCGATGACACCCTCTCCCGGCACGATCCGCCGCAGCGCCTCGACGATTTCGCTGCGCCGCTGCAACACCGCGGCATCGGGCCTCGGCATCTTCATGCGGTCGGTCCGCCGGCCGTTGGCGGGGCCGCGCTCAGCCCTGGCGCGCCTTGTAGCGCGGGTTGGTCTTGTTGATCACGTAAACGCGGCCCTTGCGCCGCACGATGCGGCAATTCTTGTCGCGCTTTTTCAGCGATTTGAGCGAATTGACGATCTTCATCTTCTTTGTCCTGAACGAACTCGGTAAATGGCGCCGGCGAGCCCAAAATCAAACCGGCGTTCGCGCTCGCGACTGTCCCTTTCCCGAAAGGATTATCGGCTCGTGCGGGCTTGGTGCGGTCGAGAAGACTCGAACTTCCACGGAGTTTCCCCCACAGCGACCTCAACGCTGCGCGTCTACCAATTCCGCCACGACCGCACGGCAGGGGGACTGTCTCGCATCCCGCTCGCGAGGCGGCGTGATTAGCAAATCCGCGCTACCATATCAAGCAGCATGGGCCCAGGGACGGCGATCGGCTTGGATCGGATCGAGTGGCGCGCGAGCCCGGCGGCGGTCCCTTACGCCGAGGCCGTCGCCGAAATGGAGGGCCGGGTGGCGGCGATCCGCGCCGGCACAGCACCCGAGCTCGTCTGGCTGCTCGAGCATCCGCCGCTCTACACCGCCGGCACCAGCGCGCGCGACGAAGACCTCCTGGAGCCCGGCCGCTTTCCGGTCTACCGCGCCGGCCGCGGCGGGCATTACACCTATCACGGGCCGGGCCAGCGCGTCGTCTATGTGATGCTCGACCTCGCGCGGCGGGGCGCCGATGTGCGCTGCTATGTCCACCAGCTCGAAGAATGGGGCATCCGCGCCTTGGCGCGTTTCGGCGTCGTCGGCGAGCGCCGCGAGGGTCGCGTCGGCGTCTGGGTCGCGGACCACGGCATCGGCGAGGCCAAGATCGCCGCGATCGGGGTGCGGGTGCGGCGCTGGGTGACCTATCACGGGATGGCGATCAACATCGACCCCGATCTCGACCATTACCGCGGCATCATCCCCTGCGGCATCGACCCCGAGCTTTCCGGGCACGGCGTCACCTCGCTCGCCGCCCTCGGCATCGCCGCAACCATGACCGATGTCGACATCGTCCTGCGCGCGACCTTCGATCCGGTCTTCGGGTCACCGTCGGTATGCGCGCCCGAAACCGTCACCGGCATTCCGACCAAGCTGGCCCACGCTTGATAATCGGGCACAACTGTCCGACATTCGAGTAGATGAAGCCGGCTGAGCTTTTGCGGCGCCTGCGTCGGCTCGCGGTGAGGCGCGGTCTGGACTTCGAGATATCGGAAGGCAAGAACCATACGAAGGTCGCACTCGCCGGCCGACGCTCGGTCGTAGGCCGGCATCGGACCGATCTGAAAATCGGAACCTTGCACGGCATTTTGAAACAACTCGGGCTAAAGCCCGAGGAGATCGAGGAATAAATCGGTATGCGCTACGCCTTTCCCTATGAGTTGCTCCCGCAGCCCGAGGGCGGTTTCACTGCCACCTTCCCGGACGTGCCGGAGGCGATCACGCAGGGGGACACCCAGAAAGAAGCGGCGACGATGGCGGAGGATGCGCTGGTGACCGCTCTTTCCTTTTACACAGACCGCGCCGAACCGCTGCCGCACCCCTCCCCGGCTGACGGCCGCCCTATTGCCTATGTACCCCCTCTCGTTGCGGCAAAGCTCGCATTGCACGACGCCATGCTCGCCGCCGGGGTCTCGAACGTTGCTTTGGCGCGGCAGCTCGGCACGGATGAAAAGACGGTGCGGCGGCTTCGCGACCCGCTTCACCACAGCCGGATCAATCAAGTCGATGCGGCGCTTCGCCTGCTCGGCAAGCGCATCGGCATCGTGATTGAAGCCGCATGAAAACGCCAAGGCGGGGTAGGGCCACTCACGCTTGGCGAAATGATGAACTCGAAGAGGGAACGTGGGACCTCACTAACCCAAGAGCGAACATCACGCCGATGCCCCAGGACAGTCGCGCCAGTGGTGTGAGGTACGATCACTCTCCACATAGTACGCGCCGATGACCACCCTCTTCGAAAACCAGGCGCCGCGCCCGCTCGCCGACCGGCTGCGGCCAAAGAGCCTCGCGGAGGTGGTCGGGCAGGATCATCTGTTGGGCTCCGATGGCCCGATCGGGCGCATGATGGCCAGCCGCCAGCTGTCCTCGATGATCCTGTGGGGGCCGCCGGGCTGCGGCAAGACCACGGTCGCGCGCCTGCTGGCGCACGGCACCGATCTCGAATTCGAGCCGCTGTCGGCTGTGTTTTCCGGCGTCGCCGACCTGCGCCGGGTGTTCGACGCCGCGCGCAAACGCCGCGAGATCGGCCGCGGCACCTTGCTCTTTGTCGACGAGATCCACCGCTTCAACCGCGCCCAGCAGGACGCATTCTTGCCGGTCGTCGAGGACGGCACCGTGATCCTCGTCGGGGCGACGACCGAGAACCCGTCCTTC
>DASYOB010000017.1:0-3993 GCA_036008175.1 Allostellaceae bacterium
CCACGCTCTGAGTTCCGATAGCCAACGGCCCTACCGCCGGCACGGCTCGCTCAGCGAGCGCCTTGGCAGCCGCGGTTCGGCAATGACAGGATGGCTCTTTCCGCAGTCGAGGAGGCCGCCATGACCAGACCCTTTGAGGGCATTCGCATCATCGACATCACCCATGTCCTGGCCGGCCCTTTTGCGGCCTATCAGCTGGCTGTACTCGGGGCAGACGTCATCAAGGTCGAACACCCCGACGAGCCCGACCAGAGCCGCGATGGCGGCACCGACCGGGCGCTAAACCGCAGCCATATGGGCACCTCGTTCCTCACCCAAGGGTCGAACAAACGGTCGATTACCCTCGATCTCAAGCAGGAAGCTGGGCGCGAGGTGCTGAACCGCCTCGTCGCGCGCGCCGACGTGCTGGTCGAGAACTATCGGCCCGGCGCGTTCGAGGCGCTCGGCCTTGGCTACGAGGCGCTGGCGGCGATCAACCCCCGGCTCGTCTATTGCTCGATATCGGCGTTCGGACAGGATGGCCCGCGCCGGGAGCAGACCGCATACGACCATGTGATCCAGGCGACCTCCGGGCTGATGGCGATGACCGGCACCGAGGAGGTCAACCCGATCAAATTCGGCGCCCCGGCAGTCGACTATGCGACCGGCACGATGGCCGCCTTCGCGCTCGCGAGCGCACTGTTCCAGCGGGAGCGCACCGGCCATGGTCAGCGAATCGACCTCGCCATGCTCGATGTGGCGATGATCCTGATGAGCTCGCACCTGACCGGCTATCTGCGCAACGGCCGGGAGCCGCGGCCGCACGGCAACAAGCAGCCCTTCGCCACCAATAGCGCCTATCAGTCAAAGGACGCGCTCCTGATGATCGGCGCCAGCAATCTGCGCCAGCAGCGCCGGCTGTGGCAGGTGCTGGAATTGCCGGAGATGATCAAGACCGACAACGAGGCGCGCGAAGCCGACCGCGAGCGCGAAGCGGCGGTGCTCGCCGACATCATCAAGACTCGGACCGCCGACGAGTGGGAAGTTTATCTTCAGGCGCGCCACGTCCCGGCGGCTCGGGTGCGGACGATGGCGGAGGCATTGCACGATCCGCATGTCGGCTCCCGCGGCGTGATCCATCACCATGACGGCGCGCCGGGGGTCGAGGGGCCCTTCGCCGTGCCGCTAGCCGCCTTCAGATTCGCCCATGGCGGGCCGAGGATTGATTCGCCGCCGCCCCTGATGGGCGCCAATACGGAGGCGGTTCTCGGCGAACTCGGCTATGGCTCCGATGAGCTCGCGGAATTGCGCGCGGGACGGGTAATCTGAGCCCGTCCAGCCCAACGTAACATCGCGCATCCCCGAAGAAAATCGTGGACAACGTGGGCGATACGGTCGACATTCTGGGCGCGTAATCGGGGTTGCCGAGAGCGATCCCGGTTTCGGCGAAGAGGGGAACCCGTCTTGTCTATGGCGTCGGCGACGGCCGAATAGGCTGAAGTCGAAGGAGTAGCGTACTGGATTTGGCCGCAACCTCAGGTGCGGCATGAGTCTGGTTGCTGTCGTCTTCAGAAGAGCTTGCGCAGCTCTTCGGCCAGTAAAAGACATGCATAAACGTGCCGCCAGCTGGGCGGTCGCGGTTTTGCCGGACGGATCGAGTGGGGGGTTGCGGGTTGGGGAAAGACGCAATGCATTCGCTCATGCGTCGAACCTTGTTGATGCCGTTCTGGCTCGCCCAGATTTTCAGCCAAGAGAAGTTCTTTGCCCGCAACCCGGTGATCGGGAGCCGCTGGCTTAACGAGCACGGCCTGCACACCGCGCGAGTGGGCCTCGCCTGTCGTCTCGCCGCGCTTCGCCGCCGGCGCCTCGCCCGGCTGATCCCGGCCGAAGAGCGGCAACGCTTTGACCGCGACGGATTTGTCGTCAAGCGCGACTTCCTGCCACCCGATCTGTTTGCCGAGCTTGTCGGGCAGGTGCACAGCCTGCGCGCGCCGGCGCGCGAGATGGTCGAAGGCGACACCGTTACCCGGCACATAGCACTAGACCCGGCAGTGCTGAAGCGCGTGCCGGCCGCCCGCCGACTGCTGCATCTGCCGGAATACCGCAATCTGATCAGCTATGCAGGCTCCTCGGCGGCGGCGCCGATGGTCTACATCCAGACTGTGTTGAGCCACGCGGTTGACGGCGCCCCCGATCCGCAGCGCGATCTGCATACCGACACGTTTCATCCCACGGTCAAGGCATGGCTGTTCCTGACCGATGTCGAACCCGGCGCAATGCCCTTTGTCTATGTGCCGGGCTCGCATCGCCTGACGTCGCGGCGTCTGGAATGGGAGCGGCAGATGGCCATCACTGCCAGTCGTCGCGGGCACCAAAAACACGATCAGCCGGAGCCGCGGCTGGTGCGCGCGATTACGCCGGAAGCGCTCTCCGATCTCGGGCTGCCGCCGCCGCGCAGCATCTCGGTCCCGGCGAACACACTCGTCGTGGCCGACACATTCGGCTTTCATGCGAGAGGCCAGAGCGCCAATCCAACGACGCGCGTCGAGATCTGGGCGTTCGGCCGGCGCAACCCGTTTCTGCCCTGGGTTGGACTCGACCCGTGGTCGGTAGATGCGCTCGGCTTGCGCAAGCCGATTCTGTACTGGAAATCGGTCGACCTGCTCGAGGCCATCGGTCTCGGCCGCCAGCGCTGGCGCGCCCGCGACGGCATCTCGGCTTTCGACCCCGTCTAGGCAGATCGCCGCGATGGATGCCCATACTGCGACAGCGTTCGTGAGGCCGGAGGACAGGAAGGCTGCCGCTGCCCGCACGCCGCGCTCGTTGCTGTTCCTGCAGGGGCCGATCTCAAACTTCTTCGATCAGCTCGGCCGAGCCCTGATCGCGCGCGGCCATCGCGTCCATCGGATCAATCTGCATTTCGGCGATCAGTTGTTCTGGTGGCTGCCGGCTACGCATTACCGCGGTCGCTTCGACGATTGGCGAGCGTTCATTGCCCGCGCGCTCGACGAGCACAAGGTTACCGACCTTGTGCTCCATGGCGACCGCCGCCCCTACCATGTCGTCGCCGCCGAAGAGGCGCGCGCCCGCGGCATTACCGTACTGTCGACCGATCTCGGCTATGTGCGGCCCGACTGGGTCACGCTCGAATACGACGGCATGACAACCTATTCACGGTTTCCGCGCCAGCCAGCCGCAATCCGGGTGCTGGCGGCGGAGTTCCCTGTTCCCGATCTGATGCCCCGCTACCACGCGCCGTTCCCGCTCGTGGCGGCGCTCGATGTGATCTACAACATCGGCTTGGTGTTCGGGCGCCCGCTTTACCCGAACTACCGCTATCACGGCATCTTCCATCCATTCGCCGAATATGCCGGCTGGATCCGCTCGCGGGCGAAGCTGTTGTTCACCCGGCGTGGCATTATTGCCGAGAAGACCCGGCTGCAAGCCGCCTCGGGCTCGTATTTCCTGTTTCCGCTTCAGCTCGCGACGGATTTCCAGCTGCGCGCACATTCGCCATTTACCGAGGTACGAGACTCGCTGCGCAAGGTCATCGCCTCCTTCGCCGCCAGCGGCAGCGACCGCAAGCTCGTGTGCATCGTGCATCCGCTCGATCCTGGGCTCACCGCATGGCGGCGAACGGTTATGGAGCTTGCCGAAGAATTCGGGATTGCCCAGCGTGTACGGGTGCTGGAGGGCGGCACGCCACACGAGCTCCTGCGCAACGCGGCCGGGGTCGTGACCGTTAACAGCACGATCGGCATCACCGCAATGCATCACGGCATTCCGGTCAAGGTGCTGGGCAACGCTGTTTTCGATATTCCGGGGCTTACCTGCCAAGATTCGCTCGACGCCTTCTGGCGCAACCCGCCGCGGCCCGACCCGGAGTTGATGGCGGCTTTTGTCCGGGCGCTGTGTGGGGCAACCCAGATCAAGGGCGGCTATTACGAGCGCACCTCCAAAGAGTGCGCGATCGCCGGCTTCGTCGAGCGACTTGAGCAGCGCCCCTACCCGCTG
>DASYOB010000018.1:0-27724 GCA_036008175.1 Allostellaceae bacterium
TCGCCGGCCGCCGCCTCCAGCGCGGCGACCTGCGACGGGTCGTCGACGCAGACGCCGATCCGCGCGGTGTGCGCCAGCGCCATCAGATGGCGCAGCTTTTGCGCCCCGACGATCTCGTTGGTGACCAGGACGTCGCGCACCCCGCCATAGACCATCGCCTCCGCTTCGCTGACCTTCTGCACGCACACCCCGACCGCACCCAATTCGATCTGCTTGAGGGCGATGACCGGGCATTTGTGGGTCTTGGCGTGCGGACGCAGCCGCACCCCGCTGCCCTGCACCCGGTCGGCGAGGCGGCGCAGGTTGCGCTCGAACGCGTCGAGATCGATCACCAGCGAGGGCGTGTCGACCTCGTCGAGCGACATGCCGATTTCGGCGGGTGGGCGGGTGGTCATCGACAGGTTTCTCCCTATTTCGCTGGTTGGCGGCTGATCGAACTGGAGCGAGATTGGTTGCTCGTTTCAGTTCTTGCAAGCCGAGTTGACGCGACCGAAGGCAGCAATGCGCCCGCGGCGGGTGACGCGCGGCGCCAATTCGCGCAGTCTGCGGCGATGAGCGAAATCGCCCTGTCTTCGCCAAAGCAAGGGCCGCAACACGCCTGGCTGATGCTCGGCGGCGCCTTCGCCGCGTTCACGATCAGCGCCGCGGTGATGCACTCCTATCCCGTGTATCTTGTGGCCTATATCGAGGAATTCGGCTGGGGCCGGGCGGAAACCTCGATCGCCTACTCCGTGTCGCAACTGGTCGGCGGCGCCAGCTCGCCGCTGGTCGGCTTTCTGGTCGACCGGCTGGGGCCGCGCCGGCTTTTGCTGCTTGGTGGCGGCATCCTCGTGCTGAGCCTTGCCGCCAGCGCCTATGTCGCGACGTTGTGGCAGATCATCGTTCTCTACGGCGTCGTCATGACGATCGGGGCGAATTGCCTCGGGCTCGTGGTGTTCGTGCCGCTGTTGTCGCGCCATTTCGTGCGCCGGCGCGGCATGGCTATCTCGATCGTACAATCGGCCAACGGCATCGCCCGCGGCGTATCCGCGCCGATGGTGCAGCTGTTGATCTCGGTAATCGGCTGGCGCTCGACCTACCTCTGCCAGGCCGGGTTCATGGCGCTGTGCATTCTGCCGCTGGCAGCACTCTTCCGCAGCAGCGATCCGGCGCGGGCGACGACCGTGCGGGAGAGCGGCCGACCGTCCCCAGGTATTACCGATCAGCACTCCATTGAGCGCCACGGCTGGACCGTCGCCGAGGCGATGCGCACGCCGCATTTCTGGCTGTTGTTCGCGGTCTACCTGTTCACCGGCCTCGGCAGCTTTTTCGTCTCGCTGCACCAGCTCGCCTTCGCGATCGATATCGGCTTCGATCGGCTCTACGCCGCCGAGGTGCTCGGCATGGGCGCGTTTCTGGCGGTTCCGGGGATTATCGTCACCGGGACCTTGTCGGATTATCTCGGTCGCGAGGTCTCGGCGCTTCTGGCCTATGGCATCTCGATCGTCGGGGTGATCCTAGCATTGTTGATTACCAGCCCCGATCAGCACCTTCTCTTATGGCTGCACGCCTGCTTCTTCGGGTTGACCTGGGGCGCCCGCGGCCCGGCGATCACCGCAAAAACAGCCGATCTGTTCCCTGGCGCGCAGCTCGGCACGATCCTTGGCGTCATTACGATCGGCAGCGGGCTCGGCGCGGCGATCGGGTCGTCGGGCGCCGGCTGGGTCTTCGACCTGTCAGGCAGCTACCGGGTCGCCTTTATCTGCTCGATCGTGTCATATGTTGCCGGCTGCATCGCGTTCTGGGCGTTGCGCCGGCCACCCGTTCGGCTCGCTGCCAGCTCTACGGGGCCGGCTTCGTGACCAGCGCCTCGATCGCTACCCCACGGTCGTCTTCTATTGTGCGGATCGAATTGAGCTGCATCTCGCGGGCGTGCTCGCCCATGATGATGTCGACGGCGATGCGCGGCATGTCACCCCGCTCCAGCCGCTCGCGGGTACGCCGCTGTGTCTCCCGCATCGCCTCGGTGATATCGCGGAAGGAGGCGATCTCAAACCCGGCGGCGAGCAAATCCGTCTGCATCTCCTCCGGCGTCGCCAGAAAGCTGGTGTCGCGGGTCGTCGCCCAGGGCACCGGGAAATAGGGCTCGCCCGCCGGCCCGGCGCACAAATTCGACAGCGCCAGCCTGCCACCCGGACGCAGCGCGCGGAAAGCCTCGCGGTAGAAGAGCTGCTTGTCGGCGATGTTCATGATCACGTTTTGCGAATAGGCGGCATCAAAGGTAGCGTCCGGCACCGGCAGCGCGAGGGCGCTGCCCTCGATGATCGTGACCCGGTCGGTAAGGCCGGCCATTGCGTTGAGCGCCTCGGCCGCGGCGCAGAATTCGGGAGTCAGGTCGACCCCGGTCACATGGCAGGCAAATTTCGCGGCGAACCAGCGCGCCGGGCCGCCGATCCCCGAGCCGATGTCGAGAATATGTTCGGCGAGCCGAGGCTTCAGCTGCGCCGCGAGCTCCTCGGTAGCGACGATGCCGCGGCCGTGGAAATGATCGAACGGCGCCAGATTTTCTGGGGTCAGCGGAGCGTCAGCCCCTTTTGCCTCGCGAACGGCGGCAAGGACGCGGTCGGCGATACCGCCGCTGCCGTAGTGCCGTGCAACTGGATTTGACGACGCCATGTCGCCTCTCCCCCTTCCCTTCAGCGCGAGCCGATGCTACGGCATCGGGCTGGGAAAACCTATCGAGGGAGCACGCCGATGCCCAAGATCGAGCGCATGCAGCCGCCAGGAATGAACGTCCGGATGCAGCAGGGCAAGGCGGCTTACTCGCATGTCGTCACCGTGACCGGCCCGGCTAAGACGATCTACGTCGCCGGGCAATTGGGCCGCGATGCCGAAGGCAATATCGTCGGCGACATGCGGGCGCAGATGGAGCAGACCTTCAAGAATTTGGAGGCGTGCTTGAAGGCGGCCGGCGCCACCTGGGCCGACGTGGTCAAGACCAATACCTTCGTCACCGATTACGCGGAATTCTCCAAGCACAGCGATGTGCGCATGCGATACATCGGCGTCGCCAGCCCGACCAGCACGACGGTGCAGATCAGCCGCCTCGCCCAGCCCGGGGCGATGGTCGAAATCGAGCTGGTCGCGGTGGTGGACGCCTAGCGCGGCTCGGTCCAGCTTTCCGAGAAGGCGAGCGCACAAGTGCTGAAGGGGCGCCCTTCGCGCTCCAATGGCCATGGCTTGCCCTTGGCCTCGACACCGCTCTTTGCGAGGCGAGCGCCGAGCGCCGGGATCAACAACGTGCACACTCCGTATTTGCGGCCGCCTTCGCCCGGATTGGTATGGATCAGCAGCGGGTCGCCGATCTTGTACCAAGTGAGGGTGATGTCCTCGCGCGCCGTGTCGATCCGCTCGGTCCAGAAATAGCGCGGGTCGCCTTCCTTGCTGAAAGCGGCGTCGACGATCGGGATCGCCAAGTCGGCGGTCTCCGGGTTGAGCATCCCCTGCACCGTCTCCTGCAGCCAACGCGCCATTGCGATGTTGTCGGAGTAGATCAGCCAGCGGTTCTCGGTCAGCTCGCTCTTCAGGTACAGCACATGCCCCGGCCCGGCCGGACAGCTGATAATCCGCCAGTAGCTGGCGTTGGTAGTGACCGCGCCGCCACTCTCTTCGCTGAGGCGGATGAATGGGTTCTCGCCGGTCAGGATCACGCGGTTCGGGTCGGCGGCCATGAACATCCCCCCTCGGTTGCAACGAAGCCCGATGGTAGAGCATGGGCGGCACGCGATGCTAGACTCGGCCCGCAACCGCAATTGGGATGCTGATCATGACCAAGGCGCTCGACGGCATTCGCATCATCGACATGACGCACAACCAGGCGGGGCCCGCCTGCGCCCAGATCCTGGCGTTCCTCGGCGCCGATGTGATCAAGCTGGAGGAGCCGAAGGCCGGCGACGTGGCGCGTACCGTGCACGCCGACAAGAAAGACAGCGACAGCCTGTTCTTCCTGTTGTTCAACGCCAACAAGCGCAGCCTCACGCTCAACCTGAAGACGGACGAAGGCAAGAGGCTGTTAAAGCAGGTCATCGCCAAGTCCGACGTGCTCTTGGAGAATTTTGGACCCGGCGCGCTCGACCGGCTGGGTCTCGGCTACGACGCGTTGCGGGACATCAACCCGCGGCTGATCTATGCCACGATCAAGGGTTTCGGCAGTTACGGGCCGCACGCTCATTTCAAGAGCTACGAGCCGGTCGCGCAGGCAATGGGCGGAGCCATGAGCGTCACCGGCTTTCCGGAGAACCCGCCGACCTTGGTCTTGCCGGCGATCGGCGATTCTGGCACCGGCATGCATATGGCGATCGGCATCCTCGCAGCGCTGCAGCAGCGCCACGCGACCGGCCGGGGCCAGCATGTCGAGGTATCGATGCAGGACGCCGTCGTCAATCTGATCCGGGTCAGCCTGCGCGACCATCAACGCGCCGGGAAACCCATGCCGCGCTCGGGCAACCAGCTCGGCCATACCGTACCCGGCACGACCTATGCCTGCGCGCCGGGCGGGCCGAACGACTATGTCATCGTCCTCGCTCAGCCGCAGATGTGGCCGGCGCTGGTCAAGGTGCTCGGCCGGCCCGACCTGGCCGATGACCCGCGGTTCAAAGCGGCGGAGGCGCGCTGGGAGAACCGCGCCGAATTGAACGCGATCGTCGAGGAGTGGACAGGCCAACGCAGCAAGCACGAGGTCATGCGTCTGTTGGGGGATGCCGGGGTGCCCTGCGGCGCCTGCCAGGACACCGGCGAGGTGCTGGCCGACCCGCATCTGAAGGCGCGGGACATGATCGTCGACATCGACTACCCGACCCGCGGCACCTATCAGACCGTCGGCTGCCCGGTGAAATTGTCCGACTCGCCGGCCCAAATCACCCGCCCGCCGCTGCTCGGCGAGCACACCGCCACGCTGCTGAGCGAATTGTGCGGGGTCGGGCGGGACGAGGTGACAAGGCTGCGCGACGACGGGGTTGTCTGAGCGGTGCGCCCCCGTTGTAGCGGGCTGCGGGCATACCTATCATCAAAGGACGCGCTGCGGAGGAAACTCGATGGCCGACACCGCCGAACTCGAAATCACCCCCGACACGATTGAGGCGAGCCTCACCTATCTCGCCAACACCGGCGAAAAGCTGATCACCCAGGTCGCTGAACCTGGCGGCCGCGACAACCGCAGCGGCGGCGACAACGAAACCCACCGGGTTAGTATCCATAACGGCCGGCCCCTCGCCGACCGCTTCGAGTTCGAGCGCGAGGGCTTCCGCTTTGTCGATCACAACACCAGGGTCGCCGATTTCTTCGACGAGGAGGAAATACGGCGAGTCTACTACCCGGAATGCGAGGCGCTGATAAAGCGCGTCAGCGGCGCCAAGCGCGTCATCGTGTTCGATCACACGCTGCGCACCGCCAGCGACGAGCAGCGCGAAACCCAGAAGATCCGCGACGTCGTCAGCCGGGTGCACAACGACTACACCGAATGGTCGGGGCCGCAGCGGGTGCGCGACATCATGGGCGGCGAAGCGGAAACGCTGCTGCGCGGCCGCTTCGCGATCATCCAGGTATGGCGGCCGATCAACCAACCGGTCGAGAGCCACCCGTTGGCGATTTGCGACGCGCAGACGGTGTCTCCCGAGACGCTCGTGGTCAACGAGCGCCGTTACCAGGACCGGGTCGGGCAGACCTACGCGATCACGTACGATCCCGGGCAGCGGTGGTACTGGTTTCCGCATATGCGGCCGGACGAGGCGCTGGTGTTCAAGGTCTACGAGTCGCTGGGCGACGGCCGCGCCCGCTGGACCGCGCATACCGCCTTCGCGGACCCGACCGCGCCGCCGCATGCCCGGCCGCGCGAGAGCATCGAGATCCGAACCCTCGCCTTTTTCTGAGCTGGCCACCGCCTGCCGCTTTCGCATGGCAAAACCGGCAGGGCTGGCTTACTGTTCCGCGATGATCGCCAATGCGGCCGCAGTAACGAGCAGGCGGGATAATCGCCCTCGGGACATCGAATAGTCCGTCGACCGGAAGGTCGGCGAAGGGAGGTGCGCGGGATGCTGCAGCTGCTGGAACAACAAAAGAAATTGACGAAGCATCAATGGTTGATCGCCGGCGCGGCGACGCTTGGCGACATGCTCGATTTCTTCGACTTCTTTCTGATCGGCTTCGTGCTGGCGTTCATTGTCAAGGACTGGAATCTGACCTATGGCGAGTCGGGGGCGATCTTGCTCGCCTCCGGTGTCAGCGCCCCGTTTGGTTCCCTGTTCTACGGCTGGCTGGCCGACAAGGTAGGGCGTCGCACCGCGCTGATCGCCAGCATCCTCAATGTATCGCTCGCCACCGGCGCGATGGCGCTGACCCCGAGCGGGGGGTGGATGTACCTGGTGTTCTGCCGGTTCATCGTCGGGTTTGGCGTGACTGGCCTCTATTCGGTCGACATCACCCTGATGCAGGAATTCTCGCCAGCCAGCAAGCGCGGCTGGTTCACCGGGATCACCACGACGATGCTCCCGGCGGGATCTCTGCTTGCCGCGCTGCTCGGCGCCTTCGCGGCGCCCTATATTGGCTGGCGCGGCCTTGTCGCGGTCGGGCTGCTGCCGGCGCTGCTGTGCCTTTATGTCCGGGCTTTTGTCCCCGAATCACCGCATTGGTTGCTCCGCCGCGGCCGTGTCGAAGAAGCGCGCAAATCGCTGGCCTGGGCCTTGATGATCGACCCGCGAGAGATCGCCCTGCCCGCCGTTCTTCCCCAGGTCGAGAAGACCCGTTGGATCGAGCTTTTCAAATACCCGCGCAGCATTATTGCCGGCTGCCTGACCGGGCTTACGCAGACCGGCGGCGTCGCGCTGTCGCTGTGGATGGTGACGCTGTTCGTGATGGTGTTGAAGATCACCCCACCCGAGGCGTCGAAGCTGGTGATCTGGGTCAGCATTTCTGCCATCGCCGGTCGGTTCTTCTGCTCGTGGATCTCGGACGCGTGGGGACGCCGTGCCTCGGGCATCTTCAGCTGCCTGACCGGTGCGTTCTTCATGTCGCTGGCCGGCTATCTGCATGATGTCTTGCTCGGCGGCGTGTCGATGTTCTTCCTGATGATCGTGGTCCAGAACTTTTTCGGCAGCGGCAACTACTCGATCGTCGGACCCTATATGGGCGAGTTGTGGCCGGCGCGGTTGCGCGGCAGCGGCATGGGCCTCGTCTACGGCGTCGGCAATCTCGGCAAGTTCATTGGGCCCGCCGGGCTAGCCCTGATCGCCGGCTCGGACAACTTTGTCAGCCCGAAGGCGACGCTGGACGCGCTGATCCCCGGTTTCAACTATTTCGCCTTCTGGTACGTACTCGGCGCGCTCGCTTTCTGGCTGATCGCCATTGAGACGCGCGGTCGCACGATCGACGAGATCGACAGCGAGTTGCGCGCACCCTCGACAGAACCGGTCAAAGCGCCGGCGGTTTGACTAAGGCGCATAGCCGGGTTACCGTTGCTGCACGGCTCGTCTTAGACGAGCCGATTAATCGGAGAGCGGGATAACCCGCCTCCATTTTGAACAGGAGGTCATGTCGGCTCACGGCATCGGGCGTATCGGCCGCGTCGAGCGAGGCGTCACGAGCAGCAAACCCAGAAAACAAAGTCCAGCAAGAAAATAGCGCTTTATCCGCTCGCGCCGGGCCCCTAGCCCAATGCCGTGCTCCGCCGACCAGCGGAGGCGCGCGTCATGCTGGAGCGTCTGGAGCAGCAGAAAAAGCTGACCGCCAATCAGTGGCGGATCATCTTGACCGCCAATCTCGGCGACATGCTCGATTTCTTCGACTTCTTTCTGATCGGCTATGTGCTGGCCTTTATCCTGAAGGACTGGCAGATAACCTACGGCCAGTCGGCGCTGATCCTGATCTCCGCCGGCCTCGGCGCGGTGCCCGGCGCCTTCTTCTGGGGATGGATGGGCGACCGCATCGGTCGCCGCACCGTGTTCATCCTGACCGCGCTCAACGTCTCGCTCGCCACCGGCATCATGTACTTCACGCCGGGCCAAGACGCGCTGATCCCCGGCTGGATCTTCCTGGCGTTCTTCCGCTTCTTTGTCGGCTTCGGCAACGCCGGGATGATCGCGGTCGACATCCCCTTGGTGCAGGAATTCGTGCCCGCCCACAAGCGCGGCTGGGTCAGCGGCTTGACCACCGTGCTGCTGCCGGCCGGCAATGTGATGGGAGCGATCGCCGGCGCCTATCTGGCGCCGGTCATCGGCTGGCGCGGTCTGTTCCTCGTCGGCCTCACCCCGGCGCTGCTGGTGTTGTTGATCCGCTACTGGGTGCCGGAATCGCCACGCTACCTGATGCGCATGGGCCGGTTCGAGGAGGCGCGCAAATCGCTCGCCTGGGCATTGCAATGCGATCCCAGCGAGATCGACCTACCGGCCGCACCGCCCGAGGAAGAAAAGACCCGGTGGCGCGAGCTGTTCCGCTACCCGCGCAGCATGGCGGCGGCCTGCCTGGTCGCGCTGAGCCAGACCGGCGGCGTCGGCATCCTGATGTGGATCACCGCGCTGTTTGTGATGGTGCTGAAGATCACCCCGGCGGAAGCCTCCTATCTGATGATCTGGGTCGGCCTCCTCGGCATCGTCGGGCGGCTCGTCGCATCGTGGATGTCGGACGCCTTTGGGCGCCGCATGTCGGGTTTCGCGATCGGCATGGGCGGCGCGATCACGATGGCGCTGGCCGGCTATTGGTACGATCTCTACATCGGCACGCTGTCGGTGTTCTTCCTTCTGATCATGATCCAGCGCTTCTTCGGCGACGCCAGCTACGCGATCATCGGCCCGTACATCGCCGAAGTCTGGCCGAACCGGCTGCGCGCCAGCGGCATGGGTTTCAGCTACGGCATTGGCAATCTCGGCAAGATCATCGGTCCCCTGGGCCTCGCCATGATCGTCGGCTCGTCGAACTATGTCAGCCCGAAGGTGACGCTCGACGCGATCTTCCCGGCATTGCTGTTCCTCGCCTTCTGGTACGGGCAGGCGGCGCTGGTCTTCCTATTCCTCGGCTTCGAGACCAAGGGCCGCTCGATCGAGGAGATCAGCCGCGATCTCGACAGCCCCGCCGCCGCCGCGCCGGCAGCGGTCCGAGCGCCGGCGGTTTAATCCCTCTCCCGCAACGCGGGAGAGTGTCAGAGCTCGGCGAGGGCGGCGTCGATGTCGGTGGAGGTCAACTCCCAGGAATTGTCGAGCTCGGCCACGACGAGCCGCATGAACCCGTCATAAAGCGCCAGCGCGCGCCGGTCGTCGCCGAGATGGTCGGCGAGCAAGGCCAGCGCCAGCTGCGCCGGCCCGGCGCCCTCATAGGTCCATTCGAACCCGGTCGCCGACAGCCGCTTCAGATCGTACCGCGGCGCCAGCGGCTTCTCGTCGACCGTTACCACCGCGCCGTCGAGGCTGCGCCCGCCGCGATAAACCTTCATGCCTCAGCCCCGGATGGCTTCCGGGTCGTTGAAGCTGGCGACCCCGGTGCCGCGGTAGAGAATGCGGGCGTTGCGCTCGGCGATACGGCTGTGCAGCGCCATCATCGCCGGGGTCATCTCGCCATCCGGGCGCGGCTCCAATTCGAAATGGCCGTATCGATCGCTGCCGCGCACCAGGGTGGCGCTGTCCTCGCCCTCGAGCTGGCGGATACGCGTCGGGAGGTAGCGGATCGCGAAGCCGATGCGGCGGTCGCAGGACGGGTTCGGCGCCGAGCCGTGCACCAGGCGGACGTGATGCAATGACATCTCGCCCGGCCGCAGGATCAGCAAACCCGCCTTACTCTCATCGACCTCGACCGCGATTTCCTGGCCGCGGGTCAACAAATTATGCCGATGGAATGTGTCGCGGTGCGGCACCTGGTCCATCCGGTGGCTGCCGGGGATGACCGCCATCGCGCCGTTCTCGGCATTGCTCGGGGTCAGCGCCACCCAGGCGGTCGCCACCTCCGGCGCCGAGAGGCCCCAATAGGTCGAATCCTGGTGCCAGGAGACAAAACCGGGATTGGCCGCCTCCTTGATGAAAAAGCTGCTCGACCAGCATAAGATATCGGGGCCGATCAGATCCTCGACCGCGTCGAGCAGCAGCGGGTGCCGCACGAGGTCGGCGAGAAACGGAAACAACAGGTGCGATTTGTGGCGCAGATCGCCGCGCAGCGGACCGCCCATGCGGGCCTCGACCGATTCCAGCGCGGCCCGCAGCCCGGCCGCCTCGGCCTCGCCGATGACCCGGATCGGCGCGAGATAGCCCTCATCGCGATATTGCGCGATCTGCGAATTGGTCAGCATTTTCGGCATCGGCTCTCCTCCGCCGTCACACGCGGCTTTATAGCATCTCCCCCTGCCTCATTTCCTCAAACGCCATTCCGCCGCTCACCAACGGGCGCCGGCGGCGGGCGCATACGACAATTCGCCACTGGAGCCGCGCCAGCCAATGCGGGCATCGTCGATCCGGATGTCGTGACGCACCACAGATCGGAGAGCATGACCGAAACAACATTTCAGATCAGCCATCCGCGGCTGCAACGGCTTTACGATTATTGGCTGGCGAAGCGCGGGCAGCGGAAAATGCCGTCGCGGGCCGACATCGACGCGTTCGAGATAACCTATGTGCTCGGCGACGTCATGCTGGTCGATGTGATCGACGGCATACCGCCGCGCTTCCGCATTCGCCTGCACGGCACCAACCTGGCCGAGCGCGCCGGTTACGAGATTACCGGCAAGATGCTCGACGAGCTGCCCGAGAACGAGTTCCGCAAGCGGGTGCGCGAGCGATGGACCGAGGTCGCGGCCACCGGCGCGCCGCTGCACTGCACCCGCGACGGCGAGTTCGACGGCCGGCCCTACCGCTACGAATCGATCATCCTGCCGCTCTCCGCCGATGGCGAGCGGGTGAACATGGAGCTGGTCGCGCTGATCCATCACGACCCCGGGCGCTGAGCCTCCACGACCACAATCTTAAGTTGTGCGCTGCTTTTCTGTTTGCTGCATCTACAAGGAATCAGCAGCAAAAATTCGTGCAGGGGTTGTAGCGATCCAGCCCCAAGCCAGGGTTTCCGCCGCGAATCGGGCTTTCGTCGAATTTTGCGCTCTTGGCGCTTGCAGCAAAATTGCCGCTGCTCTGCATTGCTTTCGCACCCCCAGCCCTGCTGCTGCGCCGCTGCCCCATCACGCGACGCACCATGCCATAGGATTGCGGCAATTTTATCGTCGCTGCTTCAGCAACGATTCGGGAGCCTTACGCAGCCTGCTGTAAGCGCTCCATTTCCCGGGCGAATTCGAAACGCAGCTGCGCGGCCTCGTCCTCCGGCAGCCAGTTGGCCATGTTCGGAAACACGATCTGCCACATCCGGGCGTCGCGCTCCGACCAGGGCATCTCTTTGGCCGATCGCGCCTTGTCGAGCAGCAGGTTCAGCCGGCGGCGGACCGTCTCTGGGTCGGGCCGGTAGCGCTGTACCGGAGCTTGCAGGCGATCCTCGCCGATCCCGAACAGGCTGCCTTGCGCCGGCACGTGCCCGAAACGATCAGTTTCCTCTGACATCTGAGGGACGTTATCGGCTCGGGAAGGGAGATCAACCAACTCGGCAATGAGCCAGCAAACACGCCGGTTTCGAGGAAGGGGCGTCAGAGCCGGGCGCCCGCCGATCCGCGACTCACTCCGCCCGCAACGCGGGTCGCCGGGCGGCCGATGCTCAGATAGCGCATGACCTCGGGGTTGGCCTGCATCGCCGCATAGGCACCGATATCATGGACGCGAAACGCCCGCAGCCGCGCCGCCACCACCGTCGGGATCTCGAATTTGGCAATTTTTGCTGCTTTCATGGGCGGCAACTCGGCGAGGAACAAAAGGTTGGCCCCTTGAAGCGACATGCGTCAACTGTCATCTTATCTGCGACAGATGTCAGGAGATACCATGACGGCCTCGCGAGGACCGGAGCTGGAGCCTGCCGAAGGTGCGGAAATCCAAAGGGTGGCGCAGCTTTTTGGTGGCCCGAAGGTTCTTCGCCACAAATTGCGCGATCCGTTCGACGCGCACGAGGCGCTAAAGGAGGGCCTGCCGGGCGCAGCAGTGACGCACCTGATCGGCCAAGTTCACAACATCCTCGGCGTTCCCGACGATGTCCTGCACGCCGCGATCGGCATGAGCGTGCGCACCGTTCAGCGCCTCAAGCGAACGCCGCGCAAGCGCCTCAGCCGGGCGCAGAGCGGACAGGTCTGGAATTTCGCAAGGATTCTGGCGAAAGCCACCGACGTGCTTGGTTCGCGCGAAGCGGCAGAGCAATGGCTCGCGCGCCCGGCAATGGCGCTCGACCGGCGACAACCGATCGAGCTCTTGGGAACCGCCGCAGGGATCCAGCTCGTCGAGGATCTGCTCGGGCGGATCGAGTACGGCGTCTATACGTGACACCGCTTCCTTCGCCGTTGGGGACGGGGGAACTCGTTGCTTGGCGGCTGGACAAGGAAATCTACCGGACGCGTTGGGACAGCGGCGAAGGTGCCTTCAGGTTCGGCGGCCGCTGGAGCAGCAGAGGCGTGCGGGCAGTGTACTGTTCCCTCGATCCGGCGACCGCAATCCTCGAGGTGGCGGTGCACACCGGCTTCGACGCACTCGATACTGTGCGTCATGTGTTAACCGCCGCAACGGTAACGGATCTGTCAAAAGTCAACGTTGTCGATCCGACCTCCGTACCCAACGCCAATTGGCTGAGGCCGGGGAGCGTCAGCGCCGGACAGCAAGCTTTCGGGGACGGCCTGCTCGCGCTACATCCGTTTGTGATCGTTCCCAGCGCCGTCTCGACTCACAGCTGGAACCTAATCTTCGTGGCTGCCGCCGCGACCGGCGCCTATGCGATCGGGCTTCAGGAGGATTTCGCGCTCGACCCCCGGCTCAACCCGCCGCCACCCTGAGCGCTTGTCGGCCGCGGAGCCGTATGGCCGGTGACCAGGTAGCGCATGACCTCGGGGTTGGCCTGCATCGCCGCATAGGCGTCGAGATCGCCGGCCCGAAACGCCCGCAGCCGCGCCGTCACCACCTCCGGTATCTCGAACGCGGTCATTTGCTCGTCTCGACCCATTCGATAGGCGAGCCGGTCGCCGGGCGCAGCTCGATGCGAATCAGATCATTGAGCATCATGCCGGTCCAGCCGTTCACGCCATCGTAGTCCTGCCGGTAGCGCCACAGCATATCGAGCCGCGCGCCGGACGGTTTTGTCCATGAGAAGCGCTGATAGATGTAGCGCTGCCATGACGGCGCGTAGCCGGTCATGAAGTTGAACTGGATCAGCGGCGCCGGCCAGGAGAGGAGGCTGCGGTCGATCGCGGCCGACATCGTATCGCCCGGCCCCGGGGCGAAGGCCGGCATCGGCTTCTCGCCATCCGGCAGCGTGGGGTCGGGGAGCGTGCCGGTATGCGGGCCGAGCACGAAACGGGCATCGTCTTTGACAAAGACGAGTCGGTCGTCGGCGTCGACGATGAAACGCGCGATCTGCTTGTAATCGGGCCCCATCCCGGTGAAGTCGGAGCGATAGCCATTCGGAAGGACCTTGTCGAAGACGCCGGTGCCGATCTGCAGCCATGTGCCGTTCCAGCCGATCGGCGCATTGTTCAGGATCGCCAGACGCGGCGTGTAGAATTGATCGACAAGGAGCGCGCACCAGCGCGAGGTGAAGTACCACAGGACCGGGATCACGACGACCGCGACCCCGCCGCGGATCAGGATGCGCCGCATGCCGCCGCGTAGCCGGTGAGGGGATGGCGCGTCATGAGCGGTTCAGAACCGATCGGGCCATTGTCGCGAGCTGTGGACGATTCGACAGGATCATCACCTGATCGCCGATCACGGTATAGGCGACGATATAAGGGGTACGCGGCACGACCAGTTCACGGGTGCCCTCGACGCGGCCGGGCCGGCCGAGACCGGGCCGAGCGGCAAGTCGCTCAACCGCGTTCAGGATGCGAGCCCAGAGGCGCTCGGCCGCGCGCGGATTGTGCTCCGCGATGTAATGGCGGCCTTGTTCGAGATCATCGAGCGCACTCGGGCGCCAGACGATCTCCATCCGCTATTTCAATTTCCGTGGTTTCGGTTTCCGGCGCTCGTTTTTGGTGTCCCAGGATTCGACCCAGCGCACGACCTCCTCGTGCGGCACGCCGGGCGCGCCGGACCGTGCCTCGGCAAGTGCCGCCTTGATGCGCGCCACCTGCCAGGCATTCATCTCGACATAGGAGGCGATCGCCTCGCCGGCGAGGTAGGATTTACTGCGCTTGGTGTCGCGCGCCAGGGTTTCCAGCTTGCCGCTGAGTTCCGGCGTCAACCGCACGGTCATCGTCGTGGTCTTCGGCATCGCGCACCGCTAAATCGGTGCGAACACATTAGCACACAACCGCGCACGAGAGAACTCAAGCGCCTAGCCTGCCAGACCTGAACGCGGGTCGCGGCGTGATCGGTGATCGCGTAGCGCATGACCTCCGGGTTGGGCCTGCATCGCCGCATAGGCATCGAGATCGCCGGCATGAAACGCCCGCAGCCGCAGCCGCTCCGTCACCACCACCGGGATCTCGAACGCGGTCATCTTGTTCGTTCAGATTATCCCGGCGGGCTGCCTTCTGTTGCCGGAGATCGACAAAACAATCGGGCGTCGACCTGCATCATCACGTTCCAGCTACGAGATCCGCAAAAGCGGCCTGCTGTTTCGCGCTCCCCATGGCATGGAGAAGTGCGTTGATTTGCTTAGCAACGCCTGGAATGAAATTCTCGTCTCCCAACTTTGCGCCGAAGTCCCTCGCAACCTCGCTAGCGGTGACGAGGGCGAGCAAGGTGTCGACGACAGGAGCCCACCTCGCGACAAGCTCAACAAGGGAATGGCTCCCCGCCGCTTCGGGCGAAAATCCGACCGTCTGGGGATCACATCTCTTGCTAAGAGCCGTTTCGATTGTAGCCGACGTCAATGCGATAAAGAATGGCTTGAAACGCAAATTCCTCATCAGCGCCAATTGGTCCGCCTCGATCGCGATTAGATTTCCTTCATTAGATTTTGACTTGAGGGCTAGCCTGAGTTCGTCAATCGCTTTGGACAGAGAGTAAACGAAAAGGATGTGGCGCGCCTTTTTACCCTCATAGACATTCTGGTACAGCGGCTTGCGGTCGAAAATCTGGTTTTTGCCTCGGATCGCGTCTTGGGGGCGGCCGTGGAACGCAAGCAATGGCTGAATTACCTCGTCGATCCCGAGCTGATCGCCAGTGCCCACAAAGCCGCGTTTGATGTTGTAAACGAACCCTAGTTCCTCAAATTCCTGCACCAACCGCTTTTGCTCCGGGTCATTGCTGTACTGGTCCCACGCGGTAATGGCGTTCTGGGTATTGTTGAATCGGACAATGTCCGTGATCGTGTTGGCATCGGAACTTTCGATTACTCTGCATAAGACCCGGAGGTCGGCGAGAGATCGTTTGGTCAAGTCAACCGACCCAATTGAACCCGTGGTTTGGGCCCCGTTAATCACTGACATTCCGGAAAGCGTCGGCCGACCGGCTTTATTTTGCATCCCCATCGTGAGGATAGTGATGCCATTGTTGTATGCCCAAAAATCAGCCGGACGAGTTTCCGCCGAGTCGCGAATCCCCGTATTTACCCGACGCCGGCGTCCGCCGCCGAGAAACCCGCGATAGTTTTGCCGAAAAAAGCCTATCACCGTATCTCGTGTAAACGGTGTGGAGCCAGTTACCCGGAACCGAAGCGACGTATGCTTTCCAACTCGGGCCATTCTCCTCGATCGCGATCTCAGAAGGAAACTCAATGGGATCCTTCACCTCGATGTGCGAGTCCTGAGCGTCATAGAGATGCTGGATCTTTGCCGTTCCGAGTTCCATCCCACGAACAGTGATGGTCGCTGAGCCGAGCGCCTTCTTCAGGTGATCTTCTGCCGTTTGAAGTTCCCTCGCGACGTTTACCGACTCCGGCAAATTGTGCACATAGAATAGCTCGATTGTTTCAATTTCGTCGGATGCTAGGGCCTCTCGGCATTCCGTGATAATCGCGCGAATGTTTTCTGGAACAACATCCAGATCTCCGGAAAGCAGCCAGGCCGCCGCGGTATTAAGATCGGAGGCCTTATTGGCAGGTGCGGCATCTCGCATTTTGGACGCGAAAAAACCCTGTGTGAAAACAAGGCGCTTCCCGTCATGGTCAAGGTAGATAAAATCGATTTTCTTATCGTCTGATCCGTCCGTCAGGGCCGAAGCTGCCAATGCCTCAACGTCCGGTTCTTCGAGGTAAAGTGCCATCACCCATGCAATATGGGCCTTTTCCGTTCCCAGCTTGTCAATAAGGGACGTCTCTTTTTCAAAAATATCCAGATAACTCATTCACGCCTCCTGGGGCCGCTCTCGAGTAGGACCAGGTGTCAGTCGAGCACACGTTCAGCTCTCACCCTTATAACGTTCCTTTTTGAACAGGCCGCGTTCGAAGGCGAGGTAGCTGTCCTTGGTGAAGGCCGGCTGGAAGTCGGCGATGATCTGCTTCGCCGGGGCGGCGTCGGCGTAGAGCAGGTCGATCGCGGTCATCGCCAGCAATTTTGCCGGGGTCAAGTACGCGTGCTCCGGCTCGTTGATGCGGAAATCGGCGCCGTGCGTCTTGCCGAGCGCCGAGGCGACATAGGGGTGGATCACCGGCATCATGTGGGCGATGTCGCCCATATCGGTCGAGCCGGTGCGGTGGCCGCCGATGTCGAACGAGCCCGGCCCGAACATCGCCTCGACATTGGCGCCGAAGAATTCGCCCATCGCCCGGTCGTTGCGCTGCGGCAGATAGCCGGGGATCGTGTTGATCTCAACCTCGGCCCCCATCGCCATCGCACCGGCCCTGAGACAGCGGTCGACCTTCATGTTGGCGTCGAGGATGGCGTCGCGCGAGCCGCCGCGCACAAAGGTTTCCATGTGCACCTCGGCCGGGACGACGCTGACCGCGTCGCCGCCCTTGGTGATGATCGGATGGATGCGGATCGTGTCCTTCTCGTAGAAGCTCTCGCGCTGGGCGTGGATCGCGGAGAGCGCGAGCATCGCCGCGGAGAGCGCGTTGATGCCGAGCTGCGGCGCGCCGCCGGCGTGGCTGGCGCGGCCGAAAAAGCGGATCTGCTTGACCAGCGCCCCGTTCGAGCTGTCGGCGATGTAGGAGCGCTTCGTCATCTGGTCGTGCGAGCCGACATGGATCATCATCGCCATGTCGATGTCGTCGAAATGGCCCTTGGCGACGAGCTCGGGCTTGCCGAGCAGAAACTCGATCTCGCCCTTTTCCTTGCGGTGGAGGCGCTCCTCGACATCGATGAACTCCTCGGCCGGGACCGCGAAGAACACCAGCTCGCCGGCGAGGTGCTCGGTCGCGCCGATGGCCGAGAGGCCCATCGCCACCCCGAGCATGCCGGCCACCTGGGCGTTGTGGCCGCAGCTGTGCGCGGCGCCGGTATGCGGGTCGGCGAGCGGATGGTCGGAGGTGCGCAGGCTGTCCAATTCGCCGATAAGGGCGAGTCGGGGCCCTGGCGCGTTGCCCTTGAGGCGGCCCTTGACCCCGGTCAGCGCGAGGCCCGTCTGCGGGACGAGGCCGATGGCGCGCATCTTGTCGGCGACAATGGCGGCGGTCTTGCCCTCGTTGAAGCCGGTCTCCGGGTGGTGCAGGATCGTCTCGCCCAATTCGATGATCTCGTTGCCGTGGCGGTCGATCGCCTCGCACACCGCCTGCTTCAACTGTTCCTTGCTGGTCATTCCGCTCCCCGATGCTGCCTCAATCCGTCCCGCTCCGGCGCGGGCCGCCAAAGCGTCAAGATACAAACATCGCGCGGCATCCCGCTACGCCAGCGTCCGCGCCGGCTGAACGAGCTGCATGAACCCGTTCGACCGGCAGCGGGCGATAATGGCGCTGGTCTTGCTGGCGAGCGCGCTGTTCGTCGCCGCCGGCATGCCGTACGCCGCGCGCTGGCGACGGCGGCTGCGCGCCGCGGCGATCATCGGCTTCCTGATCGCGCTCGCCGCCGCCCTCGCCGAGGTCGGCATCTGGCTCGCCGGGCTGTGGATTTGACGCCACCCCGGACCGGCCAACCACGGGCCTCGAAATCCCAATCCGATTCGGGTGCGATCGTAAGCTCTTACAACTTTTTTTGCCGGGCCCGCTTGACGGCCGCAACCGGCCATTGTAACAGGTAGTAAGGTTTTGTTAACATTAACGCGCGCGCGAAACGCGCCCTTCCGCCCGGGATCGGCCATGCCCCTCGATAACGCGAATTTCGCACCCGAAAAGAATTATCCGAACATCGTCCCCGAGAACAACCTGCGTCTGCCGGATGCGATAACGATAAAGCACGGTCCGGCGCGCTTGCTCGCGCGGTTCGTGCTGGAGGGCGACAAGGAAGCGCGCCGCCGCGGCATCGAGCTGCGGATGCGGCACGATTTCGACGAGCTCGTTCACTTCAACAAGCAGCAATCGGCGCTCGGGGCCTGGTATCCGCTTGTCGACATGTTCAACCCCGACTGCACCGAGCTGACCCCGGAGAACGCGTTCTGGATGTCGGGCGAAAACGAGAGTGGCGAGGTCGTGCTGACTTGGGGCGCCCGGATCTTCAACTTCATCGGGACGAATTTAAAGGAGCAGGCGCGGGCCATGTGGTATGGCCGCGATCTCGGCCAGCCCTGCACGGTTACCGCGGAAGCGGCAAGCCTTATCACCGGCATTTGCGTTTGCGGCGGCGCATCATGGGTGCGACCGGACTATCGGCGCCAGCACCTGTCGCGGCTCGTTCCCCGTATCGGCAAAGCATATGCCTGCGCGCGCTGGCCGATCGACTGGTCGTTCTGTTACGTGACCCGCGCGCACGTCGCGGGTGGACTCGCTGCGAGCTATGGGCAGCGAAACTTGAGCTGCAGTGTGCAGTATTCGGATTCGCCGCTGGGCGAGCTAGTGCTCGCCTATACGCCGGTCGAGGAGGTCTACGATGATCTCGCCAGCTTCCTGCTTTCCGAAATATCGGAATCCGAATCGGCCGACGCCCAAGCGATCTCGGTAGCGACGACCCTCGAGCACAACGTGATCAGAACCTCGTCGGAAGGCGTCTTCCAGGGCAGCAGAAGCCTTTCATAGCGGACCGGCCGACGCGGCTTGGTTCGCTCGTCTTCGTATTGCAGCATCGCGGTGACCATGTCGTAGCGCGGCTGGCCTGAGGCTGCGACCCCCTTGTAGAACTCGGCGACCCAGCCGCCATACTCCTGGTCCGGCATGTTGGCGACCGGTTGACCGACGCCCTGGAGCTGATAGTCGCCCATCCATTTATGCCCGTCGCCGATAAAGCGCCAACGCGGCTCGTGTTCGCGCGGCTTGACCCCGACGATCACCATGCGCGAGAGGAGTTCGTGGCGCAGCGCCAGCGAGACGATGCTCGGATCAAAATGTCCGAAAGAAACGCGCCACTTCTGCGCCAAGGGGCGCAATTGACTCTCCTGATCGTCGAACAGCAGCGAAAAATCCTTGGTCTCGACGATGAACCTGTCGGTCATCGGCGGCATGTAAACCGGAGCGCACAATTCCGAAAGGCGGTCGATTGTATGTTCGGCAGAGGACGAGATTTCTGATTGCCAGCTGGTATCGAAGTACTTGATGCGGAACAATTGCACAGGCGACGTCAAAAGTTGTTGCTGGGCCGCGAGTAAAGCCGCTAATTCGACATTACGAGGGTGCAGCTCTATCTCGATAATCGACTGCTCGATCATCTGCCATTTGATAAAACCAAGGTTCTTGACCGCGAACGCCACGGTATCATAGTCGGGCGCGGGATCGCCGAGCGCGGCGAAAAATTCCGGGGTGTTGGGGAACACCCATTTCCCGTCCGGGGTGACCAACATCGTCAGCCGCTTCACCCAAGCCTCCATCGCCGTGCTGCCCAATCCGGGCAGGCCCTGACGCTTAAAGTTTAGGCTTATTCAGTAAACAAAAGATGAATCGTGAAGATGTATTCTAGGCGAATGGCGGCTTCGGCAAGGGACGAGGGGGATTTGCACGCAACAGGCGATGGCGAGAACGGCGATCCCGTAAGCGTCCGGTCGGCCCCCGTCGTCCGCTTAGATCGACTCGTGGCGACGATCGCGTTGATGCTGGCGACCGCGATGCAGGCCGCCGACGCTACGATCGTCAACGTAGCGCTGCCGCAGCTTGAGCGCGATCTGGGCGGCGGCATAACCCTCGGCGCCTGGGTCATGACGAGCTATCTCTGCGCCACCGCGGTGATGGCGCCGCTGACCGGATGGCTGCGGCGCCGATACGGGGCGCGCCTTTTGTTTCCGGGCGGCATCGGCCTGTTCGTCATTGCTTCGCTGTTGTGTGCGCTCGCGCCCTCGCCCGCGGCAATCATCTCAAGCCGCATCCTGCAAGGCGCCGCGGGCGGCATCATCCATCCACTCGGCCAGGCAATCCTCTTGGATCTTTACCCGTCGGAACGGCATGGCCGGATGCTGGCGATCTGGGGCTCGGCGATCATGATCGGCCCGATCCTGGGTCCCGTGCTCGGCGGGATCATCACCGACGCCGTCTCCTGGCGCTGGGTTTTCGTGATCAACCTGCCGCTCGGGCTAGCCGCGATTTGGGGCATGCGCCGGGCATTGCCGCGCGGCGAGGTCCTGAGCAAGACATCGATCGATGCGGTCGGTATTTTCGTCCTGATGGCCAGCGTCGCATCGCTGCAGCTTTGTCTGTCGCGCGGGGTCGGCCGCTCCTGGCTGCAATCGCCTGACTTGTTGACCGAAGCGGCGATGACAATCCTCGGCTTCAGCCTGCTGGCGGTGCGCGCCCGGACGGCCGGTTTCACGGTGCTGCGGCTTGCCGTCTTCAGGGACCTGCATTTTGCCGCCGCGGCGTTTTACAACTTCACGACCAGCGCTCTGTTGTTCGTCGCTATCGTGTTTCTGCCGGCACTGGGCGAAGGCCCGCTCGGCTACGACGCCACCCTGGCCGGATTCACGATCATGCCGCGCGGCATCCTTATGGTGCTGATGATGCTGTTGGCCGGCCGACTCATCGGCAAGCTCGATTACCGTATCCTGCTGGCGACCGGGCTGCTGCTGATGGCCACGGGTCTGCTGATGCTGTCGAACATTCAGCCGGCTTACGGCGTGCCCTGGATCATCGTCGGCAGCACTATCCAGGCGATGGGCGCCGGTTTGTTGCTGACACCGCTCAGCACCCTTGCCTTCTCGACGCTGCCGCCCGAGATGCGCACCGATGCGGCCGGAGTCTACAGCCTGCTGCGCCAGCTCGGCTTCGCATCCGGCATCGCGTTGATGACGGCGGTGCTGCACCTGCGCATCGAGGTCAATCTAATCGCCCTTTCCGCGCCGGTGGGCGGAACCGAGTCGCACGCCGACATCGCAACTCTGCGTGCCTATGCCGACTGCTTCAAGATGATGGCGATTGCGACGATGGTGGTAGGGCCGGGCATTTTTCTGTTCCGCAGCGGCCGCGTCAGACAAGCCGTCTCCGCCGATTAGCGGATCGGTGCCGAGCCGCAGCGGTTGTTGAGCCGGCCGCCATCGGCGATCGCCATTACCACCATGATTTCATGCGGCCGCGGCGAGTCGGCGACCGACACCGTGATCGTGTCGAAATGCTCGAACGACCAGGGCTCGTCCTTATGGCCGAGCGGGACGTCGAGCAGCGTGCCGGGCGGCGCCACTTTGACGTTCGATCCGATCACCGCCTGGCCGCCCCCGATTGCGGCGCGCATCGGCCGGCCCAGCATCGGATGCACGCAGGCGCCGCCATGCTCCATCTCGCCGGCGACCCCGACAATGGCGCCCTTGCCGTAGGACACCGCCGGGCCATCCAGCATCCGGACCAGCTCCGGCATCAGCCGCTCGCCGAGCGCCGCTCCGGCTTCGAACAATGGCCGCAGATCGTCGGCCCAGCGTCCGGCAAACGGGTTGTGGATCACCGCGATGCCGACCGCGCGCACGATCGGGCGCGCTGCCTCATGGCCGAGCTCGGAGAAGATTACCTCGCGCAGCGTCACGATCTTGCGAATATCCGTCATCATTTCCTCCCTTTCGCGATGAGCGGCACACCGCCGGCGAAGCGGGCGCGGGACCCAAGCGCTTCCTCGATGCGCAACGCCTCGTTCCATTTCGCCATGCGCTCGGAGCGGGCGAACGACCCGACCTTGAGCTGGCCGACGCCCCAGCCGACCGCCAGATGCACGATCGTCACATCCTCGGTCTCGCCGGAGCGCGCCGAGACGATGGCGCCCCATCCCGCCGCCCGCGCCGCATCGAGCGCGGCCTTCGCCTCGGTGACCGTGCCGGCCTGGTTGGGCTTGATCAGGACGGCGTTGCAGCTGCCCTGCGCCGCGGCAGCACGCACGCGTTCGGCGTTGGTGACGAGGAAATCGTCGCCGACGATCTGCACGCGGTCGCCGACCGCCTGCGTGAAGCGGTGCAACCCCTCGGCATCGTCCTCGGCCAGCGGGTCCTCGATCGAGACGATCGGGTACCGGTCGAGCCAGCCGATCAGCATCTCGGCCATCGCGTCGCCGTCGAGCGCGCTTCCGTCGAGCGCGAGGCGGTAGCGGCCATCCTCGTGGAATTCGGAAGCGGCGATGTCGAGCGAGATTGCGATCTCCTGCCCGGGAGTAAAGCCGGCGCGCTCGATCGCCCGCATCAGCGCGTCGAGCGCCGCCTCGTTCGAGTCGAAAGCCGGCCAGAACCCGCCCTCGTCGGCGACGCCCTGCAGGAGGCCGCGCTCGGCCATCAGCGAGCCTGCGGCGCGGTAGATTTCGGCGGTCCATTCGAGCGCCTGGTCGAACGAGGCGGCGCCCGGCGCGACGACCATGAAATCCTGGATGTCAACGCGCCGCCCGGCATGCGCGCCGCCGCCGAAAATCTGGATCTCGGGAAGTGGGAGCACCGCTTCCGCCGCGTCGCCGAGCAGGTGCGCATAAAGCGGCCGACCTGCCGCCGCCGCGGCGGCATGCAGGGCCGCCATCGATACCGCCACAAGGGAATTGCCGCCAAGCCGGCGCTTCTGCTCGGAGCCGTCGAGCGCAATCAGGCGCTGATCGATCGCGGTCTGGTCTGCGGCGTCCCGGCCGATCAGCGCGGCGGCGATCTCGCCATTGATCGCGGCGATGGCGCGCTGCACGTCGCGGCCGCCGAGCTTGCCGCCGCCGTCGCGCAACTCGATCGCCTCGCCGGAGCCGGTCGAGGCGCCGGCCGGCGCGATCGCCCGGCCCAAGGCGCCGCCGGCCAGGCGCAGCTCGGCCTCGACCGTCGGCCGGCCGCGCGAATCCCAGACGCGACGGCCATGCACTGCGACGATCGTCGTGTCGCTCATATGCCAAGCTCCGTCGCCCAGGCGGCGCGCGCTGCCGCGAGGCGGTCGACCGGCTGGGCGAGAAGCGCGCGCGCGACCCGCCGCACCCGCGCCTTGTCGGCCTCGACGGTGATGTATTCGACCGGCGACTTGCCGTCGATCCGAGCGAGGAAGAGCCCGGGCAACAGCCGCGCCGCGCGCGCCTCGATAGCCTCGCGTAGCTCCCACCCGACGGCACCGAGATAGGTCTCCGCCAGCCGCTCGAAGCAGGCGAGAAACCCGGTCGCGGCACGCGGTGTCCACAGGCATTTCAACAGCAGATGATTGAGGCAGAAGGCGAGGTCGAAGGCCGGGTCGCCATACCAGGCGCATTCGGCGTCGAGGAAGACTGGCCCCCGCGGCCCGACCAGGATATTTTTCGGGCTGACATCACCGTGCACCAGCGCGAGGCGGGTCGCCGCAGTGACGTCGGCCAGTCGCCGTAATTCGTCGGCGAGGTCGAGGTGCACGCGCGCCGTGGCGATCAGATACGGTTCGAGGCGGATCGCGTAGAAATTCTCGTCGGTCGCGAAGCTGCGGGCGATCTCCGGATCTCCGGCGCTGGCGTTGTGGATCTGTGCCAGCCGGATACCGACCGCCGCCGCGGTCGCCGTATCGGCATGCCCGTCGCGCAGCTGGTTCTTCCACAACGGGTACTGCGCGGGGTCGAGATATTCCATCGCAAACAGCCCGGCCGCCGGATCTTCGCCGAGCAGCGTCGGCACAGCGTCGGGGCAGATCCGCCCGGCCGCCCGGAACCAGGCGTATTCGTGGTGGTTGCGTGCAACCGGCGCTTCCCAGAGCTGCGCCACCTTGAGCCGGGGCAAGGCGCGCTTGACGCAGAGCCGCCGGCCCGGCAGATCGATCAGCCAGATGTCGGACGAGACGCCGCCCTCCAACGGCCGGCAGCACGGCCGCTCGCCCGGCTCAATCAGCCGCATGCGGAGCAGCGCCGCAATGATCGCGTTATCGTCGAGAAATTGGGATAGCGGCGCTGGGTCGGTCATGATCCGGATCTTGGCGAGGCATCTTGGCGCAAGCAGGTGATGAAGGCGATCTTCCATTACCAGGCGGGACCACGGCTCCGGGCGCGTTTTGCCGCGCTCCAGGCCGAAGGTTTCGAGATTACCCCGTGCCCCGAGGAGGACGATGCGCGGCTCGCGGCGTTGCTGCCGGACGCGGAGGTGCTGTTGCACATCCTGAAGCCGGCGACCGCGGCGATCATCGAGCAGGCGCCGAAATTGCGCCTGATCCAGAAGATCGGGGTCGGGGTCAACACGATCGACCTCGCCGCGGCGCGGGCGCGCGGCATCGCCGTCACCAACATGCCCGGCACCAACACGCCGGCCGTCGCGGAGACAGCGCTGTTGTTGATGCTCGCCGCGCTGCGCAATCTGCCGGCGATCGAACGCGCCTGCCGCGCAGGGCAAGGCTGGGTAGCGGGCGGCGGGCTGCAGGAGCGGGTCGGCGAATTGCGCGGCCGCACGGTGGGCCTTGTGGGCGCCGGCATGGTGCCGCGTGCGCTGGTGCCGATGTTGCAAGGCTTCGGCGCGCAGGTCGTCTACTGGTCGCCGCGCGAACATCCCGAGCTCGGCGTGCCGCGCCGCCAGCTGCCTGAGCTGCTCGCCACGGCCGATATCGTGTCATTGCACCTGCCGCTGCTGCCGGACACCGAGCGGCTGATCGACGGCGCGGCGCTAGCGCGCATGAAACCCGGCGCGATCCTCGTCAATACCGCGCGCGGCGGGCTCGTCGACGAGGCCGCGCTGGTCGAGGCGCTAAAGAGCGGTGGGTTGCGCGCCGCCGGCCTCGACGTCTTCGCCGAGGAGCCGGTGGCGGCCGACAACCCGCTGCTGAAGCTCGACAATGTCGTGCTGATGCCGCATGTCGCCTGGCTGACACCGGAGACGCTCGACCGCAGCCTCGAGGTCGCGGTCGAAAATATGCGCCGGCTGCGCGACGGCGGCGAGCTGCTGTTCCGGGTTGTGTAACCGACCCGGAACAGCACTTCCGTCGGAACAATTCGGCGATTATTCCTCTATGGCCACAACCACGTTGCGATTCGTGCGCAGCCGCGTGTTGTTGCCGGCCCCCGCCAGCGGCTTGTCCTCGCCTTTCTCTTGGGTCGTGATCCGGGCCGGAGCGACGCCTGCGCGAACCAGATAATCGCGCGCCGCTATCGCACGCTGCGCCGACAGGTCTAGATTGCCGGCTTCCTTGCCGACGGTGTCAGTGTGGCCGTACAGCCGGATATTGGCGTAGCGGCACTTCCAGTCTTTGAGGACTTGGGCGAGAATCGCGCGGCTTTCCTGGTTGATGTTGCTTTTGCCAAACCCGAACGTCAAAAAATAGCCGTGCGGCAGGTTGACGGCCGAGTCCGCCAACTGAATGGTCAGGCCCTGTCCGCCAAAGCCCAAGGCCAGACCCTCGGTTCGGGATTTGAGGCCGATCACCACGTTGTTGTTCTGGTTCTTCATGGAGGTCGAGCCGGCCCCGGCGATCAGGGTGGCCTCGCCCTCGGTGGCGGTGTAGTTGCCGGGAAAATCCGAGAGCCTGGTCATGTTGGCGACCACGCCGGCGGCGCTCGCTTTCGAGACGCCGACACGGATGCCCGCGCCGAAACCATCGACCTTGAACCGATAGGCGCAGTTGGTCCCCAAATTGGGAAGGCGCAGAACCCCATCCCCGGATTGGCCGCCAATACCAACATTGACCGAAGTCGACACCATCTCGATCGTCGGCAACGGCGGCTCCTGGGCGAACGCCGAGACTGCAAACGTCAGGGCCAACGGGAAAGAAGTAAAAGCAGACGTGAATTTGCTTAAGGGCATGTTCGGTCTCCGCGGATCAGCTCGGAACCGGAAAATACGACGACCTACCGCACATTGATACATCAATGGTTGAACGGAGCCCCGGCGTCCTGCGGCTGATCCAGCTAGGCCGGAGATGGCTCGGGAAGACCTTTATCGCAACGGCGAGCCGGAGCTTTGGACCAATGGGATCTTTAGATCGGTAAACGTACCAATAGAAAGCCTAATGGCAGCAGTCGATATGTATCATTTTGCTCTATTTATTCTGCTACCCGGCTGCGCGAGAGCGGCGAGCTGCCGTTCCGGGTGGTGTGATCCCCGGCGATCGACGGGATAACTCGTTTCGCCCGTTTAGAAGTCGTTAAACCATTGATGGCACGAACGGTTGTTGGAAGAAGCAGCAAGATAGCTGTTTCATTTGGTGAAGTCGGCCCGCATGCTGTTCGTTCTCTATCTCACCGCCATCGCAATCCTGATACTTGGCCAATCGCGCGGCTTGGAGCGGATGCACGGCCCGGCGGCAGACCCGACCGTGTCGCAGCGCCCTTCGCCCCGATCCGACCAGTCATTGGAAATCAGGTTCCGGCGTCCTGAAGCAGCCTGACGGCTAGCCCAACACGGCGAGGTCGATCGCGGCGAGGGCGCCGGCCGCCCAGCAATAGATCGCGAACGGCACCAGCGCGTCGTCGAAATCGTGGCGGCGGAAGTAGTACATCAGGAAGGCGATGCTGAGAAACGCGGTCACCCCGGCCAGGACCCCAGCGGCGATCGCCAGCCCGCTGATCCCGGCTCCTGGTAGTGCGAGGAGCTTGGGGATTTCCAGCACGGCCGCCCCGCCGATGATCGGCGTCGCGATCAGAAAGGAGAAATGCGCGGCTTCGGCGTGACGCAGCCCGCTGACCAGCCCGCCGACCATCGCCGCGCCTGAGCGCGAGATTCCGGGAATGAACGCCAAGCACTGCCAGAAGCCGATCGCCAAGGCGCCGCGCCAGCCAAGCGCCGTCAGCCGACGTTCCCGGCCGGGACGCGTCGTCGTCTCGCGGTCACGCAAGCGGTCTCCGACAAGGAGCAGAAAGCCGTTGACGATCAGGAAGATGGCGGCGATCAACGGTGACGCGAACAGGCCGCGCACCACCTTCTCCAGGGCAAAGCCGACCACCACGGCCGGCAAGGTGGCGATGATGATGAGCCCGAACAGCCGGCGAGCGTCGCGCGCCGCCGGGTCGGTGCGGACCTCGCGGCCGATGAAGCCCCGCAATACGAACAGCCAATCGCGCCAGAAATAGATCAGCAACGCCACTGCCGTCCCGACATGGAGGACGACGATGAAGGGCAGAAACGCCGGCGCATGCTGATCGATCGGCCAGCCGAGTATCGACGGCACGATCACGGCATGGCCGAGGCTGCTGATTGGAAACAGTTCGGTAATCCCTTGCAGAACGGCAAGGGCGAAGGCGTGTAAGGCACTCATCGGCAATCCCGTTCCGGTTGCGGGGAGCGTTACGGCGTCGGCGCGCGACGTTACTAGA
>DASYOB010000019.1:0-11166 GCA_036008175.1 Allostellaceae bacterium
GCGGCTTAAAGTGCATTTGCGCGAGGTCGGAACCCGTCACGATCTCATAGCGGCCGTATTTGGCGATCCTCGGGCGCCAGGCGTCTTGTTGCCATCGGAGATGGCGGCGTCGATAAAGAGCACGCTCATTCGTAGCGGCACTATCGAAGATGACCTTGTACGGTTGTTGATCCGCGTCGATGCTCTGCGGTCGTTTTTGGGGACGGATGATGGCGCAAACCTATTAACAGCGTATCGGCGTGCCTCAAATATCGTCTCTATTGAGGAGCGTAGGGACGGACGCGGTTACGATCTTGGGTTCGTTGTTGATCATCTCCAGATGCCCGAAGAGAAAGTGCTTGGAGAACAGCTTGAGCAGGTAAGTAGGGCCGCAGACGACTTGCTGCTTGCCGAGGATTTTGACGAGGCCATGGCCCAACTCGCCACCCTCCGTAAGCCGGTCGATGAATTTTTCGATCGCGTGACCGTTAATGTCCCTGACAAACAATTGCGCGAAAACCGATTGCGGTTGCTCGCGCGCATCCGGGCGACGATGAATCAGATCGCCGATTTCTCCCAGATCGAAGGGTAGCCTCCTCACATGGCCACCAACGGCGCGAAGTGGGTCTACAGCTTTGGCGGCGGCGCGGCCGAGGGGAGCGCCGAGCTGCGCAACCTGTTGGGCGGCAAGGGTGCCAACCTCGCCGAGATGTCGAGCCTCGGCCTGCCGGTGCCGCCGGGCTTTACGATCACCACCGAGGTCTGCACCCATTTCTACGCCAACAATCGGAGCTATCCGGATGAGCTGAAGGACCAGGTCGCCGTCGCGCTCGCCGCGGTAGAAAAGGCGATCGGCGCCAAATTTGGCGATCCCAGAAACCCGCTCCTCGTCTCCGTCCGTTCCGGGGCGCGCGCCAGCATGCCCGGCATGATGGACACCGTGCTCAATCTCGGCCTCAACGACCAGACCGTCGACGGCCTCGCCCGGATCAGCGGCGACCAGCGTTTCGCCTGGGACAGCTATCGCCGCTTCCTGCAGATGTATGGCGAGGTCGTGCTCGGCATCGAGCACCACCATTTCAGCTCTCTGATCGACGATTACAAAAACGACATCGGCGCCTCGCTTGACACCGAGCTGAAGGCTCAGGACTGGCAGGCCGTTGTTGCCGGCTTCAAGGACATCGTCCGGAACGAGACCGGGGAGCCCTTTCCGCAAGAGGTCCACGCCCAGCTGTGGGGCGCGATCGGCGCGGTCTTCGGCTCGTGGATGAACCCGCGCGCGATCACCTATCGCCGGCTCAACAACATCCCGGAAAGCTGGGGCACCGCGGTCAGCGTCCAGTCGATGGTGTTCGGCAATCGCGGCGACGATTGCGCGACCGGCGTCGCCTTCACCCGCAACCCCTCGACCGGCTCGAATGAGTTCTACGGCGAGTTCCTGGTCAACGCCCAGGGCGAGGATGTCGTCGCCGGCATCCGCACCCCGCAATCGCTGACCATTGCCGGCAAGCAGGCCAACGGCTCGACCCTGCCGGCGATGGAAGAGGTGATGCCGGCGGTCTATGCCGAGCTCCTTGCGGTGCGCGACAAGCTCGAAGACCGCTATCGCGACATGCAGGACATCGAATTCACCGTCGAGCGCGGCCGCCTGTGGATGCTGCAGACCCGCACCGGCAAGCGCACCGCGCAGGCGGCGCTGAAGATCGCGGTGTCGCTGGTTGAGGAGAAGGTGATCGGGCGCGAGGAGGCGATTCGCCGGATCGAACCCGGTTCGCTCGACCAGCTGCTGCATCCGATGCTCGATCCGGCCGCCAAGACCATCGTGCTGGCGCACGGGTTGCCGGCCTCGCCCGGGGCCGCCTCCGGCAAGGTGCTGTTCTCGCCGGACGAGGCGGAGGCGGCGGCAAGCCGAGGCGAGAGCGTCATCCTGGTGCGGATCGAGACCAGCCCCGAGGACATCCACGGCATGCACGCCGCCCGGGGCATCCTGACCACCCGCGGCGGCATGACCAGCCACGCTGCGGTCGTCGCGCGCGGCATGGGGCGGCCCTGCGTCACTGGCGCCGGCGATCTGCGGATCGACTACGGTGCCGGCACGCTGACGGTCGGCAACCACCTGGTCCACGCTGGCGACCTTCTGACGATCAACGGCTCGACCGGCGAGGTTCTGCTCGGCGAGGTTCCGACGATCCAGCCGCAGCTGTCCGGCGATTTCGCCAAGCTGATGGGATGGGCCGATGCGCTGCGCAAGCTGAAAGTGCGCGCCAACGCGGAGACCCCGGTCGACGCGCAGGCGGCGCGCGGTTTCGGCGCCGAGGGGATCGGGCTGTCGCGCACCGAGCACATGTTCTTCGAGGCCGACCGCATCGGCGCGATCCGCGAGATGATCATGGCCGACGAGGAGCATGGGCGCCGCGAGGCCCTCGCCAAGCTGCTGCCGATGCAGCGGGCCGATTTCATCGAGATCTTCCGCATCATGCGCGGGCTGCCGGTGACGATCCGGTTGCTCGATCCGCCATTGCACGAATTCCTGCCTAAGACCGACGCCGAATTCGACGACATGGCGCGCCTGACCGGCAAGAGCGTCGCCGAGGTGCGCCAGAGCACGCATGCGCTGTATGAGACCAACCCGATGCTCGGGCATCGCGGCTGCCGGCTCGGGATCACCTACCCGGAAATCTACGAGATGCAGGCGATCGCGATCTTCGAGGCGGCTGCTGCGGTGATGCAGGAGACCGGTGAGGCACCCGAGCCGGAGGTGATGATCCCGCTAATCGCCACCCGGCGCGAATTCGACATTCTGAAAGCGATCGTCGATCGGGTCGGCGGCGAGGTCATGTCGAAGGCCGGGGTCACGTTCGCCTATTCGGTCGGGACGATGATCGAATTGCCGCGCGCGGCGCTGCTCGCCGGGGAGATCGCCAAGAGCGCGGCGTTTTTCAGCTTCGGCACCAACGATCTGACCCAGACCGTCTATGGCTTGTCGCGCGACGACGCGGCGAGCTTTATCGGCACCTATCAGAAGCTCGGAATTTTCGAGCACGACCCCTTCGTTACGCTCGATACGGTAGGGGTTGGAGAACTGGTCAGGATCGCCGCCGAGCGGGGTCGCGCCACCCGCCCCGACATCAAGCTCGGCATCTGCGGCGAGCATGGCGGCGACCCGGCCTCGATCCAGTTCTGCCGCGAAATCGGCCTCGATTACGTGTCGTGCTCGCCCTACCGGGTGCCGATCGCGCGCCTCGCCGCGGCGCAGGCGGAGCTGACCGGCAAGTCGGGCGGGACGACGGCGTAGCCGAGCCGAAACGACAATGCCCGGCGCGAGGCCGGGCATGGCTATGCCGCCGGCTGTTAGCCGGCGAGGGCAGGGAGTTCCTGGCGCGCTACTTGATCTTCGCTTCCTTGAAGATGACGTGCTTGCGCGCGACCGGGTCGAACTTTTTCAGTTCGAGCTTTTCGGTCTTGGTCCGCGGGTTCTTTTTGGTGACATAGAAGAAGCCGGTATCGGCACTGCTGACCAGCTTGATCATAACGGTATTGGTCTTGGCCATCGTCGGGTCCCGCGCGGTTCAGGGTTGGCGTGTTCCCGAAGATAGGGCGCCGGCCGAGTCTGTCAAGTCAGCCGCCGCGAGCGTGGCACCGGGGCCGCTCGGCGCGACGCTGGCGCTGGCGCCGAGGACCTGCAGCGCCTGGCTGTAGAGTCGCGGCTCGGCGAGCAGACGCTCGGCGAGCTTCAGGTCGATCGCCGGCTTGGTTTGGCGCGCCGGGCAGGCTTGCCGCAACTGCGTCCAGCCCTGCTCGTCGAGACCGGCACGGCGGGCCGTCAGCGTCGATCCCGAGCCACCGACGCGCTGCAAGGCGGTCTGCAGCGACGTCTCGTCGTCGCCGAGATCGCTGGTGCAAAGCGTCGGCACGACACCGTGCGATTGCAGCAGATACCCGGCCGGTGTGACCAGCCGGGCCCAGGTCAAAATCAGCTCCCCATCGTTCGGCAGGTGCAGCACGGTCTGTACCGTTCCCTTGCCATAGGAGGAGCTGCCGATGACGACACCCCGCCCCCGATCCTGCAACGCCGCCGCGACGATCTCGGAGGCCGAGGCGGAGCCGCCATTGACCAGCACCGCGATCGGCACCTGCGGCGCGACGCTGTGGCCGGAGGCGGCGAAAGCCTGATGGCTCGCCGGATTGCGTCCGGTGGTGGAGGCGATCGGCCCGTCGCGGATGAAGAGCTCGGCGAGGCTGACCGCCTGATCGAGCAGCCCGCCCGGATCCCCGCGCAAATCGAGCACGACGCCGGCGAGATTTCCGCCGCCTTGCCGTTGCGCTTCGGCCAGCTGCTCGGCGAGACGCTGGGTCGTGCTCTGGTTGAAGCTGGCGATCCGGAACACGGCGATATTGCCGTCGCGCGTCATCGTCACGGTCGGCAGCGTGACGTGGGCGCGCTGCAAGCGCAGCTGCTGCGGCTGCGTCGTGCCAGGATGCAGGATGCTGACCGAAACCGTGCTGCCGATCGGGCCCTGTAGCTGGTCGATCACCTCTTCCTGCGATCGGCCGGCGGTCGGCACGCCGTCGACCGCCAGGAGCGTGTCGTCCGTCCGAACTCCCGCCAATTCGGCGGGGCTGCGCGGGCAAAGCCCGGCGATGCGGAAAGAGTCGCTACTGTTGTCGAACGTCACGCCGATGCCGCTGTAGCCGTCCCGCGCGGCCCGCTGGGCCGTGGCCGATTTGGGCGTGGCATAGCGCGAATAATGATCGAGAGCGCCGGTCATGCCATCGAAGACCACTTTCTCGATCGCATCTTGAGACAACGTCGCCAGGCGGGGCGAGGCCTGTCGCGCCGTCGCGGCCACATGGGCGACCAGCTCGCCCCAATCCCGGTTATTGCCGTCGGCCGGCATCGAGTAGAAGGCGATGTTGCGGGTGTCGTAGTTGAGGCCGAACGCGTGGCCGAGGCGTCCGTCGCCGCTGTCGCTGATCGAAAGCTTGTCATCGAGGCGTGACAGGCGAGTGATGCCGGCCAGTGAGACGCGACGGGTCGACACCGGCTCGATGTAGAGACCCGTTATCTCGTCGAGCCCGCGCGTGAAAAGCGCTTCGGGTGAGCCGGCCGAGTTCTGCTGGTTTCCCTCGCAGGCAACGAGCGCGATCGAGGTCAAACCGAGGCCGGCCCAGACCAGAAGCGCGGTCGGGAGCGACCATGCCAGCGGCGTGCGAGTCAACACCCCTAGCTCCCCTGTTCAATTCTGCCGGCCCTTACGAGCCGTCCAGCCGAGTTTCCTCCGGGAGCGTGGCCGCTCCGTTCGATCAATCGTGTCACAGTAGATCGGCGCGCGCCGGCGATCAACGAACTCCGGCGGCAATTTTATGACCGGATGAATCAGCGGCGCCGGCGCAAATAGCGATACGGCCGAGATTGGCCGGGATTGGGCGTGGCGACGCTCTCGCCCTCGAGCCGGAACAGCAACCGTCCGCCGATCGCGTCGGCCTCGGCGAGGCGCACCGTGACCGGGTCGCCCAGCGCGAACTGGCGGCCCGAGTGCCGCCCGACTAGCCGATGCCGCCGCGCATCGTGCTGGTAATAGTCCGCGGGCAGCGTCGAGACCGGCACCAGCCCGTCCGCGCCGTTCTCCGGCAGGCTCACAAAAAATCCGAATGGCGCGACCCCGGTGATGCGGGCCGGATAGATCGTGCCGATCGCGCCGCTGAGCAGCGTTGCGCGGTAACGGTCGAGCGCGGCGCGTTCGGCCGCCGCGGCGCGACGTTCGGTCGCCGAAATGTGCTCGCCGATGGCGGCAAAGGGCTCTGGCGCTTCGCACTGCGGCGATTTCCCGGCGATCAGCGCGCGATGCACGAGGAGATCGGCGTAGCGCCGTATCGGGGAGGTAAAGTGCGCGTAACGCGGCAACGCCAGGCCGAAATGCCCGATATTGTTCGGGCTGTAGACCGCCTGCGCCTGCGAGCGCAGCACCAGCTCGTTGATGACTCCCGCTTCCGGCGTTCCCTTGGCGCGGGCCAGCACGCGATTGAACAGCTCCGGTCGCAGGACCTGACCCTTGGCGAGGGCAAGGCCGGGAATCCCTATCTCGGCCAGGAAGTCGTGCAGCGCGCCGACCTTCTCCGGGGCGGGAGCGTCGTGCACCCGGTACATACAAGGCTGCCGCATCGCCTCCAGCTGTTCGGCCGCGGCGACATTGGCGAGAATCATGAACTCCTCGATCAGCCGATGGCTGTCGAGCCGGACGTGCGAAACGACCGCGATCGGGCGCCGCTCGCCATCGAGGATGACGCGGTGCTCGGCAAGGTCCAGTTCGAGCGCGCCGCGGGCCCGCCGCGCCCGATCAAGCGCGGCAAAGGCGCCGTAGAGCGCCGCAATCCGCTCCGGCCGCACCGCCAGCGGGTGCCGGGTCGAATCGTCATGCGCTTCCTGCACCGCCTCATAGGTCAGCCGCGCGGCCGAGCGCATGATCGCCCGCTCGAAACGGTGACGCCGCTTGCGGCCGGCGGCATCGATCCACAGCTGCGCGGCGACGCAGGCGCGGCCGGTGGCGGGGACCAGCGAACAGAGATTGTTCGACAGCGCCTCCGGCAGCATCGGCACGACGCGGTCGGGGAAATAGACCGAATTGCCGCGCCGCTCTGCCTCACGGTCTAGCGCGCTGCCCGGGGTCACATAGGCGGCGACATCGGCGATCGCGACGACGATATGCCAGCCGCCGGGATTGGCCGGGTCATCGTCGGGCTCGGCCCAGACGGCGTCGTCGAAATCGCGCGCATCGCTGCCGTCGATCGTGACCAGCTCTAATGCGCGCAGATCGATCCGGCCGGCGGGATCGGGCAGCGGAGCCGCCGCCGCTTCTGCGAGCGCCTCGGCAGGAAACACGTCCGGGATATCGAAGGCGGCGATCGTCATCCGGCTGATCGCGTCGGGCGCATCCGCGGACCCCAGCCGCTCAACGATGCGGACGCGCTTGCCGCCGAATCGGCGCGACGGCACCTCCTCGGCGACGACCAGCTCGTTGTCGGCAAGGCCGGCGGCATCGTCGCCGAGCACCCGGTACTCATTGCGGTCGCGACGGTCGGCCGGGATAACCTCGCCGCCGTCGCGGCCGCGCCGGAACGCGCCGACGATCCGCGCTGCCGCGTTGTCGAGGCGGCGCAGGATCTCGGCCTCGATCTCGCCCGATTCGCGCCGGATCAGCCGGGCGGTGGCGTGCTCGCCGGGTGCGAGCTCCTCGCCGGCCGCACCGATCAGCCGAAACAGGGGCGGGTCGCCCGGGCCCGACCATGCGATCGGACGGGCCAGGGGAAAACCGTCGCTGTCGGTGCCGCAGCGCTCGACCGGCATGATCTCGGGGAGCGGCGCGCCGGCGACGAATTTGCGGTCGCCGCCGCGCACCAACTCACCCGAGCGCTCGATCGTCCGCAACATGGCGCGCAACGCCGGCTGGTCGGCCGGCACCACCCGAAACGCGCGCGCGATCTCGCGCGGGCTCAGCGCTTCCGAATTGTTGTGCAGGAATTCGAGCAGCGCCGCGGGCGAGGGCAGGCCGCTGGCACTGCGACCCTCCGCAGTGCGGTTGCGTCGCCGGGTGTCGGCCTCAGCCCGAGTTCTCGACCGCATCAGCAATAATCTCGCACGCACTCAAAGTTGTCGTCTCGGCGAAGGCCGGGACCCACCCATCAACCACTTCACCGGTTGAAAAATGGGTCCCGGCCTTCGCCGGGACGACGACCTTGTTGGTTTGGCGATAATTTCTCAGGCGAGCGGACGCCGGCCAGCGCGATCGGCTGGTTTCGCCTTTGCCGCAGTGGCCTTCTTCGTCAATGCAGCGCGCTTGGCACTGGCGGGGCGGCCCGGTTTGGCGGCGCCGTTCGATGTAGCGGCAGCGGCCTTGCGCGCTGGTTTCCGGCCCTTGCCCTTGGCCTTCTGCGCTGCAAGCAGCGCGAGCGCCTGATCGAGCGGGAAGGTGTCGGGATCGGCGCCCTTTGGCAGCGACGCGTAAACACCGTCATGGCTGACATAAGGCCCGTAGCGGCCGCGATACAGGCCGACCGTGCCACCTCCGGGATGTGGGCCCACTTCGCGCAGCAATTGCGGACCGCGCCGCTGCCCGGTTTTCGCCTCGGCAAGCAAGGTCACCGCCCGGTTCAGGCCGACGTGCAGGACGTCGTCGTCGGCGCCGAGCGAGACGAAGCTGCTGCCATGCTTCAGATAGGGGCCGAAGCGGCCGATCCCGGCGGTGATCGGCTCACCGGTTTCGGGATGGCGACCAAGCTCGCGCGGCAAGGCCAGGAGCGCCAGCGCGGTCTCGAGATCGATATCAGCCGGCTTCATCGAGCGCGGCAGCGAGACGCGCTTCGGCTTGTTGCCGTTCTCGCTCTCACCGAGTTGGATGTAATGGCCGTAAGGACCTTTCTTGACGCTGACGCTGAGCCCGGTCGCCGGGTCGGTGCCGAGCACCGTGTCGGTCCCGCCGGCATCGTCCTCGGCTTCCGCCCCGACCCCGAAGGCGCGGGTGTAGCGGCATTCGGGGTAGTTCGAGCAGCCGATGAAAGCGCCAAAGCGGCCGAGTTTCAGGGAGAGCCGGCCGGCGTTGCAGGCCGGGCACAGCCGCGGGTCGCTGCCGGAGCCATCATCGGGGAAGAAGTGCGGGCCAAGCTCGGCGTCGAGCGTTTCCAGCACGTTCTTGATCGTCAGATCTTTGGTGCCGTCGATCGCCGAGGAGAAATCGCGCCAGAAATTGCGCAGCAGCTCCTTCCAGTCGACCCGCCCGCCGGAAACATCGTCGAGCTGGTTTTCCAGATCGGCGGTGAAATTGTATTCGACATAGCGCTCGAAAAAGCTGGACAGGAAGGCGGTCACCAGCCGGCCCCGGTCTTCTGGGACAAAGCGGCGCCTGTCGAGCCGCACGTAATTGCGGTCCTGCAGCACCTGCAGGATCGAGGCGTAGGTGGAGGGCCGGCCGATCCCCAGCTCTTCCAGCTTCTTGACGAGACTGGCCTCGCTGTAGCGCGGCGGCGGCTGGGTGAAGTGCTGCGACGGCGCGACGGCGCCGCGGGCGAGGCGCTCACCATCGCGCATGTTCGGCAGGCGGCGGCTTTCGCTGTCCTCATCCGCCGCAGGCTCGTCGCGGTCTTCCTGGTAGAGCTTCAGGAAACCGTCGAACACGACGACCGAGCCGGTAGCGTGCAGGCGCAGGCGCCCGCTCGGATCGGCGATGTCGACGACGACCTGGTCCAATAGCGCCGAGGCCATCTGGCTGGCGACCGTGCGCTTCCAGATCAGCTCGTAGAGCCGGCGCTGGTCGCTGTCGAGAAAGCGGGCGACATCGCCGGGCTTGCGCGCGAGATCGGTCGGGCGGATCGCCTCGTGCGCTTCCTGGGCGTTCTTGGCCGGGCTGCGATAGACGCGGGGCTCAGCCGGCACATAACGGCCACCGAATTCCGTCCCGATCAGCTGACGCGCGCCGGCGATTGCTTCGGCGGCGATCGCTACGCCGTCGGTGCGCATGTAGGTGATCAGGCCGACAGTATCGCCATCGAGTTCGATGCCCTCGTAAAGCCGCTGCGCGATCTGCATCGTCCGGCTGGCGCCGAGGCCGAGCTTGCGCGAGGCTTCCTGCTGCAAGGTCGAGGTCGTGAATGGCGGGAACGGGTTGCGCCGAACCTCGCGATGCTCGACCGAGGCGACGTTGAAACCTGCCGCGGCGAGGATCTGGTCGGCCGCGGCGCGGGCCTTTGCCTCGGTGTCGAGATCGAAGCGTTCGAGCTTCTTGCCGTCGAGATGCGACAGCCGCGCCGTGAAGCGGTCGCCGGCCTCGGTCTGGAATTCAACCTCGATGGACCAGTATTCGCGCGCGCGAAACGCCTCGATCTCGGCTTCGCGCTCGCAGACGAGGCGCAACGCCACCGATTGAACCCGGCCAGCCGAGCGGCTGCCCGGCAATTTGCGCCACAGCACCGGCGACAAGGTAAAGCCGACGAGGTAGTCGAGCGCGCGGCGGGCGAGATAGGCCTCGACCAGTTCGCGGTCGATCTCGCGCGGATTGCGGAAGGCGTCGAGCACAGCGTTCCGGGTCACTTCGTTGAACACGACGCGCTTGACGTCGACGTCTTTCAAGGCGCGGCGGGCCTTCAACACTTCGCGAAGATGCCATGAGATCGCTTCGCCTTCGCGGTCGGGGTCGGTGGCGAGAAACAGTTTGTCGGCGCCGCGCATCGCCTCGGCGATCGCCTTCATGTGTTTCTCGGACTTGCCGTCGACCTCCCACGACATCGCGAAATCGGCGTCGGGCAGAACCGAGCCGTCCTTTGCCGGCAGGTCGCGGACATGGCCGTAGCTGGCGACGACCTTGTAGTCGCGGCCAAGATATTTATTGATCGTTTTCGCCTTGGCAGGCGATTCGACAATGACGACGTTCATGCGCCCATTCAAAAAAGCAGCGCTAAAGAGAGGCTTAGCGGAGCGATACCAGATTGCCGGGATGACGCTCGATGCGGCCGGCGAGTTCCAGTTCCAGGAGCAGGGTGGCGACGGCCGCGGCTGACAATTGGCATTGACGCACCAGTTCGTCAACCGCGACTGGGCTCGGGCCAAGCTTTTCGACAATAAGATCGAGCGCGTTGTCGTCGGAAATCGGCGGAGCAATCGGCGGCGATGCTGCCGGGCGGTTAGCTGCGGTACGCAGCGGCAGGCGGGGTTGTGCCGCCACCGTTGGGCGTGGCGTCGGGTTCTGCAGCAGCGGGCCGAGCTGGCTGACGACATCGGCCGCGGTCTCGGTCAGCGTGGCGCCGTTGCGCAAGAGATCGTTGGCGCCGCGGGCGCGTGGATCTAGCGGCGAACCGGGCACGGCGAACACCTCGCGGCCCTGCTCCAAGGCAAAGCGCGCGGTAATCAGCGAGCCGGATTTCGCCGCCGCCTCGACGATGACGACCCCGAGCGCCATGCCGGAGATGATCCGGTTGCGGCGCGGGAAATGGCGCGCCTGCGCTCGGTGCCGAGCGGCAATTCGGCGACGACCGCGCCCCGCTCGCTCAGCGCGTCGTAGAGCCCGCGGTTTTCCTCGGGGTAGACGATATCGGCACCGCCGGCGACGACGGCAATCGAGCCGGTATCGAGCGCGCCGAGATGCGCAGCGGCATCGATTCCGCGGGCCATTCCCGAGATCACGACGATGCCTGCTTCGC
>DASYOB010000020.1:0-66891 GCA_036008175.1 Allostellaceae bacterium
AGCCCGCCAGGAGCCGGATCAGCGCCAGTTCGAGCGGGTCGACGAGCCGATCGAGCGGCGCCTGCGCCAGAGCCGCGTCGCCGAGCCGCGCGGGCGGCAATTGGTCCGCCGCGTGGCGCATCACCGAAGCGGCACGGGCATGCGCGTACTGCACGTAGAAGACCGGGTTGTCCCGTGACTGCTCGGTGACCTTGGCGAAATCGAAATCGAGCGCCTGGTCGTTCCGCCGCGTCAACATGATGAAGCGGAAGACGTCCTTGCCGACCTCGTCGACCACCTCGCGCAAGGTGACGAACGTGCCGGCACGCTTCGACATGCGCACCGGCTCGCCCTTGTCGAACAGGTTCACCAGCTGCGTCAGCTTTACGTCGAGCGCGGCCTCGCCGCCGGTGATCGCTTTGACAGCGGCCTGCATGCGCTTGATGTAGCCGCCGTGATCGGCGCCCCAGATATCGATCAAATTGTTGAAGCCGCGCCGAAACTTGTCGTGATGATAGGCGATGTCTCCGGCGAAATAGGTCCACGAACCGTCAGACTTTTTCAGCGGCCGGTCGACCTCGTCGCCGAACTCGGTCGCCCGGAACAGCGTCTGCGGCCGCGGCTCCCAATCCTCAGGCAATTTGCCCTTCGGCGGTTCGAGCACGCCTTCGTAGATCAGCCCCCGCTCCGCCAGCGCGCTGAGGGCGGCATCGACCGCACCGCTGGCAACCAGCTCGCGCTCCGAGACAAACGTGTCGAACTGGACGCCCGACGCCGCGAGATCGGCACGGATCAGCGCCATCATCTCGGCGACGCCGAAATCGCGCACCGGCGCCAGCCACACCGCTTCCGGCTTTTCGAGCCACTTGTCGCCGTCGCGCTCGAACAGCTTGCGGCCGGTCTCCTTCAGGTATTCGCCGGGATAGAACCCCTCCGGCACGTTGCTCGGCGATTGCAGTGTCATCGAGCTGTGCAGCAACCGGCTTTCCGGCTCCGCTTCGATCGCCTCGCGATAGCGGTAGTAGACCGAGCGTGCGAGAGCATCGACCTGGGCGCCGGCATCGTTGATGTAATACTCGCGGTGCACCGCGAAACCGGCCTTGGCGAGGAGCGCCGCGAGCGCGTCGCCGACGACAGCGCCGCGGCCATGGCCGACATGCATCGGCCCCGTTGGGTTGGCCGAGACGAACTCGACATTGACCTTTTCGCCCGCGCCGATCGTCGAACCGCCATAGGCCGTCCCAGCTTGCAGGATCTCGCGCAGCTGCGCGTGCCAGACCGCCGGATCGAGCCGGATGTTCAGAAATCCCGGCCGTGCGGCGGTGACGGCAAAGCCACGGCCGCGATAATCGCCGGCGACCAGTTCCTGCTCGGCCAACGCCGCGGCGATGCGCTCGGCCAGCGCCATCGGGTTCTGCTTGACCGCGCCGGCCAGCACCATCGCCGCGTTGGTCGCGAGATCGCCATGCGCCGGGTCGCGCGGCGGCTCGACCGCGACCCGAGAGAAATCGAGCCCCGCCGGCAGCGCGCCCTCGCTCACCAGCCGGTCGAGCGCGGCGATGACGAGACGGCGGAAGTCGCCAAAGATGTTGCTCGCTTGTGTCATACCGAGCCGTAGGTATCGAACAAGCGGCGATGCTCGTCGAGCGCGAATCGGTCGGTCATCCCGGCGAGATAATCGGCGACCAGGCGGGCACGCTCTGCGGTGCTGCCGCCGGCCAGCGCGCGCCATTCGCCGGGCAGGCATTCGGGCTCGGCGAGGAACAGCTGGAACAGCTCGCGCACGACGCGACGAGCCTTTGAACTCATGCGGTTAACCCGATAGTGCCGGTACATCCGCTCGTACAGGAATCGCTTGAGCGACCGATCGTGGTTCCGCATCTCTTCCGAAAAAGCCGCGACGGGGCGGCCCAGACGGCGAATCTCCTCAGCGTTTTTCACGCTGCTTTCGGCGATGCGCCGGCGGGTCTCACCGACCAGATCGCGCACCATCCGATCGATCAATCGGCGAATCGCTTCGTGGATCAGACGCGCCTCATCCAACCCTGGGTAGTTTTGCGCGACTTCGGCAAAAACCGGGCCGACAAGCGGCACTTCGGCGAGGTTGGCCACCGAGAAGAGACCGGCGCGCAGCCCGTCGTCGATGTCGTGGTTGTTGTAGGCGATGTCGTCGGAGAGCGCGGCGATCTGCGCCTCCGGCCCGGGAAAACTGTCGAGGTCGAGCGGATGGCGCCGGTCGTATTCGGCAACGGAGGGTGGCACCGGGCGCTCTATGCCGGGACCGATAAGCGGGCCGTTATGCTTGACGGTCCCCTCGAGCGTCTCCCAGCTCAGGTTGAGGCCGTCAAAGCCGGCATAGCCGTGTTCGAGGCGGGTCAGGAGGCGCAAGGTCTGGTCGTTGTGCGAGAAGCCGCCATAGGGCGCCATCTCGGCGTTCAGCGCCTCCTCGCCGGCATGGCCGAACGGGGTGTGGCCGAGATCGTGCGCCAGCGCCAGCGCTTCGGCCAGATCCTCGTCGAGGCCGAGCGCGCGCGCGATGGTGCGGGCGATCTGCGCGACTTCGAGGCTGTGCGTCAGGCGGGTGCGGTAATGGTCCCCCTCATGGGTGACGAAAACCTGGGTCTTGTGCATCAGCCGCCGGAATGCGGTCGAATGAATGATGCGGTCGCGGTCGCGCTGAAACGGCGAGCGCATCTCGTGTTCCGGCTCGGGGAAAAGCCGGCCGCGACTTTTATCGGGATTTGACGCGTAGGGCGCGCGAGTGACCGCCCAAACCATGGCCCGGACCCTACGCCCGAGCGCCCGACGCGTCCAGCCGCATCCGGGTTGAACCTCGCAAGCTCGCCGTTGACGAAGCGCGCCGCGACCGCGCAGTCTGAGAAAACAGAAATTACCCGATCCTGCGCGGCGATGGTTGCGAACGGATCGGGCTCGGAGGTGGGCATGGAAGCAGTGACGTCCTCGTCCGCCGAAGCGGCGCTGGAAAACCAGCGGATCGGCGGCTTGCAGATCCGGGTCGCGATGCTTTGCGGCCTGGTGCAGGTGTGCGATGGCTATGACCTCAATGCGATCGCCTGGGCGGTGCCGTCGCTGATCAAGGCTTGGCAGCTGCCGCCGCCGGCGTTCACGATTGCATTTTTATGGTCGAGTATCGGCATCATGGTCGGAGCGCTGTCGGCCGGGCCGATCGGCGACCGCTTCGGCCGCAAACCGCTGTTGCTGGCCAGCCTGACGATCTTCGGCGTGGCGTCGCTGTTGAGCGCCTTCGCCGGCTCGCTGGGCGTATTGAGCCTGTTGCGCTTCTTCACCGGTCTCGGCATCGGCGGCGGTTTTTCCGGCGCGGCCTCGCTGACCGGCGACTACACGCCGCAGCGCCGGCGCGCGCTGATGATCATGGCAAGCTTTACCGGCGCGCCGCTCGGCGGCTTTGTCGGCGGCCAGATCGTGGCGCTGCTGCTGCCGTATTTCGGCTGGCAGGCGATCTTTATCCTTGGCGGCATATTCCCGCTGGTGCTGGTGCCGGCATTGGCCCTGTGGCTGCCCGAGTCGCCGCGCTTCCTCGCCGCCAGGCAGAACCTGTCGCCGCGCCATGTCGAGGTGCTCCGGCGCCTGGAGATCGCCCCCGACAAGCCCGGCCACCATCCGGTCGATGTGGCGCGGGGAAACCCGGTCAAGATGCTGTTCGGCCGAGGCTACGCGCTGCAGACCATACTCTTGTGGGTCGTCTACTTCTGCAGCCTGATGAATTTGTTTCTGTTCGCCTATTGGATGCCGACGGTGCTGAACCTGATCGGCTATACCCCGTCGCAGGCGGTGTTCGCCTCGAGCCTCAGGGATTTCGGCGCGATCTTCGCTGTCTTCTACCTCGGCGCGGCGATCGACCGCTTCGGCCCGGAACGCTCGCTGGCGCTGCATTATGCCGCCGGGGCGATTTTCATCGGGTTGATCGCACTCTTTGCGCTGCCCTACGCGCTGCTCCTGATCGTCACCTTCTTTGCCGGGATGACGATCATCGGCAGCCAGACCGGCGCCAACGGCACCTGCGGCAAGCTCTACCCGGCGCGAATGCGCACCAGCGGCCTCGGCTGGGCGCTCGGCATCGGCCGCTTGGGCGGCATCGCCGCGCCGGCGCTCGGCGGCTATCTGCTGACGCTCGGTCTGCCGCCGACGCAGATCTTTCTGAGCGCCTGCGGTTTTGCGCTGATCGCCGCGGCGGCGACGGCATTGCTGGCGTTTCGCGGCGAGCGCGCTGAGCAGCTGGCGCCCCAGCCGGCGGAATGACGCGGGCGCCGGCTCGCTGACGAGTGCCCATCTTTTTGGCACCTGAGCGGCTCGCGGGTGGCAGGGCGATGCCGTAAAGTCTCCAGCGAACAGGGAAGCGCTAGGAGACGAAAAATGGCACAAATGCCCTCGTCCGCGACGGAGCACGCGCTGGAAAACCAGCGGATCGGCGGCTTGCAGATCCGGGTCGCGGCGATCTGCACGCTGGTTCAGATGTGCGACGGCTATGATGTCAATTCGATCGGCGTGTCGGTGCCGTCGCTGACCCACGCCTGGAACCTGCCAGGCCCTGCCTTCACCACGACTTTCCTGTGGTCGAGTGTCGGCATCCTGGTAGGCGCGCTCTCGGCCGGGCCGATCGGGGATCGCTTCGGGCGCAAGCCGCTGTTGATCGGCAGTCTGTTGATCTTCGGCCTGGCCTCGCTGGGCAGCGCCTTCGCCGGCTCGCTCGAGACGCTGACGATCCTGCGCTTCTTCACCGGGCTCGGGATCGGCGGCGGGTTTCCGGGGGCCGCCACCTTGACGGGCGACTACGCGCCGCATCGGCGCCGCGCCCTGATGATCATGGCGAGTTTTACTGGGGCGCCGCTCGGCGGCTTTCTATGCGGTCAGACGGCGGCGCTCGTGCTGCCAACACTCGGCTGGCCGAGCGTCTTCATCATCGGTGGCGTCGTGCCGCTGGCGCTGGTGGTCGTGATGCTCGTATGGCTACCCGAATCGCCGCGCTTTCTCGCCGCCAAGCGCAATCTGTCGCCGCGCCAGGCGGCGCTGCTGCAGCGCCTCGAGATCGCCCCGACACAGGGCGTCGACCACGGCCTCGATCTCGCCAGGGGCAACCCGATCGCAATGCTCTTCGGCAAGGGCTATGCGCTGCAGACCATGCTGATGTGGATCATCTTCTTCTGCAGCCTGATGAACCTGTTCCTGTTCATCTACTGGACGCCGGAGGTATTGCACCTGATCGGCTACACCCCGGCCGACGCGGCCCGCGCCGGCAGCTTCCGCGAATTGGGCGCGATCCTGGCCGTGCTCTATCTGGGCGTATTGATCGACCGCTTCGGTCCGGAGCGGGCATTGGCGCTCAACTATGCCGCCGGCATCGTGTTCATCGCGCTGATCGCGCTCGTCTCGATGTCCTATCTGCCGCTGGTGATCGTGATCTTCTTCTCCGGCATGACCATCATCGGCAGCCAAACCGGCGCTAACGCGGCCTGCGGCAAGCTCTATCCGGCGCGGATGCGCACCAGCGGCCTCGGTTGGGCGCTCGGCATCGGCCGATTGGGCGGCATCGCCGCGCCGGTGCTCGGTGGCTATCTGCTGACGCTCGGCCTGCCGCCGACGCAGATCTTTCTGAGCGCCTGCGGTTTCGCGCTGATCGCCGCGGCGGCGACGGCGTTGCTGGCGTTTCGCGGCAAGCCCGCCCCGGTCTTGACCGCTCAGGAGGTCGCATAGTGAAAGTCTTTGTCTTCGATCTGCTCGCCTACGACGCCAATCTCGACCACCTGAAGGGCGGCGAGACCGAGCTGCCCTACCCGCTCGCGAAGCGGCATTTCGATGCCGCGACGGCGATGCGCACCTATGAGGAGCACCTCGACGCCTGGGAGGCGCTCGACCGTTTCGGCTATGACGGGGTTGGCTTCAACGAGCACCACTGCTCGCCCTACGGGCTGATGAACAGCCCCAATCTGATGGCCTCGGCGGCGGCGCAACGGACGAAAAACCTGAAGCTCCTGATCTACGGCAATCTGTTGCCGTTGCACGAGCCCCTGCGCCTCGCAGAGGAATTAGCGATGCTCGACTGCCTGTCGAAGGGGCGGCTGATCTCCGGCTTCGCCCGCGGCATCCTGCGCGAGTACCAGGTGCACAACGTGCCCTTGGCCGAGTCGCGGGCGCGCTTCGAGGAAGCCTACGACATCATCACCCGCGCCTGGACCGAGGAGGTATTTTCTTACGAGGGCAAATTCTGGTCCTACCACGACGTGGCGATGTGGCCACGTCCGGTGCAGCGGCCGCACCCGCCGATCTGGGTTCCGATTGTCGGCAGCAAGGAGTCGATCGAGTTCGCCGCTCGGCACAACCTGCCGATCACCCCGGGTCTCGGCCGCCATCGCGGGCTGCGCGACGACATCATCCGCTATTACGCCAAATGCCTCGCCGAGCACGGGCACCGCATCACGCCCGAGCATCTCTCGCTCGGCATCACCGCCTATGTCGCCGATTCGAAGGCGCAGGCGCTGAAGGAGTACGGGCCGCACATCCTCTATTTCAACCGCACCTTGTTCAGTCACGGCAACTTCATCGAGACCGAGAAGCAGCGCGAGAGCGGCTATACGACCCAGGCCTCGACCGACTATGTGCGCCCGGAAAATTTGCGCGCCGCCGCCAATCTGCGCTCCGAATTCCGCAACCTGACGATGCCGCAGCTCGCGGAGCAGGCCGAGCAGATGCCGATGGGCACCGCCGACGAGGTCGTCGAGCGGATCATCGACGCCGCCGAGAGCGCCGGCGCCAACCAGGTGCAGATCGCGATGAATAGGGGCGCCCTGCCGCACGATTTGTTCATGAACCAGATCGAGCGCTTCGCCCGCGAAGTCCTGCCGCGCCTGCAAGCGCACGAAGTCAAGCGCGTCCCCGCCGCCGAAGCGGCGATGGCTTAGCCTCCCGGACCGCAGGCCTCATCACCGCCCCTAGACGAATTGCAGGGCGGAAGAGTGAAGCAGCAAGCGTAGGGCGGAAGAGCGAAGCGTATTCCGCCGCGATCGGCTTGCCGGCATTCGGCCTCGTCTCAAGACCCGGCGTCTTCGAGAGAAAAGCCTCGGCGGAATGCGCTGGCGCTTTTCCGCCCCTACGGGTCTTGACATCGCAGCATGAGAACAAATAGGGTACGACCCCAGCTTCATTCGGGTCGAACTGAAGGGCGCTGTTAGTTGCAGTTATGTCCTGATATCTCGCTGTTTTCTCGCTGGAAGCGCGAACCCAGCTGGCGACCGCGCAATCGAGCGTCAGCGCAAATTTGCAACGACGCCGTAGCTGTCGAGGGGGACAACGAAGTCCCTCACGCTCGACCTCGATGCCGCCGGAATAATCGCTGACCCGCCGCCATGTCGGCCCGAACGCCGCTGCCAGCCATCATCATCTCGGCGGTGTATGCGCCGATCGCGGCGATGGTGCAAACCAGCGCAAGGCCGAACATCGCGAACAGCAGCGAGGCGATGGTCGCGTCCTCCAATGTTCCGAGGAACAGCGTCAGAGCCGTCATGCAGGTAAACCCTCCGCCAGTAGCGCCGAGCACGATTGCCGTGTCGAGCGCAATAGACCGTCGTCGAAGACGCGACAGCTCTCTCTCGAGGTCCGCGATCCTCTCCGGATTGGCGTTTTCAATCCCCTTGATGGCTAATTCGCCGCGGTCGCCAACTCGCGCGAGCCGGGTCGAAAACACGTTCAAAAGAGTGGCAATACCGGACAGGAGAAAAATAGGCGTCAGCGCCGTTTGTATGACGTGAGCGACGCTGTCAAGCGACAGGAATGAATGCAATGAGTTGAGCACCGCGATCTCCCTATTTTATCAACCGGGCGAGATACCCAGGCGCAAGAATCGACAGAACCTTTAGCGGTCGGCTACCAGAACCCGGTCCGTCGTCTGGGTTTTTTGGGACAACGGGCCTGGTTAAATCAAGGGAGGTTCTGGCTCATCAATTGGTGAGGTCAGGCGGCCTGCAGCTGGTGCTGCAAGCGGCGGTTGGTGATGGTGTGTCGTCCATGCTTTCTTGCTGCACCGACGCAAGTTGGCCGGATGACCGCTTTCGGCGCGTCTCGCCCGTTGCCCGCCGCTGTTATCTCGCTGTTGCTTGCCGCGGTCTTTGGGCGAAAGATGATGCGAGTTCAGATAGTTGGAAGGAGCCGCTTCGAAAGGTCGCGAAACAGCAGGGGACGGGGACCAGCCGGCCGCCGGCGACAGCCGGGAGCGCTCCGGGGCATTCGGTATCCATCGCTGCGTGGCCTGGCTGCAAATCCGCTGCAAAAGCAGCCAAACGGATCGCGCCGCGATGCACCTGTTCGCGTTTGCGAAAGAGACAACACTTGAAGGAGGCGCTATTTTTTATCCAACAAAATTCCCTGCTAAATCGGGAAAAATTCCCTGTTCTCAGGGAATTCCGACCAGCCTCGCGCCGGGTCACGGCGCAGGAATTCCGCACCCGCACCGCAATCGGGAGGATCGGCGTGTCTTGCATCGGGACCGAGTGCCGGCCTGCATTTTCCCTGCAGATGCAGGCGGAACAGAGGGGGTTTCCCGCTCCCATCTGAGGTGGGATGGGCCATAATGGGCCGTAGCGCCGGGCATTTTCGTATGTATATTTACACATCGTGAATAGCCGTGCCGTAATCAGGACGCTTGAGGCGGATGGATGGTATCGGGTGGCGCAGAAGGGTAGCCATATCCAGTTCAGGCATCACATGAAACCGGGCCGCGTCACCGTTCCGCATCCCGATCGCGACATTCCGGTGGGCACGCTTCGGAGCATCGAGCGCCAGGCCCGGCTGAAGCTGAGGTAGTTGGCCATGCGCCAGTACATCGCCCTGATCCATAAGGAAGCCGACAGCGACTACGGTGTCTCTTTCCCCGATTTCCCGGGTGTCATCACCGCCGCCGCCACGCTCGACGATGCCCGCGTTCTGGCCGAGGAAGCCCTCTCATTCCATATCGAGGGGTTGATCGAGGACGAAGCACCCATCCCCGCGCCCTCCAGTCTGGAAGCCGTCATGAAAGACCGGCACAACCGTGACGGCGTGGCCATTCTCGTAGCAGCAAAGACGAAATCGGGAAAAGTGGTGCGGGTGAACATCACCCTACCTGAGGACGTGCTTGCCGATATCGATCGCTATGCCGAGGGGCATGGCTTCACGCGCTCGGGCTTTCTGACCCAGGCGGCAAAACGTGTGCTTCAGGAAAGCAGCTGAGCGGAAAGCCGGAGCCAGGATGGACGGCGGCGACATCGTGCCCCGGGAGATTATCGGGCAGTTCGGCATCGGCCAGCCGGTCAAGCGGCGCTACCGCTGCTCGCGATGACAAGCCTTTAGCCGTCATTGCAAGCGCAGCGAAGCAATCTCGCCGATAACCCGGCACCGGCCATCGCCGCGGTCGGGATCTGGCGGATTTTCGGCGCGTTTCTCTGGCTCGGCTGCACCAGCTTTGGCGGCGGCAGCGCCGGCTGGCTCTACCGCGAGATGGTGCTGAAGCGGCGCTGGATCGACGACCAGACCTTTCTCGCCGCGATGGCGCTGGGGCAGGTCATGCCCGGCGCCAACGGGGTCAAGCTCAGCGTCCTGATCGGCCAGCATCTGAAGGGTGCGCCCGGCGCCGCCGTTGCCGTGTTCGGCCTGCTCGCCGGCCCGTTCGCGATCATCCTCGCGGTCGGCGCCGTCTATGCCGGGCTCGGCGAGCACGCGATATTGCACGCGGTGCTTGACGGGGTCGCGGCGACGGTGGTCGGGCTGACTTTCGCCACCGGGCTGCGCAGCGCCTGGAAAGGCTCGCCGGGCATGCTGCCCTTGATGATCGCCGCGGTGACCGTGCTGTGCGTCGGCATTCTGCGCTGGCCGCTGATCCCGGTGGTCCTGGCGCTGGCGCCGGTCAGCATCGGCCTCGCTTTCACAATACCGCGGCACCGTTAAGATGCGCGACGGCGACGGCAGCACCCTCCTCGCCCTGTTCGCAGTGTTCGCGCCATTGTCGCTATTGTCGTTTGGCGGCAGCAACGCCGTCCTCGCCGACATCGCGCAGCAATCGATCGCAGTGCATGGCTGGACCAGTCAGCGCGAATTCGCCGATTTCTTCGCGCTGTCGCGCGCCGCGCCGGGCCCCGGCTCGATGCTGGTGGCGCTGATCGGCTGGAAGATCGCCGGAATTTCCGGCGCGCTGGTCGCCACCGCCTCGCTGTATCTACCGGCGGCGGTCCTCCTCTATGGCTTGTCGCGGGTGTGGGGACGCTGGCGCGGCTCGGCCTGGCACAGCGCGATCGAGCGCGGCATGGCGCCGATCGCCGCCGGGCTGTTCCTGTCGGGCGGTCTCGCGGTGCTGCGCGCTTCGCCCGGCGGGCCTGCGGTGTGGGCGGCGGCGATCGTGACGACGGCGGCGCTGTTGCGCTGGCCGAAATTGCACCCGGTGCCGTTGCTCGCCGCCGGCGGCGCGCTATTCGCCGTGATCGCCGCGCTGTAACCGCATGAAATCGCCAATCACGATAGCGCCCGAGGATCTCGACTTCGCGCGGCTGCTGCGGGTCGGCGACACCGTGGGCTGGGCCGAGGCGACCGCCGAGCCGGTCCTGCTGACCCGGCTGCTCGACAGCCAGGCCGAGCGCTGCCCGCCGTTCCGGCTGTTCTTCGCGCTGACCTTCGCCGCCGATTTCGCACCCGATCATCCCAACGTGACGGTGACCGCGCTCGGCGGCGCCAGCGCCGGGCGGCAGTTTTTCGCCCAAGGCGCCGCCAACGTCATCCCGGCCAACATCTCGAATCTGTGCGACCTGATCGCCAGTGGCCGGCCGCGCGTAGATGTCGTGCTGCTGCAGGTCACCGGCCCCGACCCGGCCGGCAATTACAACGCCGGGGTCGGCATCGAATGCCTGCGCGAGATGATGCAAGGCGCGCGGCTCGTCATCGCCCAAATCAACCCGCTCCTGCCCTGGACCGAGGGCGACACGCTGATCGAGCCCGGCACCATCGACATGCTGGTGCCGGCATCGCACCCGGTGCTGGAGGTGCCGGCGCGCACGATCGGCCCGATCGAACAGGCGATCGCCGGCCATGTCGCGCGGCTCGTCCCCGACCGCGCGACCGTCGAACTCGGCATCGGCCTCATTCCCGAGGCCGTGGCCCGCGCGCTAGGCGGCAAGCATGGGCTCGGCATCCATTCCGGCGCGATCGGCGACGGCGTCGCCGGGCTGATCGAAGCCGGCATCGTCGACAACCGGCACAAGGAGATCGACGCGGGCATCACCGTCGCGACGATGCTGATGGGCACCCGCCGACTCTACGATTTCGCCGACCATAATCCGCGGATCCATATCCGCTCGCCGCGTTACACCCACGATGCTCTGGTGCTCGGCCATTTCCGCCGCTTTGTCGCGATCAACGGCGCGCTGGAGATCGACCTGACCGGCCAGGTCAATGCCGAGACCTCGGCCGGGCGGCATGTCGGCATTGTCGGCGGCCAGATGGATTTCGTGCGCGCCGCCAATCGCGCGCCCGAGGGACGTTCAATCATCGCATTCCCCTCGACCAGCCGCGAGCGAAAGCAATCGCGCATTGTCGCCCGGCTTGTGGATGGGGTGGTCACGACGCCGCGCGCCGAAGCCGACTGCATCGTCACCGAGCACGGCATCGCCGAATTGAAGGGCCGCACCCTGGCCGAGCGCGCCCGCGCGTTGATTGCGATCGCCGACCCCGCCTTCCGCCCAGAGCTGGAGCGGGCAAGCGATCGGCTGTTGTAGGGTGGGTGGAGCGAAGCGCAGGAGCACCCGATGGGTTTCGCACTGCTCAACCCATCCTACGACTGCGACCTCGCCTTGGGGATCGCAGCAACAGCGGCACGACGCCGGTCGGCGACCCGCGATCGGTGGGCAATGCCGCGGCCAGCGCCTGCTGCTCCTGTTCGAGCGCGGCGATTGCCGGCCCCAGCGCCGTCGCCTCTTCGAAGCGGAAGGCCGACATTGCCAAATCGTGCTGCTCATGCAACCGCGTCAGCTCGCGCTCAACTTCCGCCAGCCGGACGCGTTTGGCCGCGAGCGCATCCATTCCGGCTTACACCTCGAGCACGATTTTGCCGGCGTAGCGGCGCGACAACAGGGCCTGCATCGCCGCACCGATTTCCGCCAGCGGAAAGGTCTTGGCCACGACCGGCTTCAGCCGCCCTTCTTCCCACCAGCGCAAGAGTTCGGCGAGGTTGCGGCTGATCAGCACCGGATCGCGCGCTGCCTGCGCGCCCCAGACGACGCCGATTACCGAGATGTTCTTGACCAGGATCAGATTGGCCGGCACCGACTGGATGCGACCGGAGGCGAAGCCGATCACCAGCATGCGCGCTTCCCAATTGACCGCGCGCAAGGCCTGGTCGAAAGCGTCGCCGCCAACCGGATCGTAGACGACGTCGGCGCCGAGCCCGCCGGTCAGTTCGCGGACCCGGTCGCGGATGCTCTCCTTCGTATAGTCGATCAACTCGTCGGCGCCGTGCTCGCGCGCCACAGCCAGCTTCTCCGGCCCGCCCGCTGCGGCGATGACCCGGGCGCCGAGCTGCTTGCCGATCTCGACCGCAGTCAGCCCGACCCCGCCGGCCGCGCCGAGCACCAGCAAATTGTCGCCGGCCTTCAAATGGCCGCGATGGGTCAATGCGAAGTGCGAGGTCCCGTAGGCGACCGGAAACGCGGCGGCGGTGACGTAATCCATCGCGTCGGGAATCGGCACCACCGCGTCGGCGTTGATCGCGATCTCCTCGGCATAGCCGCCGCCGAAGCGCAATACCGCGAGCACTCGCTGGCCGCGTCGCAGATGCGTCACTTTCGCGCCGACCTCGATCACCTCGCCGGCGGCTTCGAGGCCGGGGGTAAACGGGAAGTCCGGCTTCACCTGGTACTTGCCGGCGATCATCAGCGTATCGGCGAAGTTGACGCCGCACGCATGGACCCGGATGCGCGCCTCGTTTGGCGCCAAGGGCGGCGAGCCGACCTCCTCGATCCGCAAACTCTCGGGGCCGCCCCACTCCCGGCACAGCACGGCTTTCATGCCCGCCTCCTCTTACCTGCACCACGATACCAAATTGCACCGCGGGGTCAGCTTGACAGCAAGATGCACCGAACCCTCAACTCGCGGCAGGTGAAGTGATGCGCCCGTTTGCCCGGCACTGGAAATCCGGCGCTGTCATTTTCGCAGCGGCGCTGCTCGCCGCCTCGCCGGCGCAGGCGCAAAAGCAGGGCGGCATTCTGCGGCTCTATCATCGCGACAGCCCGGCGAGCATGTCGATCCTCGAGGAGGTGACGATCTCGACGGTGATGCCGGTCATGGCCGTCTTCAACAATCTGGTCATGTTCGACCAGCACGTGCCGCAGAACAGCCTCAGCTCGATCGTCCCCGATCTGGCCGAGAGCTGGTCGTGGAGCGATGACGGCAAGGACCTGACCTTCAAACTGCGGCACGAGATCAAATGGCACGACGGCAAGCCATTCACCGCCGCCGACGTCAAATGCACCTGGGATCTGTTGCAGGGAAAGGGCAGCGCCAAGTTGCGGGTCAATCCGCGCAAGGCCTGGTACAACAATCTCGACGAGGTGACCGTTGTCGACGATGACACGGCGGTGTTTCACCTGAAGCGGCCCCAGCCGGCGCTACTGACGCTGCTCGCCTCCGGTTATTCGCCGGTCTATCCCTGCCATGTGCCGCCGGCGCAGATGCGCCAGCACCCGATCGGCACCGGCCCAATTCAAATTCGTCGAGTTCAAGCCGAACGAAGGGATCAAGCTGACCCGCAACCCGGATTACTGGAAGCCCGGCCGGCCCTATCTCGACGGCATTGAGTATACGATCATCCCGAACCGCTCGACCGCGATCCTCGGCTTCATCGCCGGCAAGTTCGACATGACCTTCCCGACCGAGGTCACGGTGCCGTTGATGAAGGACATCGCCGGTCAGGCGCCGCAGGCGGTTTGCGATCTGGTCACCAACAACAACAGCACCAACCTGCTGCTCAACCGCGACAAGCCGCCTTTCGACAATGCCGACATCCGCAAGGCGATGATGCTGGCGCTCGACCGCAAAGCCTTCATCGACATCCTCGGTGAAGGAAAGGGCGATGTCGGCGGCGCGATGCAGCCGCCGCCGGAAGGCATTTGGGGGCTGCCGCCCGACCAGCTGGCGACGCTGCCGGGCTACGGTCCCGATGTCGACAAGAGCCGGGCAGAGGCGCGCGCGATCATGGAGAAGCTCGGTTACGGCGCCGACAAGCGGCTCGCGATCAAGGTCTCGACTCGCAACATCCCGGTATATCGCGATGCCGCGGTGATCCTGATCGACCAGCTGAAGACCGTGTACATCGATGGCGAGCTGGACCCGGTCGAGACCGCGACCTGGTTCCCGAAGATCGGGCGCAAGGACTACCAGGTCGGGCTCAACATTACCGGCAGCGCGGTCGACGATCCGGACCAGCAGTTCTACGAGAACTACGCCTGCGGCTCGGAGCGCAACTACACCGGCTATTGCAACAAGGAGCTGGACCAGTTGTTCGACCGGCAATCGGCCGAGGCCGACCAGGCGAAGCGCAAAAAGCTGGTCTGGGAAATCGACAAAAAACTTCAGCTCGACGCCGCGCGGCCGATCATCATGCACAACCGCTCCGCAACCTGCTGGCAGCCCCAGGTCAAGGGTGTGACCCTGATGGTCAACAGCATCTTCAACGGCTGGCGGATGGAAGATGTCTGGCTCGACAAATAGCGCCTACAAAAGCGCGAAAAGCCTCTCCGGGCCGGGAGAGGCTTTCTGCCGGGAGAGGCTTTCTATCGTGGCTGGATGCCGGCGTCGGGCCGGCTAGTCGCCAGCGGCCGGCGCGTGCGCCAACTCGATGTCGGAGACCAGCACCTTGCCTTTGGTCTCCGGGCCCATCAGCAGCGCGATGATAAACACGACCTCGCTGACGACCGTCACGATCAGCATCGGCATCGCAAAGCCGAGCGGCTCGGTCGCTGCCCAGGCGGCCAGCAGCGGCCCGACGAGGCCACCCCAGATCGCGCCCTGGTGATAGCAGAACCCGGCGGCAGTGGCCCGCACCTCGGTCGGAAAACGCTCGTTCAGGTAGCTGGGGTTCTGCCCGTACACGGCGCCGGCGAAGAACCCCTGGACGATAAACGCGATGACAAGCACCGAGTAGCTCGTGGTGAAGAAGCCGAGATAAAACGGCGTGACGAGGATGCCGATCGCCGCCGGGATGATCATCGCCCAGCGCCGGCCGATCTTGTCGGAGACCCAGCCCCAGATGCAGTTCGAGACGAACAGCATGGTGTTGGACAAGGCCAGCGGCAGCGCAACGTCGCCGGGACCAAAATGCAGGTCTTTCTGCAGATGCGTCGCGAACAGGCCGAAGATCGTGTAGTAGGCGACAAAGCCGCTGCCCATCCACAGGCACGCCGTCAACGTGTTCGGCAGCACGCGCAAGCGGAAGATTTCGAACAACGGCAAGCGGAACTCTTGCTTCTGCTGGCGCTGCTTATCGCGGTTCTGCTGCCAGACCTCGGGCTCCTTGACGAACTTGCGGATGTAGAGGACGACCAGGGCCGGCAGGACGCCCATCCACAACAGGCCGCGCCAGCCGATCGACTCGAAAAGCAGCCCGTAGGCCGCGCTCGACAACAGAAAGCCGAGACCCCAGGAGCCTTGCAGCACGCCGCTCATAAAGCCGCGCGAGCGGGCCGGCCAGGATTCCATCGCCAACGCCGCGCCGGCCGGCCATTCGGCGCCCATGCCGATGCCCAACAGCGCGCGGAACAGGAACAGAAACCAGAAGGTCGGCGAGAAACCGGCGATGAAGTTGCAAATCGAGTACCACAGGATCGAGATCATCAGCGGGAGCTTCCGCCCGACCCGATCGGCGAGCCAGCCAGACGCGGTCGCACCCACGAGGCGCAGCCACAGCGTCAGCGTGAAGACGAAGGTCACATCGACCAGCGGGACGTCGAACTCCTTCGCGATCGGCACCATGATCAACAGGAAGATCGTGAAGTCGAATGCGTCGAGCATCCAGCCGAGCCAAGCCGCCACCCAGGCGAGCCACTGGTCCTTGGTTGGCTCCTTCCACCACGGAATCGGATTTGTAACGTCTGCAGCGACCGCCATCGTGTTCCTCCCGTTCGGTCCCGGCCTGTCGAGGCTTTCGACTCTGCCCCGTCTACCGGCGACGGCGGCTGTTCGTCGAGACACTTTCTACCGGAGGAAGTATAGTTAGGCTTTGTCCCGTGGGGCAAGCAGAGCCGTTTGCCGCGCACTGCCAGTCGAGGCAACCGCAGCCGATCAACCCAGAGTTGGCGGGCGGCTATGCGGCCGCCCGCTCGCGCAGGGCGCCTTTCGCTCGCCTAGTCGTCAGCTCCAGCGACGACGAGATCCGCCGTCAGCTCCTGCCCCATGGTTTCCGGGCTGAGCAACAGGGCGATCACGACGCTCACCGCCGCCGCTATTGTCCCGGCCGCCATGGGGAGGCCATAGCCCATATGGAAGTTGACCGCGAAGTAAGCCAGCACCGGGGCCACGAAGCCGCCAAAGATCGCCCCCTGATGATAGCAGAAGGCGCCCGCCGTGGCGCGCACCTCGGTCGGGAACCGCTCGGCTAGATAGCTCGGCAGCTGGCTGTACAGCGCACCGCCGAAGGCGCCTTGCAGGCCAAACCCGATGGTGATCCAGAACGGATCCGAGGTGAACAGGTAGATCGGCGCGATCGGGATCGCGATCGCGGCCGGGATCATCATCGCCCAGCGCCGGCCGATCTTGTCGGCCGTCCAGCCCCACCAGGACATGCCGAGGAAGCTCATGATGTTGGCGATCATGAACGGCACCGCCGTGCCCATCGTCGTCAGCTTCAGATCCGCCTGCAGATGCGTCGCGAACAATGCCCAGATCGAGTAGTAGAGGATGAAATTGCTCGCCATCCACCAGCACGCCAAGAGGGTGTTGCCGAGCATTCCCGGCTTGAAGATTTCGATCAGCGGCGCGCGTACCTCGTGTTGGCTTTCGCGCTGCTGACGGCGGTTCTCAACCCAGATCTCAGGCTCCTTGACGTAATAGCGGATGTACACGATCGAGAGCGCCGGCAGCACGCCGATCCACAACATGCCGCGCCACCCGATATAGTCGCCAAACACTCCCCAGATCACGCTCGACATCAGGAAGCCGATGCTCCACGAGCCTTGCAGCACGCCGCTCATAAAGCCTCGCGAGCGGATCGGCCATTGCTCCATCGCCAGCGCAGCACCTGCCGGCCATTCCGCCCCCATGCCGATGCCAAGCAGGGTGCGGAACACCAGCAGGAACAGCAAGGTCGGCGAAAACCCGGCGATGAAATTGCAGATCGAGTACCAGAAGATCGAGATCATTAGCGGCGTCTTGCGGCCGACCCGATCGGCGAGCCAGCCCGATCCGACCGCGCCGAGCAGCCGCATCCACAACGTCAGGGCGAGGATCCAGGCCACCTCGCTCACTGGGACGCCGAATTCATCGGCGATCGGCTTCATGATCAACAGGAAGACGGTGAAATCGAACGCGTCCAGCGTCCAGCCGAGCCAGGCAGCCCACCACGCGTACCACTGATCCTTGGTGGGCTCGCGCCACCACGCCGAACGCCCAGCATCAATCGACGCCATGCCGCACCTCTCCTGTTCAATACGGCCCGTTTAGCGGGCCTTGCCGTCAGTCTATGAGGGAGTTGAGCAAAAGTCATGCCATTTTGTCGCAGCGCGAAACGCGAGCCGCGTGGGCTCGCGCAGACTTTCGCTCATACGGAGCGCTGGCCGACTTGAAATACCGACGGCTTTGGCTGAAGGCGGGCTGCGCTAGCCCATCGCGCAATGATATAAGCTGGCCGGGCGAATTGACGCGAAGCGTTCGGCGCCCGCGGTTGTTGACCGAAAGCTTTCGGTATCCACCCACCAGGAGGAGGATCTCTGATGTCCAGGACCATGCGGCTCGCCGCGGCACTGACGGCGGCGCTCGGCGCTGCCATGACCTGCGGCGGGGCGGCGCTAGCGCAAGGAGGCGTCGTCGTCGGCACGCTGTCGTGCAACGTGGCAAGCGGGTTTGGCTTCGTGTTTGGCTCCTCGCGGGCGATGAACTGCACCTTCTCCGGGCCGGGCCCCCGTTACGAGTATTACGTCGGCAACATCTCGAAATTCGGCGTGGACATAGGCTACACCCAAGGCGGCATCCTGGTTTGGACAGTGTTTGCTCCGAGCGCCAATTTAGCGCCCGGCGCGTTGGCGGGTGGATATGCCGGCGGCACCGCCAGCGCCACCGTGGGAATCGGCATCGGAGCCAATGCATTGATCGGCGGCGGCGGCAATTCGATTGCGTTGCAACCGCTGAGCATCGAGGCCAATCGAGGGCTGAACGTCGCCGCTGGGGTCGCGGCGATGACCCTGGCTCCGGCGCGGTGAGCCAAGGTTTCGGTTTGGGCGGCGCCCCGCACCGGATTATCCTGCCGTGCCATGCAGTCGGAGCGCCACACCGCCCCTTCGGAGCCGAACGAACGCGCCGCCGACGAGGGGCGATTGACGATCGAACGCGCCGAAGAGGCTTGGCAGCGCCAGGTCGAGGGCGAGAATGCCGCCGCTTCGGCACCGAGCAGCACGATGCTCCGCATCGTGCTGCTCGGTGCGGCGATTGCCGCGATTATTTTCCTATTGTTCCAGCGCCTCGCCCAAATCGGTTGACGCAGGGCGCCGACGATCCCGATCGGGAGGAGCCATGACGCTAAGCATAGCCCATTTGCAGCCAATCGTCGCCTTGATCGCCGGCGTGCTGATCCTGCTCGTGCCGCGCATCCTCAACTACGTCGTCGCCATCTACCTAATCGTGACCGGCCTGCTCGGGCTCAACATCATCCACTTCTGAGCAGACGCCGGCTCAGTCGCGCGAGGACGAGTGCTGCCGCGGGCCGGCGAGCTTGACCAGCTTGTCGTACACGAGTCCGTCGATCTCGAGGCCTCCGCGGGAGAGACGCTCGCGGTTGCGCGCCGATTGCTCGCCGGGAATGCGGATCTCGTCGAAGCCAGGCTGGCGCGGGACCGCCTTCACCCGCGCGATCAGCGCGCCCAACTCGCGCTTCATATCGTCGAGCGGCACCAGCAGATCGGGCCGGAAGGCGATGAAGATATAGCCGTCCTGGTTGCCCGGAATCAGCGCCGCGCCGCCGAGCAGCCCGAACGCCTGCACGATCAGCGCCAGCCCGAACCCCTTGTAGCCGCCCTTGTCGCCGCCGAACGGCAACAGCGCACCCAACCAGGCCTCATGCGCGTCACGGGTCGGATTGCCATCGCGGTCGATCGCGACGCCTTCGGGCAAAGGCTGGTCGAGCCGCTCGCGCAGCGCCAGCTCGGTCGCCATGAAAGCGGAGGTTCCCATATCCAGCACCAGCGGGCCGTCCACTGTCGGCATCGCGAAGGCGATCGGGTTGGTGCCGAGCGCCGGCTTCGCACCGCCGAACGGCGCGACGGCGGCGCCGCTGCTGGCGGTATGGATCGCAACGAGATCGGCGCGCGCGATCATCTCGACGAAATACGCGTTGCGCCCGCTCATCCAGCTGTCGGTGACGCCGACAATCGCGATGCCGTGACCCGCTGCCTTGGCGATCGTCGCTTTCGCGGCATGGTACATCGCCAGCATGCCGACATTGTTGCCGCCATCGTAGAGTGCCGACACCTCGGTTTCGTGCAGGATACGCATGGGCCGCCGCGGCTGCGCGAAGCGCCGGTGCTCCGGGATGTTGAGGATCTTGGCGAGCCCCGAATACTCATAGCCGCATAGCGCCGCGTCGATGACGTGATCGGCGACAATGCGCGCCTCCTCGGCGTCGTAGCCGATGCCGAGAAGCGCGCCTTCGCCAAGGGCGCGGGCTTCATCGACGCTGAGATGAATGCGATCGGCTGGCATGCGGCGCTTCCTCTTCCGGTTCAGCGCCCCAAGTGTAGCAAGTGTCGAGACGCGTAGGACAGTCGCGGACCGGCGAGACGCAGGTCCCGGCACGAGCAAGTGTGGCTTTTGCTAGAGTTCGATCAGGCGTTGGCGCAGGCCTTTGTGTACGGCGTCCGCGCGGCTTTTCGCATCGAGCTTCCGAAACAACGATTCGCAATGGAACTTGACGGTGTGCTGCGAGATGCCGAGCCGGCGCGCCACCTCCTTATTGCTGAGCCCCTCGCCGATCGCGGCGAGCACCTCGATTTCGCGCGGCGTGAGCAACGGAGCGTCCTCGCTCGGAAAGGGACGGAAGCCTCGCTGCGGCGGGTCGGAACCGTAGACGCTCAATCCAGCGGCGGCGGCACGCAGCGCCGCATCAATCTGCGCCGCGCATGCGTCGCGCGGCAATATGCCGGACTGCCCGACATCGCCTACTCCGAGCGTTACCACCGCAGGACCGTCCAAATCGATCGCCATCGTATCGGCGAGCACGACATCGGCTTCGGCGGTCGATGCCGCGAGTTCGTGGCCGGCACCGGTGACGATCGCCTCCAAGCCGGCGCGGCGGACCGGATCGTCTGTCGCGATCGCCACCCGCAATGGGTTGGCCGAACGAACAGCTGGCCGAGGCGCTGGGGCAAACATGCTTACGCAGCCGGGCGCGCAGTTACCGTGACGCTGAGCGTCATCGGCGCACCGGCCCGGATCAGGTGAAGCTCGACCGAGCGGCCGACGCTGTCAGGGCCCAGGCTGCGGCCGATTTCCGCCGGACGGCTTGCCGGCGTGTCGCCGACGCGGATCAGAATGTCGCCGGGATGGATACCTCCAATCGCCGCGGGGCCGCCGGGCGCGACCTGCATGACCATCAAGCCGCGAGCCTGCCCGGTTTGCGCGGTGATGGCTTCGGGTAGCGCAACCGGATGCAGCGCGACACCGAGCCATCCCCGCTCGACCCGGCCGGCCGCCAGCAGCGGCCCAGCAACGCGGGTGATGGTCGAGGCGGGAATCACCAAGCCGCGCCCGCGCACCCCAGTGGCAGACATCCCCAGGAGTCCGCCCGCAGCATCGACAACCGGGCCTCCCTCCTCCCGGCCCGAGATGCGTAAATCGAGCGAGATCCGCCAGTCGATCAGTCCGCCGGCCAGGCTGTGCCAAGCCGGTCCAAGCGCGCGCACGACTCCTAGCCGAAGCATCGGCGCTCCGCTCGCGGCGGCGGCGAAGACCAATGCCAGCGCGCCGAGCTTGGGTTCGGCTGCCGCCGGCAGCGTGGCCTCGACCTGCTGTTCCAGACGCAGGCCAACGACATTGGTGCCGCGGTCACGGCCAGCGACCAGCGCCTTCAGCGAGCGCCCATCCGATAAGATGATTTCGGCCTCGCTCACCTTGGGAAAGACTTGCTCCGAAGCGATTACGACATCGGCACCCCAAAGAATGCCGCTACGTACCTGATGCCGGGCTCGGATCGCCACGACAAAGCCGCGCGCCGTGGCGGCGCGCGCCGCCAGCGCGTCCGAAAGCTGTGTCAGGGGGTCCTGCTGTTCATCGGCCATATCTGTGACTCCGCAATCGAATGCGGTGAAAATCGACATTGATGGCCGGTTGCGCCATCGGGCAATTGGGGGGGATTGCCCGGATGAACGTCGGGGGCAGGACACATCCGCGACCGGGTCTTGCCACTGCCGCCCGGACGCGATGTAGTGGCGCGGCCAACGCAATTCGCAACGCATATGGAGGATGGGCGATGAACCAAGACGCCAAGAAGACCGCGCTGCGCATGATTCCCTACGGCATCTATGTGCTGACCGCCGACGACGGCAAGGGCAATGTCGCCGGCGCGACCGTCAACTGGGTGACGCAGACCGCGTTCAACCCGCCGCTCGTCGTGGTCGGGGTCAAGACCGACAGCGGCGCCTATTCGATCGTCAAGAATAGCAAGAGCTTCACGCTCAACATGCTGGGCAAGGAGCAGAAAGGGCTCGCCTTCACCTTTTTCAAGCCAGCCCACCTCGCTGACGGCAAGCTGTCCGGCCAGACAATCCACAAAGGCGGCAACGGAGCGCCGATCCTCGAGGTGGCGCTCGCTGCGGTTGAGTGCAAGGTGACCAGCATTGTCGAGCAGGGCGATCATCACATTGTCGTCGGCGAGGTCGTCGAGGCGCATCTGCCTAAAGCGATCGACGGCCGTCCCGACGCTGCGATCCTCGAGATGAAAGACCTCGGCGACAATGTTTTCTACGGTGGCTGATGACAGAACGCAGACTGTCGATCTCCGGCAGCCCCTGCTGAGCGTGGCGTTGTTCTTCGGGATGCGGGCCGTCGCGATATGAAGGCGCCCGCCCGCAAAAGGGGGCGCCCGGGCCGCCGCCGCGCGATGCCGCCGCGTGCCTCGCCTCCACCAGGCGTCGAGGTACGCCCACCGCTGCTCCTCGCCCGGGAGACCGCCGACGAGGTGCTGGCGCTCGGCTTGCACCGGCCATGGTTTGGCGATCTGTATCACCGCACCCTCAGAATGAGGTGGTGGAGTTTTCTGCTAGCCGGCGCGACCCTTTACTTCGCTACCAATGTCGCGTTCGCGCTGCTTTACCTTTTGCAACCCGGCGCGATCGCCAACGCCCACCCTGGTAACTTCTGGGACGCATTCTTTTTCAGCGTTCAGACGATATCGACGGTCGGCTACGGCCAGTTGGTCCCGGCGACGCTTTATGCCAATCTCGTCGTCACTGCCGAAACCTTTGCCGGGGTCTTGTTCCTGGCGCTATCGACGGGCCTTTTCTTCGCCCGGTTTTCGCGGCCGACGGCAAGAATCCTGTTCAGCCGGGTCGCGGTAATCGGCCCCTACAATGGTAGGCCGATCCTCGCCTTCCGCCTTGCCAATCAGCGCAGCAACCAAATCCTGCAGGCCGAAGTCGGCGTCACCCTTTTACGCGATGAGGTTACCGAGGAAGGGATCTCGATCCGGCGCTTCTATGATTTGAAGCTGCAGCGCTACCGGAGCCCGGTTTTCGCGATGAGCTTCATGGTCATGCACGAGATCGACCGCGATAGCCCGCTGCACGGCGCCGACTCCGTGGCGCTCGAAGCGCTGAACGTCGAGCTGGTAGTGACAGCCAGTGGGATCGACGAGACGATGGCGCAACGGGTAAACGCTCGAACCTCGTACTTGCCGGACGAGATCCTCTGGGGACGCCGTTTCGTCGATGTGCTCGGCTGGACCGAGGACGGCCGACGCGTCATCGATTATCGCCGATTCCATGATACTGTGAGCATAGACGGGCCGACGTAAAGCACGCCGGGAGAAGCATAATGGAACGGCAGACGCTCAAATGGCCGAAACAAGGTAATGCGCGGGTGCCGTACCGCGTGTTCGCCGATCCGGAGATCTACCGGGCCGAACTCGATCGCATCTTTTTAGGGCCCACTTGGCAATGCCTCGGCCTCGCCGCCGAATTGCCGGAACCCGGCGACTACAAGACGACCTTCCTTGGCGAAACGCCCGTCATCGTCACCCGCGGCGAAGACGATGAGATCCACGCGATGGTCAACCGTTGCGCCCATCGCGGCAATCTCGTCTGCCTGAAGGAGCGCGGGCACACCAAAGACGGGCTGACCTGCGTCTACCACGCCTGGCGCTATGACCTCACGGGTAACTTGACGAGCGTTGCGTTTCGCCGCGGCGTCGGCGGCAAGGGCGGCATGCCCGAGAGCTTCCGCCTGGAAGAGCACGGGCTCAAACGGCTGCGCACCGACACCTTCGCCGGGCTCGTCTTCGGCACGCTGTCGGTCGACGCACCGCCCCTTTCCGAATACATCGGCAACGACATCGGCGGGCGCATCGGCCGGGTCATGCGCGGCAAGCCGAAGCTGCTCGGCACCACCTCGCAGATCCTGCACAACAACTGGAAGCTCTATTTCGAGAACGTCAAGGACACCTATCACGCCAGCCTGCTGCACAGCTTTTTCACAACCTTCCGCATCAGCCGGCTGACCACAGCGGGCGGGGTCGCGATCGCCGAGTCGGGCGCGCACCATGCCAGCTACACCTATGGCGAGCAGCGCGGCGACAACGCCACCTCGGACAAGCTCTACGGCGAGATTCACTCGCTGCACGAGGATTACCGGCTGCAAGAACCGGGCTTTTTGGATTCGGTCGACGAGATCGGTGACGGCGTGACACTGCAGATCCTCAGCGTATTCCCGAATTTCGTGTTGCAGCAGATCAGCAATTCGATAGCGCTGCGGCTCGTCCTGCCGAAAGGGCCGGACAAGACCGAACTGCAATGGATTTATATCGGCTTCGAGGATGACGATGCGGCGATGACCGAGCGTCGGCTGCAGCAGGCAAATTTGGTGGGTCCGGCCGGGTACGTCTCGATGGAGGACGGCGCGGTCGGAGCATTCATCCAGCGCGCGATCAAGGGCGGCGAGGACGAGTGTTCGGTCATCGAGATGGGCGGGTTCGAGCACGCGCCACAGCCGACGCGCGCCACAGAGGCGTCCGTCCGCGGCTTCTGGAACGCCTGGCGACCGCTGATGGGGCTGTAACGGCGATGGACCTCGCCGAGGTTGTAAGGCGCCTCGAGCTTGAGAACCTTTATGCCGATTACGCAGCCTGCCTCGATGCCGACCGCCTCGAAGACTGGCCCGGGTTTTTTATCGAGGACTGCCACTACCGGGTGACCTCGGCCGAGAATTACGAGGCTGGCCTGCCCTTGGGCCTGATCTACGCCACCTCAAATAACATGCTCAAGGATCGGGTCAGCGCGCTGCGCCAAGCCAACATTTACGAGCCGCAGCGCTATCGGCATCTGATCTCCGGGATCCACGTCGAGAAGGACGAACGAGACGCGCTCGAACTGGGGGCCAATTTCCTCGCCGTCCGCACGATGCAGGACGGCGGGATGATCCTGTTCGCCGCTGGGCGCTATGTGGACCGCGCGGTGCGGACTGAGGCCGGCTGGAAATTTGCGAAGAAGATCGTCGTGCTCGACAGCCGGCAGATCGACACCTTGCTGGCGATTCCGCTCTGAGGATGGGACGGGCAATCTTTTGCAGACTTCGTCACCCCCGCGCGAGCGGGGGTCCAGAGCGAGCCATGGAGAGCCGCCGCTTCTGGTTTCCCGCTTTCGCGGGAATGACGCTGCTGATCGTCGCAATCGTCGCGCCGATCTTTGGCGGCGCCGCGATGGCGGCCGGCGCGGTCGTGGTTGCCTCCAAGATCGACACCGAGGGCGCGCTGCTCGGTAACATGATCGCCGAGATGATCGACTCGCGCGGCATCCCGGTCGAGCGCCGCATCCAGCTCGGCCCGACCAACATCGTCCGCGCGGCGCTCCTCGCCGGCCAGATCGATATTTATCCCGAATACACCGGCAACGGCGCCCTGTTCTTTCACCGCGAGACCGATCCCGCCTGGAAAAACGCCGAGGCCGGATATGCGCTGACCAAGGCGCTCGACCAGGAGCAAAACCATCTTGTCTGGCTGACCCCGGCGCCGGCCAACAACACCTGGGTCATTGCCATCCGCAGCGATTTGCCGGGATTTCCGAAACGCGGCTGCCTCGACGATCTCGCCGCGTATTTGCATTCGGGCGGCCGTTTCAAGCTCGCCGCTTCGGCCGAATTCGTCGAGAGCCCGTCGGCGCTGCCCGCCTTCGAAAGGACCTACGGCTTTCACCTGCGCTCGGAGCAGTTGCTGACCCTGTCGGGCGGCAACACCGCGGCGACGTTGCGCGCTGCAGGCGAGGGCATCTCCGGGGTCAACGCCGCCATGGCCTATGGCACCGACGGCGAGATAGCCGCGCTCGGGCTCAAGGCGCTGTGCGATGACAAGGGCGCACAGATCGTTTATGCCCCGGCGCCGCTGATCCGGGAACCGGTGCTGATGCAGTACCCGCAGATCGCGGCGGCGCTCGACCCGGTCTTCGCATCGCTGTCGCTCGCCACCCTGCAGCAACTCAACGCGCGTATCGCGGTCGAGGGCGAGGACGCCGGCGCGGTGGCGCGCGACTACCTCAAGACGAATCACTTCCTCGAATGACCGCCTCCGGCCCGGCCGCGCCGACCGCCGGCGCCTTAATGCACTTCCCCTCGCTCCGACTGCACAACCGTGTCCTGCCGGTGCTGATCGCGGCCGGCGTCGCGGCCGTGTTCGGCAGCGGGTTCCTGAGCATCGCGCCGAACCGGCTTTTATCCGGCCGCCCGGTCGCGTTGTGGGCCGCGGCGGACAGCACGCTGATCGTCACCATTGTCGTTTGCGGCGCGCTGCTGCTGACCGTCGCCTTCATGCCATTGCATCGAGCAACGTATCGTGCCGCGGCGGTCGTGGCGGCACTCCTTTTCCTCGCCATCCTCGCGGCGGCGGGGCAAGGGGCAGCGGCACTGGCGGCGGGCGCACCGGCGCTGGCGCGGGTTTCGCTCGACGCTGGATTCTGGGTGTTGTTCGGCGCCGCCGGCCTCGCTCTGATCGATGCGTTGCAGCGCGCCGAGACCGGCATCGCCGCGCGGCTCTGCGTTGCAGCAGCGGTCGCCGTCGCTTTCGTCGCGATGGCCGAGGCCGGGCTGTTCGACGCGCTGTCGCTGGCGCGCGAATACCATACCCGCCGCGATTTTTTCGCCAGTGCGATGGTCCGCCACATCCTCTTGGTCGTCGCGGCCGTTGGTCCGGCGGTGGCGATCGGTTTTCCGCTCGGGGTTGCCGCGGCAAGGCGGCCGCAAATGCAGGGCCCGCTGTTTGCGGTGCTGAACCTCTTGCAGACGATCCCGTCGGTGGCGCTGTTCGGTCTGTTGATCGTACCGTTGTCGGCGTTGGCGACCGCCGTGCCGGCGCTCGCCGCAATAGGGGTCGGCGGGATCGGCCCGGCGCCAGCGATCATCGCGCTAATCCTCTATGCGCTGCTGCCAGTCGTTCGCAACAGCGCGGCCGGGATCGGTGGCGTTGATCCGACCGTGCTCGACGCCGGGCGCGGCATGGGCCTGACGCCTCGGCAATTGTTCTGGCGCGCCGAATTGCCCCTCGCGGCGCCGGTGCTGCTGGCTGGCCTGCGCATTGTTGTCGTCCAAGCGATCGGGCTTGCGGTGGTGGCGGCGCTGATTGGCGCCGGTGGGCTCGGCAGCCTGATCTTCGAAGGGCTCGGGCAGTACGCCGCCGACCTGGTGCTGCTCGGCGCCTTGCCGGCGATCCTCTTGGCACTAATGGCCGATTTCCTGTTGCAGACCCTCGCAGCGCTGCTCAACCGCCGGTTCGGTCGATGATCGAGCTCGACCGCATCGTCAAGGAATACCAAGGCAGGCGGGTTGTCGACGATCTGTCGTTCACCGTACCCGAGGGTGCGTTTTGCGTACTGCTCGGGACTTCGGGCTGTGGCAAATCGACGACATTGCGGATGATCAACCGGCTGGTGCCGTTCGATGCCGGCACGATCCGCATCGAAGGCGCCGATGTGCGCGAGGTCGCTCCGGAGATCCTGCGGCGGCGGATCGGCTACGCGATCCAGTCGACCGGCCTGTTTCCGCATTGGACCGTCGAGGACAACATCGGCACAGTGCCGCGCCTCTTGGATTGGCCGCGCAACCGGATCCGCGACCGGGTGACCGAGCTGTTGCAGCTGTTCCGGCTCGATCCCGAAGCCTACCGGCACAAATACCCGCATCAGTTGTCGGGCGGCGAGCAGCAGCGGGTCGGGGTCGCCCGTGCCCTGGCCGCCGACCCCGATCTCTTGCTGATGGACGAACCCTTCGCCGCGGTCGACCCGGTAACCCGCGATGCGCTGCAAGCCGAAATGGCCCGCATCCATCAGGCGACCGGCAAGACGATTGTGTTCGTCACCCACGATATCGCCGAAGCGCTGCGCCTGGCGACCGTTGTCGCCGTCATGGATCGCGGGCACCTCGCGCAATGGGGCACGCCCCTCGAGATCCTGGAAAACCCGGCCAACGAGTTCGTCGCCGGCTTCATCGGCGGCGAGGCAAGCGGCGTGCAGCTCCTCGCCCTGCGCACCGTTGCCGAACGCATGCGGCCGGGCGAAGGCGCCGAGGGCAAACCGGTCTCACCGGACGCCTCGTTGCGCGACGCCCTCGCGGCGATGATGGCGCGGCACGCCGACCGATTGCCGGTTGTCGATGGCGGCGGACAGCGCCTCGGCATCATCACCCTCACCGACCTTATCCGGTGACCGGCACGCGGGGTTGGCCGCAGTCAATCGCGAGCCCGGTGTTGTGGGTCGGGGTGCTGTTCTTCGCGCTCATGCTGGGAATGCCGCAAACGGCTCCACTGTTCGCGAAGGCCTTCCCGCAGGTTGTCCCGCCGGTCTTCGACCGCGACAGCTTTTTTGCCCTGTGGCTGTCGCATGCCGGGATGGTCCTCGCGGCGAGCGCCGCGGCCTCTATCGTCGGCATTAGCTTAGCGATTTTTGTGACCCGCCCCGTGGGCCACGATTTCCGGGCCCTCGTCGGCACGCTGGCGACAATCGGCCAGACCTTTCCGCCGGCGGCTGTGCTGGCGCTCGCTGTCCCAGCGCTCGGCTTCGGCCCGCGGCCGACGATTGTCGCGTTGTTCCTCTATGGGTTGCTGCCGATTATCGAGAACGCGATCGCCGGGCTCGACGGCGTTCCCGCCGCGGTACGCGAGGCGGCGCAAGGTATGGGGCTGTCGCCCTGGCAGGTGCTGCGCGATGTCGATCTGCCGCTCGCCGCGCCGCTGATGCTCGCCGGAGTGCGGGTGTCGGTAACGATCGCGATCGGCACCGCGACAATCGGCTCGACAGTCGGCGCGCTGACCCTCGGCACGCCGATTTTCGACGGGCTGGCCGCCAGCAAGGTGCCGTTCGTGTTGCAGGGCGCGGTGCTGGTCGCGCTATTCGCGATCCTCACCGATATGTTGTTCGCCCGGCTGGAGCGCCGGCTGCAACGGCCGGGGATGGCGCCGGCCGGCTGAAACCGGCGAGATAGTTTGCGATTTCGTGCACCTCGGCAGGGCTCGCGCGCAGGCCGAGCTTGGTCCGGCGCCACAGCACGTCCTCGGCGTTGCGCGCCCATTCCTTCTCGACCAGCCAACGCAGCTCGGCCTCGCTCAGGCCGTGCCCGAAATCGCGACCGAGATCCGTGGCGCTCCCGGCGTCGCCGAGGATCTGTCGCACATCGCTGCCGTAGCTGCGCGCGAGGCGGTCGGCGGTTGCCTCGGCCAAATACGGATGCTCGCAACGAAGCTCGGCCGCGAGCGCAGTGACCCCGCCATCGGGCAGACCTTCAGCGCCCGGCAATTTCGAGCTGGCGGTCCAGGGCGGCCCGGCTTCTGGCAGATAGCGGGCGAGGCGCGCGAGCGCGTGCTCGGCAAGACGGCGGAAGGTGGTCAGCTTCCCGCCGAAGATCGACAGCGCTGGCGCCCCGGTACTGTCGAGATCGAACACGTAGTCGCGCGACACGGCCGCGGCGTTGCGCGCACGGTCCTCGTAGAGCGGCCGAACTCCGGCATAGCTCCACACAACATCGGCCGTAGTTGGCGCCGCACGGAACCAGCGCCTGACGGCGCGGCACAGATAGTCCGCCTCCTCGGCCGTGATTTTCGCCGCGGCGGGGTCACCCCCGAAGGGCAGTTCGGTGGTCCCGATCAGAGAGAAGTCGCGCTCGAATGGAATCACAAAAACGACACGCCGGTCGTCGTTCTGCAGGAGGTAGGCATGCTGCCCCTCATAAAGGCGCGGTACGACGATGTGGCTGCCTTTCACGAGGCGCAGCGTGGCGCGGGCCGCCAGCCCGGCACGCGCGAGCACGTCGAGCACCCATGGTCCTGTAGCATTGACGAGGATGCGGGCGGCGACCTCGCGGGTCGCACCCTTCGCATCGCGCAACGCGGCGCGCCACATCGCGCCGTCGCGGTGGGCCATGGTAAGTTCGGCATGGGAAAGGATCTCGGCGCCGCGAATGGCAGCGTCCCGCGCCGTCGCGATCGTCAGCCGGGCATCGTCGGTGCGGCAGTCGGTATAGGTGAAGCCGGTGCGCACCGCATCGCGCAACGGCGCGCCAAGCAGATCAGTCTGCAACGACACCGAGCGTGCGCCGGGCAGGCTGCGCGCGCCGCCGAGCCGGTCGTACAGAAACAGGCCGGCGCGCACCAGCCACGCCGGCCGCGAGCCCTCCCCTTGCGGCAGTACGAAGGAGAGCGGCCGCACCAGATGCGGCGCCATGCGCAGCAGCACCTCGCGCTCGGCCAGCCCCTCGCGCACCAGACGGAGATCGCCCTGCTCAAGATAACGGAGCCCGCCATGGATCAGCTTGCTCGAAGCCGAGGAGGTCGCGCCGGCCAGATCCCCTTTCTCGCAAAGCAGCACGCTGAGACCGCGTCCGGCGGCGTCGCGGGCGATGCCGACGCCATTGATACCGCCGCCGACAACGAGGAGATCGAACACCTCGCTCACGACAGCAGCGTCTCCGCGAACTCGACAAAGCCGGCACCGGCCGCGGCCTCGGTGACATAAGCCGGGAGCGCCCGCAGCCGCGGCAGAAAGGGCCCGATGTTGGCGACCGCGATGCTGTTCGGGAAAAACGCAAACATCGGCTCGTCATTCGGCGAGTCGCCAATAAAGGCGACGGCCTCGCGCTGCAGGTCGAGATCGATGCCGTAAACCTCGGCAAACAGGCGCCGCGTCATCGCCAGCTTGTCCCAGTCGCCGAACCAGCCATTGACATGGATCGAGCTGATCTTGGCTTCTGCGCCGGCGGCGCGCATCAGGGCGACAATACGGTCGACAGCCTCGGGTGGCAGCGGGTTCACATCCTCGCGATAGTCGATCGCCAGATCGGCGGCGCGATAGCACTGATCGGCGGCGATCCGCGCACGCGGGACGGCGGCGAGGATCTGCTGTGCGAGATCGTCAAGGCGCCGGCGCGCTTCGGCACGGGCTTCATCGGGAAGCCAAAAACGGCGGGTCATCGCTCGCGCATCGCGGTTGTAGCGGAAATAGAAGGCGCCGTTTTCGCCGACGACCGCCTCGACCGGCCAAAAGCGCGCAATCAGGTCGCACCACCCCGCCGGCCGCCCGGTGACCGGGATTGTGCAATATCCGCCCTCCGACAATCTTTCGAGCACGCCGTATGCCGCCGCGGTCAGCCGCCCGTCCGTCGTCAGCGTGTCGTCGATATCGAGCAGCACGAAGCGGATGGCACGCCGCACCGCCACCGGTAATTCGGACAGCGGACGCACCATGGAGGATCGAAGGGACGGATCGGCGGTCATGGCTAGTGCAAGGATGGCATGAAGATTTTTGCAATTTTTTCTTGACAAAATCCGGATTGTATGTTATGAAAACGGGCACAATGCACGAGTTCCCGGCACATGCACGGCAAACTCGGTTGGACAACGCTTTGAGCCTTCGCCACGGGCTTGGTCGCCAGCAGCAGCGTTTAAGCAATTTAGAATGAGCAATGCTCTTTTCAGGCTGGACAACATGAAATCGGGTTGGCGTATATCCGGCTTGCTACACGGTTACCCCTTCGGGAGCGCAAGCGACGCGGCGAAGGCGTCGTCGAGCAGCTGGGCGGCGCGATCGAGCTGTTCGTCGGTCGTGGTCATCGGCGGAACGAAGCGCAACACGCTGCCCTGGCGCCGCTGGCTGAAGATCAGGCCGCGCTCGAAGCAATGGCGGTACACGGACTGGCCGAGCGCATAGGCGGGTTTGCGGCTATGGCGATCCTCGACTAGCTCGATGCCGAGCAACAAGCCGCGGCCGCGCACGTCGCCGATCTGCTGATAGCGCTGCGCCAGCGCTTCGAGATGGCCCTTGAAGCGGGCGCCGATCGAGCCCGCCTTCGCCGGCATGTCCTCGCCCTCGATGACGTCGAGGCTGGCGATCCCGGCGGCGCAGGCCAGTGGGTCGTTGCTGTGCGAATGTGTGTTGATAAAGCCGGTCTCGACCACCTTCTCCTCGATCGCGGCGGTGGTCGTCACTGCGCTGATGCTGACGCCGCCGCCGAAATGCTTGGCGACGGTGATCATATCGGGGACGACGCCCTCGGCATCGCAGGCAAACATCGTGCCGAGCTTGCCGAGCCCGGTCTGCTCCTCATCGAGGATCAGCAGCATGCCGCGCTCCCGGCACATCTCGGAGAGGCGCTTCAGCCAGCCGGGCGGCGGCTCGATGACGCCGCCGGCGCTGAACAATGGCTCGGTCAGCACCGCCGCCGGCCGCCCGGTCGATTGCGCGTCGATCAGCTCGAAGCTGGTGTCGAGACAGGCGTAGTTGCAGGCGGGAAACGTCTGGCGCAGCGGGCAGCGATAGCAATAAGGCGCGACCATCGCGTAGCTGCCGCCGGGCAGCGTGCCATGCCCCTGATGCCAGCCGGAGAAGGTCAGCGAGCGCGCGGTATCGGACATGCCGTGAAAGCTGACATGCGGGCTCGCCACTTCGTAGCCGCCGGTGTATTGCCGCGCGATCATGACTGCCGCTTCGTTGGCGTCGGAACCCGATTGCAGGAAAAGGCTCTTCTCCAGCCCCGCGGGCATTACGCCGGCGAGCCGCTCGGCGAGGCGGATTTCCTGCACGTTGAAATAGCTGCTATGGGCATGGATCAGGGTGTCGCAGGCCTGTTTGATGGCGGCGGTGACGGTCGGGTGATTGTGGCCGAGGGCGGCGCACATCTGCCCGGAATTGAAATCGAGCCAGCGCTTGCCGTTGACGTCCTCGACCTCGGAGCCGCTGCCGGATACGAATACCGGACCGGCAATCTCGCCCTTGTCCATCCGGGCGCGGAAGCTGTAGCGCCGGGCGCGCGCCAGGAGATCGCTCTCGGTTTCCATCGAATGCTCCGTTCCACCGGATAGTTGCGCCATGACCGGCGCGATCATACCTAAGATCGGCCGTGACGCGACCCGGCTCGGCAACATCGATTGCGCAGAAGGAGGTCTCGATGCGTCGCATGACTATCGCGGCAGGATTTTGTGTCGTTGCCATGGCGACCGGAGCGGGCCCGGCCCTAGCCGGATACGGCGCGCTGGCGCACGACGACAGCACCGGCAAATACGGCCTTAGCTCGAACGAGGAAACGCAGAGCAAGGCCGATGACGTGGCCTTGAAGGAATGTGGCAGCGACAAATGCAAGTTCGTGTTCCGGACCACGCCACATGAATGCGGCGCTATCGCCACCGGCGAGGGAACGGCCTGGGGCGGTGGCAAGAACCCGCAGCGCGCAACGGCGGAGCTGGCGGCAATGCAAAACTGCCAGAAGCACACCAAGGGCCAGTGCAAGGTCCGCAGCACTGGGTGCAATCGCTAGCACCGCACAGTCTCGTTCAGTAGCGAGCGGAATGATGCCGCATTTGCGCCGTTAAACCCGCGGTCGTCGGATCCAACAATCAGGAAAGCCTAATCCATGCATTGCGCTGCGTTGATCATGGCGGCGAGCACCGCGCTCATCTTCAGTGCGGCCGCCGGCCCGGCCCATGCCCAGTACGGCGCCATCGCCTACGATCAAATGACCGGTAAATACGGTTCGAGCGACAACGAGCCGAGCGCAGCCCGCGCCAACGAGGTCGCCCTGAAGAACTGCGCCTCGCCCGAGTGCCGGGTCCATGCCGTGGAGCCGCACGGCTGCGGCGCGCTCGCCAAAAGCGACAGCGACAAGGCGTGGGGCGGTGCCGACCGGGAAAGCATCGACGCGGCCAAGCACGACGCGGTCGCGCATTGCCAGACGCATACCAGCGCTGGTCATTGCAACGTCGTGGTCAGCGCCTGCAACAAGTAGCGCTGCTAGATCAGGAGCGAACCAAATCCAGCAGGGCCTCGGTCAGCGCGCCGCGCGGGTCGGCGAGCGCTTCGAGGATCGTGAAGTGGTCAGCGCCGTCGATCGGCAACAGGTGCCCCGGCAGGCCGCTCTCGACCCAGGCCTGAGCGTAATCGATGGATTGCCGGCACAACTCGGGCAGTTCCGCAGTGCCGTAGGCAGCGACGAGAGGGCCGGCCATCGGCGGCAGATGCAGCAAGGGGCTGTTGCGCTCCGCTTCCGCTTCGTCGAGGCCGAGCTTCTCATTCAGATAATTGAGCCGGATCGGTTCGAGGTCGTAGAGGCCGCTGATTGCGAGCCCGCCTTTGACCGCGGGAAGCGTCATGGTTGAGGCCGTCAAATGGCCGCCGGCTGAATGTCCGGAGACATAGAGGCGAGCGGGGTCGGCGCCGTATTCGTCAAGATGCTCCGAGAGCCACTGCACCGCGCGCCGCACCTCGGCGACGATGCGGTCGAGGCGCGCGGCGGGCGCAAGCGTGTATTCGATCAGCGCGAAGTTGATCCCGTGCGGCAAGACGCCTTCGGCGAGGAAGGTGGTGCCTTCCTTGTCGTTCGTCTGCCAATAGCCGCCATGGATAAAGGCGAGAGTTGGCGCCTTCGGGTCGGCGGCGAGAAACAGGTCGAGCCGCTCGCGCGGGCGATCACCGTAACGCAGATCGAGATGGCCTTGGCGCTCGCGCCTGACCCGCGCGCTCCGCACTGCCCAATCGGCGACGATCGCGTCGCGGTCGGGCACGGCCGCGGTGTTGTTGTAGGCGGCGTCGAGTTGGGCGCGATCCATTCCGCGGTACAGCATGGGATCATGTTCCGATGGCGAGAGGGCTGCCCAGCTTGCGTAAGAGGGCAACGACTGACAGCGGCGTCAGGCGGCCGGTTTTCGGGTTTTCGAGGCTCGGCACATTCTCGATCTGCATGGAGAGGCGCGCCGCCTCGGCGTCGACCTCGATCCGGTGGATGTTGCGGTCGACCCCGGGATCGGCCCAGATCTCGATCGTCGTGCGGTCGGGGCCGATTCCGGCCAGCGCCAGCGCCGCCGCGACATTGACGTTGGCCGGAAAGCCGCGCGCCGCTTCGCGTGCCGTGCCATTAAAGACGCGCTTCGGCTCGGCAAGACCAGCGACAGAGATAGCGTTTTCAACAAGATAGGGCGCCCCCTCGAGGCCGTTCGGCGGCTTCCGCGTGATCATATGAACCCGGTCGATGGCGCCGACCGCAGCCGCCTGCACCGCGTCGAGACCGAGCAGCGCGCCGGTCGGCACCAGGATGCGGCCGCTCTGCCGCCGCGCCAGATCGATCAGGTCAAAATTGTCGAGCAGCGCACCGCAGGACAGCGCGACGAGGGTGCGGCCGCGCACCAGTGCCGGCTCGGCGATCTCGCGCAACACCGCCGCCGGCGCGCATTCGACGACAATGTCGGCATCCTCGCCGAGACGGGCGAGCGGCAGCACCGGCACCGGCCTGGAAAACCGCGCCATCGCCGCCTTGGCACGCGTCGCGTCGCGGGCCGAGACCGCGACAAGCGTGAGTCCATCGATTCCGCGATCGAGATGCTCGGCTACGACCCGGCCGATCGCGCCGAACCCGGCGATGGCGACACGCTGCACCATTTGCCCCCTTCTCGGCCGCACTTATTGCGGCAAGCCTTCGACGATGTAGACGCGCGATTTCGCCGCCTTCTCCCGCTCCGCGATCAGCGGCTGGTAGGGCGACGTGCTGTACCACTTCTCGGCATCGGCCAGGGTGTCGAACACGAGCATCACGAAGTTGCCTTGCGGCGGTTCACCCTCCTTCGCCTCCGCCTTGCCGCGGACGAGATAACGCGCATTGTAGGGCTTCAGCGTGTCCGGGACCTTCGCCGCGTAGGCCTGAAACGCTGGCGGATCGGTCACCTGGACCTCGGCGATCACATAAGCCGGCTTCTTGCCGACCTGCGCGTGCAGCCCCTGGATCGCGCCGGCGCCGAGCGCGAACCCGGCGAGGGCAGCCAGTGCAACTTTGGCGCTCTGCTTCATGTGCTTTCTCCCCCTGACGTCACGCGCCGCAGTCATCCCGGATCAAACAGGGCAGCGTCAATACGATTTCGGCAGCCCCAAGACCCGCTCGGCGATGTGCGACAGGATCAGCTGCGCCATGACCGGGGCAATGCGCGCGATCTGCGCTTCGCGGAAATAGCGCTCGACATGGAACTCCTTCGCGTAACCCATGCCGCCATGGGTTAGCATCGCGGTTTCGCAGGCGCGGTGCCCAGCCTCACCGGCGAAATACTTCGCGGCATTGGCGAAGGCGCCAACCGTGCCGGCCTCCTCGCCGCAGTCGTAGGCGGCAGCGGCGCGCAGCACCAGCAATTCGGCGGCTTCGAGCTCGACCCAACGCTCGGCAAGCGGGTGCTGGATGCCCTGGTTCTGGCCGATCGGACGGCCGAACACGACCCGCTCCCCGGCATATCGGGCAGCGCGGGCGAGCGCGACGCGGCCGAGCCCGACCGCCTCCGCGGCGATCAAGATGCGCTCCGGATTCATGCCGTGCAGGATGTATTGGAAGCCCTTGCCTTCTTCGCCGATGCGGTCCTCGAGCGGCACCTTGAGGCCGTCGATGAATAGCATGTTCGAATCGACCGCGTGCCGCCCCATCTTCGGGATCTCCCTTACTTCGACCTTGCTCCGGTCGAGATCCGTGTAGAACAGGGTCATGCCGTGCGACGGCCGCGCCGCCTCCTCAAACGGCGTGGTGCGGGTCAGGATCAGCATCTTCTCGGTAACTTGCGCGGTCGAGGTCCAGATCTTGCGGCCGTTGATGACATAGCCGTTGCCCTCGCGCACCGCGCGCGTCTTCAACCGTGTCGTGTCGAGCCCGACATCGGGTTCGGTCACCGCGAAGCAGGCCTTTTCCCTGCCGGCGATCAGCGGCGGCAGAAACCGGCGCCGCTGCTCGTCGCTGCCGAAGACGACGACCGGATGCAGCCCGAAGATATTCATGTGCACCGCCGAGGCCCCGCTGAACCCGGCCCCTGATTGCGCCACCGCCTGCATGACGATCGCGGCCTCGGTGATGCCGAGTCCGCTGCCGCCGTATTCCTCTGGCATCGCGACGCCAAGCCAGCCGCCCTCCGCCATCGTCTGGTGGAATTCGTTCGGAAAGCCGCCGTCAGTATCTTTTTTCAGCCAGTAATCGTCGCCGAAGCGCTCGCACAGGCGCGCCACCGCCTCGCGGATTTCCAGCTGCTCTGCGGTCAAGGCGAAATTCATCATCCGTCCTCGATATCAGCGCCATACCGGCGCGGCGCCTCCGAGCTTATATTCTCCAGCAAAACGCGCATCGGAGCACCTGTTGCCGCTCGACATCGTCCACAGCGTCTGCCCACACGATTGCCCGAGCTGCTGCGCGATCGAGGTCGAGCGCATTCAGCTTGAGGACGGGGGCACCCGCATCGGCAGAGTGCGCGGCGCCGAAGGGCAGTCCTACACGCAAGGGGTGGTCTGCGCCAAGGTCGCCCGCTATGCCGAGCGCCAGCACCATCCCGAGCGGCTGTCGGTGCCGCTGCGGCGGGTCGGCGAGAAGGGGCGCGGGCGCGATGCATTCGTGCCGGTGTCCTGGGACGAGGCGCTCGACGAGGTCGCTGAGCAACTGACCTTGGCGGCGCAGCGTCACGGCACCGAGGCGGTGTGGCCGCATTTCTATGCCGGGACGATGGGGCGGGTGCAGCGCGACCGCATCGAGCGGTTCCGTCATGTTCTAGGCTATTCGCGGCAGCATTCGACGATCTGCAACGCGCTGACCGATGCGGGCTGGTTTGCTGGGCTTGGCGCGATGCGCGGCATCGACGGGCGCGAGATTGCGAAATCCGATTTGGTCGTGATCTGGGGCGGCAATCCGGTCTCGACCCAGATCAACGTGATGACGCATGTCGCAACGGCGCGCAAAGAACGCGGCGCCAAGCTCGTCGTCGTCGATCCGTACCGCACCGGCACCGCCGAGGTTGCCGATATGCATCTAGCGCCGTTGCCCGGCACCGACGGCGCGCTTGCCTGCGCGGTCATGCACTTGCTGTTCGCCGAGGGCTACGCCGACCGCGAATACATGGCGAAATACACCGACGACCCGGAGGGACTCGAAGCGCATCTCGCCGGCCGCGACCCGGTATGGGCGGCGCGGATCACCGGCCTCGACGAGGACAAGATCGTCGCCTTTGCCCGGCTCTACGGGCGGACGAAGCGAAGCTTCATCCGGGTCGGCTACGGCTTCTCGCGCTCGCGTAATGGCGCGGCGCAGATGTTCGCGGTGACCTGTCTGCCGTCGGTGACCGGCGCCTGGCAGTACGAGGGGGGCGGCGCGCATTACTCGAACCACCAGATGTTCGGTTTAGATCGTACCCTGCTGGAGGGGCTCGATGCGTTCGATCCTTCCATCCGTATCCTGGATCAGTCGCGCATCGGCCCGATCCTCGCCGGGGACAAGCGCGACCTCGGCGACGGGCCGCCGGTGACGGCGCTCCTGATCCAGAACACCAACCCAATGGTCGTCTCGCCCGAATCCGGGTTGGTGCGGCAGGGCTTCCTGCGCGACGATCTGTTCGTTTGCGTCCACGAGCAGTTCATGACCGAGACCGCGGCAATGGCCGACGTCGTATTGCCGGCGACGACCTTTCTCGAGCACGACGACATCTACACAGCCGGCGGCCACTATTTCCTACAGATCGGGCGCGCGGTGCTGCCGCCCCATGCCGAGTGCCGCTCGAACCACGACGTGCTGCGCGCACTTGGTCAGCGGCTCGGCGGGCGGCATCCCGGCTTCGAGATGACCGCCTGGGAGGTCATCGAGGAGACGCTGCGTCTGAGCGGACTGCCCGCGCCCGACCAGTTCGAGGAAGGCGTCTGGCTCGATTGCTGGCCCGGCTTCGAGCGCGGACACTTCCTCGACGGGTTCGGCCACCGCGACAAGAAATTCCACTTTCGTGCCGATTGGGCCGCGATCGGTCCCGATCACGGCGCCCTCCCCGCCTTTCCGGATCATGTCGGAGTGATTGATGATGGCGACCCGGCGCGGCCCTACCGGCTGGTCGCGGCGCCGTCGCGCTCGTTTCTCAATACGAGCTTCAACAACACGCCGTCGAGCATCGCCCGCGAGGGACGCCCAACCGCGATGATTCACCCCGAGGCGCTCGCCGAACTCGGCATCGCCGACGGCGCGCGGGTGCGCATCGGCAACGAGAAGGGCAGCGTCGTCTTGCATGCCCGCGCCTTCGACGGCATGCAGAAGCGGGTCGTCATTGCCGAGGGTCTGTGGCCGAACGCCGCCTTCGAAGAGGGGATCGGCATCAATCTGCTGACCAGCGCCGATCCCGGCTTGCCGAAAGGCGGCGCCGTATTCCACGACACCTCGGTGTGGCTGCGTCCGGCCTGAGCGACGAATATTGTTACGTGAGGGAAGAACATGGAAAGACTTCGAATCTCGCTAAAGAAGAATCCAGCTATCGAGATTAATCGTATTTCAATCAGTGACTTGAAATTGGTTTATGTTATTTTGGCAAACAAGAAAATAAAATATCCTTCTGGTTATTCACCAGTAGTGTATATCGGCACAACTCAAAATGGAATTGCGAGAGTAGCGCCGAGTGCCGCCTATCGTGCCGAAGAAATTCTTTACGACCATGGAATCAATTCACTTCAAGTACGAATTGTTACATGTCGCGGTCGACAAGGGATCAAACAACCTTGGCGCAAACTAGAGCGCGCGTTGCTGCTGGGTTTCAAAGACCATTACGGCGATATCCCCCGCTGTAACACCCACGGAAAGAATTACGTAGAAAAGAAGGAGTTCGACTATTTCTCTCGTAAACGTATCGCCGACGTCATCAGAGATCTAGAAAGCGTCATGGTCGCTGATCAAGAGGTTTCCGAATAATAAATATATGAGCGACGACAAAAAGCAGCTTCCGGCAGCCTCGCGCTCGGGCGAGGTCGATGCCTTCCTCGACCAGCTGAAGCGGATGCCGGCAGCGCGCCCGTCCGGCAGTCGCGGTCGGCTGATCTTCGCGCTCGATGCGACGGCGAGCCGTGAGCCGAGCTGGGACCGCGCCTGCCGCATCCAGGGCGAGATGTTCGAGGCGACCGCCGCCTTGGGCGGCCTCGACGTCAAGCTCGTCTATTACCGCGGCTTTAACGAATGCAAGGCGAGCCGTTGGCTGGCGAATGCCGTCGATCTGCATCGCGTTATGCGGGCGGTCTCCTGCCTGGGCGGCGAGACGCAGATCGAGCGCGTCCTCGCCCACGCGATTGCCGAAAACCAGAAGCAGCGAGTGAATGCGCTGGTCTTTGTCGGCGATGCGATGGAGGAAAATGTCGACCGTTTGTGTCGGCTCGCCGGCGAATTGGGCCTCAAGGGATTGCCGATCTTCTTGTTCCACGAGGGTGACAACCCAGTCGCCGCCCGCGCCTTCCAGCAGATGGCAAAGCTGTCGCGCGGCGCCTATCTGCGCTTCGACCTCGCCAGCGCCGACCGCCTCAAGGATCTGCTCGGCGCGATAGCGGTCTATGCGGCCGGCGGCTATCGCGCGCTGACCGCCTATGGCGAGAAAAAGGGTGGCGAAGTGCTGCGCCTGACGGCGCAATTGCGGGGATGAATGCACCGCGTACAACGTAGGGCCGCGAAGGCCCACGAACACAGATCCCCGCACGAACGCTCGACTTTCATTCTTGACCCTTCGCCATCCTTCGCCTATGTTCGGCTCACGAGTATGGGTAGTAGTTTGGGCCTGACAATAAGGCGGAAGGAAATTGGGATGGCGCGGGCTGGCAAGCTCACAGCATTAAAGGTTGGGCAGATCGTGCGGGCAGCAAAGCCCGGATACACCGGCGACGGCGGCGGCCTCTACCTGCAAATCAGCAAGTTCGGGACCCCGAGCTGGGCTTTCCGATACCGCGTCGGCAGCAGGCTGCGGGAGGCCGGGCTCGGCTCCTATGACACCTGGACCCTGGCCGAGGCGCGCGAACGCGCTCGGGTGTTCCGACAGCAGCGGGCGCTCGGTGAAGACCCGATCGAGAAGCGGCGGGCGCAGCGCATGGCCGCGAAGATCGAGGCAGCAACGGCGATGAGCTTCAGGGCATGCGCCGAAGCGTACGTCGCTGCGCATAAGGCCGGCTGGCGAAGCGCGAAACATGGCCAACAATGGCAGGCGTCACTGCGCGATTATGTTTATCCCGTCTTCGGTGACTTGCCCGTTCAGGTTATCGATACCGCGCTCGTCACCAAGGCGATCGAGCCGATCTGGGCAGTAAAAACCGAGACGGCAAGCCGGGTCCGCGGCCGGATCGAAAGCGTTCTCGATTGGGCAACTGCACGCGAATATAGAACGGGCGAAAATCCGGCACGCTGGCGCGGTCATCTCGAAAATCTGTTGCCCAAGAAAAACAAGGTGCGCCGCGTCGAGCATCATGCCGCGCTACCCTATTCTGACATCGGCGCGTTCATGGGCGATCTGCGCCAGCAGGAAGGCACCGCAGAGCGAGCGCTCGAATTCGCCATCCTGACTGCGGCCAGGACCGGCGAAGTGATCGGTGCCAAGTGGGGCGAGATCAACCAAACCGAACGGGTGTGGACCGTCCCGGCCGATAGGATGAAGGGCGGCCGCGAGCATCGTGTACCGCTGTCGGATGCGGCGATGGCGATCGTCGAGAAGATGGCTGCGACCCGGTCGAGCGATTACGTGTTCCCGGGGCATCGTCGCGGGAAGTCGATTAGCTCGACGGCGTTTTTCATGCTGCTCCGGGAGATGGGCCGCGATGATCTGACGGCGCACGGCTTCCGCAGTACGTTCCGCGATTGGGCGGCCGAGAGGACGAATTTCCCGAGCGAGGTTGCTGAAATGGCGCTGGCGCACGCGGTCAGCGACAAGGTGGCGGCCGCCTATCGGCGCGGCGATCTCTTCCAGAAACGCCGGCAGCTCGCGGACGCTTGGGCGAAATTCTGCGCCACGACCGCCGCGGAAAGCGCCAAGGTGGTGTCGATACGGTCAGCAGCGAAGTAGTGGAGGGCTGCCCGTCATGGCTCGCGCACCGATCAATATCGGGTCGATACCCCTTAAAGTGGCAGCGCTCGCTTTTCTCAATGATCGGGAGCGAGCAGACTATGACTTTTGCCGTGCGCGGGCTTGGAATTCGTGGAAGCGAGAGCTCGATCCGACCTATGGTCCACAATTCCAAGAATTAGACCGGCGAAGTCAAGCTGCGCTCGATAATGCCCTGCGAAAGGGTGATCTATATTGCACCGGCAGGCGATCGGAAGATGGAGAGCTTGTAGAAATTCCGCCCGATGAATGGTTTTCCCTGCGGCGACACAGACTATACGCTCGCGCTCTGCGCGATGATGGTTCGATCGCCTACGAAGACGTGAAGGTCGTTAACCTCAAATGGTCGGAGCGAGACCTAAGCGCCGACGATCTATTGAAGGCGAGCACTCCGGGGGTCAAGGCCGCCGGGTGCGGGCAGTATCACCGAAGTGTTGTGGGGCGACGATCCCCGGCATGAAGCCGCTCGTCGCTGGCTGCATCGGGGGCTCGGCGATGCGGCATGAAATTCCCGCTTTCGGACATGGGCGGGGAAGGGCCGGTCGGCGGTGCCCATAAACACCGACAGCGGGCATCGGCAACGCTCCAAACTCCATGCCGAGGGCCGGCCGGGGCCGGTCGAGCGTCAGCAATTTGGCGTTCCGGGCTTCGATAGGGGGAACGTGAGTAACCCCGACAGCGGTTGGTTCTGCTCCGACTGTCGCCGGGGCATTCGTGAAGGGGAATTGAGATGGCTAAGTCGATAGGCCGCGAGGTCGAGAAGAACAATGCGAGCTGGGCCGAGAAGTCGCGCCCCGTGAAGGTTGAGCGCGTGTTTCCGGCCGGCAAAGGGCAACCGGACGATCATGGGGTGTCGGGAGGATATCTCGAAAGGGGAAAACGCAATGCGAGCAACTAACCTCCGCGCCGGCCCTTTGGAACAGCCGGCGCCTGCCGCGCCGAAACCGAGCGAGCAGCTTATTGCTCGAGCCAACCAGGTCATCCGGACTATGGACGGGAGTGGCCGCCAGATTGGCATCCGGCGCATGTCGGTGCTGGAATCGGCGCGGTTTTTCGAGCTGCTCGGGCCGGACAATTCCCGCAACGAGGCGTTCTTGGCGCTGGCCGTGCCGGCTTATCTCGCGGTCGAGATCGACGGCGAGCCGATGCATCGGCCGATGACGCGGCGCGAGCTGGATGCGCGGATGCAGCTTCTCGACGAGGCCGGGATTGAAGCGGTTAACGGCGCAATCATCGAGCATTGGGGTGCGGCTGAAGCGGCGAGCGGAGACGACCTAAAAAACGAGCGCGGGACCCAGGCCTGACGATGGTGCTCTACCTCGTCAAAAACAACGTCCCGTTTGATCTGGCGGCGAGCCTGAGCGCCGATGACCTCTTGTTGTGGTCGATCGTGATGGGCCGCTTCGACGGCGCTGAGTTCGACTTTGAACGGATGCGCTGGAAGGAACGGCGCTGATGGAATTTTCTTCCTTCTCCGGGCTGGCCGAGTTTCTCGCCAAGCAGGTGGCCGCAATGCCCGCGGCGAAGCACGAAGCACTCGAAATTTCGGCTCGGCTGGTCGAGAAGACCGCCAAGGCGAAGCTCGGCCATTACCAAGCGGGATGGCCTCGGCTTCAGCCGGAGACAATCGCCAGGAAGGCGACCGGCGACAGTCCGCTGCTGGAGGAAGGTGGCCTGCGGGATTCTATCCAGCATCGCGTCGAAGGTGACAGCGCGGCCGAGATCGGCAGCGATCTAGAGTTAGCGATCTGGCAGGAAATGGGAACGTCGCGGGGCATCCCGCCTCGGCCGTTCATGGGGCCTGCTGGGGCTGAGAAGGCTGAAGCGGTTACGGAGATCATCGGCGCTGCGGTTGTCGGCGTCTTGGGCGGCGGCATGTCGCATATGACCGAAGCGCTGAAAGAGGCCGCGGACTAATGGAAGCGTTCCGGATTGGCGTCAACATCAAGCTAATTGACCAGGCGACGCCCGCCTTGCGGGTGTTGATCCGGACCCTGGGCCTTGCGGAGAAGGCGAGCGAGCGCCTCAAGGCTGCTCTCGGCGAGGCCGCGAATATCAAGTTTTCGGGCACCTCGCGCTCGCTGACCGGGCTGGACCGGAACCTCGCCAAGGTCGGCGACACGGCCACGGTTGCCGGCGACAAGATGACCGCGGCGCTCGACCGCATGATTGCCGGGGTCTCAGCGCTCGACGAGCGGCTGGCGCAGACCGCGGCGGAGATCCGCGGTATCGCCGCGTCTAGCCGCGGCTTGCGGTTTCCCGGCGCGATGCCGGGCGGAAGCGGCGGTGCCGGTGGCGGGCATGGCGGCGGGGGTGGTGGTCTCCGCGGCCGGATGCATGCCGGCCCTGTGGCCGGGCACTTCGGCGTCGGCGCGGGCGATGCTGCCGGGCTCGGGCTCGGCTTCGGAATGTATGAGGGGGTGAAGCTCGCCGCCAAAGAACAGCTCGGCTACATGTATGCCGTGCTGGCGTCCGGCATGGACCCTACCTCCCCGAAGGGACAGGCGTACATGAAGCGGCTGCGCGAGGCGGCCGAGGACGCCTCGTTCGGGACCGTTTTCAGCCGCGCCGATGTCGCCAAGATGATGCCTGGCGTTGCCGGCATGGCGGATGTGCCACTTCAGCAATCGCTCCCGTTTATGAAGGGCGCCATTCAATTCGGCGAGGTGGAGCGCCAGTTCGGCACGGCAATCGGCAAGAACTTTGGCGCGTCGGAATCTGCTGCCGCAGCGATCCGTATGTCGCACATGCTCGGGATTACCGACCCCGAGAAGATGATGCCGATCCTCAACGCAATGGTGCCGGCATCGACGACGACCGAGAAATCGCCGGAAGAACTGACCCGCGTCCTGCAGTACATGCTCGGCAGCGCGGCCGGCGTCGGCATGTCGCAGTCCGAAAGTATCAACCTCGGCGCGCTCGGCGGTATCCTGATGCCGGGCACTCGCGCCGGCACGTCCTTGAACATGATGCTGACCGGGATGATGCCGAAAGGCGGCGCCGGTGCTGGTACGCGTATGCACCGCGGCGCAGCGCAACGCGCGTCTCTATTGCAGAAGATGGGCCTGCTCGACCCGGCGACGCACCAGCTATTCCGCGACGCGCAAGGCGGCATGCTCGAGCCGATGATCGAGCACCTTCAGGACTATCTGAAGAAAAATCCCAAATCGGCTTACGGCGACTTTGTGAGCGTGTTTCAGCAGCGTGGCGCGCGGATGGCTTACGAGTTGGCGCGCAACCCGAAGATGGTTGACATGGCCCGCGAGCTAGAAACCCGGCAGACGAACTTCGCCGAGATGGGCGGGGTCGCTGGGGCGCAGGGTAAGCAGAACGAGGCGTTGACCAATCAAGCGCTGCGGGCGTGGTCCAATCTGAAGACGATTGTCACCGACATGGCCGAGGGCACGATCCCCGGATTGACCGCGGCGCTCAAAGGATTGAATGCTGGATTGGAAGCCGTCCGCGGTTTTTCTGAGCAGCACAAGGGCATCGCGACGGCTGCCGGGTACGGTGGCGAGGTTCTCGGTGCTTACGCTGGCTTCCGCGTGCTTAAAAAGATGCTGGGCTGGTTCGGCGGCGGCGGTTCCGGTGGTGCAGCCGCTAGTGGTGCGGCCGGCGCTGCGGAGGCCGCTGGCGCAGGTATAGGAGCCGGCGCTGCTGCGGCTGGAGGTGTAACAGTCGGCGGCGTTGTGGCGGCGCTGGGCGGCGTTGGCGCTATCGCTGGCGCGTACTCCTACCTGTTCGGCAAATCTCTAGAACAGGCGCGGGACCCGAATTTTCAGAGGCGCTTCTGGGATCCCTCGGAAGGGACCGTCTTCGCGCCTTCCGGGCCGAGCCAGGAGGTGACGCCGAGTGTCGGCGAGCATGGCCGCGCCGGGCTGCCGGATGCTGGTGTGCTGGGGTCGGTCGGCGACAAAGTATCGTCTGCTGTCGATGCCGGGGCGGCGAAGACAACCGAGGCCACAACCGCCGTGGCGCATGCGGTCGAGGCGGCCAAGGCCGCGATCGTCTCCGCGATTCAGAGCATCCATCTTAATATTGACGGCAAGGCGATCGCTGGTGCTGTCATGGGGCATATGTCACACGAAGCTGGCAAGCCGCCGGCCGATGCCGGCAGCATCGACACCCGCCTTGCGCCGCTCTATCCGGCGCATTCCGGCGCGTTCTAGGCTATGCCGGATTCACGATGTCAGCCTTGCTGACCGATCGAGCGGTTGTGTCCGACGACGGCACGATCCGGCTGACGGCCTATCGCGATGGGCTCGCCGTGTCCGTCGTTGTGCTCGATCCGGCCCGCGCCGTTCATCTGGCGAGCGAGCTGATCAGGGCGGCTTTGCCGCGGTTGCAGGAGGGGAAGACGTGTTGAGCGGTAAGGTGGTTGTCTACAACGCCCAGCGGGGCTTTGGCTTCATCCGGCCCGACAATGGCGAGGTCGACGTGTTCATCCATATCAAGGCTGCTCGCGAGGGCGGCATCAACGAGCTGGCTGTCGGCGACAGGCTCGAATTTCTGATCGAGCGCGACGAGCGCACCGGCAAGCCGCGAGCGGCCGAAATCCGGCCGGCGCCGGCCGGCTGATAGGGGAAAGGCGCTCCGGAGTACCCATGCGGCGGCCGGCGAACAGGCCGCTCAGCAAGCGTTAAACGCTTTCCGTTGTGACGCTTTGCTGTACCACTATCGTGGGCGCGGCATGATTCGCGGCGTTCAGGGTGGCGAGCCTGGGCGCGGCGGCGATTCAACTGGTGGAAGTTGTCAGTGAAGATAGTTAAGGGGGGAACAAGGGGGTTGACGCGTGTTCCTAAGCCGGGGCAGAGTCCCACAGTTTAGCGAGGCGAATCGGCGGCCGGACTCCTTTTTCCTTCTTTGTCAAGAGAAAAAGTGTTGACTCCGGGCGCCCCATAGCCTACCTCTGTAGCCCTACCCGCTGGCAGCATGCTGTCAGCCCAAGGGCCGCTCTTCGGAGTGGCCCTTGCTATTTGAGGGCTACCGCGTGCCCGTACGGACGCACGTTTATGTCGACGGATTCAACCTCTACTATGGTGCCACCAAAGGCACGCCGTACAAATGGTTGAACATCAAGGAATTGGTTCGCCAGCTAATTCCCGCCGATCACGATATCAACAAAATCAAATACTTCACCGCTCGCGTCTCGGGAGCCCACGATCCCGACACGCCGCGCCGGCAGGCAATTTATTTGAACGCCCTGAGATCCATACCAGAGATGGAAATCCATTTCGGAAACTTCCTCTCAAAGACCATATGGCGGCCCGTGATGAATTTGCCGGTCGGCGGTCACACCATCGGATGCCCAACTCCTGCAGTTCTGCCCATTGGCACGCACGCCGTGGCTCTTTTGCGGGAACAACTTATCGTTGGCAATTACCCGCCAAGAGGCCAAGCGCGACCAAATAATGCCACCCTCGCGCCGTTGCCTGATTCGGTCAAGGTCGAAGTGCATACGATGGAGGAAAAGGGATCGGATGTTAATTTAGCCGTACATCTACTTAATGATGCATGGAAAGATCTATATGATGCTGCGGTCGTTTTATCGGTCGATACCGACTTAACTGCTCCGATACGGATGGTTACTCAGGAGCGGCGAAAGGTGGTTTATCTATGCGCACCCGCAAGGCGTCCCCCATCGCGTAAACTCACGACGGTTTCGACCTATATCCGCCATATTCATCGCGCCAATTTGGCGAGGGCGCAACTTCCCGATCCGATCCCCGGCACAACGATTCGCAAGCCACCAAGTTGGTGAACCTGAGTTTCCGTCATAAGGCCGGAACGCCCCACAGTCCCGTTTAACCCTCCTCCAGCCGCCTGTTCGCCTTCCGACGTGCTCGCGGTAGGGCCGGGAGGAAAGCGCGCTGGGCGGGCGCGGAGTGGCTAGCGGCGATGGGGGGCTCGGGAAGGGCCCAGACTCCGGTTTGCCGACGGGTTCTGGGCTTGTGCGGTAACCTCGTCTGTCCGCTCCAGCACGTTGTCACGCGCTCGCTGAGCGCGCTCGCGTCGCAGCTCCTCTATCCGTGCTCGAATTGCCGCGAAGTCGCTAGCAGCACGAGGACGCATCATTTGTTTCCTCCCTCAGTTTTACGCGGCTCTTTCTTTGCCAGCGGCTTCTCCCGCACGGAATGGGACCGCCGGTCGGCGCTTCGCGCCGGGGTAAGTACCGGACAATCTGCCGGCCAGGATAGGTTCGGAATCTACTCACGCCCACGCGGAGGGACTTGACGGCCGGCGCGCGGGAGGCGCAGCATCAGCGGAGCCCGTCAGAAGGCTATTGGCAGAGTTCGATTATGCTTTATCCGGTCCGGCGTCCGCTGTCGCATGTCCAACCCGCAAGGGTAAAGGGCAGCGGGGGCGAACTCTGTCCGCCTTCTGACCCGCCGGACTTCCTTGTCAGAAGGAAGACAGAGCATGTCTACGACCACCACGACCAGACCAAAACCTAGCGACTATAATGGCGCGGGCGACGACCTTGAAAACGCTCTAACATCGATCGAAGGGGTCGCCGATGTTCTCGACGTGATCAACGATGCGAATCCTAAAGACAACGCGGTTCCTTATCTCACCAACCAGCTGCACGACCATTGCGGCGTCGCGCTAGACGCCTTCCGACGCATCTATGGCCTTGACCAGTACCGCGAGGAAAGGCCGGCCGAGAGCGGGGCGATCACAGAAGAGCAGCTCAAGGAAATCGTGGAAGAAGGCGGCCGGGCCTTCCGGACGGCGCTTAAAGACTTTAAGCGCGAGCGTGCCGACGCAGACCTGTTCGCGCTGATCGCCGAGTACCGCCGACAAGAGCGGGAGGTGAACACGCCCAAGGGCCGCTCGGATGGCCGATCCGAGGAGGAAATCGATCAGCTAAGCGACGAGCTGCGGGCGGTGCGCGACAAAATCGATAAGGTCCGTCCCGTTACCCTGCGCGGCGTGCTGGCGGTGCTGGATCTCGGCGAGTGCATCTACGATCCCGATTGGTGGCCCGACGAGGCAATCGTCAGCCTGCGCAAGATCGTGGAACATGGAGACGCGTCATGAGCGCCCGGCCTCCGCTGCCGCTACCTGAAGCCGTCTCCCGCGCGCTTAGACCGCTCCGCCTCGCGCTTGAAGATCTAAAATACGAAAAGCGCCTTGTGCGAGAGAGGGCGATAATTCGGCTAGAGAACGCGATCGCCGATCTCAAGCTCGGGATGAGGGGCCAAGCCGACGCGGCGACGGGTGATCTGTCTGCCGATCTCCTTCGGGCGCTTGGCCCTCAGATCACAGTTTGCGAGATCGAGGGCGCCCGCGCCATCCTGCAACTGATGCTGGCTGCACTGCCGCCGCAGATATCGATGGGTCGGGATCGGGACTAACCCGCCCTCGCCCGTCACCCCTACCAGCCCCCGCTCGGCCGCAAACCGGGCGGGGTTTCTTTTTGCCAACGCGGGCTCCGAGGTGGCGCGGATGTTGCAGCGCCGATTGCCGGAGCATGGTCTGCTCCTCCTCCACCTGAGCCGGATCGAGCAATCGACCCGGCTCTCTTTTGCGTCTGTTCCGTGGCTCAGCGCCAAAACCAGCGCGCAGTACCGACGACCCCCAGGAGCGCCAGCACGATAACGATATCAATCATAGATCCTGCTGCGGCCATTAAGGCGAGCGCCTGAAGTGAGATGCCGAACATGCCGCGATCATCCGGCAAATTCGTGGAAAAATCGTTGCTGGTTATGGTTGCGAGTTCGTTGCCTCGGCCCTCAAAACAAAGAAACGGCCGCCCATCGTTGGAGGCGCGGGCGGCCGAGTTCACCGTAGGCGCAGCCCGAGAAAGGTTGGCCGCGACCGAGAGACACGTTACGCCCGCGGAAGGGCGAGTAACTTACTCAATTCGGGATGCCGGCGCACCTCCAAGGTTCAGGATTCCGCAAACTTTAGGTTCTCCCTGGATGGTTTCGCGAGGCCCTTACCGCCTCCGCTTTCCTCGCCATCGCGGGGTGGTCCCGCAATCCGGGCGGGGGTTTCTTTAACGGTGATTCGGTCTTGGGGATGTTCTCATGCGGCGCGACCCTAACAACAGCCAGAAGGGGAGGCGATGGATTACATCATTATCCTAGCTGTCGTATTGGTGGCGCTCGCGGTGATGGGCGCGGCCTGGCTGCATTTCGGCCGGTAGGCTCAGCGCCAGCGCCAGCTTGCGCGGACGATGATCGCTATGAGCACCACCGCGACTATCAGGGTGATGAGCCAACCGGCGTCATCTGCCGACATGTTGAACATGCCGGAAATGTTAGGCACAATTCTGTAAAAAACAAGCAGTGAACCGCTAGGTCAGCATCAATTATTGTGCCCCAGCTTCACGCTTGGCAGATATCGGTGGCTTTTCGGCTGATCTCTATTAGGAGGCCACAAAGAAACGGCCGCCCTACACCTGGGAGGAGCGAGCGGCCGTAAGTGCGCTCTGAAAGGTCGCAGTCAGGGAGACCGGCGACCGAGAGACACGGCTACGCCCGGCAAGGGTGGGCGATCAACGCCTCCGCTTCCTCGCTATCCGCCGGGGCGGGGCGCACCTGATTAAGCCCGCCGCGCCGGCAACGGTTCAGACTTTGGTTCGTTTCTATGATCGCCGATGACTTCGAGCAGGCTGCGGGCAGTAACCGCGACTTCCTTGAAATGCCCGTACTTCTGCATGGCGCACTGTAGCGCCCGCCGCCGCGCGAAGGGGCCGGTGAAAATCTCCACCAGATCGCAAGCGCCATCATCGTCAAACCGCTCGACGCGCCATTGGCCGGGCGTCTCGCGATCCTCGAAAACCTTGGCTGGCTCAGTCATCGCCTTAAATCCCGCGATCGTCATCCAAAGCTAACGCCGCGGTCGCCGCTTCCTCGCCATCCGCCGGGGCGGGCGGTTTTCTACGTCTGGAATTGCGTGTTAAATGGCTCTTTTTGAGCCATAATAAGGACGCTGAAGAGAAACGGCCGCCCCGCCAGGGGAGACAAGGGCGGCCGCTAAGTTTGCTTCTGGACAAGGGATCGCGACCCGTTCTTGGCAGTTCCGGTCGCGACCGAAAAGCACGGTACGCCTGACAAGAGCGGCGAGCAACGCATCAAGTCGGATTTGGCTAAAATTTATGCTGTTGTTAACACCTGCCAGTTAAGGGTCTCGCCCGACATAGCTTCCGGAGAACCGAGCATGCCGGAGTGGCTTAAGCACGCGATCATAATCTGCGGCCTAGCCGGCGCAGTGACGGCGATATTCGCTCTCGTATAGCTGCTATATTATTCGCCATCCTTCGCCCAAAACCGGAAGGATTGTATGGGTAGGTTGGTGTGTATGGCCTCAGCGTGTTTCGCCAAGCTATTGATTAAGCGAAGAAATCTTCATCTCTCCGGGGGATGAATGCTCTTCCTGCTTGGCGGCTTTGCGATCCTCTGCGGGGTGCTACTGCTCGGCTACCTGTTCGTCAATGCCGACCCGGCCAAGCTCGCGCGCACCGTCAAATGGGGCGGACTTGGACTTGGCGCTGTGGTTCTGGTTGCGCTTCTGGTCCTGACCGAGGGGCGGCTGGCGTTTTACCTTGCGCCGCTCGTCCCCGTGCTGCCCGCCCTGCGCCGGATAAAGTCGATGTTCAGCGGCCTCGGGGGGCCTGCTACCGGGCAAAATTCGCAGGTCGAGACCCTGTTCGTCCGGATGACCCTCGACCATGACACCGGCGCAATGACCGGCACCGTGCTGCGCGGCCGCTTCGCTGGGATGCGGCTGGATGAGCTGGGACGGGCGGACCTCCTTGCGCTGTTGCGTGAATCCCGCGCCGAGGACGAGGAGAGCGGCCGCCTCCTGGAGGCCTATCTTGATCGCATGCATCCCGATTGGCATGACGATGTCGGGCGCGAGCGGGTGGGATCGGCGGCGCATGGAGCGACAGGCGACGTTTCAGTCGAGGAAGCCTATGCGATCCTGGGACTTGGTCCTGGGGCGGACGCCAACGCGATCAAGGCGGCGCATCACCGGCTGATGAAACAGCTGCACCCCGATCACGGCGGCACCGATTACCTCGCGACCAAGATCAACCGCGCCCGCGACGTGCTGCTTGACCGCTAGGCAACCGAAGATGGCTTGGCTTGTTTGTCCATGACCACCGCAATAGGCTCGCGGCGGCAAGCCGGTGGCGATGAGGAGCTAGATGCAAAAACCTGTGCGCAAGGCGGTGTTTCCGGTCGCCGGGCTCGGCACGCGTATCCTGCCGGCAACCAAGGCGATGCCGAAGGAGATGCTGCCGGTCGTCGACAAGCCGCTCATCCAATACGCCATCGAGGAGGCCAGGGCCGCCGGTATCGAGGAATTCTATTTCGTCACCGGTCGCGCAAAGAGCGCGATCGAGGATCATTTCGATGTCGCTTTCGAGCTGGAAGCGACGCTGCGCGAGCGCGGCCGCAACGAGACCCTGGATGAACTGCGGGCGTGGCTCCCGGCCGCCGGACAGGTCGCCTACACCCGCCAGCAGCGTCCGCTCGGGCTCGGGCACGCCGTCTGGTGCGCCCGCAATCTTGTTGGCGACGAGCCCTTCGCCGTCATCCTCGTCGATGATCTCATGGCCGGCGAGCCGCCTTGCTTGAAGCAGATGGTCGAGGCGTACGAAAGGACCGGCGGCAATATTGTCGCGGTTGTCGAGGTGCCGCGCGAGCAAACGCGACGGTACGGCGTCCTGGATATCGTCAAGGACGATGGCGTTCTGGTACGGGCAAAGGGCGTCGTCGAGAAGCCCGATCCGGCGGTCGCACCGTCGACTCTGACGATCATCGGCCGATACATCATCCAGCCGGAAATCTTCCGCCACCTCGGCGAACTCAAGCCCGGCGCCGGCGGCGAGATCCAGCTGACCGACGGGCTCGACAAGCTGATCGCCGAGGGGCAGGCGTTTTACGGCCTGCGTGCCGCCGCCCGGCGCTTCGATTGCGGCGACAAGCTCGGCTATCTCGAAGCCAACATCGCACTCGGTCTCGCGCACCCGGCGCTGGGCCACGATTTACGCCGGCTACTGGCTACCTATTTGTGACGAGTCCGGCCATGCCGCACCGTTTCGATCCGACGATCCTGCGCGAGTACGACATTCGCGGCATCGTCGGCAAAACCCTGTTCACCGCCGACGCGCATGCCATCGGGCGCGCCTTCGCCGCGACTGTCGCGGAGGCGGGAGGGCGACGGGTCGCGGTCGGCTATGACGGCCGGTTGACCTCGCCCGAGCTTGAGGCGGCGCTGGTCGAGGGCCTCTGCGAGGGCGACGCTGATGTCGTGCGGATCGGCCGCGGTCCGACGCCGATGCTGTATTTCGCGGCGGCTACGCTTGGGGTCGACGCCGGAATCATGATCACCGGCTCGCACAACCCGCCCGACCACAACGGCTTCAAGCTGGTGCTCGGGGGCAAGGCCTTCTACGGGTCGGCGATCCAGAAGCTTGGCGCCGCGGCGCTCGGGCTCGGTCGGGCCGGACCGAACCGCGGTCGGGTCGAGGAGCAAAGCGTCTTCGAGGATTACGTCGCGCGGCTCGCTCACGATTACGACGGCGAGCGGCCGCTCGCGATTGCCTGGGACCCCGGCAACGGTGCGACTGGCGAAGTGGTCCAGCGCCTGACGCCGATGCTGCCTGGCCGCCATGTGCTGATCAACGAGACGATCGACGGCACCTTTCCCGCCCACCACCCCGACCCGACCGTGGCCGAGAACCTGGTGCAATTGCAGCAGGCGGTGGCAAGGGAGGGCTGCGATCTCGGCATCGGTTTCGACGGCGACGGCGACCGGATCGGCGTCGTCGATCAGCAAGGCCGCATCCTTTGGGGCGATCAACTCCTGATCGTGTTGGCGCGCGACGTGTTGGCGCGCTATCCGGGGGCGCCGATCCTCGCCGACATCAAGGCAAGCCAGGTTCTGTTCGACGAAATCGCCAATGCCGGCGGCAAGCCAGTGATGATGGAAACCGGCCATTCGCTGATCAAGGCGCGGCTCGCCGAGACCGGCGGGCCGCTCGCCGGCGAGATGAGCGGCCACATCTTCTACGCCGACCGCTGGTACGGGTTTGACGACGCCATCTATGTCGCGGTGCGGCTTCTCGGGATTCTGGGTCGCGCTAAAGAAAGCCTAGCCGACATACTCGACCGGCTGCCGCCGGTGTTCAACACACCCGAATTACGTCTGGCCTGCGAGGATGAGCGCAAATTCGCCGCGGTTGCCGAGGTGCGCGACCGGCTGCGCCGCCGCGGCGCGGAGATGGTCGAGATCGACGGCGTGCGGGTAAATACACAAGACGGCTGGTGGCTGCTGCGCGCCTCCAATACTCAGGCGGTCGTTACCGTGCGCGCCGAGTCGACGAGCGAGGCCGGGCTTGCCCGGCTCAAGGCTCAGCTCGCCGGCGAACTCGCCCGCAGCGGCATCACCCTGCCGGAGTGACTATTCGCCCTGGCTCTTGATCATGCGCGGCCGGGCGTAACCACCGAGCACGCGATCCCCTGCTTGCGCAGCTCGGTGCAGGCCGCGTGCGCCGCCTTCCCGGTGAAGTGCAGCAGTCGCGCGTGATAGAGGCGGTCGGCCTTGCCGGGCGGCACGATCTGCGAAGGCTTACCTCGGACCGCCGCGATATGAGCGATCTTGCGCGTCACCTCCTCGGCGGCGCCCTTGCCATGGAATGCGCCCAGCTGGATGCTCCAATCTTCTCCGCTGGCCGGCGCAGGCGCCTCGTGCACCAGGGTCGAGGCCTCCGCCTTGCCGACGGGCGCCAAGTGCCGTAGCGCTGCTGTCGCGACGGTCCCAATGGACTGAATATGCCCGCGTTCGCTCGGCGGATCAGCTGACCCTTGCGCGGATGCAGCTTGCGGTGTTGCGACCGGCGGGGTGGCAGCCGGAGCGGGAATAACCGCTGGGGCGGGGGCAGCTGCCGGAACGGGCGCCGGGCCTGCCGCGGGCGCGCTGGCGGCCACAACCGGTACTGCCGGGCGCGATCCCGCATTGGCGAGATCGGCAAACCCGAGGTCGAGGAGGTTGCCCATCTCGCGGTCGCGCGAGCGCCAAGTCTGCCCACCCATTACGACGCCGATCAGCCGATGCCCATTGCGCACCGCCGACGCGGCCAGGTTGAATCCGGAATCGTTGATGAACCCGGTCTTGATACCGTCGGCGCCGGGGTACCAGTCCAACAAATGATTGTGGCTGTGGACAAGCTCACCGCGGAAATAGAATTCGCGAGTCGCAAAATACCGGTATTCGCGCGGAAACGTGTGGTAGAGCGCGAGCGCCAGCCGGGCGATGTCGCGCGCCGTTGTGCGCTGCTCCGGGTCGGGCAAGCCCGAGGGGTTGCGATAGTAGGTATGCTGCATACCGAGCTGACGCGCCTTTGCCGTCATCATCTGGGCAAAGTTCGCCTCGCTCCCGCCCAGCCCTTCGGCGAGCACCGTGGCCGCGTCGTTGGCGGATTTGGTGACGACCCCGAGGATCAGCTCCTGCACTGTCACCGTCTCGCCCGGCTCGAGCGCGAGCTTGCTCGGTGCCTTGCTCGCCGCATTGGAAGAGACGACAAATGGCGTGTCGAGCCGCACCCTGCCCTGATTGAGCACCTCGAAGGTCAGGTATAGCGTCATCATCTTGGTCAGTGAGGCCGGATAAGTCGGTATATCCGCGTTCAGCTCACGCAGCACCTGACCTGTCTCGGCATCGACCAGGATCGCCTCGTAAACCGGCGCACTGTACGACGCGCTCGTAGCGTAATGGCGAGCCATGGCCGGAAACGGGCCGAGCAAGCCGACCGCGATTGTCGCCCCGGCACCAAAGTAACCAGCCCACCGCAGCTGCATAAAGCAACCAAAGAACCCGCGGCGGTCTTTCGACATTACCATTCGCACGCTAAGCCCAGCCCCCGATGAAGACGCAGCGTCGTAACTTCCTATTCCAGTATCAGCGTAAAAAAAAGTTGAATAAGTGTCAAAAATCCCAACCTCGCCTTGCCGATGGAACATTGCCCGTACGGGCAACGATGACCGAAAGCCGGCGTAGCTTCGCGCAACGGGTCGAGATTGCCGCGAGCGGACGGGCAGTAAGGCTATTGGCCCTCCGCAGCGGGTGCATGGTCTTGTCAAAGCGAAGCACGCGTATGGAACGACAAGCTCGCGGGGTTTGATCCGATAAGCCGGATCGCCATCGACCCCCGTGATTGTGCAATGCACAATAGTGCTTGATGGGTGAACCAACCCGTATTATCTTCTGATTGTGCGACGCACCATTTGCTGCTTGAGATGTGAGGATCGAGAATGAGCGAGGCAAGACCGAAACGCATGCCGCGCGAACCGACGCGCGACAATGGCATCCGCACGGAAGCGAGCCCAGTCGAACCGGTTGATACCGCCCCGAAGACCGCGACAGCGACTATCGCGTTGGAAACAACCGCCGCGGCCGAAACGATGGCCGAGGCGCCGGCGGCAGCAACGGGAACCGCTGAGAAGATAACGGCGACAGTCGATGCGCTCTGGGCCGATCCTTGGGCCGCCTGGGCCGAATCTCAGTCGGCATTGGCGCGAGGATTCGAGGCGCTCGCCACCGAGGCGACCGGGATGACTCGCTCCGGCATCACCGCCGCCGCGGACGCGGCGAAAGCAATGCTCGCCGCAAAGACGCTCGTCGAAGCGATCGAGATCAACGCGGCATATGCCCGACGCAGCTTCGACGCGGCGATTGGCGGCACCGCCAAATTGTCGGAGATCGGCGTTAAGGCGGCGACCGACGCATCGCGCCCGCTCATCAACCGGCTCGGCGAGACCTGGAACAGCCTGCGAGCACACTAACTGGTCGCTATCGCACGCTATCACTCAGTTTCGCGAGAAAGCCGCGGATCGTCTGATCGACGAAGTTGCTTTCCGCGGTTCCGGGCGGTGCGTGGAGCGCCCGGTGACCGAGATCGGACGCGATCTCAGCGTAACTGGCCTGCTTGATGCCATCGCGGACGCGACGGGCGCCAGCGGTGCCGATAAGCCGGTCGCTCGCGCTCGCCAGCACCAGGGTTGGAGCGTTAACCCGCGCCAGCGCCGCGGCCATGTCGCCCTCGAATGGCGCGGCGACATCGTGCGCGCGGTAGGCGGCATAGCGAAGAACGAGCGCATTGGCATCCCAATCGGCGAAAGCGCGCGCCGTCGCTTCCACTTCCTCGCCAAGTTGGTGCGCGGAGATCCGGTCGATATAGGCCGAGGAAACCAGCCAGGGATAAAACAGCATCCCGGCGTGGCGCAGCCCCTCGGCCGGGTTGTGCGCATAGTTCCCGCCTTGCCATTCGGGATCGAACGCGATGGTCGAATTGACCAGATCGACCGTAAGCCGAAGGCCGGCATCCGGCTTCGGGCATGGCCCTAGCAGGACGAGGCTGCCGAGCGTGTCTGGGTGATGAATGCCCCACTCGAGGGCGATGAAGGAGCCCATCGACAGGCCGACCACTGCGCGCAACCGCGACAGGCCTAGCCCGCGCGTCACCAGCCCTTGCTGTGCTTCCATCATGTCGCGGATCGTGTAGCGCGGGAAATCCTGCCCCATTCCTTCCGCCGGCGAGGACGACCCGCCACCGCCGACCGGGTCGACGGTGATCACGAAGTACTTGTCCGTATCGAAGAGTTTTCCCGGCCCAATCATCGGGTCGAAGGCGTGCCGGTCGCCGATCGCGCCGGGGATCAGCAGAACCGCGTTGTCATGTGCCGGCGCGAGGGTACCCTGTGTCTCGTAAGCGATGTGCAGGTCGGGCAATACCGACCCATCCTCAAACTGAAAATCCAGCAGATTGAAGAGTTGCTCGGCGCCGACGTTCCCGGGCGAGAGGGCCAGGAAAAGCAGCGCGGCGAGTGCGACGTTCAGCGAAAAACGCATTTTAGCGAAGGATTCTCCGTTCAAGCTGACAGGTTTAGGGCGACGACCGGCAGCCCGCAACCTGACCATCGGGGTTATCCGGGCCCGTCAAGATAGCGCGCGAGAAACGCTGGTACACGGGCCAACGCATCCTGGCGGGCGGCAGGATCGGTGCCGACGATCGGGACGATCCCGGCGCGAGTCACGTAGGCGGGCAATTGTTGAACCTGCCGGTCCGGCGCATCGAACGCATGATAGGCGCCCGGATAAGCCTGGCTTTCGATGCGCGAGCCGCGACCGATCGCGCCTTGGAGAAAGGTCTGGCACGGGGCGGCAGGCGTCCACACGTCCGCGGCGCCCACCAGCACCAATAGCGGGATCGCGGTGGTCCAGCCGGCCGCCTGCCGGGCATCGTTGCAAGCACCCGGATAGAAGGCTGCGGCGGCGCGAAAATCGCCCTGCGGCAGCTGCGACGGTCGGCCGAGGCTCTGAGTGCCGATCGAGTTCAGCACCGTCGCGCCACCCTGCGACCAACCGACGACTCCGACCCGATCGCCGCGCACAAAAGGCTGCGCCTGGAGATACCAGAGCGCGCCATAGGCATCCTTCGGCCGCTTGCGATAAAGATCGAGATCGAATCCGCCGATGGAGCACATCTCGCCGTGATGGCGCGGCCCGAAGCTGTCGACGAGCAGGAAAACATAACCGCGGCGCGTAAACTCCTCGGCCCATTGCCTGTAGATCGGAGTGATCAGTCCGTTGGTACGGCCGAACATGCCGCTGCAGCCATGCAACCCGACAATGGCCGAGTGGCGGCCCTCGCCCGCCGGGCGGAACAGATATCCATCGAGCACGGTCGCGGGCTGGCCGGCGCCATTGTCATCAAGCGAAGGAAAATGAACCGCTTCCTGTCCAGCCGCTTCGGCACAGCCAAGCCAGAGCGCCATCACGGCAGCAACGAAGTGCCCAACGCGGTTCATTATCGAGGTTCCTTGTCTTCGTTGTGGTGTCGATTACTCGCTTGTCCCGTCTCTTTTCGCTCTTGCGCGCGTCGCGACACAGTGCCAGATTCCCATTGTCGTCAACTTGGCGGGAGGGTGTGTAGCAAGCATGACACCACCTGGCTGTTACCAGTTGCCGACCCCTTGGCATCGGCAACCGAGCGGAAAGTCCAAGATTTAGCTCGGCCCTTCGGTCCGAGCGCGAAGCTGAACTTCGCAAACCGACCCCCGCTTGTCGCCCAGGGCTTAACGCCACGGCGCGCGGGGGTCTTGCTATGTCCGATCGGATGCGAGGGATAGCATGTCGGTGATTGATCTGGACAGCTCCGGCCCGACCTCGCGCATCTATTTCTCGCAGCGGCTCAGGCCGCATTACGTCGACTGGGGCAACCCGAGCGCGCCGCCGCTTTTGCTCGTCCATGGCGGGCGCGACCATTGCCGCAATTGGGACTGGGTGGCTGCCGCGCTGCGCAAGGACTGGCACGTCCTGGCGCCCGATTTGCGCGGCCATGGCGACAGCCAATGGTCCCCCGACGGCAACTATTCGACGGCCGCCTATGTCTACGACCTGGCGCAGCTGATCCATCAGCAAGAGCTGGCGCCGGTCACCATCATCGCGCATTCGCTCGGCGGCAACATCGCGATCCGCTATACCGGTGTCTACCCTGAAAAGGTCCGTCGGCTCGTGGCCATCGAGGGCCTCGGCCCCTCGCCAAAGCAGATGGCGAAGCGCTCGGCAGTCCCGATCGCCGATCGCATGCAGAAATGGGTCGAGGAACAGCGTGCGCTTTCCGGACGCATGCCGCGCCGCTACGCCTCGATCGACGATGCGCTCAAACGCATGCAGGAGGCAAACGCCCACCTCTCGCCCGAGCAGGCGCGCCATCTGACCCAATATGGGGTCAACCAGAACGAGGACGGCACCTACAGCTGGAAATTCGACAATTACGTCCGTGCCGACTCGCCTTATGGCATGAGCCGGGCCGAAATCGAGCAGCTATGGGGCCGCATCTCCTGTCCGACCCTGATGGTGTACGGCAAGGAGAGCTGGGCCTGGGCTTCGAACCCCGAACAGGACGGCCGCTTGGCGCATTTCCAAGATGCCCGTGTCGCCGCGATCGACGGCGCCGGCCATTGGGTGCACCACGACCGGCTCCAGGTGTTTTTGGACCTGCTGCGCGACTTCCTCTGAGCCGCCGGCGTGCTGTTCCGCCGGCGACACCACCTGCGGCGCCATAGCAATTGGCGCGGCTTCCTTCTCCTCCTCGGCCCGGGACTTATCACCGGCGCCTCGGACGACGACCCCAGCGGTATCGCCACCTATTCGCAGGCCGGCGCTCAATTCGGCTTCAACATGACCTGGGTCATGTTGTTCACTTGGCCGCTGATGGCGGCGATCCAGGAAGTCAGCGCCCGCATTGGCCGGGTCACCGGCAAGGGGATCGCTGCCAATTTGCGCGAGCACTACCCGCCGTCGCTGCTGCGCGCGATAGTTGGTCTGCTGCTGATCGCGAATTTCATCAATCTCGGCGCCGATCTCGGCGCGATGGGCGACGCATTGCGCCTGCTGGTCGGCGGCCCGACGGGGCTTTACGTGATCCTGTTCGCGGCGTTCTGCGCCGTCCTTGAGATCTATGCGAGCTACAGGCGCTATGTCAGGTACTTGAAATGGATGACGCTGTCGCTGTTCGCCTATATCGCGACAGCGCTCGTTGTTGCCGTGCCCTGGGCCGAGGTCACCTACGGCACCTTCGTGCCGCACGTCGTGTGGCAGCAGGATTACGTCGTCGTGATTGTGGCGGTGCTGGGCACCACGATCAGTCCCTACCTGTTTTTTTGGCAGGCGTCCGAAGAAGCCGAAGACGAGAGGATCGACGGCGCCGCTCACCCGCTTACCGAAGCGCCGGAAGAGGCCTATCGCGAGATCCGGCGCATCGAGTTCGACACCTATCTAGGGATGGGTTTTTCGAACCTGGTCGCGTTCTTCATCATCGTCACCACCGCGGCCACCTTGCACGCGCATGGCATCACCGATGTTCAAACCTCCGAGCAGGCCGCCAAGGCGCTGCGCCCGATTGCCGGCGAGTTTGCCTTCATCGTATTTGCATTGGGCATTCTCGGCACTGGCCTGTTGGCGATTCCGGTGCTCGCCGGGTCGTCAGCATATGCGCTCGCCGAGGCGATGCAATGGACGTCCGGGCTCAGCCGCTCTCCGCAGGAGGCCAAGCATTTCTATGCCACGATCGTGGGCGGCACGCTGATCGGGGTCGGGATCAATTTCGTCCATCTCGACCCAATCAAGGCGCTGTTCTGGACCGCTGTCATCAATGGCGTTGTCGCTGTGCCGCTGATGGTCGTGATGATGCTGATGACGACGCAGCCGCGCGTTATGGGCCAGTTCACGCTGCCGCGCCTCCTCTGGGTCGTCGGCTGGATCTCGACGGCAGCGATGGCGCTCGCGGTGGTAACGATGTTCGCGACCTGGCAGGGCTAGCCCGCCGGCGGATTCGCTAGAGTCGATCCTTGTTCTCGACGATCTTCCAGAAGGTGTTCTTCTCGACGATCCTGTCGCCGCGGAAGCGGTAGATGTCGCAGCCCTGGTAGTTCAATTCCTCGCCATCGGCGCCCTTGCCCCGCACCGTCCAGATCGAGACGGCCTGGTCGCCGGCGAGGATGTAGTCCTGTCCGTCCCAGCGCATGTCGGGGATTTGCCGGAAGCGGTCGCTGAGCGCCTTGCGGATCGCCGCCTTGCCGCGCAGCGTGCGGCCGACCGGCTCCGGGCCGCGCGCCAGGCAGAATACCGCATCCTCGGCGAAGTAGCTGACGATACGCTCGACATCGCGGCTGTTGAACGCCGCCGAAATCGCCTGCATCAGCTCCTCGGTGAGTTGGATTTCGGCCATCTCTCCCCTCTCCTTCGCGTTCAGGTTTCGACGACAGCATCGCTGCGACCGGCTATGCTACGGCATGAGCGGGAGCCAAGCCCAGCGCTGGTCTGTGGCGACATGTGCGATCGCCGCCGCAGTTGCTTTCGCCGGGCTGTCCGCGTCCCCCGTTCCAGCTGCCGAGAGGTCCAAGATGGCGACAAGCGATACCGAAATCGGCGATGCTTATCAGTTCGAATTCACCTCGATCGATGGCGACAAGCTGCCGCTCGCCGCCTGGCGCGGGCGGCCGGTGCTCATCGTCAACACCGCGTCGTTTTGCGGCTACACTCCGCAATATCGCGATCTCGAAGCGCTGTACCGGCAATACCACGCACGCGGGCTCGTCGTCCTCGGCGTACCGTCCAACGATTTCGGCGAGCAGGAGCCGGGCACGGCGTCCGAGATCAAACAGTTCTGCGAAACCAACTATCAGGTCGATTTCCCGCTGACCGAAAAGTATCGAGTGATCGGTTCCGCCGCCCACCCGTTCTACCAATGGGCCGCCGGCACGCTCGGCGAGGCCGGCACACCGCGCTGGAATTTCCACAAATACCTGATCGGCCCGGACGGCCAGCTGGCCGGAGCCTGGCCGTCGCAAGTCCGTCCGACCGACATCGCAATCACCGGCGAAATCGAGACCGCGCTGGCAAAACCATAGCCATCAGCTTAGAAGGAGGCACCGTCATGTTTGTCGTTCGTTGTGGATTGTTTGCAGCCGCGGTGACGATGTCGGCTCCGGCCGGCGCGCAGCTGCTCAGCCACAAGGACCTGTCGCTCGCCACCGCGTTGACGATCGCGACCACCGCTGCCGACACCTGCAAAGGCCAAGGCAACCGCGTCTCAGTCGCTGTCGTCGGCCGCAACGGCGAGGTCATTGTCCAGCTGCGCGGCGACGATTCCTCGCCGCACACGTTCGAGAACAGCTTTCGCAAGGCCTATACCTCGCGCACCTTCCGCATCCCCTCGGGCGAGATCGCCGACCGATACAAGCAGGACCCAGCCTTCTTCGCCGTGCACCTGAACAACGTGATCCCCGCGCAAGGGGCGCTGCCCATCAAGATCGGCGACGAAGTCGTCGGCGCGGTCGGCGTTTCCGGGTCGCCCGGCGGCGACAAGGACGAGGTCTGCGCCAAGGCCGGGATCGACAAGGTCGCCGACCAGCTGAAATGAGATCCGCTTTGGAGGGCGCGGTCTGCTGCTGGTCAGCAGCCGGATTTTCGTGTCAATTCGGTCAACTCGCTGAAAACGCTCAGAAACGGCAAAATGACGGCGGCCCATAACAGCGAAAAAACAGCGGCCGAACAGCTAGGAAACAGCGGGAAACAACGACCGAAACGGCAGTAGCGTGGGCAATTGTCCCAGGATCGCTGCTTATATCATAATAAATCCGGATTGTCAAGATAAAATTGCGATTCCGGCAGCCAGGGCGCAGACCAAACACGGGAGCCACCAATTCCCGCGTAGCCGTCAGCTGTCCCTGTAGCGGATTTCGACGACCTCGATCCGCTCGATCCCGGCGGGCGTGCGCAGGTCGACAATGTCGCCCACCTGCCCCTTCAGCAGCGCGCGGGCGATCGGCGAGATCCAGCTGACCCGGCCCTGCTCGAGATCGGCCTCGTCGATGCCGACGATCGTGATCGTCCTCTCGGCGCCCGCCTCGTTCGCGTAGGTTACGGTCGCGCCGAAAAATACCTGGTCGCGGTTTTTCTGCGCCTCGGGATCGACCACCGCGGCGGTCTCCAGCCGCTTCGACAAAAATCGGACGCGGCGGTCGATCTCGCGCAGCCGCTTCTTCCCGTAGAGGTAATCGCCGTTCTCGGAGCGATCGCCATTGCCGGCGGCCCACGCCACCACCTCGACGGTTTTCGGCCGGTCTTCGCGCAAGAGCCGACGCAACTCCTCCTGCATGTGGCGATGTCCCTCAGGGGTCATGTAGTTCTTGACCCCGGCCGGAAGCTCCGGCGCGTCGTCCGGGAGATCCGGTTCGTCGTCGGTCTCTTTTACGAAAGCCTTGCTCATCAGATCACCTTCTCCGCTCGCAGCGCGGCGATCTCCGTCGCATCGTAGCCGAGGCTTTGCAGGATCTGCTCGGTATGCTCGCCGAGCAGCGGCGCCGGTCGGCGATAGGTGCCCGGGGTTTCCGACAGCTCGATCGGCGTCGGCGCCAAGGGCACGGCCCGGTCGAGCGTTGGGAACTCGCGCTCCTCTAGTAGATGGGCGGCGCGGATATGGGCATCGTCCAGCGCCTGCTGCGGCGAATACACCCGGCCGGCGACGATGTTGGCCTTTTCGAGTTCGGCCAATGCCTCCTCGCAGCTCCGCTCGGCACACCAATCGGCCATCCGCGCCGAGACGGTCTCGCCATTGTCGGCGCGAGACTGGTCGTCGATATAGCGCGGGTCGGCGAGCCAATGCTCCTCGCCGATCATGCGGCACCAGCGCCGGAACATCGGCTGGCCGATTACCGTCGTGACGATCCAGCCGTCCTTGGTGCGGTAGATGTCGCCGGGCGCGTTGTTAAAGCCGCGGTTCTTGATCGCGGTGCGGTCGACCCGCATCAGCGATTGCTCGATCAGCATCGCGTTGCTGATTGCGATTGCGGTGCGCAACAAAGCGCCCTCGACCTTCTGGCCGCGGCCGCTCTTGCCGCGCTCGAGCAATGCTGCCAGCGTACCGAAGGCGGACAGGAAGGCAGTGCCGAAATCGACCCAGGGCACCTTCGTCATGATCGGCTGCTCGGGCATGCCCGACAAATACACGGCGCCGCACATTGCCTGGCCGATGCCGTCGAACCCGTGCTTGTCGCTCAATGGGCCGCCAGCGCCGAAACCGGTCACGGTGGTCAGGATGATGTCGGGCTTCACTGTCCGCAGGCTGTCGAGATCGAGCGCCAGCGAGCGCAAAACCGCGGGCGGCAGGTTGGCGACGACGATATCCGCCGTCGCGATGAGCTTTTTGGCGATCTCGCGGCCTTTCGGGCTCGCTGGGTCGAGGGTCATGCCCAGCTTGTTGCGGTTCATCGCCAGGAACATCGCCCCGCCACCCCCCATCGGTTCATTGGGCGGCCCGGCATCGACCGGTATCAGGCCGCGATCCTCGCCGCCGCCGATCCGCTCAATGCGGATCACCTCGGCGCCGAGATCGCCGAGCAGCGCGGCGCAGAACGGCCCTGCGATGTAGCGGCCGAAATCGAGGACACGGATTCCGTCGAGCACGCCGGACACAGGTCCCTCCTTCAAACGCGCGACCAGTCAAACTCGACCGCCGGATCGGCCAGCAGTTCAGGCAGGCAGCGCCAGGCAATATAACCGTGCGGCACGCCGGAACGCTCTACCCGATAGCGCCGCGCAAGGTCCGCGACCGGCGCGGTTGCCGCGAGGCGTCGCGTGACAAGGCTCGCGACCTCGCGCGAAAACGGGCCGGTCTGGCGCTCGACATAAACGATGCGCAGCGTGCCGGCTCGTCCGGGCTCACAGGCCAGCCGCTCGACGAGCCAATGGTCGATGAGCTCCAAGCCTTGCATCGGATCGCCGAGGCGCGGATCGCGGCCGTAAAGACCGTCGAACAGGTACAACTCGTCCGGCGATTGCTTCGCCTCGGAGAGGATGTCGACCGCCGGCATCACACCGCCGGAATGCGCCGAGAGAATGAGGCGGTCAATTCCCAACCTGCGCAAGCCCGTCGCGCATCGCAGTTGTTCGAGCGCATGGGCGATCAGTACATCGATTCCGCCCGACAGCAGCGCCGGAAAATCATAATAATAGTGCCGGATCCAGTTGCCTCGCGGCAGCAGCGCCAAGGTCGGCCGTCGTCTGGCGGACAGATCGAGCCCGCTCCGCGGCACCTTTTCCGAAAGCGGCATCTTGCCGCCCTCTTGAGAAAAGCCGTGCAGGTGCACGACCACGTCGATGCCCTCTGCGACGAGAGGGATCGCATTCCAGCGCAGGAACAGATCGGGCTGGGTGCCGGCGTGCGCGCGCAACACCACCGTCTCGGCGAGATAAGCCTCGCCCGGGACCAAGGAGTCGCCGATTATTGCTGTCGGTAGCTCGGCCACTTGCCTGCTATCAGGGCCCGGTTATTTGAAGCTGTCGCGCAGAATCAGGGCGAGGCGGTCGCCGGCCTTGGCGAGCTGCTGCTTCACCGCGGCAAGTGCCTTGATTTCGTAGTCCGGGCCCACCCGGTACAGATCGACCTCGCCGCAGGAGTCGCTTTCGCCTTTACCGGCCGGAAAGGTGTATTTCCCGGCCGGTTTGGTATCGCCGAAGCCATAGGTCACCGTCTTGGCGATCTCGTAGCTCTCCCGCAGCCAATCCTCGGGCTTACCGGCAGCCCATTTATCGAGTTCGGGCTTTGAAACGGTGCCGAGGATATGCGCCGCACCCTGGGCAGGATCGCGGCCGACGACCTCGTTGACCAGCGTGTCCTGCCAATAGGTCGCGAGCCGCACCGGCGGCTTGCCGCCGATTTGCAGCGCAACACATCGCCCGCCCTGGTCGCCGCGGTCGATCGCGTCGAGCGGATCGCCCAGATCACCGACCAGATTCAGCACGAATTGCAGTGCGGTAACCCGTTCGCCGGGGGCAGTCTCGGAATTCTGCAGCTCTTCCTCGAACTGAGCGATTTTGTCGATGATGCAATTTTCCCTCGGCCCGTGGCTCGCGGGGTAGCCGGACGGCAACGGCTTGCGGCCGAAGCAGGCGCTGGCGAGATCCGGATTGTCGGCTTTCAGCCGCGCCGAATGCCAGGGCGTGGTGGCGCTACGCGCCTCCTCGCTCTTCTCCATCAGCATGTCGGGCCAGGTCGCTTCGCTGGCGATGTCCGTCTTGGTGAACCGATTGTCTTTGTCAGTCGCGAGGAGAGCACGGATCTTTGCCCGCGCCGCTGAATCACCCTGCTGCAGCAGCTTGTCGGCGATCAAGGTGATGGCGCGGTGCGCTTGCGGTCCCCAGGCGAGAACCGGCCCCACAGACAGCACCAAGACGAAAAAAGCGGTGAAGATTGCTCCACCGCTTGCGAGCCACCGCCGCATCGTTTGTCGCGCCCCTTTACCGCTCTCGCCCAACGCTCAGACGGCGGATGCTAGCACTGACCCTAGCGGCACGGCTACTTCTCGGTGAGGGTCCAGACGCCGCCCCAATCCTCGGGCGGCGGGGTTTCGCGGTAGTGCCGGCAGCGCTCGATATACATCCGGCTCGGCTCGTCGTCCGGCCGCAACTCCAGCGCCGCCGCGAAGCGCTGCATCGCCCGCTCCCAATCGTTCGCGCGATAGGCCGCCAGGCCGCCGGCGAAATGGTCCATCGCCTCGGCCAGCACCGGGCCC
>DASYOB010000021.1:0-7758 GCA_036008175.1 Allostellaceae bacterium
TATTTTGCCGTCACGATCTCGGAAGTGTTCTTTCCGTCCGGCAATTCTACAGCATCACTGCTACTCACCTTCGGCACCTTCGGCCTGGCGTATTTTGTCCGGCCGCTGGGCGCGATCTTTATCGGCGGCTATACCGACCGGCATGGCCGCAAGGCCGGCCTCACCTTGTCGATCGGGCTGATGATGATCGGCACGACGCTGATGGCGGTCACGCCGGGTTTTGCGACCATCGGCGTCGCCGCACCGCTTCTGATCATCTTCGCGCGCTTGATGCAGGGATTTTCGGTCGGCGGCGAGTTCGGCAGCGCGGTGTCCTTCCTGGTCGAGCACGGCTCGCATCGCAAGGGCTTCGCCGCCAGCTGGCAATGGGCCTCGACCGGAATCATCTCCATCATCGTCTCGGTATTCGGCATCATGCTGACGACGCTTCTGACGCACGACCAATTAACCAGCTGGGGTTGGCGACTGCTCTATTTCTTCGGGATGCTCATCGGCCCAGCCGGGCTTTATATCCGCTCGCAAGTGACGGAGACGGCGGAGTTCCTCGAGGCCGAAAAGCCTCCGACCATCCCCATCGCCGAACTCTTGCGCCGGTATCCGTTTCCGGTCCTGCTTGCGCTGGGCGCCTCGATCATCTCCAACAGCTCTTACTACCTGCTGGCCTACATTCCGACTTTCGGTGTGAAGCAGCTGCACTTGCCGGCCTATACCGGCTTCGTCGCGACCCTCGTCGGCGGCATCATCCTCGCTATCTTCTCCGTCGTCGCCGGGCATTGGTCGGACAAGGGTCCGCGCCCGCGCATCATGCTGATCACCGGCTGGCTGTTCCTGCTGACCGCCTATCCGTCCTTCTATTTGATGGTGGCGTGGCCCAGCCTGACGGCGTGCGTCATCGCCGTTGGCTGGCTCAACCTGGTCAAGGCCGGGTATAGCGGCGTCCTGCCGTCGCTGCTCGGCGAGCAATTCCCGGTCGAAATCCGGGCGATCGGCGTATCGCTGAGCTTCAGCACCGCGGTATCGATTTTTGGCGGTCTTTCGCCGTTTGTCGCGGCCTGGCTGATCGCGCAGACCGGCGATCCGCTGTCGCCGAGCTACTACCTGATGGCGACGGCGCTGCTCAGCATCATCGCGCTGATGGCGATACGTCGACGGCCGGTCTACGCCCTCGCTCCCGCTCCCGCCCCTGCCGAGTGATGGTGGGCAGGCTCGCCGGCAAGATAGCGCTGATCACGGGCGCCTCGCGCGGCATCGGCGCCGCAGTAGCGGAGCGCTTCGCCGGTGAGGGCGCACATCTGGTGCTCGTTGCGCGCACGGTCGGTGGTCTCGAGGAAACCGACGATCGGGTTCGCACCGCCGGGGGTAGCGCCACCCTCGTGCCATTCGACCTGCGCGATTTCATCAAGATCGACGAGCTGGGCGCGGCGTTGTACGAGCGCTATGGCCGGCTCGACATCCTGATCGGCAATGCCGCCGAGTTCGGCGTATTCTCGCCGCTCGGCCATATCGATCCCGACGTCTGGAGCGAAGTCCTCGACCTCAACCTGACCGCCAATTGGCGGCTCATCCGCGCGACGGATCCGCTGCTGCGGATGGCGCCGAGCGGACGGGCGGTCTTTGTCACCAGCCGGCTGGCACGCGACGCCTTGCCCTATTACGGCGCCTACGCCGTCAGCAAGGCCGGGCTCGAAACCATGGTCAGAATCTATGCCGGCGAGATCGCCCGCACCGCCGTACGGGTCAATCTGATCGATCCCGGCATCGCCCGAACCCGGCTGCGCGCCCGCATCTTCCCCGGCGAGAACCCTGAGTCGATACCAGAGCCGGAAACTGTGGCGGAAGCCTTCCTCGATCTCGTCCTCCCCGAATGCACCCGCAACGGCGAGGTGGTCGGCATCTCCTAATAGCACTCAGGCGCGGGCGTATGGGTTTGCACCCTTGCGCAGCATGACCCGGATCGGGACCCCGGGCAGGTCGAAACTTTCGCGCAGCGAATTCACGAGGTACCGCCGGTAGGCTTCCGGCAACTCGCCCGGCTTGGAGGCGAACAGCGCGAAGGTCGGCGGCCGGGTATTGACCTGTGTCATGTAACGCAGCCGGAGCCGACGCGCGCCGGCCAGCGGTGGCGGGTGATGCTCCTGCATCGCCGTCAGCCAGCGGTTCAGGGTCGGGGTCGGCACCCGCCGGTTCCACACCGTATCGGCGGCGAAGACTGCCTTCATCAATGCATCGATGCCATGCCCGTTCAGTCCCGAGACTGGTATCACGGGGACGCCGTGAAGTTGCGGCAGTGATGTCTGCAACCGGTCGCACACCTTCGCCAGCATCGCCTCGCGCTCGCGGACCAAATCCCACTTGTTCAGCGCCAGCACGATTGCCCGCCCCTCCTCGGCGACGAGGTTGGCGATGGTCAGATCCTGACGTTCGAGCGGCTGCAGCGCGTCCATCACCAGGACGACAGTCCCGGCGAAACGCACCGCCCGTAGCGTGTCCGCGACCGAGAGCCGCTCGAGTCGGCCTTCGATATGTGCCCGGCGACGCATCCCGGCCGTGTCGACGAGCCGGAGCGCGCGACCTTCCCAGTCCCAGTCGATCGCGATCGCGTCGCGGGTGATGCCCGGCTCCGGGCCGGTCAACACCCGGTCCTCGCCAAGCAGCCGATTGACCAGCGTCGATTTGCCGACATTCGGCCGCCCGACAATCGCCAGCTGCAGCGGCCGTTCCGCCTCGTCCTCGGTCGGTCCTGACTGTTCTTCTTCGCCGGCAAACCGCCGCAGCTGATCGTATAGCTCGGCCAATCCCTCGCCGTGCTGAGCCGAGATCGGCACCGGGTCGCCGAGGCCGAGCGCGTACACCTCGGCGATCTCGGCGAGCGCGCCCCTGGCCTCGGCCTTGTTGGCAACGAGCAGGACGGGCTTGCCGGTGCGGCGGAGCCATCGAGCGAAATAACGGTCGGCCGGAGTGATGCCGTCGCGCGCATCGATGACCAAAAGCGCAACATCCGCATCGGTGAGCGAGTGCTCGGTTTGCGCCCGCATCCGACCGGCGAGCGTGTCCGGCGGCGCCTCCTCGAGCCCGGCGGTGTCGATCACGTGAAAGCTTAGATCGGCCAAATGACCTTCGCCTTCACGGCGGTCGCGGGTGACTCCCGGGAGATCGTCGACGAGCGCGAGCTGGCGGCCGACGAGCCGATTGAACAATGTCGATTTGCCGACATTCGGCCGCCCGACAATCGCGACCGTGAAACTCATCAGGTCCGCCGCTCTGCTGGAGATCAACGATAGGCGGAGAGATTTGCGTCGTCGGTCAGCAAGTAAAGGGCGTTGTTGGCTACAACTGGTCCAAAGAAGCCGCCCGACGACATCTCCTGACTGCCCAGCACCTCGCCGTTTGAGGGCGATAGCGATACCGCCTCGCCGAGGGAAGAAAGCACGATCAACCGGTTACCCCCCAGCACCGGGCCGGCCCATATGATCGGGTCGGATTTCGCCTTCTCGTCCTCGTACCGGCGCAGCTGACGCGTCCAGCGTACCTTGCCGGCGTCGCGAGTTAGGCAAAGCAGCTCGTTGTCGTTGGCGAGCACGAAGACATAATCGCCGACGACCCAAGGGCTATGGCTGCTAGCGATCTCCTGCTCCCAAACGCGGTCGCCGCGGCGCAGATCGATTGCCGTCATCCGCCCGCTGTGGCTGATGGCGAAGACCCGGCCGCGATCGATCACCGGCCGGCCCCGGATATCGGCAAGCCCGGCCACGGCGTTTGCGGCGCGGGTCGAGGCTAGATTGTCCGACCACACGGCGCGGCCATTCTCGACGCGCAACGCGAACAGCTCGCCCGAACTGTAAGCGGCAACGACCACCTCCCCCTCGACCGTCGGGCTGGCGCCGCCCAACAGGCCGGCGGTCTCGGGAATGCCGCTATGCGACCACAATTTCCGACCGTCGGAGGCGTCCAGGGCGTTGAGCTCATTTTCGACGGTGACGGCAAAGACGCGGCCATTCGCGACTGTTGGCGGGCTGTGTATTGGCGCATTGACGTTGGTTCGCCAGATAACCTTTCCGTCGGCCGGATCGAGCGCCAGCACTTGAGCATAACCTGTCGCGACATAGAGACGGTCGTTCCAGAACGAGGGCCCGCCGCCGAATGCGTTGCCGCGCAGCTCCTCCGGCTTAAGGTCGACGCGCCAAATCCGAGCGCCATTTGCGGCGTCCAGCGCGCTGACCTGAACTCCGCCATCCATCGCATAGACTCGGCCTTGCTCGACGACAGGTTGCGACAACACCTTCGTGTAGCGCCCCGAGCCGTCACCGACGCCGGTCTCCCAGGCGCGGGCGAGCTTGTCCGGCAAGGCTGGATGGCCCATTGCATGGGCCGGGTTACCGCCGGCCTCCGGCCAATCCGGGTTGACGGCAGGCGGCGGGAGCTCGACCGCAACCGCGGCAAGATCCGCATCGGGCTCGAAGCGGCTGCCGGCCCCAAGCACCGGGATGCGCTCGCCGGCCAATTGCTGCTTCTTGTCCTTGAAAGCGTCGCAGCCCGCCACGCCGAGTGACAGCAGCAGCAGCGAAGCGAAATCGCGGCGATTCATCATAACGCTGGATTTTCGACTCAGTGCGCGAGGGCGGCGGTCATCTCGGCAGCGCGGGCTCGTAGCTGCTGCGGCGCGGAGAGGTCGTCGGCGAGCTGTTTATAAATGGCCAGTGCACCGGGGCGGTCGTTTTCCTTGAGCTTTGCCGCCGCGATCAGTTCGAGCGCGGTAGCGCGCCACGGATTGCCATTCGCGGTCAACGGCTGAAGCCGGTCGATCACGGCCTTCGGGTCAGAATCGGGAAAGCCATGGATGACCGAAAGCAGTGTCGCCAGATCGCGAAATTCGGGGTCGAGATCAGACGACGCGGCAAGGCGGTCATAGGCGCTGATCTCCCCTTTGCTATCGCCCTGCTTCGCCAGCAACTCAGCCTGCTCGAAGGCGGCCAGCACCGAATAGCTGCCGCCATCCTGCGCAAGCATGGCGAACAGCTTCGCCGCATCGGCTTCCTTGCCGTCGCGCGCGAGCGTCAGCGCGCCAGCATAGCGAGTCGCCTCGGCGCGCCGCTCGGACGCCTGGTGATCTCGCCACGCGACGATCGCACCGGCGATGACGAGCGCGGCAACAACGGCACCGACGATATGCCACCGGTAGCGCGCCCAGAGCTTCAGCAGGTTGTCGCGACGCAGTTCCTCGTCGATTTCGCGGAAAATGTCGCTCACAAAAGCCCCGGGCCCTGGTCGAGGGTCGTCACCATATCCGCAAGCCAAGGGTGACGCAAATTGCGGCATCGCCGGCCGCATCGACCGGCGGCAACCGGTCGCAGCGCCAAAGCCGGCCACGGCAGGTCTGGATCGGCAAGACTGCTGGACGCTTCGGCCGAAATGGTCAAAATTATGACAGATGGGAACAGAAGACGGTCGGCGATGAGCAGCACGAGCGCCACGGTGGTGACATTCAGGGACCATCGGGGTGGACGCCGGACGCTTTATTTCACTCGCTCCGAGCTGAACCAGCTGCTTGGACTCTACAGCCGCAACGTCGCGCGCGGCATCTGGCGCGACTACGCGATCGACCACCGCGACGGCCAGGCGCTATTCTCGATCTTCCGGCATACCCACGAGAGCGCCGCCTATACAATAGTCAAATCGCTGTCGCCCGCGGCAAGCGCGGCCGAGTTCATCGTGCTGAGCGGACGCCAACACCTTCGCGCGGCCCGCAGCCTTGCCGAGGCGCTCGACTATTTCCGATCGAAGCTGGCGCTGGTCCCGACCGGCCCGATCTAGCGCTGGCGCAGCATTACCGATCGCGCAACGGCAGCATGCGTTCAAACACACCGTCGCGACGCACAATCCAGTGGGTCAGCGCGGCGACGACATGCAGAGCGACGAAGGCGTAGATCAGGAACTGGCAGGTGAGGTGCACCGCAATTGCGGCTTGGGAGACGCGGTTGTCTTCTGGCAGCACGGACGGAATCTCGGCAAGTCCGAAAAGGCTGATGGAATGGCCCGCCGCGGCTGCATTGACGTAGCCGCTGAGCGGCATAATCACAAAAAACAGATAGAACAGCCCGTGGGTCGCGCGCGCAGCAAGCGCCTCGATCCGCATCAGGCTCGGCGGCAATGGCGGCGGCGGGTGCGTCCAGCGCCAGAAGCCGCGGAACAGCATCAGCGCCAAAAGCAGCAAGCCCAGCGAGCGATGGCCCAGCAAAAGTAAGTCGCGCGACCCAGTTTCGCGCGCCGTTCCGGGGATTGCCCAGCCGAGCGACACGATGACGACCGCCAAGCCGGCGATCAGCCAATGCAGCCCGCGCGCGACGCGATCGTAAGCCAACGGCTCTAGCGGGGTTACGGGATCGACGATGATCTGCATCGAACGCGATGCCGTACAGTCCCAGCGCGTGCTACCGCGGAAAGGACACCTCGACCCGGCCCAGCTTGCCGTAATCGGTACGGATCTCCGCTCCGGGCTCGGTAAAGACCAGGCCGGTATGGCTGCCGGTCGTGACAAAAGTCCCGCCCGGCACGCCGCCACGCCGATTGGCGATGTGGTTCACCAGATCGACGAGCAGTCCGATCGGGTCGCCGGCTCGCAACCCGGTGCATTCGGCGAAATCCTTGCCGTCGGCGGTGACGGTGATCGGCGGATTGGCGAGGTCCATTCCCTCCCAGCCCGAGGCCGCAGCACCATAGACAAGTGCCCCGTTCGAGAAATTGTCCGCCAATACCTGCAGCCGGTCGAGCAACCGGAAATCGATATACCGAGAATCGACGATCTCGATCGTCGGATGCAGCGACGCGCCGCGCAGCACCTCCTCTCGGCTATAGGGCTGCGCGCGGGCCGGGAAGGCCTGGTTCAGCCGGAAGCCGATCTCGCATTCGATGCCGATCACGTGAAAGCCGCGCGACGGCAGTAGAGCCGGGCTCGCATGTACCCTTGAGGCGTAGATCGGCGCGCAAAAGATCCCGCCCTCGGGCGAGAAGCCGACCTTCCAGCCGCCGATCCGCTCGCCCAAGCGACGTAGGACCGCGTCCTGGATGGCATAGGAATCAGCTTCTGACTGCGGCCGCGCCGCTTCGGGGAGCGCGGCGATCGGCTGGCCAGTGCGGGCCGCGGCGAGCGCCTGAGCTGCTTCGTCGACTTGCTCCGGGGTCATTCGAATCTCCAAACTAGGCTGCGTCGCGCGCGCCGAGAAATTCGAGCGCCGCCGCGACGCCGCCGGCCCGATGCGGTATGCCCGAGCGGTGCAGCCCCATCTCGACGCCGCACAGCGTGCCGCACAGCATCAGATCGTTGAAATGGCCGAGATGGCCGATGCGGAAGATCTTGCCCTTCAGCTTGCCGAGCCCGGTGCCGAGCGACATGTCGAAGCCGTCGAGGATGACCTCGCGCACTTGGTCCGCATCATACCCGTCGGGCACCATGACCGCGGTCAGCGAGCTCGAATATTCGTGCGGATCGGCGCACAGCACTTGGAGACCCCAGCCGGTGACGGCGCGCCGCGTCGCCTCGGCATGCCGACTGTGGCGGGCGAAGACAGAAGGGAGCCCCTCCTCGTCGAGCAGCATCGTGAGCGCCTCGCGCAGCCCGAACAACAGGTTGGTCGCCGGCGTATAGGGGAAGAATCCGGTGTTTCCGGTGTCGCTCATCGCCTGCCAATCCCAATACGAGCGCGTCAGCTTTGCGGTTTTCGCGGCGGCGAGCGCCTTGTCGGACACGGCGTTGAAACCGAG
>DASYOB010000022.1:0-3069 GCA_036008175.1 Allostellaceae bacterium
TCGGGGCACGCGCATGCGTTTGCCACGGCGGAGGCGATGATGTACCGGCAGGCGCGTACCGGCCGGGTGTTTCTGCAGGTCGCCGAAACGGGCGCGCGGCTCCAGCACGAGCAGCATGACCCGATTCTGCTGCCGGCGGGACATTACGAAGTCCTGCGGCAACGGGAATATACGCCCGGCGCGGTATCCGCCCGCCCGATCGCCGATTGACCCATGGTTTGGGGCGCTCAGCTCACCCCGGAGCAGCAGGCGAGGCTCCCGGAATTCGTTGACAAGTGGACAAAGATCGCGCTGTCGACGGCCCCGGTCGACCGGGAGCGGGCGGAGTGGGCGCTCATTCGCTTCTATCACGCCGCCGGGCTCGCCGAGCCTCGAGTCGTGTGGCTGCCCTGTCCGATGTCAGCGGCGCTGAGCGCGATTGCCTATGCCCGGGTCAGGACCGCGGATCGGGAGCGGGCGGTGCGGGGGCTGCGGCACCGGGCCAATTTCGTCGAGGCCGTCACCGACGACCTGTTCTTCGCCAACCACGCCGCGCGCCGTCCGATCCGCTGCGCGGTCGAAGCGGCGCTGGGCTCGGCGCTGCGGCAGGCTCCGCACCGCGACGCCGGGGCAGATCTTGCCGCCGAGTTCGGCGGGGCCGCGGGCGCGGTGCGCCGAGCCGCGTTTTCGGTGGTACTGCACCCGAGCCTGCACCAGACGATGCTAACCGGCATTACCCTGCCGATCGCGCGGGCGGTCGACGGTATTCTCCGACACACCCGGATCGCGCTCGAGATGGTCGGGCGCCGCGTCAGTAGCCCGGTGTTGCGGACGGCCGCCGCCGCCTGGCTCGGCGGTTCGCAGAGCCTCACCCATGCCGCGCAGCGGGACTATGCCGACCAGGTCCTCAACGTGCCGATGGACCGCAGCTTTGTCGAGACGATGGCAAGCTGCGGGCCCTATTGGACCCTCGCCGGGGTCTGCTTTGCCTCGGAGCGCCCGCTATTCGTAAACCGCGACGCGGCGGGCCGACTCCACGGCGAGGTCGGGCCCTCGATGGCCTACCGCTCCGGCTGGAGCTGGTGGCATTGGCACGGGCTCGAGGTGGCGCAGTATATGGTCGAGGAGCCGCAGCGCATCTCGCTGGCGACAATCGAGGGGGTGAATTCGCCTGAGCTGCGCCGGATCCTGATCGACCGCTACCGGGATGGCGAGGAGATCCAGGGCGCCGCGGCCTATCTGCGCGATGCTGGCGCCACCCGGCTCAATCATGACCCGGCCTTCGGCACGCTGTGGTGTCGCGATCTCGACCGCGACGAGCCGATCGTCATGGTCGAGGTAGTCAACCGCTCGCCTGAGCCCGATGGCTCTTTTCGCCGCTACTTCCTGCGCGTCGATCCGCGGCTGCGGCCGATCCACGACGATGGTAGCTTCGGCGAACCGCAAGCCTACATCGCGCGCAACGCCGTCGCCTCGACCTTCGGGCTGCGCGGCCCGGAATACGCCCCGGAGATCGAGACTTAGACTGAGTTCAGGCAATCGCCAGCACCCTCTCGGTCCAAACGGCCGCGATGTGGAGCCCGCTGCCCGAGCTGTCTGCCTCGCTGCGACAGCAACGATGCCGCCCGGCCATCGGCAAGCGCGGTATCGTCTGCGGTCGGTCGGGGGCCGCTTAGCCTTCGATGACGAACGAACGTAAACACGCCCCGCCTTTGTCTTTGGACCCAATCAGCTCCTGCCGCGCCCGACGGTCGCCCGAAAGCGCCGGTTTGAGCCCTCGGGCGCGGTCGATGCCGGCGACCGAGTAGCTGGGCATCCGTTACCTACCCTATAATGTAGAAGTCTACGCCGCCCACTTGCGATGCGTCAGTGGGCTTTTCGATCTGCAGGAAAGTCTTTTCGGCATTGCGATCTCGCTGCAGCGTACGATTGACGACCCCCTTGATCCAAGCGCGACGCTTGGTGATTCTGATCCGGTTACCATTCTCCTGGATACAGATCCGTTTGTTCAATTCCTTTCGGAATAGGTCAGCATAAGTCTCCTCGCGCTTTGGCCGGCCCTTCGCATTGCGGGACTGGCCGTTCTGGAGCCGGCTATGCTCCGGTGGGTTCCGACAGCCACCGGGGGAGCGCTTGCCTTTGTCGCCCGGGCGATCATCTCGGTCCGTCTCGGCCGTGTTATTTTCAAGCTCGTCTGTCATTGTCTGGCTCCTCACTCTTGAAACTGCGATTTCCGGTCGCCGACGCTCGCTGCACGTTGCACGACCTGGCGGCTCGTCTCAGCCGTGGTTACCCGCGGAAGCACCTACCCGACACTGCAATAGGCCGGGTAACACCGGAGGCGACTGCGAGAAAACTCACTGGGGTGGAATCTCATCTTCACTGTCCACGTTGATGAATCTTAGTTCTCCTTTACGCGGTGTCTCGTCGGGCTTCTCGAACCTCATCAAGATTTTTTCGTCCCTGGGATTTCCCTGGATCGCGCCGTTCACAACTCTCTTTACCCACGCCTTGCGCTTGCTAACGGTTATGGTCTTGCCGTTCTCCTGGACCGAGATCAGCGCGTCCAGTTCCTCTTTCATCAGGTCGCGGCAAGATTCCTCGCGCTTCCGCTTCCCGCTGGGGTTGCCGGATTCGAGAGGCTTCCATTGATGCTCCCGGGGTGGCTTGTTGCGGCCGACCTTGTATTCCTCGGGCTTGCTCTCGGCGGAATCTTCGGGGGTCTCGGCGACGTAGACGGGGTAGTTTTCCGGGCTGTCGGTCATTGTGCCTCTCCTAAGGTGCTGCTGATCTGATCAAAGCTGGTTCCGGTATTGGCGTGATGCGCGACCTCGCCGGTATCGGCCTGCCATCGTCGGATCGCGGCATCGACGTAAAGCGGGTCGATCTCCAGCCCTCGGCAGATGCGCCCGTCTCGCTCGGCCGCAATCAGCGTCGTGCCGCTGCCGAGAAAGCCATCGAGCACGATCTCGCCGCGGGCGGTGCTGTCCAGGAGTGCATCGGCAACCAGCCGCGCCGGTTTGACGGTCGGGTGTAAGGCCAAGAGATCGCCTTCCTCGCTCGCACGAGAGAGGGAGCGGTCGCCGGGAT
>DASYOB010000023.1:0-1561 GCA_036008175.1 Allostellaceae bacterium
CAAGGATTGGCAACATCCGTGGGAGACGCAGCATCTCGAAATGACCCGCGACTTCATCTTCCGCAACACCTTCGCCGATATCGAGCGCATCCTGAAAGACCTGGGCGAAGGCTGCGGCACCCGGTTCGAGTTCGAATGCTATGATGTCGGGCATCTCTATAACCTCGCGCATTTTCTAGACCGTGGGCTGGTCAAGCCGCCGCTCTTTGTGCAGACGATCTTTGGCATCCTCGGCGGGATCGGCGCCGATCCCGACAACCTCGTCCACATGAAGCGGATCGCCGACAAATTGTTTGGCGACAACTACGCCTGGTCGATCCTCGCCGCCGGCCGCCACCAATTGCCACTCGTCACGATGGGCGCGATCATGGGCGGCAACGTCCGCGTCGGGCTCGAAGATTCATTGTGGATCGGCCGCGGCAAGCTCGCCACCAGCAACGCCGACCAGGTCAGCCGGGTGCGCGCGATCGTCGAGAATTTGTCGCTCGAAATCGCCACCCCCGACGAAGCCCGCGCAATGCTGGCGCTAAAGGGCGGCGACGCGGTGGCGTTCTGATTTGTTGAAGTGATTGGTGCCGACCTACCCTCACCCGCCTCGCTTCGCTCGGCACCCTCTCCCGCATTGCGGGAGAGGGGGGACCCGGCCCGCAGGGACGGGTGGGTGAGGGCTGCTCGAAGAGGTCACGAATGATCGATAAGCGGGTGCACAGCCTGGCCGAGGCGGTGGCCGGGATCAAGGATGGCGCCGTAATACTGTGCGCCGGTTTCGGCGGCGCCGGATTGCCGGACGCGCTGTGCGAGGCCGTGGTCGAGCAGGGTGCGCGCGACCTGACCGTCGTCGCCAACAATGCCGGCACCGGCCGCGCCGGGCTCGCGGCGCTGATGGCCGCCGGCCGGATCGCCAAGATCATGTGCTCGTTCCCGCGCAGCTCCGGCTCGATCGTTTTTGAGGAGCTCTATGCCGCCGGCAAGATCGAGCTCGAGCTGTTGCCGCAGGGGACCTTGAGCGAACGCATGCGCTGCGCTGCGGCCGGGCTCGGCGGCTTCTATTCGCCGGTGTCGGTCGGGACCCGTCTCGCCGAGGGTAAGGAGCACCGCGAGATCGACGGCCGCATGTATGTCCTCGAAAAGCCGCTGAAGGGCGACGTGGCGTTGCTCGCCGCCGACCGCGCCGATCGCTGGGGCAATCTGACCTTCCGCAAGGCGCAGCGCAACTTCAACCCGACGATGGCGATGGCCGCCGATCTCTCGGTCGTGCAGGTCCGCCATATCGCCGAATTGGGCGAGCTCGATCCGGAGATGATCGTCACTCCCGGCATCTTCATCGACCGCATCGTCCAAGTCGCGTTCTAGTGGATAGCACCTGACTGATCGCGCCCACCAATCCGTCATACCGGCGCAGGCCGGTACCCACGGCAGAAATGGGTCCCGGCCTTCGAGCGCGTGAAGAAATCTATTTTGCAGGGTTCCGTCATTCCGGGGCGGTCCGAAGGGCCGAGCCCGGAACCTAAGAACACCAGCATTTCCAGTATGTTTGCCGTGCGGTGTTCATGGGTTCCGG
>DASYOB010000024.1:0-2474 GCA_036008175.1 Allostellaceae bacterium
GCGGCAGCCTGTTGTAACAGCCCTGAAGCGAGAGGAGGAGACGATGAGCGAACAGCGGCGCGTGGCGATTGTGACGGGTGCCGCCGGCGGCATCGGCCGGGAGCTTGTGCTGGGCCTGCTCGGCAAGGGGCTCAAGCTCGCGGCGGTCGACCGCGCCGCCCAGGGCCTCGCCGAACTCGCCCAGGCGGCACAGGAGCGGCAGCACGGCCCCAATTTGATGACGATCGAGGCCGACCTCGCCCGCGACGAGTCGATCGATGAGATCGTCGACAAGACGCGCAGCCGTTTCGGGGCGATCGACATCCTGGTCAACAATGCCGGGGTCGGCCAAGCGACGATCCGTAGCGACAACCGGCAACACCCGATCAAGTTCTGGGAGGTGACCCCCGAGCTGTGGAAGCTCTTTGTCGCCGTCCACAACAACGCGCCGATGGCGCTGTCGCGGGCCGTCGTCCACGACATGATGCGCCAGAAATGGGGCCGCATCGTCAATATCACGACAAGCCTCGGCACGATGATCCGCGAGGGCTCGCCGACCTACGGTCCGTCGAAGGCGGCATTGGAGGCCTTCTCGGCGATCATGGCAAAGGACCTGGCCGGCACCGGCGTTACCGTCAATGTGCTGGTGCCGGGCGGGGTCACCAATACCGGCATGGTGCCGCTCGGGGCCGGCTACGACCGCGCTGAGATGATCCAGCCTGCGGTGATGGCTCCGCCGCTCAACTGGCTGGTGTCGGATGCCGCAACCGGCGTGACGGGGCGACGCTTTCTGGCAGTGCATTGGGATTCGAGCCTGCCGCCCGAAGAAGCCGCCGCAAAAGCGGGCGCCCCGGTCGCCTGGACCGATATCGCGACAATGCCGATCGAGCCGCCGCGGCGAAGCTAGCAACCTGCGGCGGCGAAGACGCGTCTATCCACACTGCAAGGAGACACGAGATGCCCGATACGCCGACTTTTGGCCGTTACGCCGAGATCCCCCATGACCAGATGACGCCCGAGCAGCAGGAGGGCTATCGCGTTTTGAAAGAAGTCCGCGGTCAGGTCGGCGGGCCGAGCAAGATCTGGGTGCATAACCCAAAGCTGGCGAAGGCCGCGGCGCCGCTTGGCGCCCATTTCCATCCCGGCCATTACTCGCTGACTGAACGGGAGCGGGAGATCGCCGTCTGCATCATCAACAGCAAATGGCATTCGGCTTACCCGACCAGCGCGCATGAACGGCGCGGCAAGGAGGTCGGGCTGCCGGCCGACAAGGTCGAGGCGTTGTTGTCGGGCCTGCCGACGTCATTTTCTGACGAGCGCGAACAGGTCGTCTACGAGATAGCGACGGCGCTCACGAATTCGCGCTGGGTCCCGAAAGGCCTCTATGACCGGGCCGTCAAGGCGCTCGGCCATGTCGGCATCACCGACGCGATCACCTTGATGGGTTACTACACCAGCGTCTCGATGACGCTGGCCTTTTACGACGTGCCGGCCGGGGCATCGGGCATGGCGCGCTAAGCGCCACCAAGCGGACATGGGCGTAGCGGCGTCGTTCGGCCTGTCGCTGCTCGGGCTGTTCGTGCTGCCGGTGTTGGTCAGCGGTTGCCTGGCTGATGGGCGCGGTGGTGTGCCGTGGTACGAGGCGCGCAGAGACCCGACTGGCCTGGCACCCGACACGGCGACCACACAAGAGGCGGTGGTTCAGGTCTATGCCGCCCGTGCCGTCTCGTGGCGCGGCGTGTTCTCGGTGCACAGCTGGATCGCGGTCAAGCCGACCGGGGCCGAGCGTTATACGCGGTACGAGGTGCTCGGCTTTGGTGTCGCCAACGGCGCCCCGGCGGTTCGCGTCGACCGGACGGGTCCGGACAATTACTGGTTCGGCGCCAAACCACAGATCATCTTCGACCGGCGCGGGCCAGGTGTCGACGCAATGATCGAGGATATCCGTGCCGCGGTCGGCCGCTATCCCTATCCGCATGAGTATCGTGCCTGGCCCGGCCCGAACAGCAATACCTTCACGGCCTATATTGCCCGCGAGGTCCCCGAACTCGGCCTCGATCTGCCGTCGAACGCGATCGGCAAGGACTTCCTGCCCGGCGGTGCGCTGTTTGCCGCCGCACCCAGCGGTTCCGGGTTTCAGGTTTCGCTCTACGGCCTGGCGGGCGTCCTGCTCGCCATTGATGAGGGGCTCGAGCTTAACGTGCTGGGGCTTAATATCGGCATCGACGCCGCCGTGCCGGCGCTAAAGCTGCCGGCGATCGGCCGATTGGGCTGGTCCGCTGATGCTCCGCGGGTGACCCCGCATTAACGTCCGGCCAAGGGAGGAAAGACTGTGCTGCATTCGGGCCGCGTCGACTTCGGCGAGATGGAGGTGATGGTGTTCGGCAGACGGGCGGCCGAGGTGGTCGCCGAGGGGGCGCGCCAACGCGAGGCTGAGGGGTATTTCTGATGACGAGCGGCACACTCAATCGCACCACCGACGACGTCGCGAAGGT
>DASYOB010000025.1:0-1775 GCA_036008175.1 Allostellaceae bacterium
GATGCCGGGGTCGAGCGGGTCGAGGCCGGCCCGAAAGGCGCGGTCATCACCTTGCGCCACAACCGCTTCGCCAATCCTGCCGGCCTGGTCGAGCTGATCCAGCGCAACGCCGCTACCTTGAAGCTGCGCAGCGACCAGAAGATCGTCTATCTGCGCAACTGGGACGACGACAAGCAGCGCCTCAGCGGTGTGGCCCGCCTGCTCCAGGCTTTGGTCAAGCTCGCCCGCAACGCTAAGCCCGAAACCGACGCGGCACTCCCGCAAGCAGCGCCGAAACCGGCCAAGCAACGCGAGGCAGAGCGGAGGTAGGCGGTAGCCGGCGGCTCAGACGGCGTCGCGCGGGTGCTGGACGGCGGCTTCGAGCACTTGTCGAATAAAGCGCTGATAGGGGATTCCGGCACCTGCCGCTGCGGTTTTGACGGCATCGAGCAGCGCCTTGGGAACCCGCAGATTGACGCGCTCGCTTTTGGGCTGAAACTCGAATCGCACCATCCGCAGGCCGCTGAGATCGTATTCGGCCAGATCCGCCTCGGCGAGAAACCGCTCCGCCTCGTCATCGCTCCGCAGTTCGGGAAGCGGTTTCTTCATAGTATTCAACCTCTTTCAGGTGCATGAAACGCGCGCTGATCGGGCGAATGAACGTCTCGCCATCATGCGTGCGCAGCGTGAATACGATCAGGATGTACCGCCCCTTCCCGGTTCTGCCGACTGCTTTGAAACGCTCTTCGCCGCCGGAGTGGGCGGGATCGGGGAAGACGGCGATCGTCCCGCGAAATGCGGCCTCGATGGCTGCAATCGGAACACCATGCTTCGGCAGTTGTCGCGGTTGGCACGATCCCACTCGAACCCGGCAACGGCACCGGCCATCTCGCTTGGCATTTGGTTGTGTGCTGCCATTTGTCAATACAAATGAAGATCTTCTGAACGTCTTGCCAATGTCGCCCGGCTGTTGCGCACTCTGCACATGAGCGCGCGCGCATCGCCAAGCCGGAACCCGAGGCGGCACTGCCGCCGTCATGCCCTAAGTTTTGCGGGCGGGGGGTGATTGATAGCCTGGTGCAGGCCGCCACCTCCGTCTCATCGGTCCGACTTTCTTGTGCAAGATCTATCCAGCGGTCCCAGCAGCAAGCAAGCTGGGTTCGCGGCGGCCGAGAGTGGTAGCGCGCGCTTCTGAAAGATGGGCCGCGGCCGGAATCAGATTCCGGCGCCCACTGCGCTAATGAACTCGACCACGTCTCGGAAATGCCGCTCGTTGGCGGTGGCGGCGATCAGCATGTCGAGCGGGCTTCGCGGGCGGCCGGCAGCCCGCCCCTCGGCGATGAGCCGTCACCATTCGATCGCCGCGCGCTCGTCGAACGACAGAACCCGATCGCGAAACAATGCCTGTGGCCCCTCCGGACCGGCGAACCACATCTCCAATTCGCGTCGTCTCCGCCCGATCGGGGTCGTTAGAACACCCCGCCAGATTTCTGCGACTGTCAGAATGGCGATGAAGAGGTCGGTATCCTCCCGATCCTGAAGCCACTCGGCAACCGCCGCCGCGGGCCGCGGCTTGAGCGCCTCGCTGAGAATGTTCGTGTCGAGGAGGTAGCGCGTCACAAATCGACATCGCGCTCGGGAACGGTTTCGCGCGCAAGGTCCAAATCGGCTCCGACCGCCGGCGACCGGCGCAACGCTGCCCAAATGCCGCCACGACGAGGCGGTTCGTCGGAAACCTGCGTCAACACCTCCGCCCGCAATCGAGCAGCGTCGGCATCGTCCGCGGCGAGGCGCTT
>DASYOB010000026.1:0-1679 GCA_036008175.1 Allostellaceae bacterium
CTTGGGCTCGCGCGACAGGCTCGGCGTGTTAAGATTGCACGCCAAAGGCGGGGCGCGCTCGACATGAAACGCGCGATCGTTGCACCGTCCGGTAGCGCCGGAGCGCGCAGCCCGTGGAGCCGATAGCGGAGGCCGCACACGCCGAGGACGAGCGCTGTGATGCGGCGCCGATCCTGAGCATCTCCAACCTGTCGAAAAGTTTCGGCGGCGTACGCGCGCTGGATCGGGTGAACCTCTCGGTCGGCCGCGGCGAAGTGCACGGGCTGCTCGGCCAGAACGGCTCCGGCAAGTCGACGCTGATCAAGATACTGGCAGGCTTCCACGATCCCGATCCCGGCGGACAGCTTTGGATCGAGGGGACCGAGGTCGCTTTCCCGGTGGCGCCGATTGCGCTGCGCGAGCACGGTGTCAGTTTCGTGCATCAGAATCTCGGGCTGGTGCCGTCATTGACCGTTCTCGAGAATCTCATGGTGTACGATCTTGCCGTGCACGACGGCTGGGCCATCAATTGGCGGGCGGAGGCACAACGGGCCCGCGATCTGTTCGCCCGCTATGCCATCGATCTCGACCCGCTGGTCGCGGTGTCGCGGCTCTCCGCGGTCGAGCGGGCGCAGCTTGCCATCGTGCGCGCCTTCGACTGGCTGCGGCGCACGCGCCGGGCCGCAGGGGCAAGCGGGCTCCTGGTGCTTGACGAACCGACCCCGTTCCTGCCCGCGCACGACGTCGACGCGCTGTTTCGGCTGGTTCGCGAGATCGTCGGCGCCGGCACGAGCGTCATCTTCGTGTCACACGACATTGACGAAGTCCTGGAGATCACCGGCAGCGCCACCGTGCTGCGCGACGGGCGGGTCGCCGGCACATTCCAGACCGCCGCCATGAGCAAGCAGGCGATCATCCACATGATCGTCGGCGAGCACGTGGATCTGGAGACCATGCGGCCGCCCGCCAAGGCGCTCGGCGATCGCGTTGCCGTCATCGACAGCTTGAAGGGCGGAACGATCCGCAACTTCTCCGCCGAGTTCTCCCGCGGCGAAGTCGTCGGGCTCACCGGCCTTATCGGCTCCGGCTATGACGAGATCGTGTACATGGCGTTCGGCGCGGTGCCCGCCGCCGCCGGCACGCTGGCACTCGGCGATCGCACTTTCGAGCTGCCGGAATTGACGCCGCCCGATGCGATCGAGGGTGGCTGCATCCTCATCCCCGGCGACCGCCAAGGGGCGGGCGCGGTTGCTGCGCTCAGCGTCAGCGACAACGTGAATTTGGGAGTGCTGGGCGAGATCAGCCGCGCGTGGGCGCTAGCGAATTCGAAGCTCACGCAGAATGCCACGTTCCTTGCCAAGCGTTTTGACATCAGGCCGCGCGACCCTTCGCTGCTGTTCGGCGCGCTCTCCGGCGGCAACCAGCAGAAGGCGCTGCTGGCCAAATGGCTGCAGAAATCCCCGCGTCTCGTGCTGCTCGATGAACCGACGCAAGGGGTTGATGTCGGCGCCCGCGCCCAGGTTTTCTCCGCAATCGCCGAGGCGGCGGAAAAGGGGGCAACTGTGCTCTGCGCCAGCTCGGACTATGAACAGCTCGCTGCAATCTGCGATCGTGTCCTGGTGTTTGGGCGCGGCATGGTGGTCGATGAGATCGAAGGCGACCGGATCACCAAGTCGGCGATCGCCGAGGCCTGCTATCGC
>DASYOB010000027.1:0-43881 GCA_036008175.1 Allostellaceae bacterium
GCATCAGCACCGAGTCGGGGATCCCCGATTTCCGCAGCCCCGGCGGCATCTGGACGCAGATGGCGCCGATCTATTTCGACGAATTCCTCGCCTCCGAGGAGGCGCGGCGCGAAACTTGGCGGCGGCGCTTCGCGATGGAGGACATCTTCAAGGCCGCCGCACCCAACCGCGGCCATCGCGCGGTCGACGCGCTGGTGCGGCGCGGCAAGGTCTCGGCGGTCATCACCCAGAACATCGACGGTCTGCACGAGGCTTCCGGGATTCCCCGCGACAAGATCGTCGAATTGCACGGCAACACCACCTACGCCACCTGCCTCGATTGCGGCGAGCGCTACGAGATCGCCGAGCTGCGCGCGATTTTCGAGCGCGAGGGGGCGGTGCCGCCGTGCGACAAATGCCTGGGTCACGTCAAGACCGCGACGGTCTCGTTCGGCCAGGCGATGCCGGTCTTGGCGATGCAGCGCGCCGAGCAGGAGACGCTGGCGGCCGACCTGTTCATCGTGCTTGGCTCATCGCTGGTGGTCTATCCGGCGGCCGGATTTCCGCAGCTCGCCAAGGAGACGGGCGCGGCGCTGGTGATCGTCAATCGCGAGCCCACTGGGCTCGATCGCATCGCCGACCTGGTGCTGCACACGCCGATCGGCGACGCAATGGGCGCGGCGGTCGGGGTAAACTGATATTTTCTCCATCACCCCCGCGAAAGCGGGGTCCAGGGCGACCGCGCAACACTTGAAGTCCTAGATTCCCGCTTTCGCGGGAATGACGAATAATAATGGGAGGGAACGATGCGGCTCGAAGACAAGGTCGCGCTGATCACCGGCGCCGCCTCGGGTATGGGCGCCAGCATGGCGCGGATCTTCGCGCGCGAGGGCGCCAAAGTCTGCGTCGCCGATATGCTGGAGGACGAGGGCAAGCAAGTCGTCGCCGACATCACCAAGGCCAACGGCGCGGCGATGTTCCGTCGGCTCGACGTGACCAACGAAGCCGAATGGCAGGCGGCGGTCGAGGCGACGATCGCCGCCTACGGCAAGCTCGACATCCTGGTCAACGACGCCGGGATCAGCGGCAGCGCGGTCGACGATCTGTTCGAGACCGAGGCCTGGGACCGGATCATGGGGATCAATGCCACCGGCACGTTTCTCGGCATGAAATTCGCGATTCCCGAGATGAAGAAGGTTGGGGGCGGCTCGATCGTCAACATCTCGTCGATCTCCGGGGTCACCGGCCAGCGCGGCATCCACGTCGCTTACAACGCCTCGAAAGGGGCGGTTCGGACGCTGACCAAGGCGGCGGCGGTGCAGCACGGTCGCGACAACATCCGGGTCAATTCGGTGCATCCCGGGCTGATGCCGCCGATGCGCACCTCGGGCCGCACCGCCGACCCGGTGGTGCGCGCGAAGATGCTGGAAGGTGTGCCATTGCGCCGCGACGGCCGGGTCGAGGAGGTGGCGAACGCGGTGCTCTTTCTCGCCTCCGACGAAGCCTCCTACATCACCGGGGTCGAACTCTACGTCGACGGCGGCTTCCTCGCGGTCTAGCTTCCCTCACACCTTGCGGATCAGCGCGGCCCAGCTATCGAGCAATGGCAATGTCTTCTCCGCCGGCTCGGGCGGCAGAGCGGCAACGACCCGCGCGACGCCCAGATCGCGGTAGCGCTTCAGCGTATCCTCGTCCTGCGGCACGCCGAACATCGTGATCGGCACCTCGGCGAGGCTGCGCCCGGCCTCAGCCAGCATCTCCTTGAAGGCTGGCAGGTAGTCTTCGAGCTTGGCCCCACGGCCGGCGATCGGGACCCAGCCATTGCCATAGCGGATGGCGCGGCGCGCCGCCTGCGGAAAGGAGCCGCCGAGGATGACCGGCGGGTGCGGCTTTTGCACCGGCTTCGGCCAGGTCATCATCGGCGGAAAATCGACGATCTCGCCGTGGTATTCCGGCTTGTTCTCGGTCCAGATCGCCTTCATCGCCTCGATCTGCTCGCGCATCAGCTTGAAGCGCGTCGCGTAAACCGTGCCGTGGTCCTCCATCTCGTCCTGGTTCCAGCCGCCGCCGATGCCGAACAGGAACCGGCCCCCCGACACCTGGTCGATCGAGGCCACGAGCTTCGCGGTCTGGATCGTGTCGCGCTGGATTACGAGGCACACGCCGGTGCCAAGCTTGAGCTTTTTCGTGGCGGCCGCGGCGGCGGTCAGCGTTATGAACGGGTCCATCGCGTCGTAATACATTTTCGGCACATCGCCGCCGCCGGGGAACGGGGTCTTGCGCGACAGCGGGATATGCGAGTGTTCCGGGTTCCACAGCGATTCGAAGCCGCGTTCCTCGACCGCGCGGCCGAGGTCCGCCGCCCCGATTGAGTAATCCGTCATGAACATCGACGCGCCGAAATCCATCTCGCTTCTCCCACCGATCAGTGCTCTCGGATCGAGATTGCTTCGTCGCTATGCGCCTCGCAATGACAATCTCCTCGCTGTCATTGCGAGCGCAGCGAAGCAATCTCGGGCAGCTGGTTATCAGTCGATAGACAAATCGCCCCAGCTGGTGGCGCGGGCGATGCGCAGGGCGATGACCGGTAAGCCGGCCAAATTCATCGCGCGGTATTGCGGGTAGCGCTGTCGAAGCAGCGCCTGCGCCCGGTCGTGCTCGGGGCCGTCGTAAAGAATTTCGGCGGCGCCGCGTAGCATGACCCAGCCGAGCCAGGACCAATCCTCATCCCAGCGGTCGGCGACAAAAGCGCAGTTTGGGTTTTCGAGAATGTTGCGCATGCGCTTCAGCGGGACGTCGCGCCGCTTCGGCTTCTCGTCGATCGTGACGTAAAGGCTGTCTTCGCTGACCGCGTAGCACACGGGGATCACATGCGGCGCGCCGTTCTTGTCCGCAGTGGCGAGTCGTCCGACCCGGCTCTCCTCCAAAAACCGCCGCTGTACCTCGTTCAGCATCGCTAGATTTTGCGCCGGTGCGCGCCGGTTGCCTATGGCTTTGCCGCGATCGTACGATGCCTTTTCCCGCCCGCGGAGACGCACATGGCTCCAACAGCCGCCGATGCAATCACTGTCGCCCTCAGCCCGGAAACCGTTCTGGCGCAGATGAAGGCGAACGGCGTCACCGACATCGTCTGGCTGCCCGACAGCGAGACCAACTGGCTCTATCTGTTGATGCAGGCCGAGCCGTCGCTGCGCCTCGTCGGGGTCAGCCGCGAGGGCCATGCTTGCTCGATCGCCGCCGGGCTGTTCGCCGGCGGCCGGAAGCCGATGATCCTCATTCAGAACACCGGGATGATGGAATCGGGGGATTCGATCCGCGGCTGGCTGTTGGGCCTCAACGTGCCGGTGGTGATGATGGTCGGCTATCGCGGCTGGACCCGGCACGGCGTTACCACCGACACCGCGGCGACCTACACCGAGAAATTTCTGATGGCGTTCGGCATCAACTACTACCTGGTCGAGAGCGACGCCGACGCGCTGCGCATCACCACCGCTTTCGAGGAGGCCGAGCGGACGAAGCGGCCGGTCGTCGTCTTGGTCGGCGACGAATACCACGGCTTCAACCGGTAGAGGGGCGCACCAGCATGATGCGCATTGCCGAGGCGCTCGAAGCCTTCCGTCCCTATCGCGAAGACGCGATTGTCGTGCCCGGCCGCGGCGGCCGTTATTGGGTCGAGACCGGAAACCAGAACCTCGACGTGCCGCTCGGCGACCCGGCGATGGGCGGCCATGCCGGGTTTGCGCTCGGCCTCGCCTTGGCGCGGTCCGAGCGCAAGCTGGTGCTGTTCGATTCCGAGGGCGACATCCTGATGAGCCTCGGCATGCTGGCGACGATCGCCGAGCAGGCGCCCGCTAATTTCTACCACTTCCTGCTCGACAACGAGGTCTACGCCACGACCGGCGGCCAGCCGGTGCCGAACGCGAAGAACATCGCCTATGACAGACTGGCACTCGCCGCCGGCTACCCGCGCGCCCCCGCCTTCGACGAGATCGGCGATCTTGCCCGCGAATTGCCAGCGATCCTGTCGCGCCCCGGCCCGGTATTCGTCGCGCTGAAGGTGTATCCGGAAGTCGAGAACGAGCCGATCGGCCGGCGCCGGCGCTGGCAGACCCGTAGCCGCGACCAGGTGCTCGCCGATCTGCGTGGCGAGCTCGGGATCGGGCCATGAAGGCCAACGGCGCGGCGATCGATGCCGGGACATTCGACTACATCGTCGCCGGCGCCGGATCGGCCGGCTGCTGCGTCGCCGCTCGGCTGAGCGAGAACGGCCGATACCGCGTGCTGCTGCTCGAAGCCGGCGGCGAGGACCGCTCGTTCTGGATCCATCTGCCGTCCGGCTACAGCCGCCTCTTTGCTAATCCGCGGGTCAACTGGATGTTCGAGAGCGAGCCCGAGCCGGAACTCGAAGGCCGCACGATGTACCAGCCGCGCGGCAAGGTCTTGGGCGGCACCAGCTCGATCAACGGCATGGTCTACATGCGCGGCAACCCGGCCGACTACGATCTGTGGCGGCAGCGCGGCTGCGCCGGCTGGGACTGGGACAGCGTCTTACCCTATTTCCGCAAGGCCGAGGACCAGGAACGCGGCGCGGATGATTTTCACGGCAGCGGCGGCCCATTGCGTGTCTCCGACCAGGCGATCCGCTGGGAATTGGGCGAGGCCTTCATCGACGCTGCGGTCGAAGCGGGACTACCGCGCAACGATGATTTCAACGATGGCGAGCAGGAGGGTGCCGGCCCATTCCAGAGCACGACCAACCGCAAGCGGCGCTGGAGCACCGCCACCGCGTATCTGCGACCGGCACGAAGTCGCGCCAATCTGGCGGTCCGCACCAATTCGCACGCGACCAGCGTTGTCATCGAGGACGGGCGGGCGAGCAGCGTCGAATTTCTTTGCGACGGGGTCCCGCATGTCGCGCACGCACGCGGCGAAATCGTTGTCTGCGGCGGCGTCTACGGCTCGCCGCAATTGCTGCAATTATCGGGGCTCGGGCCGGGCGATCTGCTGCAGCAATACGGCATCCCGGTGGTGCGCGACATGCCCGCGGTCGGCGCCGATCTGCAGGACCATTTTTATGTGCGGCTGGCCTTTCGCTGCACCAAGCCGATCACTCTCAACGACATCGCCAACAGCCCGGTGAAAAAGCTCGTTGCCGGCATGCAGTACGTGCTCTTCCAGAAGGGCCCGCTGACCAGCAACGGCATCTGCGCCGGCGGCTTCGCGCGCAGCGATCCACGTCTCGAACGGCCGGACATCCAGCTCAATTTCAGCGTCTGGAGTTTTGCCGACCGCAACCGCATCGGTGCCGTGCCACACCCGTTTCCCGGGTTCACGATCAGCGCGGTGCACCTGCGCCCGGATGCGCGCGGCACTGTGTACATCAAGAGCCCCGACCCGCTGGCGGCGCCGTCGATCCGCTTCAATTTCCTGAAGACGCAATACGATCTGCAGGCGCTGACCGCCGGAATGCGGCTCGCGCGCGACATCACGCGGCAGCCGGCGCTCGCGCCCTATGTCGCCGAGGAGTTGGTGCCCGGCGCGCAGATCGAGAGCGATGCCGAGTTCGAGGCCGCGATTCGCCGCAACGCCATCTCCAATCTGCACCCGGTCGGCACCTGCCATATGGGCATCGACGAGAGCGCGGTGTGCGATCCGCGGCTGCGAGTCAACGGCATCAGGGGGTTGCGCGTCGTCGATGCCTCGATCATGCCCTGCGTGCCGGCCGGCAACACCAACGCGCCCTCGATCATGATCGGCGAGAAGGCGTCCGATATGATCCTCGAAGACGCCCTCGCCGCCGCCTAGCCCTTCGCCTTCTGCATCGCGCGCCACACCCGCTCCGGGGTCGCCGGCATCTCGATATGGCTGACGCCGAGATCGGCCACCGCGTCGACGATCGCGTTGAAGATCACGCCAAGCGCCGGGGTTATGCCGCCCTCGCCGCCGCCGCGAAAGCCGAGCGGGTGCGAGGTCGAGGGCACCTCGCTGATGCCAGTAGCGAAGAACGGCAGATCGGCGGCGCGCGGCAGCACGTAATCCATCAGCGAGCCCGAGGCGAGCTGGCCCGAACCGGGATCGTAGACGCATTGCTCCCACAGCGCGTGGCCGGCGCCCTGGGCGATGCCGCCATGCGTCTGGCCGTGCAGGATCAGCGGATTGACCGCGCGGCCGACATCGTCGACCGCGCTGTAGCGCGCGAGCTCGACTTTGCCGGTTTCCCGATCGATCTCGATTTCGGCGACATGGAAGCCGTGCGGGAAGGAGGAGACGCGGCTGACGACATCGCCAGTGCCGTCGAGCGGTCCGCATAATGCTTCCGGCAGCGCGGACCCGGCCTTCGCCGCCGCGGCGACCGCGAACAGATCGACCGCGCGATCGGTGCCGGCGACGACGAAGCGACCCTCGGCGAAGACGAGGTCGGCCTCCGCCGCTTCTAGCAGATGCGAGGCGATCTGGCGGCCCTTGGCGATGATCTGTTGCGAGGCGTCGTGGATCGTCGTTGCCGCGAGGCGCAGGGAGCGCCCGGAATGCGAGCCGGCGCCGAATTCGACCCGGTCGGTGTCGCCGGTGACGAGGCGCACGCAATCCTCCGGCACCCCGAGCCATTCGCCGGCGAGCTGGGCGAAACTCGTCTCGTGGCCCTGGCCGCTCGACATCGTGCCGATGACGATTTCGACCGCGCCCTCGGGCAGCACGGTCACCACCGCGCGCTCCTGCGGCGCGCCGCTCTGCGATTCGATATAGCCGCCGATGCCGATGCCGCGCCGCCGCCCGCATCGTTCCGACTCCGCCTTGCGCGCGGCAAACCCGTCCCAATCGGCCAAAGTCAGCGCGGCGTCCAACACCGAGCGATAGTCGCCGCTGTCATAGGTCATGCCGAACGGGTTGGCGTAGGGCATCGCCGCCGCCGGCACCAGGTTGCGGCGGCGCAATTCGACCCGGTCGAAGCCGTGCTCGCGCGCTGCCAGATCGATCAGCCGCTCGATCACGAACATGACCTCCGGCCGCCCGGCGCTGCGATAGGGCGCAGTCGGCGGCGTATTGCTCAGGACGGCGCGCGCCCGCGCCGCAACCACCGGAATATGATAGAGGCTCGACATCAGCTCGGTGCCCTTCGTCAATGGCACCAACGAGGCGGCGTAGGCGCCGAGATTGCCGAGATTGTCGGCGCGGAGCGCGAGGAAATTGCCCTCCGCGTCGAGCGCCAGTTCGGCCGAGACCGTCAGGTCGCGGGCCTGATAGTCGCTGAGGAAACTTTCGCCGCGGTCCGACACCCATTTGACCGGGCGACCGAGCCGCCGCGCCGTCCAGGCGACCAGCGCAAATTCGGGGTAGGTGTAATTCCGCGGGCCGAAATTGCCGCCGACATCGCGCGAGATCACCCGCACCTGCGTCTCGGGGATGCCGAGCATCTGTGCGAGGTCGCGGCGCGGCCGGCCGACCCCGCCATGGCCGGCGTAGAGCGTGTAACGGCCGCTCGCCGGATCGTATTCGGCGAGCGCCGCGCGCGGCTCCATCGGCGCGCCCGTGACCCGCTGCACCCAGGTGTTCAGGCGTATGGTATGGGCGGCGCGCGCGAAGGCCGCCGCGGTCTCTTTCCGATCGCCGACGAGTGCATCGATGACGAGATTGGAGGTACGCTCATCATATAGTCGCGTCGCATCCGGTGCGGTCGCCGGCACGGCCTCGGTGACGGCCGGCAGCGGCTGGTAATCGACCCGCACGCGTTCGGCCGCGTCCCTTGCCGCCGCGACGGTCTCGGCCACGACGAACGCGACCGGCTCGCCGACAAAGCGTGCGCGGTCGACCGCGAGCGGGTATTGCCGCGGTGCCGCGACCGGCGTGCCGTCGGTATTCTGCAGGCGGATGTCGGGCGGGCTTTGCGCCGCCGGCGCGTGCGCCATCGGCTGCAGCCCGTCGGCGATGTAATCGGCACCGGTCAGCACCGCCAGAACGCCGGGCATGACGCCCGCCTCGGCGCTGTCGATCGCGACGATGCGGGCATGCGCATGCGGCGAACGCAGCACCGCGGCATGCGCTTGACCGGGAAGGGAGAAGTCCTCGCTGTAGCAGCCCTGTCCGGTCAGCAGCCGCGGGTCCTCGCGCCGCCTCAGCGCGGCGCCGATCCCGGCCGGCTTCGCTGCTGTACCCATCACCCCTCCTGCCTGGCGCCGCCGGCTTGATTTTCCGGCGCGGTCAGCAAAAACTTCCGCGCAGCCTATTGTTATGTTCCTTGTTCGTTCCTACTTGCTTCTATCCGCGTCATGATAGTTGGTCTCGCCGGCGGAAAGGGGGATCGCAGCATGGGCATTTTGCTGCAATTCCGCTGCAAAAGCAGCAAAAGGCAGAGCGGCCGCGAACGCGTCGGGACCGAATCCGCCTGCAAATTCCCTGAATATGCGGCACCGTGAACCGCGCGCAGGAAGCATAGGCCAGTGACGGTAGACGCGCTCTTTCACCCGGCGGTCGCCGCCTGGTTCCAACGCAGCTTCGCCGCGCCGACCGAGGCGCAACAGGCCGCCTGGCCGGCGATCCGGGAGGGCCGCCATGTGCTGATCGCGGCGCCGACCGGCTCGGGCAAGACCTTGGCCGCCTTTCTCGCCGCGATCGACGGGCTCGTGCGCCAGGGGCTGGAGGGACAGCTCGCCGACGAAACGCAGGTGGTCTACGTCTCGCCGCTGAAGGCGCTGTCCAACGACATCAAGAAGAACCTCGAAGCGCCGCTCGCCGGCATCGCCGAGGAATTGCGCGCGCGCGGCCTGCCCGAAGTCGAGATCCGCAGCTGGGTGCGCACCGGCGACACGCCGCCCGGCGAGCGCCAGAAGATGAGCCGCCGGCCGCCGCACATCATCGTCACCACGCCGGAATCGCTCTACATCCTGCTCGGCTCCGAATCGGGCCGGCGCATGCTGGCGACGGTGAAGAGCGTCATCGTCGACGAGATCCACGCGGTCGCCCCGAACAAGCGCGGCTCGCATCTGGCGGTGTCGCTCGAACGCCTCGCCGCGCTCTGCTCGGACCCGCTCTTACGCATCGGCCTGTCGGCGACGCAGAAGCCGATCGAGGCGGTGGCGCATTTCCTGGTCGGTGCCGACCCCGAGGCCGAGTGCCGGATCATCGACACCGGCCACCGCCGCCAACGGGACCTCGCGCTCGAGCTGCCGTCCTCGCCGCTCGAATCGGTGATGTCGGGCGAAGTCTGGCAGGAGGTCTACGACCGGCTCGCCCAACTCATAGACGCGCACCGCACGACCCTGATCTTCGTCAACACCAGGCGCATGGTCGAGCGGGCGACCCGGCAGCTGTCGGAACGGGTTGGTGCCGATGCCGTGGCGGCGCATCACGGCAGCCTTGCCAAGGAGCACCGCCTCGACGCCGAACAGCGGCTGAAGGCCGGCAAGCTGAAGGCATTGGTCGCGACCGCCTCGCTCGAACTTGGCATCGATATCGGCGATGTCGATCTGGTCTGCCAGCTGTCTTCGCCGCGCTCGATCGCCAGTTTTCTGCAGCGGGTCGGGCGCTCCGGACATGCGGTCGAGGGCACGCCGAAGGGCCGCCTCTTTCCGCTCTCGCGTGACGATCTAGTCGAATGCGCCGCGCTGCTCGACAGCGTCAGGCGCGGCGAGCTTGATCGCCTCTCAATCCCGGAAAACCCGCTCGATGTGGTGGCGCAGCAGATCGTCGCCGAGGTCGCGGCGCAGGAATGGAGCGAGGACGCCCTCTACGCGCTGGTGCGGCGTGCCTGGCCATTCCGTAACCTGCCGCGCGAGGATTTTGCTGCGATCGTGCAGATGCTCGGCGAGGGCTTCACGACGCGGCGCGGCCGGCGCGGCGCCCTCGTCCATTACGACGCGGTCAACCACATGCTGCGCGGCCGGCGGGGCGCGCGGATCACCGCGCTGACTTCGGGCGGCACGATCCCCGACACCGCCGACTACCAGGTGCTGCTGGAGCCGGAAAACCAGGTGATCGGCACCGTCAACGAGGATTTCGCGGTCGAGAGCCTCGGCGGCGACGTGTTCCAGCTCGGCAACACCGCCTACCGCATCCGCCGGGTCGAGCGCGGCACGGTGCGGGTCGAGGACGCCGAAGGGCAGCCGCCCAACGTGCCGTTCTGGCTCGGCGAGGCGCCGGGCCGCACCGACGAGCTGTCGCTGTCGGTATCGCGCCTGCGCGCCGAACTAGCCACCCGGCTGTCCGGCCCGGAGGGCGAGCCGGGTGAGGGCGGCTACGCCGACCCAACCGATCGCCCCCTCACCCCAACCCTCTCCCCCGATGGGGGAGAGGGAGCCATAAGTTGGCTCACTAAGAGTGCCGGGCTGGATCAGGCCGCGGCGCGGCAGCTGGTCGAGTACCTTGGTGCCGCGCATGCCGCGCTCGGCGTATTGCCGATGCATGACCGGATCGTATTCGAGCGTTTTTTCGACGCGGTCGGCGGCATGCAGCTGGTGATCCATTCGCCCTATGGCAGCCGGCTCAACCGCGCCTGGGGCCTGGCCTTGCGCAAGCGGTTCTGCGCCAAGTTCAATTTCGAGCTGCAGGCGGCGGCGACCGAGGACAACATTGTGCTGTCGCTGACCACGGCGCACAGCTTCGACCTCGCCGACGTGCGCCATTACCTGCACCCGAACTCGATCCGCGAGCTGCTGATCCAGGCATTGCTCGACGCGCCGATGTTCATGACCCGCTGGCGCTGGGTCGCCGGCGTGGCGCTGGCATTGCCGCGCTTCCGCGGCGGCAAGAAGGTGCCGCCGCAACTGGCGCGCATGGAGGCGGAGGATCTGGTCGCGGCGATCTTCCCCGACCAGATGGCCTGCGCCGAGAACCTGGTCGGCGAGCGCGAAATCCCCGACCACCCGCTGGTTCGCCAGACGATCGAGGATTGCCTCAACGAGGCGATGGACATCGACGGGCTCGAGCAACTGCTGGCGAAGCTTCACTCCGGCGAGATCGAGGTGGTCGCGCGCGATCTCGCCGAGCCGTCCCCCTTGGCGCTCGAAGTGCTCTCGGCGCGGCCCTACGCCTATCTGGACGACGCGCCGCTGGAGGAGCGCCGCACGCAAGCGGTCATGGGCCGGCGCTGGCTGGCGCCCGAGGATGCCGCCGAGATCGGCCGGCTCGATCTCGACGCGGTCGCGCGGGTCAAGGACGAGGCTTGGCCCGATGCGGCCAATCGCGACGAGTTGCATGACGCCCTGGTGTGGCTCGGCTTTCTGTCGCCGGACGAGGTGGAAGCTGGCGACGGCTGGAATAGCTGGCTCAAGGAGCTGGCGGGTGAACGCCGCGTTACTTTGCTCCGACCTGCAGGCCAATCTTCTCCCGTCATCCCGGCGAAAGCCGGGACCCATCCATCTGCCGCTCCTGCGTCGGCCACCATGGGTCCCGGTCTTCGCCGGGATGACAATCTAGCATTGTGGGTGACGGCGGAGCGGCTGCCGCAGTTTCAGGCGCTGTGGCCGGATGCGATGCTCGATCCGCCGATTGTCGCTCCAGCGGCGCAAGCGCAGAAGGAATGGCCGGCTCACGAGTCGCTCGTCGAAATAATTCGCGGCCGCCTCGAAGGGCTAGGGCCGGTGACGCAAGCCGCGTTGGCAGCGCCGCTCGGCTTCGCGCCGGACGCCATTACGCCAGCGCTCGCTGCGTTGCAGGCCGAGGGCTTCGCGCTGCGCGGCAATTTCACTCCCGACACGCCGGAGGACGAATGGTGCGAGCGGCGCCTGCTCGCCCGCGTCCATCGCTACACGCTGAAGCGGTTGCGCGCGGAGATCGAGCCGGTCGCCGCGCGCGACTTCCTGCGCTTCCTGTTCGAGTGGCAGCGGGTGACCGAGAAGACCCGCATGGAGGGGCCCGACGCGCTCGCCGCGGTGCTGGGCCAGCTCGAAGGCTTCGAGGCGCCGGCCGGCGCCTGGGAGACCGAGATCCTGCCGGCTCGTGTCTCTGGTTATGACCCGGGCTGGCTCGACGACCATTGCCTCGCCGGCCGCATCGCCTGGGCGCGGCTGCGACCGCGCAACCCGCGCTCCGACGGCGGCGAGCGCGGCGGAGTCAGCTCCCCTGGGCCGGTGCGAAGCACCCCGATCACACTGTTGGCGCGCCGCAACGGGCCGCTCTGGGCCGCGCTGTCGCCAATGCCCGATCCGGCCCAGGCCGGATCGCGCGCCCGAGCGGTTCTCGACTGCATCCGCGAGCACGGCGCCTCGTTCTTCGACGAGCTGGTCGAGGCTACCGGGCTTTTGCGCCCGCAGGTCGAGGAAGCGCTGGCCGAGCTGGTGGCGCTGGGCCTCGCCAATTCCGACAGCTTTGCCGGGCTGCGCGCCTTACTGATGCCGTCCGAGCGGCGCCGCCGGTCGCGGCGCGGCGGTGCCTTGTTCGGCATGGAGGATTCCGGCCGCTGGGCTCTGGCCCGCCGCCCCCGGCCCGGCGTGCCGGAGGGGCAAGGCGCGGGCGAGGCCGCCGAGCATCTGGCGCGCACCTTGTTGCGCCGCTATGGCGTCGTGTTCTGGCGCTTGCTCGAACGCGAGGCCGCCTGGCTGCCGCCCTGGCGCGACTTGTTGCGGGTCTACCGCCGGCTCGAGGCGCGCGGCGAGATCCGCGGCGGCCGCTTTGTCGCGGGGTTTGCCGGCGAGCAGTTCGCCGCGCCCGAGGCGATCGGCATGCTGCGCGAGATCCGTAGGAAGCCGCATTCCGGCGAATGGATCTCGCTGTCGGGCGCCGATCCCTTGAACCTGGTCGGCATCCTGACCCCGGGGCCGAAGCTCAGTGCGCTGACCGTCAACCGCGTGCTCTACCGCGACGGGCTGCCGCTCGGGCTGTTATCCGGCGGCGAGGCGCAGTTCCTGGAGACGCTTGACCCCGCGACCGAATGGCAGGCGCGCAAGGCGTTGCTGCGCGGCGCCGTACCATCGGCGCTGATCGCATTGTCCTGACCCCGGTTCGCGCAGCTTTGCCGGGCGGATATGCGGCGATAGCGCGCACCGCCGCACAGGGCGCGTGCTACATTGCCGCCAGAGCCGGTCGCGATGCGCGCGCGGGCACGGGAGGAAACCGATGGCGTATGACTTGTTGATCAAGAACGGCCGGGTGATCGACGGCTCCGGCATGCCGAGCTTCCGCGGCGATGTCGGCGTCAAGGACGGCAAGATCGCCGAGATCGGCAAGCTCTCCGGCCGGGCCGATCGCACCATCGATGCCGAAGGCCGCGCCATCGCCCCGGGCTTTATCGACAATCATTGCCATTACGACGCCCAGGTCACCTGGGACCCGCTCTGCACCTTTTCGCCCGAGCACGGCGCGACCACGGTCATTTTCGGCAATTGCTCGCTGTCGCTGGCGCCGGTCAGGAAGGGCACCGAGGAGCGGCTGGCCGAATTTCTATCCTATGTCGAAGCGATCCCGATGGAGGTGCTGAAGACCGTCGAGTTCGACTGGGAGACGATCCCGCAATACATGGACCATCTGGACCATCACCTCGGCATCAACATCGGCAATCTGATCGGCCATTCGGCGGTGCGCCATTACGTGATGGGCGACGACTGCCAGAAGCCGGGCGCCACCGAGGCGCAGGTCAAGGCGATGCAGGATGTCGTGCGCGATGGCATGCAGGCCGGCGCGCTCGGGCTCTCGGTATCGCGCGAGAAAGGCCATTTCGATCCGCAGGGCGTGCCGATCCCGGCGCTATGGGCCGATGAGAGCGAGATTTTCGCCCTCGCCGACGTGCTACGCGAGATGGGCACCGGCACGATCCAGGCCGGCGGTGGGCAATACGTCGAATTGAAGGACGGCATGATGCGGCGCCTCGCCGAGGCGTGCGGCCGTACCGTCGTCTACAACAGCCTGTCGCAGACGATGCGCCGCCCCGACGAGTGGAAGATCCACATGGCACGGATCGAGGAGACTGCGGCACTGGGCATCCGCGCCTACCCGATGTGCAGTCCGAACCGGGTCACGCAAGATTTCACGATGAAGAACAGCCAGGTGTTCCGCGGCCTGCCGACTTGGCACCCGATCTTGTTGATGGCGGACGAGGAGAAGTTGCGGCTCTACGCCGATCCGGAAATCCGCGCCAAGCTGCACGAGGAAGCAGTCGTCAACAAGCCGGACAGCGCGGTCGGCATCTCGAAGACCTGGTGGAACTATATCTGGGTCAACGAGCCGGCGCTCGAAAAGAACAAGTGGATGCAGTTCAAGTCGCTCGGCCAGATCGCCGAGAAACAGGGCAAGCGCGTGATCGACGCGTTCCTCGACCTGGTCGTCGAGGAAAAGCTCGAAACCCGCTTCCTGCAGGCGGAGAACAACATCGACGACGAGGCGCTGACCAAGATCCTGACCCATCCCAACGCGGTGATCGGGCTCGGCGACGGCGGCGCGCACGTGCAGTTCCACGGCGGCTATGGCTACCTGACCAAGCTGCTCGGCGAATGGGTGCGCGAAAAGCAGGTCATGAGCCTGGAGCAGGCGGTGCGCCGGCTGACGTTCGATTCGGCCTCGACCTTCGGGCTCTATGACCGCGGCATGCTGCGGCCGGGCCTGGCGGCCGATGTCGTGATTTTCGACCCCGACACCGTGAAGTGCGGCCACGAGACCGTCGTACACGATTTCCCGGCCGGCGGCTGGCGGATCAAGGAGCAGGCCGAGGGCGTCCACTACACGATCGTCAATGGCCAGGTGCTGCTCGAAGAGGGCCGCCACACCGGCGCGCTGCCCGGCCGCGTGCTGCGCAACACCTACTGGCACGCCAACCACTGATCCCTGGTCATTCCGGGGCGCGGGCATAAGCCCGCGAACCCGGAACCCATATTCCAGAGGCCCGTGTGCATGGATTCCGGGCTCGCCGCTGCACGGCGCCCCGGAATGACGAGCTAGGCCTGGGGGATTACGAATAATCCGGTTTGCGCTTTTCGCGGAAGGCGGCAACGCCCTCCCGGAAATGCGAGCTGGCGCGCACCCGGTCGCCCAATTCCTGCTCCAGAGCTTCGCGGCTCTTTGCGTAATCGGCGATGCTGGCGCTGACCTGCTGCCGCACCGCCTGCACCGCGGAGGGGCTGTTCGCCGCGATCGCCGCCGCGGTCTCGAACGCCCAGGGCAGCAGCCGTTCGCGCGCAACCACCGTATTGATGAGGCCGATCCGCTCGGCGAAATCGGCATCGACAAACCGCCCGGTCAGCAGGAGGTCCATCGCGTGCACGTAGCCGATCTGGTGCATCAGCTTTACCGTGGCCCCGCCGAATGGGTAGATCGACCATTTGACTTCGGGTAGGCCGAAGCGTGCCTCCGGCACTGCGGCGCGGATGTCGGTTGATAGCAACAGCTCCAACCCGCCCGCGATGCAGTCGCCGTTGACCGCGGCCACGATGGGCTTCGAGAACGGCGTGTTCTTCAACAGCGCGCGGTTCACCACATGCGCCGTCTCGGCGCTTGCGCTGAGATCGCCGGCGAGATCGGCGCCCGAGGAAAACGCCTTGTCGCCGGCCCCGGTCAAAATCACGCACCGGCAAGACGGGTCGGCCTCGAGCCGATCCCACAGCGCGGCGAGATCGGCCAGCATCGCCCGGCTCATTGCGTTGCGCCGCGGCTCGTTGGCGATGGTTACGACCGCGATGTGCCTGTCCCGCGTCTCGACCCGGATTTCCATCACGATCCTCCTGCCAGCGGTCGCCAGATTGCTTCGCTTCGCTCGCAATGACAAACAACGCCGTCATTGCGAGGAGCGCAGCGACAAAGCAATCTCGCTCTCGCCGAATGCGACCAGGGAAACGCCCCGACATGAGAAGCGCCCTAGACCGTCTGCGCGTCGTCGATTTCACCACGACGATTGCCGGGCCGCATTGCACCCGCCTCCTGGCCGATCTCGGTGCCGAGGTAATCAAGATCGAGCCGCCCGAGGGCGACATGATGCGGTCGCGCCCACCCTTGCGCAACGGCGCCAGCACCTCCTTCGGCCAGCTCAACACCGGCAAGAAGAGCGTGGTTCTCGATTTGAAGCAGAAGGAGGCGGTCACCGCGGCGCACCGGCTCGTCGCCACGGCCGATGTCGTGGTCGAGAATTTCCGCCCTGGGGTGATGCGCCGCTTCGGCCTCGACTACCCGGTGCTGAAGGCGATGAAGCCGGACCTCGTCTACTGCGCCATTTCCGGCTACGGCCAGACCGGCCCCTCGGCCGACCTGCCAGCTTATGCGCCGGTGATCCACGCCTCATCCGGCTACGACCTCGCACAAATCGCGCATCAGCTGGAGGAGCGCCGGCCGGACTACTGCGGCATCTACATCGCTGATGTGCTGACCGGCACCTACGCATTCGGCGCGATCATGACCGCGCTGTATCAGCGGCAGGCGACCGGCGAAGGCCAGATGATCGACGCATCGATGCTGGAAAGCATGCTGAGCCTGACCCTGAGCGAGATCCAGCTGGCGCAGTTTCCGATCGCGCCGCCGGGCCGGCCGGTCTTCGGGCCGATTGCCACCAAGGATGGTTACCTCAACCTGTCGGTCGCCAGCGAGCGCACCTTCCAGAACCTGGCGGCCGCGGCTGGGCGCCCGGACTGGATCACCGATCCGCGCTTTGCCGCCTATCCCGACCGCCGCGCCAATTGGGGCCAGCTGATCGAGGAGCTGGAGGCCTGGTCGACAACACTGGCGAAAGCAGATGTACAGGCGATTTTCGACCGGCATGGCGTGCCAGCCTCGCCCTATCGCACGGTCAAGGAAGCGATGGCCGACCCCCAGCTGGCGTATCGCCAGGCCTTCACCGAGATTCACGACCGGGGCGGCAGCTTTCGCGCGTTGAACCCGCCATTCCGCCTATCCGCCGGCGAGGCGAAGGCCAGGCCCTTTGTCGCCGCGCTCGGCGAGCACACCGCGGCAGTATTGGCCGAGGCCGGCTTCACTGCGGCGGAGATCGCCGCATTCGCCCAGGCGGGCGCTCTCCGGTAGCCGCTAAACCGGCATCGTGCGCTGCTGATGCGCGCGGCCGATGCGGGCGGCTTCCTCGTTGTGGCCGGCGATGACCCGGACGCCCTCGTCGAGCTTGGCACGGATGCTCTCGGGGGTGCCGATTTCGAGAAAGGCGACGTTGTTCCTGCGGCAGGCGCGGAACACCTTGTCGCGCGCTTCCTTCATCTCCGGCGGGTAGGGATCGCGCGGCATCTCCCGATAGCCGAGCGCGAGGCTCAGATCGCCCGGCCCCAGCTCGGCAAAGCCGATCCCCGGCACCGTCAGGATCTCCTCGCAGCGGGCGACCCCTTCCGGGCTTTCCAGCTTGATGCCGAGCAGCAATTCGCCCTCGGGATTGAGCGGCCAGGGATCGCAGCGGTCGCGGTATTCCGGCTCGGAAATGCCCCAGATCGGCGCCGCGGTCGATTCCGAGCCGCGCCCGCGCGTGCCGATCCCGAGCCCGTTCTTGGCCGCGCCATGCGCGATACCTTCGCCGCGCAGCCGGGCCAAGGGCGAGGGCAGCGCCGGATCGGTGCCTTCGAGGTGATGCGGGTAGCGGCAGCTTTCGACAAAGGCGCGCACCGCGCCGACCGTCTCGGCCTGGCACAAGAGCACGCCATGTACGCCGCGGCCGAGGATCTGCCGGAACTGCCAGGCATTGAAGCGGACATTCGCCTCGTCGATGCCGTTGACCGGCGCCTCGACAATGACCGTCGGGGCGCGGTGGCCGGAGCGGGTTGGTCCGCCTTCGACCAGGCCCCGCATGTATTCGCCAAGCCCGGTCATGTCGAAGGCGCCATGCTCCATGCCGATGTTGATGTAGTCGGCCCAGGTGCCGGCATCTTCGCGGCCCTGCGCTCGCGTCAACACATGGCCGGAATGGGCGCCGACGTAATAGATCGCCTGGTCCTGCGCCAGGAGTTCGATCGCTCGGTTGATCCGGCTCGCCACGATCCAGGTCTCCTTCTCTTCAGCCCACGAAATGCTAGCATACCCCCACCCCTACCCTCCCCCGCCAGCGGGGGAGGGTAGGGGTGGGGGCCATCATGGAGGCGAGCATGAGCACGGGCAGGCAAGGCTTTGTCCATCCCGAGTATCTGGTCGAGACCGACTGGCTCGCAGCGCATCTCGGGGATGCCAAGCTCGTCGTGCTCGACTGCACGACGCATCTGATCCCCGACCCGAAGATCACCTACACGGTGAAGCCCGGCCGTGAGGACTTCGAAAAGGGCCACATCCCCGGCGCTCAGTTCGTCGATCTGCAGGCGGATCTCTCCGACAATTCGCAGACGAAGTTGCGTTTCATGCTGCCGCCGCCCGGCGAGTTTGCCGCGGCGATGCGCCGGTTCGGGATCAGCGACGACAGCAAAATCGTCACCTACAGCACCGCCAACCCGCAATGGGCGACGCGGGTGTGGTGGGTGCTGCGAGTTTTCGGCTTTGACAACGCCGCGGTACTGAACGGTGGCTTCCCGAAATGGGCGAAGGAGGACCGTGCCATCGAGACCGGTCCGGCCGTGAGCCGGCCGCCCGGCCACTTTACCGAGCGCGCAGCGAAGCCGCTGATGGCCGACAAGCACGACGTGCTGGCGGCGATCGGCGACGGCGCGGTGTGCACGATCAATGCCTTGCAGGCGGTGCAGCACGCCGGCACCGGCGGCAATACTTATGGCCGTCCCGGCCGGATCGCCGGCAGCATCAACGTCCCGACGATCGGCCTTATCGATCCCGTCACCAACACCTTTTTTCCGGCCGCCCGGCTCCGTGCGCAATTCGACGCGGTGCACGCCTTCGACAAAAAGGTCATCACCTATTGCGGCGGCGGGATCGCCGCGAGCGCGACCGCGCATGCGTTGGTGATGCTCGGCCACCCCGATGTGCGGCTCTACGACGCCTCGATGTCGGAATGGGCGGTAGACCCGAACCTGCCGATGGAGACGGGCTGAGGCGTCAGGCCACGTCGCGATCGAGGATCTCGATCAGCACATTCTGCGGGCCGCGGAGAAAGGCAATGCGCACGCCGGGGCGAATCGTCTTCGGCTCCATCGTGAACTCGGCGCCTTTCGCCTTCAGTTCGTCGCACACCCGGTCGATGTCGCGGACGCGCAATCCGAGATGGTCGAGCCCGACAAAGCTGCCTTCCGGCTTCTCGGCGAGATCGGCGTCTTCGGGAACCTGGGCGATAAAGACCATGACCCCGCCGAGATCCATGTCGGTGCGCTCGATGCCGTTCGACATCACCGATTTGATGATCTTGGCGCCGAACATGCGCTCATAATAGGCGGCGGTTTCGTCCGGGTTCGGGCTGCGCAGGTGGACGTGGTCGTAGACGAATTCGCTCATCGCGGTCTCCCTCGCTAGCGTCGGCAGCGACTGTAGACTGCGACGGCTTTGTTGGGGAGGTTCGACGATGCGTTTCGGATTGGCGCTGCCGAGTTTTTCGTTCTCCGATCTCGATTACAAGAAGGCGGCGCGGCTGCGCGACTTCGCCCGGCGGGCCGAGCGCCTCGGTTACGATTCGTTATGGGTCGTCGAGCATCTGCTGACCGCGCGCGGGCTCTACGGCACCGCTTGGCTGTCGCCGCTGGAGACGCTCTCGTTCGCGGCCGGCTGCACCGAGAAGATCACATTGGCCACCGGCATCCTGATCCCGCCCTTACGCAACCCGGTGTTCGTGGCGAAGGACATCGCCAGCCTGCAATACCTCTCGGGCGGCCGCTTCGAATTGGGCATCGGCGTCGGCTGGGACGCTCATGAATACGAGGTCGCCGGGGTGCCGCTGAAGGAGCGCGGCCGGCGCACCGACGAGATCCTCGATATCCTGGAAAAGCTGTGGACCGGCGAGCCGGTCACCCATCACGGGCACTATTACCATTTCGACGATGTCGTGATCGATCCGCCCCTGCCGAAGAAGCCGCCGCTGTGGGTCGCCGGCGGCTCGAAGATTGTCACCGAGCTTTCGCCCGATCCTGAAAACATGGCGCGCACGGTACTTGAGCGCATCTGCCGCCGCGGCGACGGCTGGCTCGCCCGCGCCGCCGGATCGACCGACAGCGTCATCAGCGACTGGACACAGATCCAGGCGCGACTCGCCGAACTCGGCCGCGCCCCGGACAGCGTCATCTTCGGCCATCTCAATTTCATGCACATCGTGCCGACCGACGACGAGGCGGCAGCGCTACGGGTGCAGCGGCCGTTGATCGAGCGGGTCATGGGCACGCACCGCTCGTTCGAGCATCTGCAGCAATGCTATTTCCTTGGCGGCCCGCGACGCATCCGTGCCCGCATCGCCGAACTGGCCAAAGCCGGACTCGAATACCTGGTCCTCTCGCCGCTCGACTACGATTTGGAGCAACTCGATCTTTGGGAGGAAGAGATCCTGCGCCATTTCCGGTGAGGCACCGAACGCAGCGACAGAGTTAGAGGGCAGCATGAGAATCAAATCGGTCGAGGCGTATTGGGTGCACATCCCGATCCCGCACGACAAGCAGCATGTCAGCGATTTCGGGCGCACCCTTTCGTTCGACGGGACGCTGGTCCGGATCGACACCGAATGCGGCTTGGCCGGTTGGGGCGAGGCCAAGGCACAGGTCGGCGGCATGGCGCAAAACCAGGCGCTGACCCTTATGATCAACGAGGAGTTCGCGCCGGTTCTCGTCGGCGAGGACCCGCGCGACATTACCCGGCTATGGGAGACGCTCTATAATGGCAGCCGCGCGAACTACGCGCTGCGCGAGGGCCGGGTCTTCCCGGTGCTCGGCCGGCGCGGCATCACGGTATCGGCGATCAGCGGCATTGATTGCGCGCTGTGGGACATTCTCGGCAAGTCATTGGGCGTGCCGGTGTGGCGGCTGCTCGGCGGCCGCCGCGCTGGAAAAATGCCAGCCTATGCTTCAGGCGGCTGGGCCGGCCCCGACAAGATCGGCGAGCAGCTGCTCGGCTACGTCAAGGCGGGTGGGTTCGGCGCCGTCAAGATGCGGGTCGGCATTATGGACGGCGACCCGCGCCATTCGGCCCGCCGCGTGCATGCAGCGAGGGAGGCGCTAGGGCCCGACGTCGGACTGATGTGCGACGCGCACGGCACTCTGTCTGTTGCCGAAGCGAAGCGCTTCTGCCGCCTCGTCGAGGAGTGCAACCTGACCTGGTTCGAGGAACCCGTGACCGCCGACGACAAGAGGGGTCAGGCCGAGGTGCGCGCGATGACCGACATCCCGATCGCTTCGGGCGAGAGCGAATTCACCCGGCACGATTTTCGCGACCTCGCCATGCTCGGCGCTGTCGACATCATGCAGCCGGATCTGGCGATCTGCGGCGGCATCACCGAGGCGATGCGGATCTCGGCGCTCGCCAGCGCCCACAATCTGAAACTGGCGCCGCATCTCTGGGCCGGCGCTCCGGCCTTCGCCGCCGGGCTGCATGTCGCCGCCGCGTCGCCGGCTGGGTTCATCGTCGAATATTCATTGGGCGCCAACCCGCTCTTGCACGACCTCGTCGAGGAAAGCTTCCCGGTCGAGGGCGGCATGATCGAGGTGCCTGACCGGCCCGGGCTCGGCATCACTGTGCGCGAGGATTTTCTCGCCAAGCACGCGGTGACATCGTGAAGGCGCTGTTTCTCGGCAACGTTGCCGCCGATACCGCAGAGGGGATCAGGAGTGAGTTGCCGCCCGAGCTCAAGCTCGAGATCATCGCCAATCCGAAGGACCTGCCGCAATCACCGGAAGCAGCCGCCGAGGCGGACATCCTCGTCACCAATATCTGGCGCGCGGATTATCCGCCGGCGCCGCAGGTCAGATTGGTGCAGTCGGTCGCCACCGGGATCGAATGGATCGAGCAAGCCGCACTGCCGCGCGGGGTCGCGGTTTGCAACGCCTATGGCCACGAGACCGCGATCGCCGAATACGTGCTGATGACGATGCTGGTCTGGAGCCACCGCTTTCGCGAGATCGAGGGCGACTTTCGCTTGCGCTCCTCCTGGGCGCCGAGTTGGGTGCATAGCGGCGCGCCCCACGGCGAGATCCGCGGCAGCACCCTTGGCATTGTCGGGCTCGGCCGGGTCGGACATGAAGTGGCACGGCGCGCCGCCGTTTTCGGCTGCCATGTTCTCGCGGCGAACCGCAGCCCGCGCGAGCCGGGCGACGGGGTCGAGCGGGTTTATCCGCTCAGCGAGCTCGACCAAATGCTGCCGCTGTGCGACACGGTGGCGATCTGCAGCGCGCTCGGCGCGGAGACCGAAGGGTTGATCGGCGCGCGGCGGCTCGGGCTGATGAAACCCTCGGCGTTCCTAATCAACATCGCGCGCGGCGCGATCGTCGACGAGGACGCGCTTTTTGCAGCCTTATGCGCCGGCACGATCGGCGGCGCGGCGATCGATGTCTGGTGGCAGTATCCGACCGCCGCCGAGCCCGAACGGCGGCCGTCGCGGCATCCGTTCCACGAATTGCCCAATGTCATCATGACGCCGCATTGCTCGGGCTGGACTGCGGGGATGGTGCGGCGGCGCTGGGACGAGGTGGCGGAGAACCTGCGTCGTTTCGTTCGCGGCGAGTCGCCGATCAATCTCGTGACGACGACCTGAGGGGCAGCATGGCCGAGGACATCGCCTTTCTCCCGGCAACGAAGTTGCTCGAGCGGTATCGCGCCAGGCAATTGTCGCCGATCGAGGTCGTGGCCGAGACATTGCGCCGGCTGGAGCGCTACGAGGGCGCGGTCAACGCGTTCGTTCTCTACGACCCGGAGAGCGCGGTGGCCGAGGCTCGCGCCTCCGAGGCGCGCTGGCAGAAGGGCGCGCCCAAGGGAGTGCTCGACGGCATCCCGGTCGCGATCAAGGATACGCAATTGACCCGCGGCTGGCCGCGCCGGGTCGGTTCCAAGACGATCGACCCGAACCAGCCCTGGATCGAAGACGCGCCTTCCACGGCGCGATTGCGGGCCGAGGGCGCGGTTTTCTTCGGCAAGACCACCACCCCGGAATTCGGCTGGAAGCCGGTGACCGACTCGCCCCTGACCGGCGTCACCCGCAACCCTTGGGACCTCGCGCGCACGCCGGGTGGGTCGAGCGGCGGCAGCGCCGTCGCCGTCTTGTCCGGAATCTGCCCGCTTGCCGTCGGCACCGACGCCGGTGGCTCGATCCGCATCCCCGCCGCGTTCTCCGGCGTCTTCGGCCTCAAGCCGACCTTTGGCAAGGTCGCGGTCTACCCGCCTTCCGCCTTTGGCGACGTCGCGCATGCCGGGCCGATGTCGCGCACTGTCGAAGATGCCGCGTTGATGCTCGACGCGATGAAGGGGCCGGACCCGCGCGACTGGTACAGCCTGCCCGATGACGGCATTGCCTATCGCGAGCGGGTGCGTGAACGCTCCATGAGGGGCAAACGGATCGCGCTGTCGCCGACGCTTGGCTACCACGAGCCGGCGCCGGCGGTGCGTGAGGCGGTGGAGCGCGCCGGCCGGGTCTTCGCCGAGCAGGGTGCGATCGTCGAGCCGGCCGACCCGTTCTCCGAATCGCCGTGGCCGGTCTTTGAGGTCCTGGCCGGCGCCGGCATGTGGGCCCTGCTGCGCTCGATGACGCCGGAAAAGATCGCGGTCATGGACCCCGGCCTGGTGGCGCTGTGCCGGAGCGGCGAAGCGATCACCCAGCAGCAATACGTCGACGCGATCGGCAAGCGGGTCGCGCTCGGCATGGCGCTAAACCATTTTTTCGAGCGCTACGATCTGATCCTGTCGCCGACCATGCCGATCCCGGCCGCGTATGCCGAGCCGCGAAGCGACGGCACGCCCGATCCGATCAATTACCGCGATTGGCTGAGCTATACCTGGGTGTTCAACCTGACGAAGAACCCGTCCGCCTCGGTGCCGTGCGGGTTCGCCGATGGCTTGCCGATTGGGCTGATGGTTACCGGCCCGCTCTACGACGATCTTTCAGTGTTGCAGGCATGTCGCGCCTATGAAGAGGCCGCCGGCCGGGCTTGGCCGAGCCCGGATCTCACCGCTGCGCTCACCAAGGCGGAAGGCGCCGCAGACGAGAAGGTTAAAGCCAAGATCCTCCCGATTCGGTAACACTACTGTCGGTTGAGGCACGCTATGATGCGCGCCTCTGCGAATGAGGGGCAGCGATGGAGCTCTACACCGCCGGCACCGGCAATGGGCAGCGCGCCGCGATCGCGGTCAACGAGTGCGGCGTCGCCTGCAGGATCCACGTGCTCAACCTGGCGGAAGCCGACCAGAAAAAGCCGGAATATCTGAAGATCAACCCGACTGGCCGGATCCCGACCTTGATCGACCCGCAGGGCCCGGACGGCAAGCCGCTGACCCTGATCCAATCCTGGGCGATCCTGATCTACCTCGCGGAAAAGACCGGCAAGCTGCGGGCGCACAACACGGTGGCGCGGGCGCGGACCTTTCAATGGGTCGCCGAGGGCGCCAGCGACATCGCGCCGACCGCGCAGAACATCTTCTTCCTCGGCAACCGGATGCCGGAAAAGGTGCCGGATTCGGCGGTCAAGTTCTACGAGGACCGGCTCGTCAATCTGTTCCGCGCCGCGGACGAGCAGCTCGCGCATTCGCCCTATCTTACCGGCGACGAGATCACCATCGCCGATATCGGCATCTACCCGATCTATGCCGGCCGCAAGGCGCTGATTGACGGCGCCGGACTGACGAACGTCATTGCCTGGGGCGAACGTGTCGGTGCCCGCCCGACCGTGCAGAAGGGCATGAGGCTCGAGAGCTGAGCCGAGAGCGGCGCGCGTGTCTGCGATCCGAAGCCTTGCCGCGGGCCTGCTCGCGGCGCTGCTGCCGTTCGCCGCCGTCGCGTCCGAGTCGTCGAACGCTTGGGTCGAGCTTGGCGCCGATGGCGCCCTCTCGGTGCGCGCCGTCATCGCGCCGGGCGCGGCCTGTCCGCAGGTAGCCGCCGACGGTGCCGTCCTGCCCAGCACCGTGCGCGCGCGACCCGATGCCAATTTTCCCATGCAGGTGTGCGAAGCGCGCGCTCCGCTCGGCACAACCCGCCTCAGCGCCGACGGGGTCACTTTGCCGGTCCTTCCGTCGACCGTCCGTCGGATCGCGGTGTTCGGCGATACCGGTTGCCGGCTCGAGGGGCGGGCAGTGCAGGATTGCGACAATCCTGCGGCGTGGCCCTTTGCTGCGGTCGCGGCGCGTGCTGCAGCAAAGCGGCCGGATCTGGTCATTCATGTCGGTGATTATTACTACCGCGAGGGCGCCTGTCCGGCCGGACACGCCGGCTGTGCCGGCAGCCCGCACGGCGATAATTGGCCGACCTGGAAGGTCGACCTGTTCGATCCGGCAGCGCCGCTCCTCGCCGCGGCGCCCTGGGTGACCGTGCGTGGCAACCACGAGCTGTGCCGACGCGGCGGGTCTGGCTGGTTCCGCCTGCTCGATCCCTATCCCGCTCGCGCCGATTGCCCGGACCGCACCGAGCCCTACCGGCTGTCGCTCGGCGGGCTCGATCTCATCGTGTTCGACAGTGCCGATGCCGACGATTTTCTCGCGCCGCCCGAGAAGGTCGCCGCCTATGCAGCCCAGCTCGCGCCGGTGTTGGCGGCGGTGCCGCCGCATTCCTGGCTGGTGACGCATCGGCCGTTCTGGGCGATGGGCCAGGCCGATCTGAGCGGGGTGGCCGCGAACCGGACCGAACAGGCGGCGGTACGCGGCCATGTTCCGGCCAACCTCGATATGGTGCTGTCGGGGCATCTGCATGATTTTCTCAGCTACGACTTTGGGCCGGGGCGCCCGGCTCAGCTGGTCGTCGGCACCGGCGGCGACACGCTGTTGCCCTTGGGCAAGACGCCAATCGTCGGTGCCGAAATCGACGGAATGCCGGTGCGCCAGGGTTTCGCTAGCGAGCGCTTCGGCTATTTCGTTATGGAGCGCAATGGGCAAGGCTGGGACGGCACCTTCTACGCGCCCGACGACTCAATGATTGCCCGATGCCGGTTCGAAGGCCGCGCGCTCGATTGCCGCTAGACCAAGCAACGGTACGGGCTGAGAACACAATTTTACGATTTTTTTACGCTTTCACATGAAATTCAGCGTAACGAAACCTGGGTAATTGGCGCCAGTCATTGTCAGCAATATTCGATACCGGTGGCGGGCGCGTCGCTACGGCCCGCGAATTCAGCGGCGCGCGCCAGTACTCGGCCGGACCGACCTCGCCGCCGATCGCCGACCCGCGGCTCCATCAGGCTTACGACTATTGGCGGCAGAAATGCGGCGAGCGGCTAATGCCGTGGCGAACCGATATTGATCCGACCGAGATCCCCAGACTGCTGCCCGATCTAATGTTGGTTGATGTGCTCTCGTCTGGGCGCTACCGCTATCGCCTGATTGGCACCGCTAATCAGCAGGCGCACGGCATCAACGCCACCGGCCGCTACCTCGACGAGGTGCTGCCCGGTCCGGAATACAAGACGCATGTCCTGGGGCTTTATGACGAGTGCGTAGCGGGGCGCCGGCCGCTTTATTCGGAATGCCTGTTCATGTCGCTGCGGTATCTGGAGCCGGAGCGGCATACGAAGGTGTTGTTCCTGCCGCTCGCCAAAGATGGCGAGACGGTCAAGATGGTGCTGGTCGCCCAGGTCTTCTTCTATATCGACGAGGCAACCCGCGACCGCCATTTCATCGAGCCGCGGCCCTACAACGAAATAGCACACGCCCTGATGTGAGGGGCGTACTCGCGGCCGCCGCGGCTTATTTCGCCGCGGTATCCAAGACAGGCGCGTCCGGGGCTGTCGCGGATTCGAGGGCGGCGTCGATGACTTCCTCGACCCGCTCGGCCCAGATGAAGCGTAGATCGTTGCGCGCGGCTTCCGGAATGTCCTCGTAATCCTTTTCGTTGCGCGATGGCAGGATCACGGTCTTCAGCCCGGCGCGTGCGGCGGCGACGGTCTTCTCCTTGATGCCGCCGACCGGCAGCACCAGGCCGCGCAGGCTGATCTCGCCGGTCATCGCCGTGTCGCTCTTGACCGTGCGGCCGGTCAGCAGCGAGACCAGCGCGGTGAACATCGCCACTCCGGCGCTCGGACCGTCCTTCGGGATGGCGCCGGCCGGCACGTGGATATGGATGTCGCTGCTGTCGAACAGCTTCGGGTCGATGCCAATCCCCTCGGCCTTCCCCTTGACCAGCGACAGGGCCGCCTGCGCGCTCTCGCGCATAACCTCGCCGAGTTGCCCCGTCAGGATCAGCCCGCTTTTGCCCGGCACGCGGGCCGCCTCTATGAACAGGATGTCGCCGCCGACCGGCGTCCAGGCCAGCCCGGTCGCGACGCCCGGTACGCTGGTGCGCATCGCCACCTCGCCCTCGAAGCGGCGGGGGCCCAGCGCCTCGTGCAGATCGTCCGGAGTGATGACGACCTCGGTCGCGCTGCCCTCGGCGATCTTCATCGCGGCATTGCGCAGCACCGAGCCGATCTCGCGTTCGAGTTGGCGCACCCCGGCTTCGCGGGTGTAGTCACGAATAATCGAGCGCAATGCGTCGTCGGTGATCTCGGCCTGCTGGGGTTTGAGCCCGTTCGCCTTCAGCTGCCGGGCGACGAGATACCGCCGGGCGATCTCGAACTTCTCGTCCTCGGTGTAACCAGGTAGGTCGATGACCTCCATGCGGTCGCGCATCGGTCCCGGGACGTTGTCGAGCACGTTGGCGGTGCAGATGAACATGACCCGCGACAGATCGAACGGCACGCCGAGGTAGTTGTCGCGGAACGTCGAGTTCTGCTCCGGGTCGAGGACTTCGAGGAGAGCCGAGGCCGGGTCGCCCTGGATGCCGCGGCCGAGCTTGTCGATCTCGTCGAGCATCATGACGCAGTAGCGGCTGCCGGCGCGGCGGATGCCCTGCAGGATGTTGCCCGGCAGTGCGCCGATATAGGTCCGTCGATGGCCGCGGATCTCGGCTTCGTCATGCGTGCCGCCGAGGCTGACGCGGACGAACTTGCGCGCCGTCGCACGAGCGATGCTCTGGCCGAGCGAGGTCTTGCCGACCCCAGGCGGGCCGACAAAGCACAGGATCGGGCTGCGGCCGCCCGGGTTGAGCTTCTGAATCGCCAGGAATTCCAGGATGCGGCGCTTGACCTTTCTGAGCCCGTAATGGTCCTCATCGAGAATCCGACGCGCCTCGCCGATATCGATCTCGGCCGGCTCCTCGGCCGCCCAGGGCAGCTCGATCAGCCATTCGAGATAGGTGCGGGCCATCGAATATTCGCCAGCCGCCTCGGGCATACGTTCGAGCCGCGACAGCTCCTTTTTCGCATGCGCCTCGACCTCCTCCGGCATATGAGCCTGGGCGATCTTTTCGCGCAGCTCGGCGATTTCCTGGCTCTTCGCGTCGTCGCCCTCGCCGAGCTCCTTCTGGATCGTCTTCAGCTGTTCGCGCAGCAGGAATTCGCGCTGGCGGTCGTCGATCGTCTCCTTGGTGCGGTCGCTGATCTGGCGCGACAGCCGCAGGACCTCGAGCCGGTAGGCTAGCATCTTGGAGACTAGGTCGAGCCGGTCCTCGATCGACAGGGTCTCCAAAATCTCCTGTTTTTCCTGCGGCGTGATATCCATGAAGCTGGCGATCAGATCGGCCAGCGCGGGCGCTGTCTCGATGCCCTGCACCGCGTTAACCAGCTCCGCCGGCGTCTGCGGCAGCAGTTGCAGGACCTCGAGCGCCAGGTTGCGCAGATTAAGCAGACGGGCGTCGATCTCCTTGCTCTGCCCCTCGGGCTCGGCGATCCGCTCGACGCGCGCCACGAAAAACGGAAAGCCGTCGAGAAACTCAATTACGCGAAAGCGCCGCTCGCCCTGACAAATCACATGATGACTGCCGTCCGGGCTCGTCACATAGCGCAGCACGTTGGCCTCGGTGCCGACCCGGTGCAGATCGACCGGCATCGGATCGTCCATCGTCGGGTCGCGCTGCAGAATGAGGCCGATCGGGCGGCTGAGCCGGACCGCTGCCTGCGCCGCCGTGGTCGAGCGCTGCCGGCCGAGCGTGATCGGCAGCACCGTGCCGGGGAACAGGACGAGATTGCGCGTCGGGATCAGTATCAGCGCGTCGGCGGGAAGCGATTCGAGCGCATTCGGCGCCTCGGGCGCGCTTGCCGGAGGCGACGGCGGCAAGCCGCTATCGGCCATGCGCAATTGCTGCTCGGTGCGGTCCATAGAGGCTACCCCTTTTTCAGGCGGAGCATCAGACAGCCATTGGCGAGATGCCGGCCTGAAATTTGGAACGGCACCGGCGGCAACTCGATCCGGCGCTCGAAATGGCCGTGCGGGATCTCCAGCCGCAGGATGCGAGCGTCGTTCAGCTCGCGCGGCAGCGGCCGCTCGCCGCTGACGACGAGGAGCCCAGCATCCAAGGTAACGTTGATGGTGTCGAGTTCGACACCCGGAAGCGCGACGAGGATGAGCAATGCCTCGCTGGTTTCGAACACGTCGATCGGCGCCTCCCATGAGGCGGTCGCATGATGGAAGAACTGCCGCTGCAGCCGCTGCGCGCGCTCCATCGCCGCACAGGCATCGGCCCACATCATCGCTTCGAGCTGGCGTTTCGACATCGCTCGACTCCGCGCCGTCAAACCGGGCTCCGTTCAACCGGCCTCGGTTGATATGAGGATCGCAAGCCGCCGCGGGAAGAGAGGAGAACGGTCTGGTGCGCGAACTAGACGGGACCGTAATGGCGCAGGCGGAAGGCTGCCGCCAGCAGCGCGATGCCGAACAGGAGCGCGTAAATGCCCAGCCACCAGGAGAGCGCAACGACTCCTGCGGCCGGCTGCACGAACAGGATGATGCCGAGCAGCAGCGAAATCATCCCGCTCAGCACGAGCAGCCACTCGCCGTTGAGTCTGATGAACGCGATGCCGGCCGCGATCAGCGCGATCCCGGTGATTACCGCCCAGATCGCGATCAGGTAGATCAGCGCGACCAGCGCGGTCATCGGCCACAGAAACGCGATTGCCGCAATGCCGAGGTCGAGGATCCCTTCGAGCAGCAAAGGCCACGATCGGGCGTGGTGCCGGGCGGCGCGCACTGCCGCGATGATCGCGAAGACCCCATCGACGAGCGCATACGCGGCGAACAGCAGGACCAGTGCGGCGGCGGTCATCGCCGGCCACAGGAACGCGAGGATCGCGAACAGGATCGCCGCCGCCCCACGCAGCGCCAGCGCCCACCAATTGCCGATCAGAATCGTCGCCATGCTCAGGCTCCAGGGCCGCCGGTGCCGACCTCCCCTGCATCGATAGATGTAGGCGGGCGGCGGAAATCTCGATATCAGGCTATGGATCGATTTATGCAAGGCGAGGGATGTTATGCGAGGCGAGCGGTGGCGCTGATCAGCGAAACGACGGTGGCGTTTGTCGAGGGGATCGCGGCCGAGGCCGAGCGGGTGGAAACGCCGTGCGGCGACGGCGTGTTGGTCTGGCGGATATGGGGCAGCGGCCCGCCGCTGGTGCTGCTGCACGGCGGCTACGGCTCCTGGACGCATTGGATCCGCAACGTGCGGCCGCTGTCGCAGCGTTTCCAGGTGATAGCCCCTGATCTGCCAGGTCTCGGCGACTCGGCGACGCCGCCGGAACCGTGGACGGCGGAGGATCTCGCCGCGATCATTACGGGCGGACTCGACGACATCGTGCCGCCGAGCGCGGAGCTGCGCCTTGCCGGGTTTTCCTTTGGCGGCGTCATCGGCGGCAGCGTCGCGGCCCAACTTGGCGACCGTCTGCGCCATTTCGTGGTCGTCGGCTCCAACGGCATGGGTCTCGAGCGCTCACCGACGCCGCTGGAGCGGGTCAAGCCCGACGCCACCGAGGGCGAAGAATTTGCGACCCATCGCTACAACCTCAACCAGCTGATGATCCACGATCTCGCTAAGATCGACGAGCTGGCGCTTTGGCTGCAGAAGACGAACCATGCACGCGCCCGCATGCGCAGCCGCCGCTTCTCGCGCTCGGGCGCGCTGATCGAGGCGCTGCCCAAGGTCAAGGGGCGGCTCGACGGCATCTGGGGCGAGCACGACGCCACCGCCTATCCGCATGTTGAGGAGCGGAAGCGGTTATTGCAGAGGATTCAGCCGGAGGCCCGGTTCGCCGTGGTGCCTGGCGCCGGACATTGGGTCCAGTATGAGGCGGCCGACCGCTTCAATGTGCTTATCGCGGAATTCGCCGGCGGCTGAGCGGCAGATTTTATTAATTGTTCCGGGTGATGATCGGTTAAAGCGACGTAGCGGACCGAGCGCGCTCGGCGATCACCCTGGTCCGAGCGGTACCAGCAGGAGGAATCCGTTGAGCGTGAGCAGGATGCCAAGACTCGCGAGCCCCGCGCTGACACAGAGGATCAACGGCGAGGCGGCGACGATCGCCACCGATCCCAGCACGATCGCGATCTGGTACGCGGCTTCGGCGAACTCGAAATTCGGGGTCTGCGCTGCCGCGATGTCGCGGCGTTCCTCCCATTCATGCGCTTTGGCGAGGAGCTCCTTCTTGCCGTTGCCAGTCGCCGGCTCGCTTTCGTAGCGCGCCGCCGTGTCGCGATAATGCTTCACCACCTCGGCGGCCTTGGCGGCTTGCTCAGGCGACAGGCTGGTTCCAGCCGCCGCGAGCAATTGTATTTGCTCGGCGGTGGCTTCGTACTGGAGCTGCCGAATATATTTCGCCTGATAGAAGTTGTACGTGTCGGAGGCATGAATATTGGCGCTCAGCATTTCCTTTGTGGCGTTGCCGCCGCCGAGGGTCGCGATCGCCAGCAACATCGCGACGACGCCGACATAGATGCCGGTGATCTTGCGCAAGGTATCGGGCGTCGCGTGAGCATGCGGCTCACTCTGCTCATGGATCGTTTCGGCGATCTCGTGCGCTTCCACCGGTCCTCCTTGACATCGAAAGCGGAGCCGCTCGGCGACCCGCAAGCCGCGAAGCGTGCGGGGCGGCCGGATTCCGCTCGACCGAACGGCCCGAAGCTTTTAGCATGGCTGCTTTGCCCGTCGCGAGGGTCAGATACAGCCGTGCCGACATCCGCAACTAGGAGACGCGTTAGAAACAGCCAATGGACATAAACCAGCTCATTGCGCATAACGGCGCCTGTTTCTACGTCATCGCCTTTGTCTGGACGTTCCTAGAGGGCGAGACGCTGATCCTGTTCGCCGGTTTTGCCGCGGCGCAGGGTCTCGTCGATCCGCTGCTGTTGCTGATCGCCGCATGGCTTGGCAGCTTCGCCGGAGATCAGCTTTATTTCTGGCTCGGCCGCCAATTCGGGGTCAGGCTGCTCGACCGCTTCCCGCGCTGGCGGCACGGGGTCGACGCGGCGTTGCATTGGGTCGAACGTTACGATGCCGGCTTTATTTTGTCGTTCCGTTTCATTTATGGCATACGCAATTTTTCTTCGTTCGCGGTGGGCTTGAGCGCCGTACGCTGGGAACGGTTTTTCCGATTGAACTTCCTCGCTGCGGGCCTGTGGGCGGGTAGCTTTATAGCGGTCGGCTATTTCCTCGGCCACGCCTTCCGCGCCGTCCTCGGCGATATCGGCCGCTATTTCGGCTTGGCAATGCTCGGCGTGTTCGTTTTGATCAGCGGCGGCGTGTGGCTCCTGCATCGAGTACAGCGGCGCCACCAATCGATGAGGCTGCCCGCGGCGGTGCTCCCTCCTCCCGCCGCCGCAGTCGGCGATTAACCGAGGACTGCGACCGGACTGCCGATCGAAAGGTTGAGCGCGCGGTCGGCGCGTCCGCCATTGACCGCGATCTCCACCAACCCATTCGAATTGACGTACCAGAAGGCGTCGCCCGATGGCGCTGCCGAGAAGGTGCGTGCGTGGCGCAGCGTTCGCCCCCCGGCCTGCAGTCGCACGGCTTCGGGCACACACTCCGCCCGCAGCCCGGTCATCGCGTTACCGTAACGGTCGAGGTAAACGATCTCGGCGAGGTCATCGGGCCAATCGAGGCAGCGCGCCGGCGTAACCGGCTGTGCCATCGCCACGGCGGGTTCGCCCTGGGCCAGTCGCGCCGCGATCGGAGCGAACACGTCGCGGCCGTGAAAGCTCGCCGACAGCGTCGGCGGGCGCCAAGTGATCTCCGACACGGTCGAAGACGCAGCGCGGCGCAGGACGATCGCGAACAACCCGTTATCTGGTCCGACATAGACCCGCCCGTCGGTCTCGGCGATCAAGGGCCGCCGCTCGCTGCCGACCCCCGGATCGACAACGCAGAGGAACACCGTACCGGCCGGAAACCAGCCGGCATAGGCGGCGAGCAGATACGCCGAAGGCTTTGGTCGCCCGGCCGGTGCGTCGGCGAAAAGCTGGATAATCGGGACCTCGGGTGCGGCCTGCTGCAGCACCGCGATGACTTGGCCGGTATAGGGGCCGGACAGCCCGAAATCGGTGAACAGCACAATCATCGCGCGACTATGCCGCTCCGGCCACGATTGCAGCAAGGAGGGTGGCCGCCGCGAAAGGCAAACACCTGCCCAAGCGTGTTACGTTCTTTTATCGGCCATTCAACGACCCTAAGTCGAGAAAGGCGAACAGCTCGCCACCTTCTTGCAATTACTGGCGAGATGCGTATCGTCGCGTGGTCGGGGAGTATCGGATTGGGGGATGTCGTGAAGAAAGCCATCGTGTTGGCCGCGATTCTGGCCGCCGCGGCGCAGCAGCCGGGCTTTGCGGCAAGCAAATCCAGGGCGACAGGCAGTTCCGCGGCGAGTTGCTACACCGCAAGCGCGATCGAGGCGGAGCAGGCGATTCGCTTCATGACCGACGTGATGGTCGCCAGTTCGGCCTGTCAGAACACCACCTATGCTGAGTTTCGGCTGCGCAACCGCGACCCGATCGTCGCGTATCAGAAGGCGCTGATCGCGCATTTCCATGGCAATGCCGGGTTTGACCGGTGGAACACCACGCTCGCGAACGAGGCCGCGCAGAAGGAGGGCAGCGTCCCGACCGGGCAGTTCTGCGAGCAGGCTAAGCCGATATTTCAGCAAGCGACCACCCTCGATCCGCAGGGCTTCCGCGCCTATGCGGCCTCGCAGGCGACGGTGATGCGCGCGCAATACACTGTCTGCGGCGGCAAAAAGTAAGACGGCGTTAACCATCAAGGGTTAAGGACCGCGCTGAGCGGGCATCGCGCGATCCCACCTCTGCGTCGGCGCCCGCGCCGACGAAAGCGACCGGCAAAATCGCCACATTCGCGTGTTATGGTCGCGTTCCGTCGGCGCCCGAGAGATGCGCCGGTTGCGGCCGCGAAGGAACCTTGATGCCTGCAGATGTCCTGCAAAGAACAGGAGAGACGCCGAGCGCCGGCTCTGTCGAAATCTTGGATCCGTTACCGGCGACGCCGAACCGCCTCGGCGAAGGTATTGCGCCGATTGCGACCGATGATTTGCATGCCGGCGGGGTTTTCGGCAACTCCAGCAAGCCTGAGGTGCTCCGGCGGGTGCCGCTCGGAGGCACAATGCGGCTGACGATAGCGCTCAAGATCTTCGGCATCGCGGTCGGGCTGCTAGTGCTGATGGGCGCCGCCGCATTGCTAAGCCTGCGCATGACACACACCGTGGACAGCCAGCTCGTTATCCTCGATCAGAACTACTTTCCGGCTTATGTCAGCCTGGCGGACGCCAATATTCGCTCGGTCGAGGAATCGGCATTTATCCGGCGCCTGATCATCGCCTACCTGGAAAGCCCGCGCGACGACTCCAAGATCGCCGATCTGCAGAAACGCGCCGCGGCGGCCGGAAAGGCAAGCGACGACGACTTAGCCGAGGCTCGCCGGCACATCAACGAGCAGATCGCCGACCCGCTCGATTTCAACGACAACGTCGAGCTCGCCCGGCTCGATACTCGCGTCGAATTCGTGCAGGAGATACGCCGGGATTACGAGACCGATTACGACAAGCTGCTTGCCGCCGCCGGGGCGAGTTCAGCCGGTGCCGACGATCGGTCGCCCGAAGTCGCCCGCTACCTCAGCGAGCTAGACCGCATCCGCGACGATATCGACCGCCGGCTCGATGGCGTTCGCACCGAGATGCGGCAGCTGGCCGGCAACGCCATCGTCGGCACGCGCGATTATCAGATGCGCGTCGTCGAGATCGGGCTGGTGCTGCTGGTTATCGCTGGGCTGCTTGGAATTACCGTGGCTGGCGCCGTCACGCTGGGCCTGGTGCGCCCGATGCGCCGGCTTCTGGCCGGTACCGCCGCGGTCGAGCAGGGCCTGCTCGATACGGTCGTGCGGGTGACATCGAAGGACGAAGTCGGGCGGTTGACCCACGCCTTCAACAACATGATCGCGGAGCTGCGCAAGAAGGCGCAGATCCGCGAGACATTTGGCAAATACGTCGATCCGCGCATTGTCGCCGGGTTGATCGATCGCCCGGAGCTGACCGGCCCGCAAGGCTCGCGCCGCGAGATGACGATCCTCTTCTGTGACATGCAGGGCTTCACCGGCTTCAGCGAGGGCATGACCCCGACCGGCCTCGTCAACGTGCTGAACCGGTATTTGACCGTCATCTCCGAGCCGGTGCGGAACAATCGCGGCATTATCGACAAGTATATCGGCGACGCGGTGATGGCATTCTGGGGACCGCCCTTTACCGGCGCCGAGGAGCAGGCGCGGCTCGCCTGCCTCGCCGCACTTGAGCAGCTCGCTGCGCTCCCCTCGTTCCAGGCCGAGTTGCCCGATCTGATGGGCGTTCGCCGCGGCCTGCCAAGGGTTGCCATTCGCGTCGGCATCGCCACCGGCGAAGTCGTGGTCGGCAGCATCGGCTCCGAGCAGACCCGCAGCTACACGGTCATCGGCGACACGGTCAACTTCGCCTCCCGCCTGGAAGGCGCGGGAAAGGCCTATGGCACGCGCGTCCTGATCAGCGAGGCGACGCAGCGCCTCGCCGCCGAGGCGATCGAGACGCGCGAGATCGATACCGTACTTGTCGTCGGCAAGACCGAGCCCGAGCGTATCTTCGAGTTGCTCGGCCGCAAGGGCGAGGTCGCGAACGAGAAGCTCGAATTGCGCGACGCTTTTGAGGCGGCGCTCGTCGCTTATCGCAAACAGGCGTGGGACGAGGCCGAGACCGGCTTCAAGAATTGCCTGGCGCTCGCGCCGGAAGACAAGCCGAGCGAGGTTTTCCTCACCCGCATCAAACATTTCCGCGAGCATCCGCCTGCCAATGACTGGAACGGGGCCTGGGCGTTGGCGTCCAAATAAAGCGTGCCTCGGTTGCCGACATCATCCGCGGCGCTCCCGGTTTTGCGCCGATTGCGGTAGGATGCGGCAAAATGCAACTGGAGGGGCGCGATGGCCCGAATCGTCCTCGGCATGGGTACCTCGCACACGCCGATGCTGAACGCGCCGCCGACCGACTGGCCGCGCTTTTATGAGCGCGACTCGCGGCGCAGCAATCTGCTCGATGTCGAGGGCCGCCCGACCACTTACGAGGATCAGCTGCGCCGCGCGCCCGTAGGCGTCGCCGCAGAGATCGCGCCGGAGCGTATGCAGGCCCGGCACGAGGCGGTCGAGGGCGCGATGTCGAGGCTCGGCGACTTTCTGCGCGAAGCCCGACTCGACGCGTTGATCGTCGTCGGCGACGACCAGGATGAGCTGTACCATCACGAAAACATGCCGGGGATCCTGGTCTATTACGGCGCGACGATCCCGAACGTGCCGCTCGGCCCCGAGTTCAAAGGCCCGGAATGGGCGCGGCGGGCGACCGCGCGCTGGTACGAGGAAAGGGAGCCGCGCGACTATCCGGTCGATGCCCGGCTCGCGCGGCATCTGATCGACGCATTGATCGACCGCGAGTTCGACATCGCCGCGTCCGCCGCAGTGCCGGACGGGCAGGGCGAGGGCCACGCGATCGGCTTTGTCCACAAGCGGATCATGAAAGACCCCGTGCCAATCGTGCCGATCTGCATCAACACCTATTACCCACCGAACCAGCCGACCCCAAGGCGCTGTTACAAGCTCGGCCAGGCGATCCGCGCCGCGGTCGAATCCTATCCAGGCGACATCAGGGTCGGCATCGTCGGCTCGGGCGGGCTGTCGCATTTCGTCGTCGACGAGGCGCTCGACCGCGGTTTCATCGACATGCTGCGCCGCAAGGATGCCGAGGCGATCCAGGCCCTGCCGCGCGAGAAGCTGAATTCCGGCAGCTCGGAGATCCGCAACTGGATCTGCGTCGCCGGCGCGATCGAACCTCTCTCGCTCGAATGGTCCCTCTACGAACCGGGGTATCGCACCCCGGCCGGCACCGGCACCGGCCTCGGCTTCGCGTTCTGGGCGTGATCATCAGCAATTCAAACCAGTCATTCCGGGACGGCCCGCAGGGCCGGGTCCGGAACCCATATTCCAGAGAATCGTGCTCATGGATTCCGTGTTCGCCGGTGAGCGGCGCCCCCGAATGACACGGTCAGACGAGAGGAGCCCGCGATGAACCGCAAGGACAGCGACGATCTGGTCCGGGTCGGCCCGGGCACGACGATGGGCAAGCTGATGCGGCAATACTGGCTGCCGGCGGCGATGTCGTCGGAGCTGAAAGCGGATGGGCCGCCGATGCGCCTCATGCTGCTCGGCGAGAGGCTGATCGCGTTCCGCGACAGCTCCGGTCGGGTCGGGGTCATGGACCAGAAATGCCCGCACCGCTGCGCCTCGCTGTTTTTGGGGCGCAACGAGGAGAACGGCATCCGCTGCGTCTATCACGGCTGGAAATTTGATGCCGAGGGCAATTGCGTCGACATGCCGAGCGTGCCGCCGGAGCGCGACTTCAAGCATCTGGTCAAGGCCAAGGCCTATAAGGCGGTCGAGCGCAACGGCCTGATCTGGGTCTATATGGGCGAACGAAAGGAGGCGCCGCCGCTGCCGATGATCGAGGCGACCTTGCTGCCCGAGGCCGAAGTCACGATCAATTTCGCGCAGCGCGAATGCAATTGGCTGCAGGCGCTCGAAGGCGACATCGACACCTGCCATTTCGGCTTTCTGCACGCCGGCAGCATCGGGCCCGATACGCTCCCCGACGATGCGCTGCTGCGCTATACGGTGACCAACCGGGCGCCCGACTACAACGTTGCCGATACCGAGGTCGGCACCATGTACGCGGCCTATCGCGAGGCCAATCCGGGCGAGACCTATTGGCGCTTTGCCAATTTCATGCTGCCGTTCTGGACGCAGACGCCGCAGGGCAAGTTCGCCACCCACCTGCACAACCGCGCCTGGGTGCCGATGGACGACCACCACACGATGTTTGTCAGCCTCAGATGGCGGCACGAGCCGGCATTCGTCACCGACGATCGCAACGGCAAGCTGATGCCCGGCTTTGGACGCGTGTTCGACTACCTACCCAATACGACGGACTGGTACGGGCGCTGGCGGCTCAACGGCCGGTTAGAGAACGATTGGCTGGTCAACCGCGAGGCGCAGGCGCACGGCGGCAACTTTACCGGCATCGCCGGCATCCATGCGCAGGACCAGGCGGTGACCGAGAGCATGGGGCCGATCACCGACCACCTGTCCGAGCATCTCGGCCCCAGCGACATGATGATCATGCGCACCCGCCGCCGGCTGCTTGCGGCCGCCCGGGCGCTGGCCAAGAACGGCACGATGCCGCCAGGGGTCGACGATCCGGAGAAGATGTACCCAGTGCGCAGCGGGGATTTCCTGACCGAAGCCGGGCTCGACTGGCAACAGGCCTATGACCGGCAGATGCAGGCGGCGACCCGGCCGCTGCAAGCAGCCGCGGAGTAGCCGGCACTTTTATTCCGCTGCTAGCCCCTTGAAGCGCGGCGACTAGCTTTTCGGGGAATGCCCTCAGCCGGGTGGCCACTGGCGCCGTGCGAAAACGAGCGGCAGGCCTGACCTGCTGCCGCTGCGACAGAGGGCGTAGTCCGCGCGAAGCACTCATACGCGCTCGGCACCCAAAATGCGGAGCTAAATTAGGCCACCGACCTGTGAGTTGCATCACACTCGCCGGGGACGCGACGGTGTAGAATGCAACTCATTCGCCGGGGAGGGGATCACGATAATGATCCACAGAAGACGAAAACAACCGAATACAAACCTGACCGTCGATCCGCTTGGAAATCCGCGTAGGGCCGTATCCGAAGCGCATAGCTTGCTGCAATGCGCCGTCGCGAAAAGCTTTCAGGTGCCGAACGATGTGGTCGTCGCGATAACCGACGCGCACCACTCGGTTACGGACACCGGCGGGTTCGCCGATGCGGAACTGGAGACGCGCTTCTGGAATGCGTACGGTTTGCTGTCGAGCATCCGACCGGTCGAGGTCGCGAGGCGCCGTTACAAGGTGCAGTTTTACGTCCTTCTCGGTGTCCTGCTGATCTGCCAGTTGTATTATCTGGCCGGTTCGTTGGTCAGCAAACGCCTGAGTGATGTCGAGGCCGAGTGGCGGAACCTACCGGTGGCGGCGCAAGCTTCCGGGTCGAGCCAATCCGAGGAATGGGCCAACCTGCGCCGGCGCGCCACCGCCCAGGCGAATTATGCCTTGGCAATCCATCTGCTGCCCTTCTTCAGACCGTTTCAAGAAAATGAATTAAACTTCAACGAAGTAGCCAATGACGAGCAACATCATATTCGCCCAGAAATACAGAAATTCACCAGAGACTATATGAAACTAAAAGGAGAACTCGAGGTTGTTTTGTGTTCGCTCGCCGGTTATATCCTGCCGCTGCTGTACGGAGCGCTCGGAGCATTCGCCTTTATTCTGCGAAAATTGTCCGACCCGGTCGGCAAGCTGAGTTACGCCTACGACACGCGGGTCAGCTACACATTGCGGGTGCATATCGGCGCGCTGGGCGGGCTCGCGGTCGGCTGGTTCATCAATGGCAATTCCCCGATCTCCAGCTTTGGCGGCTCCGCCGCCTCCGGCCTCGTCGCGCTATCGCCGCTGGCCCTGGCCTTCGCCGCCGGTTACGCGAGCGACCTTCTCTTCGCCGCTCTGGACAAGGTTGTTGCCGCCTTCAGCCCGCTGCCCAGCTCGCAGACCAGCCTCAGGACCGAGGCGACATTCGGCGGCATGACGGTGACCACCGAGATGCAGCGGGAGGCTCGGGTCGCCGGGGGCACAGGTTCAGCGCCGCTCGAACCCGAGCAGGACACAAGGCATCGTCCCGAACCCGCGAAGGGCGTCGAGCGCCATTTCGTCAAGACGCACGAACCCAGGCCACGGGCGGCATAGCGCCAGCCGACTTCGGGTGACCGACGGTGGCGGTTGCCCGCGATCCCCATCGCATGCGAGGTTCGCAAAAAAGCGAAGGAGGGGATCATGGCGATGAAGATCTACGGCATCCCGCGCTCGCGCGCCTTCCGCACCCTGTGGATGGCGCGGGAGCTGGGGCTCGATTACGAGAACATCCCGATCGGTACTAACGACGGCAGCAGCCGCACGCCCGAATTCCTGAAGATCAACCCGAACGGCCACATCCCGGCGATCGACGATGACGGGGTCGTCCTCTGGGAATCGATGGCGATCAACCTGTATCTCGCCAAGAAATACGGCGCAGGGAGCCTCTATCCGGCGCGGCTCGAAGACGAGGCGCGGACCTGGCAATGGAGCTTTTGGGGAATGACCGAGGTCGAGCGGCCGGTGCTGACCGCGATGTTCCACCGCGCGCTCCTGCCCGAGGACAAGCGCGACCCGGCGCTGGCCGACCAGTGCGAGCGCGAGTTAGCGGCGCCGCTCAAAGTGCTCGATGCGGCGGTCGCTAACCAACCATACCTGCTCGGCGCGAATTTCACCGTCGCCGACCTCAACGTCGCCAGCATCTTGGCCTGGGCGCGGCCGGCGCGGATCGATTTCTCCGCGGTGCCCAAGGCGGCCGATTGGTCGAAACGCTGCGCCGAGCGGCCGGCGGCGCGCGCTGCCCGCGAGCTGCAGCGCTAGCCGCGGGGGTTGAGAATGGAAGGCGGGCAGATTACCCGGCGGCGGGTACTGGGCATCGGGATCGGCGGCGCGACAGCCTTTGCCACGGCGCCGCGCCCGGCAATCGGAGGCAAGGCGATGGCGCAAACCACACCGGAGACGGCCGTCTACGTCTCGAATGCCGGCGATCCCAGCATCTATGTGCTGGCGATGAACCGGGCCACCGGCGATCTCGATGTGATCGACAAGGTGGCGATCCCTGGCACCGACAAGCCGTCGCCCACCAGCATGCCGATGGCGCTGAGCCCCGACCACCGTTTCCTTTACGCGGCATTGCGCAGCGAACCTTTTACCGTGGCGAATTTCGCGATCGACAAGGCGACGGGCAAGCTGTCGCATCTCGGCAATTCGCCGCTCGATGCCAGCATGGCCTATACCACGGTCGACCGGACCGGAAAGTGGCTGCTCTGCGCGTCCTATCCGAATGGCAAGCTGACGATCAACCCGATCGCCGTCGATGGCAAAGTGCAGGCGCCGCCGGACCACGTGATCTCGGACCGGCCGAAGGCGCATTGCGTCTTGCTCGATGCCGCGAACAAATACGCCTATTGCAGCGTGTTGGCGCAGGATCTGATCCTGCAGCTGAAGTTCGACCTGGCGAGTGGCAAGGTGGCGCCGAACAATCCGGGCGAGATCAAGACCAAGCCGGGCGCCGGCCCGCGCCACATGGCGTTTCACCCGAGCGGGCGGTTTCTCTATCTGATCACCGAGACGACGGCGACGGTCGGAACCTATGCCGTCGACAAGAACAATGGCACGTTGAAGGAGCTGGGGTTTGTGGAGACCGGGCCGCCGGGCGGCTACAAGGAACAGCCGGCGGCGGCCGACCTCCACGTCACCCCGGACGGCCGCTTCCTTTACGGCAGCGAGCGCAAGACCAGCAGCCTGATCGGTTTTCGCATCGATCCGCAGAAGGGCACGCTGACCCATGTCGGCCGCTGGCCGACCGAGACGACGCCGCGCGGCTTCGGGATCGAGCCGCGCGGCAAGTTCCTGCTCTCGGTCGGGCTCGACTCAAACCACATGACGGTCTACGCGATCGAGGCGAACGGCGCGCTCAAGCCGACCAAGCAGCACGAAATGGGCAAGATGCCGAACTGGGTCGAGTTCGTGGATTTGAAATAGGGAAATTCACCACAGAGACGCAGAGGAAAGATTAAAATTCCAATGTTTCTTCTCTGCGTACTCTGTGCCTCTGTGGTTCACCTTTAGATATACACGCCCTTCATGCCGCCTTCCGGGTAGCGGGTGCCGGCGGCGGCGCCGACCGGGACCATCTGGCCGATCGTCTCGACTTCCTCGGGGGTGAGGCGGACGTCGAGGGCGCCGAGATTTTCTTCGAGCCGCTCGATGCGTTTCGTGCCCGGGATCGGCAGCACGTCGGGCCCCTGCGCCAACAGCCAGGCGAGGCAGAGCTGCGCCACGGTGCAGCGCTTGTCGGCGGCGATCGCCTCGACCCGCTCGACCAATGCCCGGTTCTTCTGGAAATTCTCGCCCTCGAAGCGGGGATGCCGCGCGCGGGTATCCCCGGCCGCCAGATTGGCGAAATCGGGAACGACCCCGGCCAGAAGGCTGCGGCCGAGCGGTGCGTAGGCAACAAACGAGATGCCGAGCTCGCGCGTCGTCTGGCGCGTCTCCATCGCCTCCTGCCGGTACAGCAACGAGAATTCGCTCTGCACCGCGGCGATCGGGTGCACCGCATGGGCCCGGCGGATGCGTTCGGGGCGCGCTTCGCACAGCCCCAGATGCCGTACCTTGCCCTGCTCGACGAGCCGGCTCATCGCGCCGACCGTGTCCTCGACCGGCACCTTGGGATCGACGCGGTGCTGGTAGTAAAGGTCAATCTCATCGATGCCGAGCCGCTTCAGGCTGGCTTCGCACGCCTGCTGCACATATTCGGGCCGGCCATCGACGCCGTTGGCGCCGCCGGGCTGACGGGTCTGGCCGAATTTGGTCGCGATGACGATCTTGTCGCGCCGCCCCTTCAGCGCGCGGCCGAGCAATTCCTCGTTGTGGCCCCAGCCATACATATCCGAGCTGTCGAAATGGTCGACGCCGAGCTCGACCGCGCGCTGGAGCAGCGCCTCGGCGGCCTTGTCGTCGCTCGGCCCATAGGTGCCGGACAGCGACATGCAGCCGAGCCCGATCGCCAGCACCTCCGGTCCGTTGCGGCCGATCCGGCGACGCTCTCGCTTCGCGTTGTCGCTCATTGTTGCATTCCTCCGTTGTGGCGGGCGCACCATACTCGCGCCGCGAATTTTGTGACAAGCGCGCGGGCCACGCTATGATCGCTTCAGGCACTCTTGGCCGAGAGGAGGAAACGATGGCGGGGACGACGCATGTTTACGCCGGCGTGGCGGGCACCGTGGGCATGTCCCATAGCGGGAATCTGGCCGGCGTCTTTCGTCAGGCACTCGGCGGCGGCAAATGGGAGAGGCTCGGCGGCGGGCTGCCCGAGGACGCCGAGGTGCACGCGATCACCGTGCCTTCGGGCGACAGCGATACCGTGCTGGTCGGCAGCACCAAGGGACTCTTTCGCAGCGCCAATCGGGGAGGCAAGTTCGAACGCCTGCCATTGCCGGAGGCCGAGGCCGATATCTGGTCGGTGCTCGTGCACCCGAAGGATCCACGCCGCATCTATGCCGGCGCCAGCCCGATCGTCGTCTACCGCAGCGACGACGGTGGCGACCATTGGAAGAAATTGGCCGATCCGGGTCTGCCCAACCGCGTGCACATGGCGTTCGCCTGCCGCGTCATGCGACTCGACGTCGACCCCAATTCGCCCGACGACATCTACGCGACGATGGAGGCGAACGGCGCGATGCGCAGCCGCAACGCCGGCGACAGCTGGGAGGATTGCACCGCCGACCTGATCCGCTTCTGCGAGGAGCCGAAATATCGGAGCCGGATCGGCAGCCAGACCGAGATCGAGGGCATGCTCGACGGCCACGCGCTGGCGTGCAGCGCGGCGGCGCCCGGCACCGTGTTCCTCGCCAACCGCATGGGCCTCTTTCGCAGCGGCGACCGCGGCGAGCATTGGCAAGACATGGAGATCAACCGGTTCTCGCCATTGACC
>DASYOB010000028.1:0-17642 GCA_036008175.1 Allostellaceae bacterium
TCGGCGTCGATGCCGGATCGAAGGCGAATAAGGCGGTGGCGCTGGGGGTCAAGACCCTCGACGAGGCGGCTTGGCTCGAACTCGCCAGCCTCTCCGAGATGGCGAGCTGAAAGCGGGCGGGGGGATGCAGGAAACCAGCCTCCTGGAACTGTTCGAGAGCGCGCTCGGCCGGCCGCGACAATCCTGGCATGGTCTGGCCGAGCGGCCGCTGCCCGAGCCAGATTCGGAGACGGATCTCGATTTCGCGCTGTGTCCGATCGAGGTCGCGGAGCCCGAACCGCTCGACACGTTGCCGCCGCAAGCTGCACTGGAGCTTTTACCGGCGCTGCGCGAGCGGGTCGCCAGTGCGGGTCTGTTCATTTCGGTCGGGCTGCATGTGATGCCGTTGGCAGGGCTCATCGCCTGGGGCAGCGCGGCGCCTGAAATTACCGCCCCGATCCCGGTCCAACTGGTCGTCGAGCAGCCGCCCCCACCGCCGATGAAGCAAGAGCAGAAGTCGCCTCCTTCCGGGCCGCTTGCTTCCGAAGACACCGGCAAGATGTCTTCGCGGCCAGACGTACCCGTGGCGACCCCGGCTCCTCCGCCGCCACCCCCGGCCGCGCCCCCGCCTGCGCCGAAAGAGACGAAGCTCGCGGAAGTGCCGCCGCCACCGCCGAAACCGAAGCCGAAGCCGCGGGTGGAGACGGCCGCCGTCGATCCGGTACTCCAGCCGGCGCCGCCGGCACCGCCGCAACCGAGGCCACCGGCGCGCGCGCCGCGCAGCCTGGACGAGGTGTTCAGTAATGCGACGAAGGATACCGGTATCCCCGGGCCGGCCGCTACGCGCGACGACTACCTCGCCTATCTCGTTACATTGACGCGGCGGCACATCGATCTGTTGCCACCGGCCTTCGTTGGCGGCAGGCGCGGTGAGACGGCCCTCGCGATCCTGGTCCTCGGCGACGGGACGATCGCGCGCATTGCCGTCAAGGACAGCTCCGGCTACCCGGACATCGATCAGCGGATCGAGCAGATGGTCACCGCGGTAGGCCGCTTCCCGCCCTTGCCGCAATGGTACCAGCAGCCGGCCATGGATTTGACTCTGCGGCTGCGCTTTCCCGAAGCAATCGAGCAGTGACGGGGCTGCGCCGCCTAGTCCCGCGGTCATTCTCTCAGCGAGCTGCCGCGGCAGGCTCCATTGCCATACCCGAGCGACGGCCGCAGCCCAATCGCGGGCTTCCGCGCGGACTGATCCTTTCGCTGCTGCTACACTCTTTGCCCCTGCTGTCGCTCATCGGCTGGCGGTCGACCCCGGCAGAAATTCCGTCGCTGGTCCCCATTCAGCTGGTCATCGAGCAACCGCCGCCGCCGCCCCCGCCCCCGGTTAAGGCGGAGCCCACCCCCAGCCCGCCGCAGATCCACGGCGCTTCGGCCGACCTCGCCGAGGTCGCAACACCAAAGACGGAACAAGGGACCAGCGAGGCCCACCCGACCGCGGCGGAGCCGCAGCCGCCCGCCGCAGCTCAGACCTCGGCCGCCGAGCCGCAACCACCCACGCCAGCCAAGGCGGCCGCAGGCGCACCGCCGCAGCCCGAGCCTGCGCCGGCTGGACCGCAGCCGACGGTCGAAGCCCAGCCGCCTGCAGTCGAAACCAAGACCGTGGCGCCGCCTGTGCCGGCGAAACAGCCGCCGCACAAGGAGCCGGCGACAATTCGAATGGCATCGGCGTGGCCGCTTCCGCTGCGCCAGGATCACCCGCACGAGGCACAGCGTTCGGCGTCGCTGATCGGACCTAACGCCATGTTCGACGAATATTGCGCACATGCGCTGAGTTTGACGATGCGCCATGCCGATCTCTTGCCGCTCTCCTACCTCGGCGCGCGGCGCGGCAAGACGGTGCTGACGATCCGCATCCTCGGCGACGGCACCGTCAACAGCGTCAGGGTAGCCGAAAGCTCGGGCTATCCCGATATCGACCAGCGGATCGAGCGGATGGTCTTCTCGGTCGGCCAGTACCCGCCATTGCCGCCGCGGATGCCGGGATCGTGGATGGATTTCACCTTCATTATGATCTTCCCCGACGCAGCGCAGCGGTAACGCAGCGTCGCGAGCCCTTTCACTTCACCCGGTCGCCCCTCACAATGGGCGTCTGACCCGCCATCCCTGGGAGCATCCCGTGAAGAACCGCGTCGATCCCATTGTCGTCTCGGTGATCCAGCATCGCCTGTTGGCCATCGTCGAGGAGATGGGCGAGGCGATGTTGCGCACCTCCTACTCGCAGATCCTCAACTCTAGCCGCGATTTCTCCACCGCGATCTGCGATCTCGACGGAAGGCTGATCGCCCAGGCCGAGCATGTGCCGATCCACGTCGGGGCGCTGCCCTACGCGGCGAGGGCGATGACCGAGTTCTTCGCCGGCGACATCCACAAGGGCGACGTGTTCCTGCTCAACGACCCTTATCACGGCGGCAACCATTTGCCGGACCTGACAGCCTTTGTCCCGGTGTTCGAAGGCGATCAGGCTCGCTTCTGGTCGATCAACCGGGCGCATCAGAGCGATATCGGCGGCGCGACGCACGGCGCCTACAACGCGAGCGCAACCGACATCTGGCAGGAAGGCATCCGCATCACGCCGCTGAAGCTCTACGACCGTGGTGAGTTGCGCCGCGACGTCATGCAGATGATCGCGACCAATGTGCGCCATCCGCGCGATTTCCGCGGTGATCTCGCGGCGATGATCGGCTCGGCGCATGTCGGCGAGCGTCGCTTCTTGGCCCTTGCCGACGAATTCGGCTGGGAAGTCACGCACGCCGCGATCGAGGCGGTGCTCGACGGCGCCGAGCGGCAGACCCGAGCCGTCATCGCCGAATGGCAGGATGGCGTCTATCACGGCGAGGCCTTGCTCGACGATGACGGCCGCGGCAATGAGGACATCTATATCCGCGCCACGGTCACGAAGCGTGGCACCGATTTGACGATCGACCTGTCCGATAGCCACGCGCAGGTGACGAGCTTTATCAACTCGTCATACCCGAATATGTACTCATCGGTCGTTGTCGCCCTGTCCTATCTGATCGACCCCGACACTCCGAAAAACGACGGCACCTTCCGCCCGATCACCGTCATCGCCAAGGAGGGCACGGTCGTGTGGGCGCGGCCCGGCGCGCCGGTCACGCTGGCGACCAACCATTGCGGCCAGGAGATCATCGAGGCGATCATCAAGGCGCTGGCGCCGGCCTGCTCCGAGCGGGCGATGGCCGGCTGGGGACGGCGCTTCCGCATCGCCATCCAGGGTAAGGATCCGAGAAACGGTAAGCCTTTCATCTGGCATTTCTTCCAAGCGCGACCAGGCGGCGGCGCATCGGTGGCCGGCGACGGCTGGCCCGGCGGCGGCGAGTGGCAGGCCGCCGGCGGCATCAAATTCGGCAGCCTCGAAGTGACCGAGGTGCGCTTTCCGCTGTTCTTCAAGACCCACGAATTCCGCCCGGGTTCGGGCGGCGCCGGGCAGTTTCGCGGCGGTCCTGGCGGCATCGTCGAGATGGTGGTCGAGACCGCGGAGCCGGCGGTCGGCAACACCGCCGGCGATGGCGTCAGGCACGGCGCCTGCGGCATTCTCGGCGGCGAGGACGGCCTGCCGCACCGCTACATGCTGTATTCCGGAAATCAAGAGCCGCGGCCGATCAGGACCAAGGAGACCGGGCTGACGATCCGCCCCGGCGACCGCCTTATGCTGGAATCCGGCGGCGGCGGCGGCTGGGGCGACCCGGCCCTGCGCGACCCCGCGGCCATCGCAGATGACAGCGAGAACGGGTTTGTCACCGGTGCCTCAAAATGACCGAGAGCAGAGTGTTGTGCCGCCAAAAATTACCGTTCACGCCCGGGCTTGGCCCGGGCATCCACGAAGGGTTCGCAACATGGCCCAACGTTCTCGTGGATGGCCGGGCCAAGCCCGGCCATGAACGGTAGTTACCGTGTACCGCATCGGCATTGATGTCGGCGGCACCTTTACCGACTTGGTCGCGGTCGACGAGGGCGGCCTGACGACGCTCGCCAAGGTGCCGTCGACCCCGGAAGACCCGTCGATTGGCGTGCTCGACGGGCTCACCGCACTGGCCGAACGGCTCGACTTCGAACGCGCGGCACTGCTCGCCGAGACCGACCGCATCGTCCACGGAACCACGGTCGCGACCAACGCGCTGCTCGAGCACAAGGGCGCGCGGCTCGGGCTCCTCACCACCGAAGGCCATCGCGATGTCGTCGAGATGCGCGAGGGGCTGAAGGACGACCGCTACAATTTGCGGGTGCCGCCGCCCGAGCAGCTGGTGCCGCGGCATCTGCGCCTCGGCGTGCGCGAGCGCACACGCGCCGATGGCCGTATCGAAATCCCGCTCGATCCGGCCTCGCTCGATACCGCCATCGATACATTGCGGCGCGCGCAGGTCGAGGCGGTCGCGGTCTGCTACCTGCACGCTTGGCGCGATCCCTCCCATGAGCGCGCCACCCGCGATGCGCTCGCAAGCGCGCTGCCCGGAATCTATGTCTCGCTCTCCGCCGACGTCTTGCCGCAGATCAAGGAGTTCGAGCGGGTCTCGACGACGATCGTCAACGCCTATGTCGGGCCGGTGCTGGCGCGCTATTTGGCGCGGCTCGAAGGCCGGCTCGCGGAGGCCGGCTTTCACGGTCCGACGCTGATCATCCAGTCGCATGGCGGGGTCGCGCCGATCGCCGAATCCGGCCGGCTTGCCGCCGGCGCGGTCTTGTCGGGGCCGGCAGGCGGGGTCGCCGGCAGCGTCTACGCGGCAAAGCTCGCCGACGAAAGCAATTTGATCCCGTTCGACATGGGCGGCACCAGCACCGACATTTGCCTGGTTGTGGAAGGCGAAGCGGCGCTGGTCATGGATCGCCGAGTCGGTGGTCACCGCATCGCCCTCAACAGCCTGGCCATCGCCTCGATTGGCGCCGGCGGCGGCTCGATCGCCCGGGCCGACAGCGGCGGCATCCTGCATGTCGGTCCGGAAAGCGCCGGCGCGGTGCCGGGGCCGGCCTGCTACGGCCAGGGCGGCGAGTTCGCCACCGTCACGGATGCCAATCTGGTGCTCGGCTACCTCGACCCGGCGAATTTCCTCGGCGGCGCGCGGATGCTCGACCTGGCGGCAGCCGAGCGCGCAGTGGATCGGATTGCCGCGCAGCTCGGCATCGAGCGGCTCGCCGCCGCACGCGGCATCCACCGCATCATCAACACGACGATGGCGGAGGGGGTGCGGCTCGTCTCGGTACGGCGCGGGGTCGATCCGCGCCGCTTCGCCCTCTTTGCCTTCGGCGGCGCGGCCGGGCTGCATGCGACCGACATCGCCCGCCAGCTCGGCCTGTCGCGGGTTATCGTGCCGCGCGTCGCGGCGGTGCTGTCGGCTTGGGGCATGCTGGCGACCGATCTCCGCTTCGAGATTTCGCGCACCCATATCGGCGACGCGCGCGTGCTGGACGGTGCGGCGGTCAAACACCTGTTCGAGGAGATGGAAGCCGAGGGAATGGCGCGGCTGCGCGCCTCCTTCGCCGGCCCGGCGCGAGCCGCCCGCACCGTCGACATGCGCTATGGCGAGCAGGTGTTCGAGATCACCGTGCCACTCGACGATGTCGATTGGTCGATCGACGACCCGCTGCCGCAGATTGTCGAACGGTTTCATCGCCGCCACGAAGCGCTCTACACCTATTCAATGCCCGATCAGGAAAGCGTGCTGGTCAACGCTCGGGTCACCGTCTCCGGCATCCTCGAAGAATTGCCGCAGGAGCCGAACCTGCCGGAAACGCCGCCCACCCCGCCGCTCGCCGAGCGCCGGATCTATCTGGAGGATTGGGTATCGGCGCCGGTCTATGCCTTCGATGCGCTCGCCCCCGCCCAGCGCATTAATGGCCCGGCGCTTGTCGAATCGGCGATGACCACGATGCTGCTCCGCCCTGGCGACACCGCCATCGTGACGCCGCACGGCTGGCTCGACATCGCCATTCCGGCGGGCGCGGGCGCATAACACCGGGTCTCAGCCAGCGTCGCGCGGCGGAACGCGCACGATCGCACCCCGTTTCTGCAGTCAGAGGAGGTGCGTCATGAACATGGATAGGATAAGCCGTTTCGCCTCTCTGATCGGCATCGCCGCGGCGCTTGCGTGGATAGCCGCCGTGCCGGCGCTCGCCCAAACCCGGACCCCGTTGTCGCCCGAAACGCCGTCGCACCAGACGGTTCCACAAGCCGGCGGAAGCGGCAGCTCAACCGAACCCTTGAGCAACAAGCTCGACCATTCGGGCGGGGTGATCAGGCCGCCCGCGAATATCGATTCCGGGCTGATGAAGTCGCCGCCGAAAGCGGGCTCTGGAAGCATGGTCATCCGGCCGCCGGGAACTCGCAGCGGCAACTCGGAGACCAATCCGAAATAGCCGGCGCGTCTCGGCGAGCTATAGTCATCCCGCTTAAGCGGGATGACTATAGCGGAGCTGGGGCCATGGGCCGGGAGATCGAAGCGCTCGCCGAGTTTGTCGCGACGACACGGTGGGAGGATGTGCCCGAGCCCGTCCAACGACAAACCAAACTCGTCTTTCTCGATACGCTTGGCGTGATCCTGGCCGGCGGCGAGCGGCCGGAGGTGAAGCAGCTGCGCGATCGCCTATCGGCGACCGCGGGGGCAGGCGCCACCGTCTATGCCCGCAGCTGGCCAAGCCAGGATCCGCGCACGGCCGCACTGCTTAACGGCATTGCCGGCCGCGCGATCGAGTTATGCGAAGGGTTGCGGCTTGTCTCCGGCCAGGCGGCGATGCAGGTTTTGCCCGGAGTGCTGGCCGTCGGCGAGCACGCGGGCAGTTCCGGTCGCGAGGTGCTGGCCGCGCTCCTGCTCGGCTACGATATTGTCGGCCGGCTTACCGCCGGGTTCACGCCGCGACCGCTGGCGCATCAGAACGGCCAGGTGTCATTGCTTGCCGCCGCCGCGGCCGGCGCGCGCCTGCGTAGCCTCGATGCGGCCGGGGTCAGCCGGACGATGCGCATCGCCGCGACCTTGCTGCTGACCCCGAGCTACACCAACGCCGTCGCCGGCGCGACCGCGCTCAACGTCGCCGGCGGCATGAGCGGCTTTGCCGCCGCGCTCGCGCCCGAGCTTGCGCTCGCCGGCTTCGAGGCGCAGGACAACGCTATCGAGGAGGCGCTCGGCCAGCTGGTTGGCAGCGCCTTCGCTCCCGACGGCGTGCTAGACGAGCTCGGCACGCGCTGGGAGATCACCCGCAACTATTTCCGCCTTTACGCCTGCTGCAATCCGATCCACCCGGCGCTGGATTGCCTCGCCGAGATCCTGGCCGAGCTGCGCCCCGCTGCGGATCAGGTCGAGCGCATCGATGTGGCGACCTACCGCTTCGCCTCGGTGATGCGGAATCCCGACCCGCCGAATTACTTCGCCTCGAAATACTCGCTGCCGCATGCCGCCGCGACGATGGTCGTGCGCGGCCATGCCGGGTTTTCGGCGCTCGACGACACTGCGCTCTGCGATCCCGTTATCGCGGCACTGCGTCATCGGGTGCATATCAGCGAAGATCCGGCGATGACCGCGCTGGCGCCACGGCTCCGACCCGCTCGCGTCACCATGACCCTGACCGGTGGCCGCGAGGCGACGCGCAGCCGCGACAGTCATCGCGGCGATTTCAACGAGCCCTTCGCCGAGGCGGAACTCCGCGACAAATTCCGCGAGCTCGCCGGTGTCGTTCTGAGCGCCGATGGCGTCGCCGAGCTTGAGCAAGCGGTCGACCGCAGCGAAGAGTGGCAGAGCCTCGCCGAGCTCACCGATCTACTGCGCCGCTACGGCCGCCCCTGATCTCCGCTCCCCCTCAGCGCACCCGCGCCAGATAGTAGGCGAGCTCGACGAGCATCGCATCGTCAACCGGCTGCAACACCTCCGCCATCGACGGGTCGTAGCCGCGCCGCTGGCCGCTCTTGTATTCGCGCAACGCCTTCAGCAGGTAGTCTTCCCGCTGATCGGCCAGCCGCGGCACGTTCTCCTTTCCGGAAAAATCGGGGCGGTGGCAAATATTGCAGTGGTTCTGCTCGGTGAGAGCGCGGGAGCGTTCGAGGCGCGCCGCATCGCCTGGATCGTCGGGCGGCTTGGGCGGCGGCATTGCGGCCAGGAAATCAGCGGCCGATTGCAGGTCGGCATCGCTGAGCGGCTTCGCCATGTCGTTCATCGGGTCGGCGAGCCGCATCTTTTCGCGGAACAGAAACAGCTGGATCACCGTGTAGGGCGCCGGCTGAGCGCCGAGAGACGGTACGTTCTCGGTTGCCGATTGTCCCTCGGCGCCGTGACAGGCAAGGCAGGCGGCCACCTTCTCGGGCGGCTCGGCCGCCGAGGCGGGAAGCGCGCCGACAGAGACGAGTGCGGCGAAGGCCGCCGCCCCACCGGCGCGCCCCATTGGCCCTTCAGCGAGCTGCGCTGACCTTTTGCGGACCGTAAGTGATCCGGTAGACCGCGCCGTTATAGTCGTCGGACAGCAGCATCGAGCCGTCCTTCAGCCACTCCACATCGACCGGCCGGCCGACATATTTGTTGTCCTGGATGAAGCCGGTGATGAACGGCTCGAACGATTTGACCGTGCCGTCAGGGTTGAGCTTCGCCACGATCACGTCGCCGCCGATCTTATGGCTCTTGTTCCAGGAGCCATGGCGGGCGATGAAGATCGCGTTGCGGTACTGGGCGGGGAACATCTTACCGGTGTAGAAGCGCATGCCCAACGGCGCGGTGTGTGGCCCCAGCTGGGCGATCGGCTTGGTGAACTCGTCGCAGCTGTGACCCCAGCCGAATTGCGGGTCGGGGATGTCGCCGCCGCCGCAATACGGAAAGCCGAAATTATCCTTTCCGGGCTGTGTTATGCGGTTGAGCTTGTCGTTCGGCTGGTCCTCCGACAGCCAGTCCCGCTGGTTCTCGGTAAAATACAGCTGCTTGAGTGTCGGGTGCCAATCCATCCCGACGATCTGGCGGGTGCCGCGGGCGACGACCTGGGCGCCGCTGCCGTCGAGATTGATGCTGCGGATCTGCGCGTGCGTCGGCGGCGGCATGCAGATGTTGCAGGGCGCGCCGATGTTGAAATAGAGCCTGTTGTCCGGCCCAACAGTCAGAAATTTCCAGCCGTGCGGCGCATCGCTCGGCAAGTCGTCATAGATGACGGTCGGCTTGGGCGGGTTGTCGAACTGGTCCGCGACATTGTCGATCTTCGAGATCTTGTTGATCTCGGCGATGTAGAGCGTGCCGTTGTGGAGGGCGATGCCGTTCGGCGAATTGAGCCCGGTCGCCAGCGTCTTGACCTCGCGTTTTCCGTTCTTGTCGGTCAACGCATAGACGCGGTCGAGCTGTCGGGTGCTGACGAACACGTTGCCCTTGTCGTCGACCCGCAACGACCGCGCATTGGCGACACCGGGCGCATAAACCTCGATATGGAAGTTCGGCGGCAGCTTAAACATGGCAAGAGGGAGCTTGTCCGCCGCGGTGGGGATCGGCGGCGGTTGAACCGGTGCGATGTCGGCGACCGCCGGGTTATCCGGCCGGCCCTGTGCCCAGGGCGGAGGCGCCGCAGGAGCCTGCGCCGCCGATCCTTGCGCAGGCGTCGCCGGTGTCTGTGCCGTCGGGGCCGATGGTCCGGCGGGGGTCGGCGGGGCCCCTGGCGCCGGATTGGCCGGCTGTTGCGCCATGACCGGCGCGGCGGCGATAAGCCCGGCAGCGATCGCCGCGAACAAAACGCTTCGGGAATGCGATGGGATGGTCGTCATGGCGTTTCCCCCTAGCGGCACTCTGCGCCCAATTTTTCGGGCGTTAGCACGAGTGAATATCGCCTGGGGGCGAATTGCAACCATCAGCAGAAAGCGCAAGCGCCGGCCATATGGCCGGCGCTTGTCATCTTCGCGCGGGCGGCACCCCGGCGGTTCAGCTCCTTGGGTTACTCCGCCGCTTGCGGCATCTGCTTCAGGTCGGTCGAGTATTTCAGATGCACCGGCGAATCCAGTTCGAACGGATCCTTGAGACCCAGTTCCTTGCCGATCTCGCGCATCGCCGGCATCACTTCCTGGCCGAGGAGCCGGATGCAGGTGCGGGCATCCTCGTCGCTGACCGTGCCGTCATTGCCCCAGATGCCGTAGATGCTGGGCCGTGTCTCTTCGAGCACGCGGCGCAGTTTGGGAATGACCGTCTTCGGGGTGCCGAAGAAGACGCGGCCGTCGGCGACCTGCTGTTCGAAGGTCGGCCGGCCGCGCGGATTTTCCGCGCGCCCGACGGCGAACTCGACAAAGTTGCGCCGCAGCGCAGGTGAGAAATAACCGGACGGGTTCGCCCACACCGGGTGAGCGAGGCCGGTGAATTCGCCCTGCATCCAGAGGAACTGCCGGGCGTTCTTCTCGGCTTTCTCCTCGCTGTCGGAGACATGCACCTGCTGAAGGTAGCCGCGGTTCTCCGGGCCGGCCTCGTAGCCGGTCTCCAGCGCCACCTTGTCGTACAACTCCCAGATCTTCTTGGTCGCCGCGATCGAGGTGTTGAGCGCGATGTATGGATAGCGCTGCTTCGCCGCCCAGATGATCGTCTCCTGACTCAACACGCCGGGGATCCACACCCGCGGATAGGGCTTCTGCAGCGGCACCGCCCACGGGTTGACGACCCGATGTTGGTAATGCGTGCCCTCCCAGCGGAACGGGCCCTGTCGCGACCATGCCGCGACGACAAGGTCGTGCGCCTCCTCGAAGCGCTCGCGGTTGAAGGCCGGGTTGACACCGGTGGCAAGTTGCTCCTGGCCGCCGCCGCGCACAAAGCCCGGGACAAGCCGGCCCTTCGAGATCATGTCGATCATCGCCAGCTCTTCGGCGAGCCGGACCGGGTTTTCGGCCAAGGGGAGGGGATTGCCCAACAGGACGATCTTCGCCTTCTTCGTCACCGCGGCGAGGATCGAAGCAAAGATGTTGCACTTAGCCTGCATGCAGAACGGCGCGTTGTGGTGCTCGTTCAGCATGAAGCCTTCGACGCCCTGCTCCTCGGCGTAGATGTAATGCTCAAGGTATTGGTTATAGAGCCGGCTGCCGGCCACCGGGTCGAAGTGCTTGTTCGAGAACATCAGCGCGGTATGACCAGCCTCGAGCCCTATATCGGCGGGGTAGGCGGACATCGGCTGTTCGGTGAAATACATCACAAACATGGCGTTCCTCCCATTACGGCGTCATTCCCACGCAAGCGGGAATCCAGCGCTCCGAGGGCTCGTCGCCCGGCCTGGACCCCCGCTTTCGCGGGGGTGACGATTACCGTTGAAGCGACATCCATTCTAATGCCGATCGTCAATTCTGCTCGATGAACGGGGTGACGAGGCGGGCGAGCGCCTCAGGCTGTTCCATATCGACGCAATGCCCAGCCGCGCGCACGGTCTCGAACCGCGCCTCGCGCAGTGAGCGGGCATAAAGCTCGCCGGCGCTCTTTGGCACGATTTTGTCGTCATCGCCCCACACCACCAGCGCCGGGGCTCGGACGCCGCCCAGCAGATGCGGCAAGGTCTGGCTGTACATGTACGGCTTCCAGGCGAGGCGGAAACACATCTCGCGGCACAGATCCCAGGCGACCAGCTGGTCGGTCGATGCGTCGCCGTACACGCGAGCGAAGGCCGCCTCGTCGTGAAACCCGGCGCGGGCATAGTCGATGTAGCTGACGATCGCCTGGTCGAAGATGTCGCCTTCGGGCGGCTTCACCCCCATCGCGCCGACCAGCACCAGCCGGTGGAAGTCGCGCGGCGCCAGCGCCGCCATCTCAGCGGCCACCCAGCCGCCGAAGCCGAGCCCGACAAGGCTGGCGCGCTCGACCCCGAGATCGGCGAGCGCCCATTGGTATAAAGCTGCGAGGTCGCGTGGATGGCGCATCCAGTTCGGCCGCTCCTGGGTGCCGAAACCGGGGTGCTGCGGCACGATCAGATCGAACCGATCGGCAAGCGCGTCGTAGAACGGCATCCGGTCGAGCGTTCCGATATCGTGATGCAGCACCAGTACCGGCCGCCCGCTACCGCCGCGCATCAGACGGAGCTTTGTGTCGCCCAGTTCGAGATTGTGTTCGCTCCACCCGGCCGGCATTACCATCCCCATCATTTATGAACAGCGTTCAGCCTAGCGCGGTGCTTCCCTGCACGACAATCCGAGATCAAGCATCGCTGGGTTGCAGATCGTAAGGTAGGGAACCTATAAGCCAGCTTACCAATCGGTGCCAAGCGGGTCAGCGGCGATCGGTGCCGATCAGTTCGGCACGGGCGATAACATAGGGTGCGGCGGCGGTTATGACCTCTGCTGCGGTGACCGAGGACCCCAGGCCCAGAGTTGGCCGGCTGATCGCCATCAGCTCGAAATGGTAGTGATGCGCGCCGCCGCCTGGCGGCGGACACGGGCCGCCATAACCGGGCTTGCCGAAATCATTGCGTGCCTCGTGCGCTCCGGGGACGGCGTGGCCGGGCCCATAGCCGCCTGGTAGGCCGGGAGCGGCGGGCGGAATGTCGAAGGCCGCCCAGTGATGAAACACGCCACGCGGCGCATCTGGGTCCTCGACGACGAGAACGAGGCTCGCCGTGCCGGCCGGAACCCCAGACCAGGAAAGCGGCGGCGAGATGTCTGTGCCGTCGCAGGTATATTCCTTCGGGATTTCGCCGTTCGGCGGAAAGGCCGGGCTCATCAACAGCAGCGGCATGGCAGTTCGTCCTAGGTAAACCGGAACTCCTCGGCGGCGTCGATCAGCCAGTCGCAGAGCCAGCGCGCGGACGACCGGCGCACATAAAGCCGGTAGGCCGGGGCCTCGCTGAGCTGATCGATGATGACCGGCAGCTTCGCGAACAGGGTCTGCGCGCAATGACCCGGCGCAAAGGCGCGCGGATGCAGGTCGAGGCCGCAGCCTTTCTGCAGGAGATCGCGCCCCCGTGGCCCGGCGATCCCGATAATCCCCCGGCTCGCCGACAGATCGGTGACCGCGGCGCGCCGGTCGGCGATAGCATGAGCGATGCGGATCGGCAGTTCCGGCACCGCGCCCTCGGGCGCGGTCACTAACCATTCGTCGGGCCCGAGCCACAGCACGCGCACCGTGCGCATGGCTGCTACCCGGTTCGGCTCCAACGGTAGAGGAAGACCGGCGAGGTAGGCCGGTACCGGCGGTCCCAGACGAATGCCGATCTGCTGGGTGAAACGCAGTTCGGCGAGCGTCACCGCGCCATCCGGTAACGCCCAGGGCAGCATCGGGTCGAGCGGCGAGACACGCAATTCGGCCGGTTCAGCCATCGCGGCGCCTGCCTTCGGGGTCGTAAAAAACCGGCTGGCAAATCCGCGCCGGGACAACCTGGCCGAGAAGGGACACCCACACGATTTCGCCGTCGCGGGCGCGGCCGTTCTCGACCAATGCCAGGGCAAAGCTGCGGCCGATGCGTGCCCCGAAATAGCTCGAGGTGACATGCCCGATCATCCCCGGGTCAAGCCCGGAGGCCGCCGACGGCGCGCGATCCCGCGTCGCGACGAGCTGTGCCCCTTCCGGTAGCACCTCCTCCGGGTTTTCCGGCAACAGCCCGACGAGTTGCTTGCGATCGGGGCGGGCGGTGTCGCGGCGGTCGAGCGAGCGGCGGCCGAGACACTCCTTGTCCCGGGCGACGAGGCCCCCGAGCCCCAGATCGGTCGGGGTCACTGAGCCGTCGGTCTCCTGGCCGACGATGATGTAGCCTTTTTCCGCGCGCAGCACGTGCATCGCCTCGGTGCCGTAGGATGTGATGCCGTAAGGCTCACCGGCCGCGATCAGCCGCTGCCATAGTGTGAGGCCATAATCCGCTGGCACGTTGATCTCATAGCTCAGCTCGCCGGAAAAGCTGACCCGGAAGATCCTCGCCGGGATGCCCACGATTTCGACCTCGCGCATCCGCATAAACGGAAAATCGGCGCGGCTGAGGGCAAGTCCGGGGGTGAGCGTGGCCAGCACCTCGCGGGCGCGCGGACCGACCAGCGTCGCGTTTGCCCATTGCTCGGTGACGGAGGTGCAGAACACCTCCAGGTCTGGCCATTCCGTCTGCAGCCATTCTTCGAGCCAGTCGAGCACCGCCGCGGCATTGCCGGTCGTCGTGGTGATGAAGAACCGGGCTTGCGCCAGGCGGGTACCGACCCCGTCATCGAAGACCATGCCGTCGTCGCGGCACATGATCCCGTACCGGCACTGCCCGACCGGAAGCCCTTGCCAGCGATTGATGTAGATCCGGTCAAGAAAGCGCCCGGCATCCGGTCCCGACACCTCGATCTTGCCGAGGGTGGAGGCGTCGAGCAGCGCCACCCGGTCACGAGCGGCGAGGCATTCGCGCCGCACCGCCGCTGCCATGTCCTCGCCCGACCGAGGGTAGTAGCGCGGCCGTTTCCATTGGCCGACATCCTCGAACACGGCGCCGGCCGCGACATGCCAGTCGTGTATCGGCGTTAGCCGCACTGGGTCGGCGAGCATGCCGCGTTCACGGCCGGCGAGGAGGCCATAGGCGACCGGCACATAAGGCGGGCGGAAGGTGGTCGCCCCGGTCTCGCCGACACTGCGCCCGATCGTTGCCGCGAGCAATGCAAAGCCGGGCAGGTTGCCGGTCTTGCCTTGATCGGTGCCCATGCCGAGCGTCGTGTAGCGCTTCACATGCTCGATCGCCTCGAAACCCTCGCGCGCGGCGAGCGCGATGTCGGCGGCGGTCACGTCATTGTGCAGGTCTACGAAGGCTCGCCGGGCGATGTGGTGCGAGCCCAGCAGCGATAGCGGCCCCGGCGCTGCTTCCTCCTCGTCCTCGACCTTGGGCATGGGCGGTGCTTCACCGGTCCCAAAACCGCACAGCAGCGCGGCGTGCGCGCCGGCTGTGGCGCCGTCGGCGAGGCACTGCCCGAGCCCGAAGTGGCCGGCCGCCGCGCCGACGCACCTCACTGCCGCCTCGGCACCATCGGGCACGAAGGCGGTGAGCGCCTCGTCGAAGCGAAGCCGACCCTGTGCCTGGGCATAAAGATGCAGCACCGGGTTCCACCCGCCGGACACCGCGAGCAAATCGCAGGGGATCGCGATGCTGCGTCCCCGACGGCTCCGGTCCGCAGCAGGAAACGGGCTGAGCCAGACCCGACGTAACGCGCCTCGCCCTTCTGTCGCGGTCACGGCATAGCCGGCAAAGATGGGTATCGGCTCGACGCTGCGCAGCGCTGTCAATCCAGGGGCGTCGCGCGGATCGACGATCGCAGCGACCCGCACGCCTGCCCGATCCAGCGCCGCGGCGGCGACGTAGCCATCGTCGTTGTTGGCGAATAGCACCGCACGCCTAGCTGGCGCGACCGCGTACCGCTTCACATAGGTCTCGACCGCGCTCGCCAGCATGATCCCTGGGCGGTCGTTGTCGGCGAAGACCAGCAGGCGTTCCTGCGCGCCGGTGGCGAGCACGACTCGGCGGGCGCGAATATGCCAGAGACGCTGGCGCGGCAACCCGACCTTTGGCGCTGCGCTGCGCCGGTCGCCGACTTCCTCGGTGGCGATCAGGTAGTTGTCATCGTAGTGGCCGAGGACGGTCGTGGCAGGCATCAGCCGCACGTCGGACATCGTTCCCAGCTCGGCAAGGGTCGCGGCGGACCATTCGAGGCCCTCCCGATCGCCGATCCGGTAGGCACGGCGCAGCAGCGCGCCGCCAAACGCGGCGTCGCTGTCCGCGAGGATCACGCGCGCGCCGCTCTTCCCGGCGGCGAGCGCCGCAGCAAGCCCAGCCGGCCCGCCGCCGACCACCAGCACGTCGCAATGAGCGTGATGTTTGTCGTAGCGCGACGGGTCGGGCAGCCGAGGCGCCCGGCCGAGCCCGGCCATATGGCGCAGCAATGGCTCCCAGAGTCGCGACCACAGCGCCGGCGGCTGCATGAAGGTCTTGTAGTGGAAGCCGGCGGGCAGGAGCGGCGCTATGCCGCCAACGAGCGCGCCGAAATCGGCGGTAAGGCTCGGCCAGGCGTGCTGGCTTGCGGCGCGCAGCCCATCGTAGAGCCCGATTTCCGTGGCGCGGCGATTGGGCTCGGTGACGGCGCCGGTTTCCAGCTGCACCAGCGCCGAAGGCTCCTCCGGCCCGGCAGAGAAGATGCCGCGCGGGCGGTGGTATTTAAAGCTGCGGCCAACCAGCCGAACGCCGTTCGCCAACAGCGCTGAAGCCAGCGTGTCGCCCGGATGCCCCTCGTATTCGCGGCCGTCAAAGCGGAAACGCAGCACCCGGTCGCGGTCGATCTGGCCGCCGCGCGGCAGGCGGAAGGGCTGGGTCACGACGGCGTGTCGCGCGCCGGCGGCGTGTCGCCGATACGGTAGGCGGAAAGGATGCGATGCGAAACGGTGTCGCGCAGCAGATTGAACCAGCAGCGGCATCCGGCGCTGTGCATCCAGCGCTCGGCAAACACGCCCTTTGGGTTGGCGCGCATAAACAGGTATTCGGCCCAAGCTCGGTCGTCCAGCGCATCGGGGTCTGTCGGCCGCGCGATATGCGCCTCGCCGCCATAGCGAAACTCGATTTCGTCGCGCGGCCCGCACCACGGGCAAGGGATCAGCAGCATGCGTGCACGCCGGCGTTAGTGCGCCACGCCGGCGGCGCCGTGCTCGTCGATCAGCGCGCCGGTCGTGAAGCGGTCGAGGGCGAAGGGTGCGGCGAGCGGATGCGGCTCGTCGCGCGCGATTGTGTGCGCGAAGACATGCCCCGAGCCCGGAGTGGCCTTGAACCCGCCGGTACCCCAGCCGCCATTCAAGTAAAGCCCCTCGACCGGAAGCTTGCCGATAATCGGCGACGCGTCAGGCGAGACATCGACGATGCCGGCCCAGCTGCGCAGCATCTTCAACCGCGAGAAGCTCGGGAACAGCTCGAGTAGGGCCGCCATCTGCCCTTCGATTACATGGAACGAGCCGCGCTGGGCGTAGGAATTGTAGGCGTCGATGCCGGCGCCCATGACAAGCTCGCCCTTGTCGCTCTGGCTGACATAGACATGCACCGCATTCGACATCACGACGCAATCCAGCACCGGCTTCACCGGCTCCGACACCAGCGCCTGCAGCGGGTGGCTTTGCAGCGGCAGCCGCACCCCGGCCATCGCCGCCAGCACCGAATTGTGCCCGGCGGCGCTAATCGCGATCTTGTCGGCGAAGATCGTGCCACGCGTCGTCTCGATCTCGCCGGCGCGCCCGCCCGAGACACGAATGGCCGTCACTTCGCAATTCTCGACGATGTCGACGCCGCGCGCGTCGGCGGCGCGGGCATAACCCCAAGTCACAGCATCATGCCGCGCCACGCCGCCGCGCCGCTGCAAGGTGGCGCCAAGGACGGGGTAGCGCGCACTCTTATCGATGCTGAGGATCGGACAGAATTCTCTGACCTGCTCTGGCTCCAGCCACTCGGCGTCGATCCCGTTGAGCCGGTTGGCATTGACCCGCCGCACCCCCTCGCGCACATCGGCAAGCGTGTGCGCCAGGTTCAGCACCCCGCGCTGCGACAGCATCAGATTGAAGTTGAGCTCGTTCGACAGTCCCTCCCACAGCTTCAGCGAATGCTCGTAGAGCCGCGCGCTTTCGTCCCACAGATAGTTGGAGCGGATGATCGTCGTGTTGCGCCCGGTATTACCGAGCCCGATCGCG
>DASYOB010000029.1:0-5585 GCA_036008175.1 Allostellaceae bacterium
ACCGCGACCAGAAAGGATCAGGGGCATGCTCAAGATCTACGGCGTTCCGCGCTCGCGGGCCTCTCGCACGCTCTGGATGGCGAAGGAGCTGGGGCTCGAATACGAGCACATCCCCGTTGATTTCGCCGATAACGGGACACGCACGCCCGAATACCTCAGGATCAACCCCAACGGTCACGTGCCGACGATCGACGATGACGGGGTCATCCTCTGGGAGTCGATGGCGATCAACCTGTATCTGGCGAAGAAATACGGACGCGGCGACCTCTACCCGATCCTCTTCGAGGACGAGGCGCGCGCCTGGCAATGGAGCTTCTGGGGGATGACCGAAATCGAGCGCCCGGTGCTGACCGCTATGTTCAACCGCGCGATCCTGCCCGAGGACCAGCGCGATGCCGCGCTCGCCGACGAAAGCGAACGCCAGCTCGGGCGGCCGTTGATGGTGCTCGACGCCGCGGTCGCCGCCTCGCCCTACCTCTTGGGCGAGCATTTCAGCGTCGCCGACCTCAATGTCGCGAGCATCCTCGCCTGGGCACGGCCGGCGCGGATCGATTTCAGCCATGTCCCCAAGGCGGCCGATTGGCTCAAACGCTGCGCCGAGCGCCCGGCCGCCCGCGCGGTCCGCGCCCTGCAGCGGTAGGCGGCCGTGACCACCCCGCGGTATTCGCGGCGGCGGGTGCTCAGCCTCGCGGCGGGCGGGCTCGCGGCGCCGTGCACGATAATCGGAGTTGGCAGAGCCATGGCGCAGGGCACCCCGGAGACGATCGTCTATGTCTCGAACGCCGGCGACCCGACCGTCTCGGTGATGGCGATGAACCGGGCGAGCGGTGCGCTCGACCTCATCGAGAAGACGCCGATCCCCGGCACCGACAAGCCGTCGCCCACCAGCATGCCGATGGCGCTAAGCCCCGACCGCCGGTATCTGCATCTCGCGCTGCGCAGCGAGCCGTTTGTCGCGGCGAGCTTTTCGATCGATCCGGCGAGCGGGCGATTGCGGCATCTCGGCAACGCCCCGCTCCAGGCCAGCATGGCGTACGTCACCACCGACCGGAGCGGGCATTTTCTCCTGGCGGCCTCCTATCCCCAGTCGATGCTGACGATCAATCCGATCGATGCCGAGCACCGGGTCGCCGGTCCCCCGACGCAGGTGCTGCCGACCAAGCCCAAGGCGCATTGCGTCCTCGTCGACGCCGCGAACAAATTCGCCTACTGCACCAACCTCGGCGGCGACGTCATCATGCAGCTGAAGTTCGATGCGGCGACGGGCATGGTGTCGCCCAACACCCCGGCCGAGATCGCGACCCGGCCGGGCGCCGGTCCGCGCCACATGGCCTTTCACCCGAGCGGGCGGTTTTTGTACCTGATCACCGAAACGACCGCGACGATCGGCGCCTATGCCGTCGACAAGGCGAACGGCACACTGGAGGAACTGCAATTCGTCGACATGATGGCCCCCGGCTACAAGGGCGAGATCGCCGCCGCCGATCTGCACGTCACCCCGGACGGGCACTTCATCTACGGCAGCGAGCGCAAGACCAGCACCTTGATCGGGTTCCGCATCGACCCCGCCCGAGGCACGCTGTCGCGGATCGGACAGTGGCCGACCGAGACCACGCCGCGCGGCTTTGCGGTCGACCCGCGCGGGCGGTTCCTGTTGTCGGTCGGGCTCGATTCCAACCGGATGATGGCCTACAGCATCGGCAAAGACGGCACGCTCGATCCGGTGAAGCAATACCCGATGGGCAAGATGCCGAACTGGATCGAGTTCCTCGATCTGAAATAAACAAATCATCGTCCCGGCGGGGGCTGGGACCCGCTCGTCCGCGTTCGAAACGGTTGAAGAATGGGTCCCGGCCTCCGCCGGGATGACATCGCTAAGTCGTGCGGGGGCTACCCCTTCGCCACCTGGTGCCCGGCGAGGTGCTCGAGGACGCGCACGAGGCCCGAATGGTCCCAACCCTTGCCGCCCAAGGCAGCGGCGGCGTTGAACAGTTCTTGTGTCGTGGCGGTGTTGGGGAGGGAGAGGTTGAGCGCCCGGGCGCCCGACAGCGCGAGGCTCAGATCCTTCTGGTGCAATTCGATGCGGAAGCCGGGATCGAAGGTCCGCTTGATCATGCGCTCGCCATGGACTTCGAGGATGCGCGAGGAGGCGAACCCGCCCATCAGCGCTTCCCGCACCTTGGCCGGGTCGGCACCGGCCTTGGACGCGAACAATAAGGCTTCGCCCACCGCCTCGATGGTCAGCGCAACGATGATCTGATTGGCGACTTTGGTGGTTTGCCCGGCGCCAACCTCGCCGACCAGGGTGATGTTCTTGCCCATCAGCTCGAACAGCGGCTTTACCCGGTTGAATGCGGCTTCGGTGCCGCCGACCATGATCGTCAAGGACGCCGCCTTGGCGCCGACTTCGCCGCCCGAAACCGGCGCATCGACATAATCGCAGCCCTTCTTCGCGATTTCGGCAGCGAACCGCTTGGTTTCTATGGGCGAGATCGAGCTCATGTCGACGACCGTCTTGCCCGGCGAGAGCCCCTCGGCGACCCCGCCCGGATCGAACAGCACGCTCTTCACGTCGGGGGTGTCGGGCACCATCAGGATCACGATTTCCGCCCGCTCGGCGATCTCCTTGAGGGTATCGCAGACCGTCGCCCCGGCCTCGCGCACATCGGCCGGCAGCCGGCGCTTGCCATAAACGAACAGATCGTGGCCGCCTTTTTTCAAGTTAAGAGCCATCGGATGGCCCATGATCCCGAGTCCGATAAAACCGATCTTCATGACCCCTCCCGATTGCGCTGGGTGAACCGCGTCGGCCGCACACTGCTACAGTTTCGCGCAAACGCTCAAGCGCCCAACGTGAAGCACTCGACACCCGTTGCGCCGGATGTGGGGCGGCGTCTCCCGGCCCGGTCGATATGCTAGGATAGCCCGGCCGAGAGTGGAGGCGGGCGATGGCCCAAAATGCGGTTCAATACGAGGACGACTTTTACGCCTGGACGGTCGATCAGGCGCGCCTGCTGCGGGCCGGCGAGCTGTCGGCCGTCGATGCCGTCAACCTCGCCGAGGAGATCGAAAGCATGGGCCGCAGCGACCGGCGCGAGCTGCACAGCCGGCTCGCGGTTTTGATCATGCATCTGCTGAAATGGCGCCAGCAGCCGGGGGCGCGTTCGCGAAGCTGGTCGGCGACGATCGAGGAGCAGCGGCTGCAGATCGAGCAAGTCTTCGCCGAGTCGCCGAGCCTGCGGCCGTTGGTCGCCGGCATGCTGGCGCAGGCCTACAAGATCGCCCGGCCGCGCGCGATCGGCGAGACCGGTCTCGCCGACGATGCGTTTCCCCCGACTTGCCCTTTTACCCTCGACGACATCCTATCAAGCACATTTCTGCCGGAACCGTGACGGTGCAAACGCGGTCGCCACAGGCCGGCCCACGCCCCGCCGCATCAAAGGGGACGCCACACTCCGGTCAGCCGGCGAAATGCTGCATCAGCCAGCGCAACGCCGCCTCGGGCGCCTCTTCGGGCACGTAGTGGCCGCAATCGATCGGGCCGCCGCTGAGATCGGTGGCGTAGTCGCGCCACACCGCCAGCACATCGCCATAGACCGTCCCGGTGTGGCTCTTGGCGCCCCAGGTGACGAGCAGCGGACAGGCGACCTTGCGCCCCGCCTTTTTGTCGGCCTCGTCCATGTCGAAATCGCAGGTGGCGCAGGCGCGGTAATCCTCGCACGAGCCGCGGATCGTCTTCCAATCGAAGCAGCGCACGTATTCGGCAAAGGCTTGGGGATCGAAAAAGCCGAGCCCGATGCCGGGCTTCGACAGCTTTTTCTCCATGAAATACTGCGCCGGGACGCCGGCCATCATCCGCTCCGGCATGTCGTATGGCTGGGCCATAAACAGCCAGTGCCAGGATTTCAATGCCCAGTTCTTCGAGGCGTGGGTCCAGACGTGATAGTTCGGCAGAATGTCGATCAGCGCCGCCCGCTCGACCCGGTCGGGATGATCGAGGCACATGCGGTGGACGGTGCGGGCGCCGCGGTCATGGCCGGCGACAAAGAATTCGCGATAGCCGAGCCGTTCCATGACTTCGACCTGGTCCTGGGCCATCGCCCGGAACGAATAGTTGGCGTGGTTCTCGCCGCCGTCTTCGGGGCCGACGCTGTCGCCATAGCCGCGCAGATCGGATGCCACGACGTGGAAGCGCTCGGCCAAACGCGGCGCGATCTTGGCCCAGGAGGCGTGGGTCAGCGGATTGCCATGCAGCAGCAGCAAGGGCGGGCCGTCGCCGCCATGGCGCAGATTGATGCGCGCCCCGCTGGTTTCGATCTCGGTCCGGGTAAAGCCTTCGAACATCTCTGCGACCTCCTCGCTGCGCCAGCCGCCGACAAGCTAGCCAATTCGATCGAGGGTTGCGAGCGAAGGCTTTCCCCCCGACCGCAATGCAGGTAGAACTCGGCATTGATTTGGCCTGCCGGGACGAGGGTGTGTTGGGGGACCGCCGGTTCGTCGTCGAATTGATCAAGCCGTCGCATTACGACGACGACGGCTATGTGATCCAATGGTGGAAATCCTGGATCCCGTCGAATTCATTGGCTTGTCTCTACGGCATCGCTACCGACATCGCCGGGCGCCAGGCGCTCGGCCCCGATGTGACGATCGAAATCCACGCCTATGACGAGTGTCATACGGTCATCCCAGTCGGGCGGATCATCCGGCGCATCGCAAACGCCGAGACCGGGCTCGTCTGCCTGGTGGGCGTGCAGTCGAACCAATTCCCGCGAGCCATGGATCTGGCGGCCCAGTTCCGAAAAGCCGGCATCGAGGTCGCAGTCGGCGGGTTTCACGTGTCGGGTTGTCTGGCGATGCTGCCTCGCCTGCCGCCCGATCTCGAACAGGCGCAGCAGCTGGGGGTGACCTTGTTCGCCGGCGAGGCCGAGGGGCGGCTCGAGGGCCTCTTTGCCGATGCGCTCGCCGGCAAGCTGCAGGCGATTTACAACTACATGGACGATCTGCCCGGGTTGCAGCGCCAGGTGACGCCGTTTCTGCCGGCCCGCATCGTGCGCCGCTACGGCGAGAGCCTCGGCGCCTTCGACGCCGGGCGCGGCTGCCCGTTTCAGTGCAGCTTTTGCACGATCATCAACGTCCAGGGCAGGAAATCGCGCTGGCGCGACGCCGACGACGTCGAGCGGCTGGTGCGCGCCAACCTCGCCCAAGGCGTCTTCCGCTTTTTCATCACCGACGACAATTTCGCCCGCAACCGTAATTGGGAGGCGATTTTCGACCGTCTGATCCAAATGCGCGAACAGGAAGGGCTCGGCCTCCAATTCATCATCCAGGTCGACACCTTATGTCACCGCATCGCGAATTTCGTCGAGAAGGCGGCGCGCGCCGGCTGCAAGCGGGTCTTTATCGGGCTCGAAAACATCAACCCGGACAATCTGCTGTCGGCCAAGAAAAAGCAGAACCGGGTGCACGAATACCGCCAGATGTTTTTGGCATGGCGGGCGCAGCGGGTCATCACCTATGCCGGCTACATCTTGGGCTTTCCGGGCGACACGCCGCAGCGCATCGCCGAGGACATCAGGACCGTCCAG
>DASYOB010000030.1:0-26249 GCA_036008175.1 Allostellaceae bacterium
TCGCGCGCCTCCGGCCGCAACGAGGTGATCCGCACCTGGTCGCGCCGCTCGACCATCTTCCCGCAATTCGTCGGGCTGACCTTCGGCGTCTACAACGGTCACAAATTCATCCCGGTGCTGGTCACCGAGAACATGATCGGCCACAAATTCGGCGAGTTCGCCCCGACCCGCACCTTCTACGGCCATGCCGGCGACAAGCGGGCGCGGCGGGCGTAAGGGGAGAGCCTGATGAGCAAGCCCTCCGCCGAGCGGCGTCTCGCCGACAATGAGGCCTCGGCCTTCCTGCGGGCGCTGCGCACCAGCCCGCGCAAGCTGAACCTCGTGGCGCAGATGATCCGCGGCAAGGACGCCGCGAAGGCGGTCGCCGAGCTTACCTTTTCGCGCCGCCGGATCGCGCAGGAAGTGAAAAAGGTATTGCAGGCGGCGATCGCCAACGCCGAGAACAATCATCAGCTCGATGTCGACCGCCTCTATGTCAAGGAGGCGACCGTCGGCCGGGCTTTTGTCATGAAGCGCTTCCACACCCGCGGCCGCGGCCGCTCCGCGCGGGTCGAAAAGCATTTCGCGCACCTGACCGTGATCGTCCGCGAGCGCGCCGAGAGCGAAGCAGAGGAGGCGGCCTGATGGGCCAGAAAGTCAATCCGATCGGGCTTCGGCTCGGCATCAACCGCACCTGGGACTCGCGCTGGTTCTCGCGCAAGGAATACGGCAACCAGCTGCTCGACGACATCAAGCTGCGCAAGTTTCTCGGCGGCCGCCTGACCCAGGCGGCGATATCCAAGGTGCTGATCGAGCGCGCAGCGAAAAAGACCCGGATCACGCTGCATTCGGCCCGGCCGGGCGTGGTGATCGGCAAGAAGGGCGCCGATATCGACAAGCTGCGCGCCGATCTCGCCAAGGTCACCAACAGCGAGGTCAGCCTCAACATCGTCGAGATCCGCAAACCCGAGATCGAGGCCAAGCTGATCGCCGAAGGAATCGCCCAGCAGCTCGAGCGACGGGTCGCTTTCCGCCGGGCGATGAAGCGGGCGGTGCAGTCGGCGATGCGGTTCGGCGCGCAGGGCATCCGCATCAATTGCGGCGGCCGGCTCGGCGGCGCCGAGATCGCGCGCATGGAATGGTATCGCGAGGGGCGCGTGCCTTTGCACACGCTGCGCGCCGACATCGATTTCGGCACCGCCACCGCCAAAACCACCTACGGCACCTGCGGCGTCAAGGTGTGGGTGTTCAAGGGCGAGATCCTCGCCCACGACCCGATGGCGCAGGACAAGAAGCTCGCTGAAGGCCAGCCGCCCGCGCAGGAACGCGGCCGGCGCGAAGGATAGGCCGAGGGGACGATGCTCCAACCGAAACGAACCAAATACCGCAAGGCCCACAAGGGCCGGATTCACGGTATCGCCAAGGGCGGCACCACGCTGAACTTCGGCGCCTACGGCCTGAAGGCGGTGGATCCCGGCCGGCTCACCGCGCGCCAGATCGAGGCGGCGCGGCGAACGATCACGCGCCATATCCGGCGCATCGGCCGCGTGTGGATCCGGATTTTTCCGGATGTCCCGGTGTCCAGCAAGCCGGCCGAGGTGCGCATGGGCAGCGGCAAGGGTTCGCCCGAGTTCTGGGTGTGCCGGGTCAAGCCTGGACGGATCATGTTCGAGCTCGACGGCGTGCCGCCCGAGATCGCGCGCGAGGCCTTCGAGCTGGCGGCGGCGAAGCTGCCGATCGGCACCCGCTTCGTGACCCGGCAGGAGGAGGCGCGGACATGAAGGGCAGCACGCCGTCCGACCTGCGCGCCCGCACCGAGGACGAGCTTGGCGAACAGCTCGATACCCTCGGCAAGGAGATTTTCAACCTGCGTTTCCAGCGCGCCAGCGGCCAGCTCGAAAACACCGCTCGGGTGCGTCAGGTGCGGCGCAACATCGCCCGCATCAAGACCATTCTCTGCGAGCGTGGCCGGGCCCAGGGTTCTGGCGCGGCGAAAGCCAGCTGAGGCACGGAGTAGATATGCCTAAACGCGTTCTCCAAGGCGTCGTTGTCAGTGACGCCTGCGACAAGACCGTGATCGTCCGCGTCGATCGGCGCGTGATGCATCCGATCTACAAAAAATTCATCTCGCGCTTCAAAAAATACGCCGCGCATGACGAAGACAACCGCTATTGCGCCGGCGACGCGGTCAAGATCGAAGAAAGCCGGCCGATCTCGAAGCGCAAGAGCTGGATCGTCATCGACGGGCCGGCCGACGCCGCGCCCGGACGGGGCCGGAAATCCGCGCCTGTAGCCGAGCCGGCGCCCGCGCCGGAGACCGCCGCTCCCCGGCGGCGGCGCAAGACCGCGGCCGCGGCTGCGCCAGCCGAGCCCGCGGCTGCGAGCGAAGAGGCCGGAGGCGCCGCATGATCCAGATGCAGACCAACCTCGACGTCGCCGACAATTCCGGCGCGCGGCGGGTGCAGTGCATCAAGGTGCTGGGCGGGTCGAAGCGCAAGACCGCCGGGGTCGGGGATGTCATCATCGTCTCGGTCAAGGAGGCGATCCCGCGCGGCCGCGTCAAGAAGGGCGACGTGCACCGCGCCGTCATCGTGCGCACCGCCAAGGAGATCCGGCGCGCCGATGGCAGCGCCATCCGCTTCGACCGCAACGCGGCGGTGCTGATCAGCAACCAGGGCGAGCCGATCGGCACCCGCATCTTCGGTCCGGTCACGCGCGAATTGCGAGCGCGCCGGTTCATGAAGATCGTCTCGCTCGCCCCGGAAGTTCTGTGAGCGGTGGCGTAACCATGCCGAAGATGAAGATCAAAAAGGGCGACAACGTCGTCGTCATCAGCGGCCGCGACAAGGGCAAGCAGGGCGAGGTGCTGCGGGTGTTCCCCGATGCGAGCAGGCTGATCGTGCAGGGCGTCCACATCGCCCGCCGGCACGCCAAGCCGCGCATGGGCGATCCCGGCGGGATCGTCGAGAAGGAACTGACGATCCACGTCTCCAACGTTTCCCATCTCGACCCGAAATCGGGCAAGCCGAGCCGGGTCGGCTACAAAATGCTCGATGATGGCCGCAAGGTCCGCTTCGCCCGGCGCTCGGGCGAGATGATCGACAAGTGAGGCAGCCCCGATGACCCGCTTGCAGGAGCGCTATGACGGCGAGGTCCGCCCGGCCCTGATGCAGGAGTTCGGCTACAAGAACCCGATGCAGGTGCCGCGCCTCGATAAGATCGTGATCAACATGGGCGTCGGCGAGGCAGTGCAGGACGCGAAGAAGATCGACGCCGCCGTCAGCGATCTGTCGGCGATTGCCGGGCAGCGGCCGGTGGTGATCCGGGCGCGGCAATCGATCGCGACGTTCAAGCTGCGCCAAAACATGCCGATCGGCGTCAAGGTGACCTTGCGCCGGCGGCACATGTACGAGTTTCTCGACCGGCTGATCACCGTGGCGTTGCCGCGGGTCCGCGATTTTCGCGGCGTGTCGAGCCGCAGCTTCGACGGCCGCGGCAACTACGCGCTCGGGCTCAAGGAGCAGCTGGTCTTCCCCGAGGTCGATTACGACAAGGTCGATGCCGTCCGCGGCATGGACATCGTCATCGTCACGACAGCGAAAACCGATGCCGAAGCCAAGGCGTTGCTCAAAGGCTTCGACATGCCCTTCCAGAATTGACCGCCTGCGGAGTCTTGATTCCCGATGGCTAAAAAAAGCTCGATCGAAAAGAACAACCGGCGCGCCAAGCTCGCCAAGCAGAAGATGCCGCAGCGCGACCGGCTCAAGGCCATCGCGCGCGACCGCAATGCGCCGGGCGAGGAGCGTTTCGCCGCGCAGCTCAAGCTTGCCGAGATGCCGCGCAACAGCTCGCCGAACCGGGTGCGCAACCGCTGCTCGCTGTCCGGCCGGCCGCGCGGCTACTACCGTAAGTTCAAGTTGTCGCGCATCGCGGTGCGCGACCTGGCGTCCTCCGGCCAGATCCCGGGCATGCTCAAGTCGAGCTGGTGAAGGGACAGAAGCGATGACGATGAGCGACCCGCTCGGCGATTTGCTGACCCGCATCCGCAACGGGCAGCAGGCGCGGATGGCCGTTGTGGCCGCGCCGGCCTCGAAGATGCGCGCCAACGTTCTCGATGTCTTGCAGCGCGAGGGTTATATCCGCGGCTTCAGCCGCGAGCAGATCCGCCCCGGCGTTGCCGAGCTCAAGATCGAGCTGAAATATGTCGATGGCGAGCCGGTGATCCGCGAGATCGCGCGGGTGTCGAAGCCTGGGCGGCGGATCTATTCCAAGCTTGTCGACCTGCCGCGGGTCTATAACGGCCTCGGCATCTCGATCCTGTCGACCCCGCGGGGGGTCATGTCGGACAATGAGGCCCGCGCCGCCAAGGTCGGCGGCGAAGTGCTGTGCCGGGTATTCTGAGGCGAAGACGATGTCGCGTATCGGTAAAGATCCCATAGCGATCCCGAGCGGGGTCCAGGTCGAGCTGTCGGGCCAGACCCTGACCGCCAAGGGGCGGCTCGGCAGCTTGAGCCTTGCGGTCCACAACGAGGTCACCGCGACCGTCGCCGACGGCACGGTGACGATCGCGCCGAACAATGAGACCAAGCGAGCGCGGGCGCTGTGGGGCACGACCCGGGCGCTCGTCAACAACATGGTCACCGGGGTGGCGAGCGGTTTCACCAAGAACCTGGAGATCAACGGCGTCGGCTACCGCGCCGCGGTCCAAGGCAGCGCCTTGAACCTGCAGCTTGGCTACAGCCACGACATCAATTATCCGATCCCCTCGGACGTGCGGATCGTCTGCGAGCGGCCGACCGCGATCACGGTCACCGGCGCCGACCGCCAGCGCGTCGGGCAGGTCGCGGCCGAGATCCGCGCCTTCCGGCCGCCCGAGCCCTATAAGGGTAAGGGGATCAAGTACGCCGACGAAACCGTCCGCCGCAAGGAAGGCAAGAAGAAGTAGGCGATGTCGAACAAACCCGAGGCACTCTTCCGCCGCCGCCGCCAGCGCGTCCGCTACAAGCTGCGGCAGGCGGCCAAAGGCCGGCTGCGGCTGTCAGTGTTCCGCTCGTCGCGGCATATCTATGCCCAGATCATCGACGACGCGGCCGGGCGCACCTTGGCCGCCGCCTCGACCCTCGACGCCACGGTCAAGCCGAGCCTCAAATCCGGCGGCGACCGGGAAGCGGCGACCGCGGTTGGCAAGCTGATCGCCGAACGCGCCAAGGCGGCCGGGATCGAGCGCGTCATCTTCGACCGCGGCGCCTATCTCTATCATGGCCGGGTCAAGGCCCTGGCCGACGCCGCCCGCGAGGGCGGCCTCGAATTCTGATGAGGTTCTGATGGCACGTACCCAGGGCGAGCGGCGCAGGCGGGACGGCGACGGTCAGCAGCGCGACCGCGAGGAAAGCGAGTTTGCCGAAAAGCTGGTCAACATCAACCGCGTCGCCAAGGTGGTGAAAGGCGGCCGGCGCTTCGGCTTTGCCGCGCTCGTCATCGTCGGCGACAGAAAGGGCCGGGTCGGCTACGGCGCGGGCAAGGCGCGCGAGGTGCCGGAAGCCATCCGCAAGGCGACCGAGCAGGCGCGCCGGAGCATGATCCGGGTGCCGCTGCGCGAAGGCCGCACGCTGCACCACGACATCGCCAGTTCCTACGGCGCCGGCAAGGTCATCGTGCGTGCCGCCAAGCCGGGCACCGGCATCATCGCGGGCGGCCCGATGCGCGCCATCTTCGAGGCGCTCGGGGTGCAGGACGTGGTCGCCAAATCGGTCGGCAGCTCGAACCCGCACAACATGATCAAGGCGACTTTCGCCGCGCTTACCGAGGTCACCAGCCCGCGCGCCGTGGCCGCGCGTCGCGGCAAAAAGGTCGCCGAGATCCTTGGCCGCCGCGACGCCGAGGCCCGGGAGACCGCGTGATGGCCAAAGGGGCTAGCGACAATAGCGTGCGCGACAAGAAGACCGTCACGGTGGTGCAGACCGGCAGCCCGATCGGCCGCCGCGCCGACCAGGAAGCCACCTTGAAGGGGCTCGGGCTCAACAAGCGGCATCGCCGCCGCACGCTCGAGGACACGCCGTCGGTGCGCGGCATGATCGACAAGGTGAAGCACCTGGTGCGGGTCGAAAGCGAGGCCTGACGACACTATTTGAAGACAGCGCGGGTTGAAGCCAACCCGGGTTGGCGACGGTGCGGGCTGAATAGGGCACGGGGCCTTGGGGCCCCCAGGACAGCGGGACGATGAAGCTCAACGAGATCAGAGACAATCCGGGGGCGCATTACCGGGCGAAGCGGGTCGGGCGCGGTATCGGCTCGGGCAAGGGCAAGACCTCCGGGCGCGGCGGCAAGGGCCAGACCGCGCGCAGCGGCGTCGCCATCAACGGCTTCGAGGGCGGACAGACCCCGCTGCACCGCCGGCTGCCGAAGCGCGGCTTCAACAACAAGATTTTCCAGAAGGATTTCAAGGTGGTGAACCTCGGGCGGCTGCAGCAGGCGATCGACGCCGGCCGGCTGACCAACGAGGGCGCCATAGACGCGGCACGGCTCGTCGCCGCCGGGGTGGTGCGCCGTCCCGGAGACGGCATCCGCCTCTTGGCGAAAGGCGGCCTTACCGCGGCGCTGACGATCGAGGTCGCGGGCGCCTCGAAGGCCGCGATCGCGGCGGTCGAAGAAGCCGGCGGCAAGGTGGTGCTGCGCGGCGGCGCCAAGCCGGAAGCCGAGGCGGCGCCGGCCTGAGCGGCAGCCGCGTTACCGGCGGCAATTCGGCCGGAGGAAACATTTGCGCAGGCCCGTTTGGGCTAGGGAATAGGGCACATGGCGTCAGCCGCCGAACAACTCGCTGCCAGCATCAATTTCGGCGCCTTTTCCAAGGCGACCGAGCTGAAGAGCCGGATCTGGTTCACGCTCGGCGCACTGGTGATCTACCGGCTCGGCACCTACATCCCGATCCCCGGCATCGATCCCGGTATCCTGCACGACATCTTCTCGCGCAATTCCGGCGGCATCCTCGGCATGTTCGACATGTTCTCGGGCGGCGCGCTCGGGCGCATGACGATCTTCGCCCTCAACATCATGCCGTACATCTCGGCCTCGATCATCATCCAGCTCCTGACCGCGGTATCGCCGACCTTGGAGGCGCTGAAGAAAGAGGGCGAGAGCGGCCGCAAGAAGCTCAACCAGTACACCCGCTACGGCACGGTGCTGCTCGCCGCGGTACAGGCCTATGGCATCGCCGTCGGCCTCGAGGGCATGCGCTCGGGCGCCGAGACGGCGGTGCTCAACCCGGGGATGTTCTTCCGCATCGTCACGATGATCACCCTGACCGGCGGCACGGTATTCCTGATGTGGCTCGGCGAGCAGATCACCGCGCGCGGCATCGGCAACGGCATCTCGCTGATCATCATGGCCGGCATCGTCGCCAATCTGCCGCATGCGCTCGCCTCGACCCTCGAACTCGGCCGCACCGGCGCGATTTCGACCGTGTTCATCATTTTCTTCCTGCTGATGTCGGTGGTCGTCGTCACGGTCATCGTGTTCATGGAGCGGGCCCAGCGCCGGATCCTGGTGCAATACCCGAAACGCCAGCAGGGCAACCGCATGTTCGGCGGCGAGGCCTCGCACCTGCCGCTCAAGATCAACACCTCGGGCGTCATCCCGCCGATTTTCGCGTCCTCGCTGCTGCTGTTGCCGGCGACCGTCGCCCAGTTCGAGGCGGCCGGCCAGGGTGCCCCGGGCTGGATCAGCGAGATCACCGCCTATCTGGCGCATGGTCAGCCGCTCTACATGGCGCTCTATGTCGGCCTCATCGTCTTCTTCTGCTTCTTCTACACCGCGATCGTGTTCAACCCGGCCGAAACCGCCGACAACCTGCGCAAATATGGCGGGTTCATCCCCGGCATCCGACCCGGCAAGAACACCGCCGACTACCTCGATTATGTGCTGACCCGGATCACGGTAGCCGGCGCGGCCTATCTGGCGGCGGTGTGCATCCTGCCCGAGATCCTGATCTCGCAATATTCCGTGCCGTTCTATTTCGGCGGGACCAGCCTCCTGATCGTGGTCAGCGTCACGATGGACACGGTGGCGCAGATCCATTCGCACCTGCTGGCGCACCAGTACGAGGGACTAATCAAGAAATCGAGGCTCCGAGGGCGCAGAGGGTGATTTTGGGATGAATCTAATCCCATGCATTTGATCCGATGAATCTGATCCTCTTGGGGCCTCCCGGAGCGGGCAAGGGCACCCAGGCGAAGCGCCTCGAACAGGCACACGGGATCGTCCAGCTCGCTACCGGCGACATGCTCCGCGCCGCGACCGCCTCGGGGAGCGAATTGGGGCACCGGCTCAAGGCGATCATGGACGCGGGCCATCTCGTGCCCGACGAGATCATCATCGAGATGATCGCGGAGCGCATCGCCCAACCCGATTGCGCCGGGGGCTTCATTCTCGACGGGTTCCCGCGCACGGTGCCGCAGGCCGAGGCCCTCGACGCGATGCTGGCTGAGCGCGGCCAGTCGCTCGATCACGTCATTTTGATGAAGGTCGACGAGGCCGCGCTCGTCGATCGGCTCAGCGGCCGGTTCAGCTGCGGCAATTGCGGCGCCAGCTACCACGAGCGCTATCACCGGCCGCGGGTCGACGGCGTGTGCGATGTTTGCGGCAGCACCAACCTGGTGCATCGCCCCGACGACCGTCCGGAGGCGGTAAAGACCCGGTTCGAGGCGTATCGCAACCAGACCGCGCCGATATTGCCTTATTACCGGGCCCGGGGAATTCTTCGCTGCGTCGACGGCATGGCCGATATCGATGCGGTGACGCAGCAGATCGAGCAAATCCTGCAAGATGGATCGGGTGCGTAGTTGCACGCCGTCGTGCCGCCGGGCCCGACGCTGTCGATGATCGCCAAGCTTTTCGATCCGGTGCTGACGCGTCTCGCAGCTTGGATCGCACCGGCTGTCGCGAATAAATTGGCCGATCGGCTTGGTCATACGCCGCGGCAGATAGCGCGTCGGCGGAGCGAACCGGATACCAGTGGAGCCCCCCTATCGCAATCGTCGCACCCTCACACTATCTAGAGACAGGTTCGGGTCTTTCGCGGCGTCCGTGCGGGCGGCGCCGTTGACGCGGCGGCGGCGATTCGTATAATCGCCGGCTTGCTTGGAGGCGTGCCCGCCCCTGGCTCTGACAGGCTGCCCGATAGTGTGAAGGAGATGCGCAGGTGGCGCGAATTGCCGGCGTCAACATCCCGAACCAGAAGCGCGTTCCGATCGCGCTGACCTACATCCACGGCATTGGCCGAACCAAGGCCCTTGAGATTTGCAATCGGGTCGGCATTCCGCTCGATCGCCGGGCCAACGACATGACCGACGACGAGGTGCTGCGCGTGCGCGAGCTGATCGACCGGGAATACACGGTCGAGGGCGATCTGCGCCGGCAAGTCGCGATGAACATCAAGCGGCTGATGGATCTCGGCTGCTATCGCGGGCTGCGGCATCGCAAGGGCCTGCCGGTGCGAGGACAGCGGACGCACACCAATGCGCGGACGCGCAAGGGGCCGGCTCGCCCGATCGCAGGCAGGAAGAAATAGCGCGCTCGCCTAGACCCGAGCGGAACGGCGGAAGAGTTCAATGGCAAAAACGGCGGCAGCGCCGCGTCTGCGTCGACGCGAGCGCAAGAACATCACTTCGGGGACCGCGCACGTCAACGCGAGTTTCAACAACACGATGATCACGATCACCGACGCCCAGGGCAATGCGATCGCGTGGTCGTCTTCGGGCAGCCAGGGGTTCAAAGGCTCGCGCAAATCGACCCCCTACGCGGCGCAGGTCGCCGCCGAGGATGCCGGGCGCAAGGCCATGGAGCATGGCATGCGCACCCTCGATATCGAGGTCAAAGGCCCGGGCTCGGGGCGTGAATCGGCGCTGCGGGCCTTGCAGGCGGTCGGATTTTCGATCACCTCGATCCGCGATGTGACGCCGATCCCCCATAACGGCTGTCGGCCACCCAAACGCCGCCGCGTCTAAGCGCGGCCACCCCGGCCCGCCGCCAAACCGAGCGGGCGAGCGCTTTATAAGACATGCCGGCGGTTGAGCCGCCGGTCCGTATTTTGCGGATCGATCCGCGCTTTTCGACCGAGGACGTCGTGCTTCAAAGAAATTGGCAGACCCTGATCAAACCGAAGCAGCTGGAGATCGAGCCCGGCGAGGACCCGGCGCGCGTCGCCACCGTCGTCGCCGAGCCGCTCGAACGCGGTTTCGGCCTGACCTTAGGCAATGCGCTGCGGCGCGTGCTGCTGTCGTCGCTGCAAGGCGCGGCCGTCACCTCGATGCAGATCGAGGGCGTGCTGCACGAGTTTTCGTCGCTTCCCGGCGTGCTCGAGGACGTGACCGACATCGTCCTCAACGTCAAGAGCATCGGCCTGCGCATGCATGGCGAGGGGCCGAAGCGGATGCGGCTGCGCGCCAGCGGGCCGGGCGAGGTCCGCGCCGGCCAGATCGAGACCGGTCACGACATCGAGATCCTCAATCCCGACCTGGTGATCTGCACGCTCGACAACGGCGCCCGCGTCGCGATGGAGCTGTCGGTCGATAACGGCAAGGGCTACGTCCCGGCGACGCAGAACCGCCCGGAGGACGCTCCGATCGGCCTCATTCCGGTGGACGCGCTGTTCAGCCCGGTGCGCAAGGTCTCCTACCGGGTCGAAAATACCCGCGTCGGCCAGGTCACCGACTACGACCGGCTGGCGATGCGGGTCGAGACCAACGGCGCGATGACGCCGGAGGATTCGGTCGCGCTGGCCGCGCGCATCCTCCAAGACCAGCTTCAGCTCTTCATCAATTTCGAGGAGCCGCGCCACGCGGTCGAGAAGGAGATCACCGGCGAGCCGCTGATCAACAAGAACCTGCTGCGCAAGGTCGACGAGCTCGAACTGTCGGTGCGCTCGGCCAACTGCCTGAAGAACGACAACATCGTCTATATCGGCGATCTGGTGCAGAAGACCGAGGCGGAGATGCTGCGAACCCCGAATTTCGGCCGCAAATCGCTGAACGAGATCAAGGAAGTGCTGGCCAATATGGGGCTCCATCTCGGCATGGAAATCCCGAACTGGCCGCCCGAGAACATCGAAGAGCTGGCCAAGCGGATCGACGAGCCCTATTAAACTCCATCGTCATCCCCGGGCTTGACCCGCGGATCTCCGAGATGGCCGGGTCAAGCCCGGCCATGACGGTTAAAAGGTCGAGCGAGGTGCCGGAGTAGGATTATGCGCCATCGAATGAGCCATCGCGGCTTCAGCCGCACCTCCGCCCACCGCAAGGCGATGTTCGAGAACCTCGCCGCCGCTCTGCTCAAGCATGAGCAGATCCGCACAACCCTGCCAAAGGCTAAGGATCTGCGGCCGTTTGTCGAGCGGCTGATCACCTTGGGCAAACGCGGCGGGTTGCACGCCCGTCGGCAGGCGATAGCGACCTTGCAGGACAGCGCGCTCGCCGAGAAGCTGCTGACCACGCTGGCCGAGCGCTATGCCAGCCGCCAGGGCGGCTACACCCGGATCATCAAGGCCGGGTTCCGCTATGGTGACGCGGCGGCGATGGCGGTCATCGAGTTGGTCGATCGCGACCCCGACGCCAAGGGCCAGGATTCCGGCCCAACCGGCACCGAGACCGAAGAGGAAGCCGAGGCGGCATAGCGATCCCACCTACACGGTCGGCTTTGGCGCAAACCCGACGCTGCCGTCGTCCTCGTCCTCGCTGACTGCCACATCGGCGACGCGGGCGGCGGGCGGCCCCTTCCGGCAAGCCTCGATCATCGCCGCGACCGCGTCGGCGCCGCCGGTAATGTGCGCCTCGACGCTGCCATCGGCCCGGTTGCGCACCCAGCCGCACAGGCCCAGCCGACGCGCCATCTCGACTACCCAGGCGCGGTAGCCGACACCCTGCACCCGGCCGGTAATCCGCAGGCGCACGCTGCGCACGGATGCAGCCTCACTCGAATTCGAGGATGACCTGATCGACCGCGAGGCTGTCGCCAGGTTTGGCGCGCAATTTGGCGACCTTTCCGTCGCGCTCGGCGCGCAGCACGTTCTCCATCTTCATCGCCTCGACGACGACGAGCGGCTCGCCGGCCTTGACCTCCTGGCCCTCGTCGACGACGACCGCGGTCAATAGGCCCGGCATCGGCGACAGCACCAGGCGTGAGGTGTCGGCCGGCGCTTTCTCCGGCATCATGCGCAACAGCTCGGCGGCGCGCGGCGGCAGCACCTGGGCGCGGCGGATCACCCCGCGATGCACCAGCCGGAACGCGCGGCCGGGCAACCGCTCGATCTGCACGGTCGCGAGCCGGTCATCGAGGCGCAGATGCAGCAAGGATTGCCCCGGATGCCAATCGGTCGCCGCGAGGCAGGTCTCGCCATCGCTGTCGATCATGTAGCCGCTCCCCTCGGTGCGCACCGAAACGGGGCAGGCGCGACCATCGAGCAGAACCGTGAAGCGCTGTGAGCCGTCGTTGTCAGCGCTCTCCCTCTCCCGCAGCCGGCATTCGGCGAGCACCGAGGCGATCAGGATCACCCGGTCGGCCGGAACGGGCTCCTCCGGCGGCGCAAAGCCGCGCGGGAAGGTGTCGGCGATGAAATCGGTCGAGAGCGCGCCGGCGCGGAACCGCTCGCTCGCCGCGATCGCCGCCAGGAACGCGACATTGTGCCGGACCCCGGCGATGTAGAACCCGTCGAGCGCATCGCTCAGCCGATCGATCGCGGTCTCACGATCGCCGCCAGAGGCGATCAGCTTGGCGATCATCGGATCGTAGTACAGGGTGATCTCAGCGCCCTCGAACACTCCGGTGTCGATCCGCACCCCCTCCCCTCGCGGCGGCCGATAGCGAACCAGCCGGCCGATCGACGGCAGGAAATTGCGCTGCGGATCCTCGGCATAAACGCGCGCTTCTATGGCCCAGCCGGTCTGCTTCACCTCCGCCTGGCCGAACGGCAGTTTCTCGCCGGCGGCGATCCGGATCATCAGCTCGACGAGGTCGAGCCCAGTCGCCAGCTCGGTGACCGGGTGCTCGACCTGCAGCCGGGTGTTCATTTCCAGGAAGTAGAAATTCCTGTGCCGGTCGACGATGAACTCGACGGTCCCCGCCGAGCGGTAGCCGACTGCGCGCGCCAAGGCGACCGCCTGCGCCCCCATCGCCGCGCGGGTTTCCGCATCGAGCAACGGGCTCGGCGCCTCCTCGATGACCTTCTGGTGCCGGCGCTGGATCGAGCATTCGCGCTCGCCTAGATGCACGATGTTGCCGTGCGCGTCGCCGAGCACCTGGATCTCGATGTGCCGCGGCTCCTCGATGTATTTCTCAAGGAAGACCCGGTCATCGCCAAAGCTCGATTTGGCCTCGTGCTGGGCACCGCTGAACCCCTCCCGCAACTCGGCGTCGTCATGGGCGATCCGCATGCCCTTGCCGCCGCCGCCGGCCGAGGCCTTGATCATCACCGGGTAGCCGATCTCTCGCGCGATCTTTGCGGCCTTGCCGGCGTCGGGGATCGTGTCGAGATAGCCGGGCACGGTCGTCACGCCGGACTCGTGCGCCAGCTTTTTCGACGCGATCTTGTCGCCCATCGCGGCGATCGCTTCAGGCGTCGGCCCGATAAAGACGATTCCGGCCTCGGCCAGCGCGCTGGCGAATTCCGCCCGCTCCGACAGAAAGCCGTAGCCGGGGTGCACCGCCTCGGCGCCGGTCTGGCGGCAGGCCTCGACGATGCGGTCGATCCGCAGATAACTCTCGGAGGACGGCGCCGGCCCGATCGGCACCGCCTCCTCGGCCTCGCGGACATGCAGCGCCTCGGCATCGGCCTCGGAATAGACCGCCACGGTCGCGATCCCCATCCGCCGGGCGGTGCGGATGATGCGGCAGGCGATCTCGCCGCGATTGGCGATCAGGATCTTCTTGAACATCCTACCCTCTTCCGCATCGCGGGAGAGGGTGCCGAGCGTCGCGAGGCGGGTGAGGGTGCTGATCGTGGCACCGCCCCTCACCCTCCCATCGCTGCGCGATGGGCCCCTCCCTCTCCCGCCATGCGGGAGAGGGGCTTAGAGCGGGATGTTGTCGTGCTTCTTCCACGGGTTCTGCAGCTGCTTGTCGCGCAGCATGAGGAGCGCGCGGCAGAGGCGCCGGCGGGTGTCGGCCGGCTGGATCACGTCGTCGATAAAGCCGCGGCTGGCGGCAACGAAGGGGTTGGCGAATTTCTCCCGATACTCCTCGGTGCGCGCCTCGATCGCGCCGGCATCGGCGAGATCGGCGCGGAAGATGATCTCGACCGCGCCCTTCGGCCCCATCACCGCGATCTCGGCCGAGGGCCAGGCGAAATTGACGTCGCCGCGCAGATGCTTCGAGCTCATCACGTCATAGGCGCCGCCATAGGCCTTGCGGGTGATCAGCGTCACCTTCGGCACGGTCGCCTCGGCAAAGGCGAACAAGAGCTTGGCGCCATGCTTGATGATTGCGCCGTATTCCTGCGCGGTCCCGGGCAGAAAGCCGGGCACGTCGACAAAGGTCACGATCGGGATGTTGAAGCAGTCGCAGAAGCGCACGAACCGCGCGCCCTTGCGGGCGCTGTCGATGTCGAGGCAACCGGCGAGCACCATCGGCTGGTTGGCGACGATGCCGATCGTCGCCCCCTCCATGCGGGCAAAGCCAACGAGGATGTTGGCGGCGTAGTTCGGCTGCAGCTCGAAAAAGTCGCCCTCGTCGACCACCTTCCCGATCAGCTCGCGCATGTCGTAGGGCTTGTTTGGATTGGCCGGGACGAGGGTGTCGAGCGACGGCTCCGGCCGGTCGCGCGGATCGCTTGCGTGCCGATGCCGCAGGGGCGCCCGGTTCGAGCTCGGCAGGAAATCGACAAACCGGCGCAATTCAATGAGCGCCTCGACATCGTTTTCGAAAGCGAGATCGGCGACCCCCGAGCGGGTCGTATGGGTGATCGCACCGCCGAGTTCTTCCTGGGTGACGGTTTCGTGGGTGACGGTTTTGACCACGTCCGGCCCGGTCACGAACATGTAGGAGCTGTCCTTGACCATAAAGATGAAGTCGGTCATCGCCGGGGAATAGACCGCGCCGCCGGCGCAAGGGCCCATGATCAGCGAGACCTGCGGGATGACCCCGGAGGCGAGCACATTGCGCTGGAATACATCGGCGTAACCGGCGAGCGAGGCGACGCCCTCCTGGATGCGCGCGCCGCCGGAATCGTTGAGCCCGATCACCGGCGCGCCGACATTCAGCGCCTGGTCCATGATCTTGCAGATCTTCTCGGCATGCGCCTCGCTGAGCGAGCCGCCGAACACGGTGAAATCCTGGCTGAAGACGAAGACCAGCCGGCCGTTGACCGTGCCGTAGCCGGTGACCACGCCGTCGCCCGGGACCTTCTGCTCGGCCATGCCGAAATCGTGGCTGCGATGCTCGACGAACATGTCCCATTCCTCGAAGGAATCCGGGTCGAGCAATACCTCCAGGCGCTCGCGGGCGGTCAGCTTGCCTTTTTCGTGCTGCGCCTTGATCCGGCGCGTCCCGCCGCCGGCGCGGGCCGCCGCCCGCTTCTCTTCCAGCCGCCGGAGGATCTCATTCATGCGCGGCAGCCTTTCCCAACCGTCATTCCCGCGCAAGCGGGAATCCAGGGCCACCGCACCCTCGCTCGCCGTGGACCCCGCCTTCGCGGGGTGACGAGAACGGGACGGCGCGGCAAGATGGCCGCGATCATCATCAGTAAGGGAGACGGGAATGCCCGAGAGCGAGCTCTACAAAAAAGGCGCGGCGATGCGGCGGCAGCTGATGGGCGACGCCGCGGTCGAGGCCGCTGCCAAGGGGATCTACAGCGACCCGGTAATGCAGAAATTCATCGATGTCGCCACCGAGACCGTATTCGGCGCGCTGTGGACCCGGCCTGGCCTCGATACAAAAACCCGGGCGTTGATCTGCGTCGTCTCGGATACCTGCACCGGGCGCGAGCCGGAGCTGGCGCTGCATCTGCGCTTTGCCCTGCGCCAGGGCTGGACCGAGGAGGAGCTGACCGAAACCCTGCTCCACCTCTCCGGCTATGTCGGGGTGCCGATCATCCGCGAGTCGATGCTGGTGGCCTCGCGCGTGTTCAAGGAATACCGCGCGGAGATCGGCAAGGCCTAACAGGCTTCGCACCTGCAGCAGAGTCCATTTGCTCGATCAGCTTTCAGTCGTCATCCCCGGGCTTGACCCGGGGATTCACCTCTTTCGAACTTGCGTGGATGGCCGGGTCAAGCCCGGCCATGACGGACAGATTTATCCGGCCGCCGGTTGAGTGCCGGCGCTCGGGGCGGGCGAGAGGAACTCGCGCGGGTCGACCGCGCGCTTCCCGCGCCGCAATTCGAAATGCAGCTGCGGCTCGCTGACCCCGCCGGTGGTGCCAACCTTGGCGATGACCTGGCCGCGATTGACCTTTTCGCCCTGCTTGACCAGCAGCTCCTCGCAATGCGCGTAGGCCGAAATAAAACCGCTCGGGTGCTTCACCAGCACGAGGTTGCCGTAGCCGCGCAGCTCGTTGCCGGCGTAGGCGACGACGCCGCCGTCGATCGCGGCAATCGGCGCGCCCTTCGGCGCGGCGATATTGATGCCGTCATTATGCGTGCCGCCGGCCGCTACGCCATAGGCCGCCAGGACGCGGCCGCGCACCGGCCATGGGTAGCGGCCGCCGTGGAGCGCGGCCGATGGCGCGGTATCCTCGGCGCGGGCCTCATCGGCGGCGCTCGGCTCGCGCGATGAACCCTGCGGCGGCGGGGAGAAGCTGGGCGGCGTCACGCGTGGCGGCGGATCCGGAAAGGCGATCGCCTTCGATGGCACTGCCGGCGGCGGATCGTCGAGCGAAATGATGTCGTGGATCGGCTGTGGCGTCGGCGCCGCGGCTGGCGCCGCGGCCACCGGCGTTGGCGCCAGCGGAACCGGTGCGGCTGCTATCGGCGGCGGAGTCGGCGGCGGTGCGACCGGTGGCGGCACCTCATACACCGTTTTTGGCGGCAAACTTGCCTGCTGCACCGGCCCCTCGACCGCGCCTGGGATCAAAAGATCCTGACCGATCTTGATCTTGTAGGGCGGCGCCAGATGGTTGGCCGCGATGATCGTCCGCTCCGGGACATGATAGGCATGGGCGAAGCCGCGCACCGACTGCCCCGGTCTCACGGTCAGGCGAACGTCGTGCCGCTGCGCCGGGATCGACGCCGCTTCCGGGCCACCCGTCATGCCGCCTTTCAGATAGACCGGCGCCGGCTCGGACGGAATGCCCTCCGCGCAGGCCGCGACCAAACCGGCGAGTAGAATCGACGCCGCGGCGTGGGCAAGCCCGCGCCGGCTGATGATGCTTTCCCCCATTCCCCCCTCCTTGCCCGTCCCCCGACGCGCAAGAAAGCCTCTAGCAGCTGCAGTTTATGATGCCGCCCCGGCGCCGCGCCAAGCGCCGGTCAGTCGAACACCTTCCGCAACGCGCCCAGCACCGGAATATTGGTCAAGTCGAGATAGATAGGCGTGATCGACACCTTGTTTTCACTGAGCGCGGCGACATCGGTGCCGGGCTCGACCTTGCCAATCTCGCGAATCGGTCCGATCCAGTAATAGGGCCGACCGCGCGGATCGCGGCCTTCGGTCAGATTGTCGGCGATCGCGCGCTTGCCCTGACTCGTCACCGCAAAGCCGGCGGCCTCGTCCGTCGGCACCGCTGGGAAGTTGATGTTGAACAGCGTGTGCTCCGGCCAGGGCAGACGCAGCAGGCGCCGGATCGCCTCCGGTGCGAAGGCTTCGCCGGTTTCCCAGGGGATCTCCTCACCGTCCCGGAAATCCTGGCTCAGCGCGATCGCCGGGATGCCCAGCAAGGTGGCCTCCATCGCCGCCGCGACGGTGCCCGAATAGGTCAGATCCTCGCCGACATTGCTGCCGCCGTTGATGCCCGACAGCACGAGGTTCGGCGGATGCTCGCGCAACAAGCGCTTGATCGCGAGCAGCACGCAGTCGGTCGGGGTGCCGTCTACGGCGTAGCGGCGGTCGCCCAATTCGTTGAGGCGCAGCGGCCGCCGCGTCGTCAGCGAATGGCTGGCGCCGCTCTGCTCCTGCTCGGGCGCCACGACCCAGACGTCCTGCGACAGCGCGCGGGCGATTTTCTCCAACAACCTGATGCCCGGCGACTCGATCCCGTCATCGTTGGAGACCAGAATCCGGCATTTGTCGGCGTCGATCGCTCCGTCAGCCATGCTCCCCGATCGCCTTCTGCCCGTGCATATAGGGTTGCAACGCCTCGGGGATCGCCACGGTGCCGTCGCCGCGCTGGAAGTTTTCGAGGATCGCGATCATCGTGCGGCCGACCGCGAGACCGGAGCCGTTCAGCGTGTGCACCGGCCGGGTCCCCTTCCCGCCCGCCGGGCGGCAACGTGCCCGCATGCGCAGCGCCTGGAACGGCCCACAATTGGAGCAGCTGGAAATCTCGCGATAAGTGTTCTGGCCCGGCAGCCAGACTTCGAGATCGTAGGTCTTGCGCGCGGCAAAACCCATGTCGCCGCTGGACAAGAGCATGACCCGATAGGCGAGGCCGAGCCGCTTCAGCACCTCCTCGGCGCATTGGGTCATGCGCTCGTGCTCGGCTTCCGACTGCTCCGGCGTCGTGATCGACACCAGCTCCACTTTCTGGAACTGGTGCACGCGGATCATGCCGCGGGTGTCCTTCCCCGCCGCGCCCGCTTCGGAGCGGAAGCACGGCGTCCAGGCGGTGAAGCGCAGCGGCAGCGCCGCTTCGTCGAGGATCTCGCCGGCGACGAGGTTGGTCAGCGGCACCTCGGCGGTCGGGATCAGCCACAGCCCGTCGGTGGTGCGGAACATGTCCTCGGCGGCTTTGGGCAATTGCCCGGTGCCATAGGCGATCTCGTCCCGCACCAGCAGCGGCGGCGCGATTTCGGTGTAGCCGAACTCGCTCGTATGCAGGTCGAGCATGAACTGCGCGATGGCGCGTTCCAGCCAAGCAAGCTCGCCCTTCAGAACGACAAACCGCGACCCCGACAATTTTGCGGCGGTGGCGAAATCCATCAGCCCGAGCTTTTCGCCGATTGCCTCGTGCGGCAGCGGCTCGAAATTGAAGCGCGGCGGCTCGCCGATCCGGCGCACCTCCTTGTTCGTGCTCTCGTCCGGACCGTCGGGCACCTCAGGCGCCGGCAGGTTCGGCAGCCCGGCCAGCAGATCGTCGATTTGCTTCCGCAACTCTGCCGCCTGCGCGCCGGTCGCGGCTTCGAGGTCCTTGCGTATATCGATTGATCGGATCAGTTCGTCGGTGCTTTCGCCCCGCTTTTTCGCAGCGCCGACCTCGCGCGAGAGCCGGTTGCGCTCTGCCTGCGACTCTTGGGCCTCGGTTTCAAGCCGCCGCCATTCCTTATCGAGCGCGAGCACCTGGTCGGCGCAAGGCGGCAAACCGCGGCGCTCCAGGCCGCGATCGAATTCCGCCGGGTTCTCCCGTATCCACCGCAAATCGTGCATGGCCGTATATCTGATCGCGCTCGCTTGTCATTGCGAGGAGCGGAGCGACGAAGCAATCTCGTCGAAATCAAACAAATCTGCTGCGAGATTGCTTCGCGTTGCTCGCAATGACAACGAGGATCGCTACTCGCCGGGCGCGGCCTTGCCGCCGCCGGCCAGCTCCGCCTCTTCCTCGGCCTCGCGCTTGGCTCGCGCCCTCTCGACCCAGCGGCAGGAGAGGATCGAGAGCCCGTACAGCAGGATCAGCGGCACGGCGAGGCTGACCTGACTGATGATATCGGGCGGGGTCAGCACCGCGGCGACCCCGAACATGCCGACAACGGCGTAGCGCCACTTCGAGACGAGCCCGGCGGAGGTAACGAGCCCGGCCCGGGCCATCAAGGTCAACAGCACCGGCAGCTGGAACGCGACCCCGAACGCGAACAGCAGGGTCATTACCAGCGAGAGGTATTCGTTGACCTTGGGTTCCGAGACGATCGGCAAGGAACCGTCGGTCCCCGGCGTCTCGAAGCTTATGAAAAACCGGAACGCTGTCGGGATCACCACGAAATAGGCGAGCGCGGCGCCCAACAGGAACAGCACCGGGGTCGCACACAGATACGGTAGAAACGCCTTGCGCTCACTCTTGTAGAGGCCCGGCGCGACGAACTTCCAAATCTGAATGGCGATAATCGGGAAAGCCAGACAGAGCGCCGCCCAGAACGACACCTTGACGTAGGTGAAAAACGCCTCGGTCAGGGCGGTGAAGATCATCTTGCGCCCTGGCTCGCCGGCATAGATCTCGGCCAGCGGATGCGCCAGGAAGCGGTAGATCGTCTCCTTGAACTGATAGCAAACGAGGAACGCCACGATCAGCGCTCCGAACGACCACATCAGCCGGTTGCGCAGCTCGATCAGGTGCTCGAGCAGCGGCATGCGGCCTTCTTCGAGTTCTTCCTCCTTGACGTCTTCGGCCATCGCCAATCACTAAGCCTTGGGCGGCTCGGCTTCGCGCGCCGCGGCGGCCGGCTCACCAGATTCGTGCTGGACGGCCTCGTGTTCGCCCGTGTTGGCGGATGCCGGAGCCGGTTCCGGCGGCTGGCTGCCCTCGGGCACGGCAGGCCAAACGGGGCTCGGGTCCGACGGCGCTTCGAGCGCCGGCGGCGGCTCCGGAGGCGGGAGCTCGGTCCCGGCCGGTGTCGTATCGAAGTGATCGGGGATATCGGGCGGCCGGATGCTCTCGGCGAGGCTGCCGTCCGGGTCGACCGTTTTCTCGATTTCCTTATGGATGTCGAATTCGGTCGCCTTCTTCAGCTCCTGCCGCATCTCGTCGAGCTCGGCCTCGCGGATCATCTGCTCGACGCTGCTCTGGAACTCGCGAGACAGGGTGCGCGCCTTGCGCACCCAGAACCCGGCGGTGCGCAGCGCACGCGGCAAATCCTTCGGGCCGATCACGACAAGCGCGACGACCCCGATCAGCAAAAGTTCAGGCCAGCCGATATCAAACAGCATCGCAATCAGAGAACATCAAGGGTCCAGACATCGCGGAGGCGCGCGATAATCTCAGAAAGGCACCGGAGCGGCAATCGCACCCGCCTCCAGGGGCGCCGCCCCTTCTCACGCAGCTTTCTGATGCAAATGTGATCGCGATCGCGGGGCGGCCAATCCCCTCGCGGCAATAATTCCGCCGATCCGCGCTTCAATCCTCGGTATCGGTATCCTGCTCAACCAGTTCGGTGGCGTCGCCCAGCTCCACCGGGCCGATATCGAGGAGACCGGCAGCGCGCAACTCGTCGATCCCCGGCAGCTCATTGAGGCTGTCGAGCCCGAAATGGGCGAGAAAGGCCGGGGTCGTCGCCCAGGTCAGCGGCCGGCCCGGGCTGTCGCGGCGGCCCTTCGGCCGCACCCACCCCGCTTCCAGCAGCCGGTCCAAGGTGCCGCGCGCCAGCGCGACGCCCCGGATCGCCTCGATCTCGGCGCGGGTCACCGGCTGGTGATAGGCGATGATCGCCAGCGTCTCGACCGCCGCGCGCGACAATTTGCGCGACACGGTTCGCTCGCTGCGCAGGTTCGGCGCGAGATCCGGCGCGGTGCGAAAGGTCCAGCCGCCGGCGAGGCGAACGATGTTCACACCGCGCTCGGCATAGCTCTCGCCGAGCTCGCGCAGCAGTGCCGCGACGTCGGCTTCGTCGCCGAGACGCAGCGCCAGCTCCTCTTCGGACAACGGCTCCGGCGCGGCAAACAGCAGCGCTTCCACGAGACGAAGCTGCTCGCTCCGCTCGGTCATGGCTTGATCGGGTCGGAGCGGGCGCCGGGGCTGCGCAGATACAGCGGCCCGAAGACCCGATCCTGGCGCAATTCGACCCGCCCGTCGCGCGCCAGCTCAAGCGTCGCGGCGAAGGTCGAGGCCAAAACCGAGCGGCGGAACACCCCGCCGCGCAGCTCTTCCGGCAGAAAGCCCGCCAGCTCGCGCCATTCCGGCACGTGGCCGAGGAATTGCGCGAGATGGCGCAGCGCTTCGTCGAGCGAATGAAACGCCGGCTCGGGGATCCGCAGGATTTGCGCGTGCTGGCGGCGATGCCCCTCGCCATAGGCGGTCAGCAGCTCATAGAGCGTGAGCTCGTAGATCGGCCGGTTGACCACCGGCAGCCCTTCCGGCGCGCCGCGCAGAAACACCTCGCGGCCGAGCTGCGGCCGGGCCATCAGCTCGCCGCCGGCGCGCTGCATCGCCGCCAAAATCTGCAGGCGGTGGCTCAATGCGGCAGCCAGCTCGACACCGCTCGGTCCGTCATCCTCGGCCGGCGGCTCCGGCAGCAGCAGCCGCGATTTGAGGTAGGCGAGCCAGGCCGCCATGACCAGGTAATCGGCTGCGATCTCCAGCCGCAGCCGGCGCTGCGCGGCGATGAAGGCCAAATACTGGTCGGCCAACGCAAGGATCGAGATGCGCGCGAGATCGACCTTCTGCTCGCGCGCCAGGGTCAGCAACAGATCGATCGGCCCCTCGTAGCCGTCGAGGTCGAGCACCAGCGCCGGCTCGTCCTCCTGCCGCTGCCGCGGCTCGTCCGCCCAGCTCATTGCGCCTGCCCGGTAATGGTCAGCACGAACCGGATCAGCGCTTGCGCCGGTACCCCGATCAGCCAGCCGAAGAGGTTGAAGCCGAGCGCGCTATCCGCTCCGGCATAGGCGAGGATGAACAGCAGCATCAGGATCAGCATGCCATAAGGTTCGAGCCGGGCCAGCGGCGCTGCCAGAAAGCGCGGCAGGATGCCGACCGCGACGCGGCCGCCATCGAGCGGCGGCAATGGCAGCATGTTGAAGACGCACAGCACGGCATTGATCTGGATCGAGTTTACCAGATTGCGCGCCAGCCAATCGGCGGCCGAGGCCGGGGTCAAATCGACCGCGTAGAACAGCAGCGCCGAGGCGATCGCCAGCAGCACATTGGTCCCCGGCCCGGCGAGCGCCACGAAAACCATATCGCGGCGAGGGTGGTTCAGTCGGCGGAAATCGACCGGCACCGGTTTCGCGTAGCCGAACAGAAAATGCGTGGTGACCAGCAACAGGGCCGGCAGCACCACGGTGCCGAACGGGTCGATATGCTTCAGCGGGTTGAAGGTCACGCGGCCGGCGCGCCAGGCCGTATCGTCGCCGAAGGCATGGGCGACAAAGCCGTGCGCCGCCTCGTGAAACGTGACGGCGAAGATGATCGGCAGCACCCAGGTGGTCGCCTCGCGCAGTATCGCCACCCAATGTGCGGTGGCATTCATGCGTTTGGCGAAGCCTGGTTTTCTGTCGCGCGCGCCGTTCCTCCGATCAGCTCGCCGAACCGCGCTGCCGCCGCTTTCGGATCGAATTCCTGGCGCGAGCGCCGGCGCAATTTCTCAGCCCGGGCGATACGGCCTTGTGTAGCCGCCGTGATCGGCGGGGCAACCTCGGCGATATCGACCATCTCCGCGAGCACGCCGGTGCAATGCAGGGCGAGGTCGCAGCCGGCATCGAGCGCGCGGCGAGTGCGTTCGGCCAGCGAGCCGTCGAGCGCTCCCATCGAGATGTCATCGGATATCAGCACGCCGTCGAACCCGATCTCGCCGCGAACCATGTCGCCGATCACACGTTGGGAAAACGTCGCCGGCGCGCTGTCGTCTATCGCCATGTAGACGATATGGGCGGTCATCGCCCACGGCATCGCCGAAAGCGTGCGAAACGGTGCGAAATCCCACTGCGCCAATTCCGCGCGGCTCGCCTCCACTCGCGGCAGGGCGCGGTGGCTGTCGACGCGAGCGCGGCCGTGACCGGGGATATGCTTGATGATTGGCAGCACCCCGCCGGCGAGCAGCCCCTCGCACACGGCATGGCCTAGCCGGGCAACTCGCGCCGGCTCGCTGCCGTAGGCGCGGTCGCCGATCACCGCGTCGGCGTCGGCCGCGGGCAGGTCGAGCACCGGTGCGGCATCGACGGTGACGCCGACCTCCGCCAAATCCTCGGCGATCAATCGCATGCCAAGGCGCGCCGCTTCCTCCGCCAGCGGGTCCGGCAACGCGGCGATTTGCGCCGCCGACGGGTAGGCGCGCCACTGCGGCGGCCGCAATCGCGCAACCCTGCCGCCTTCCTGGTCGATCAGCACCGGCGCGTCATCGCGGCCAACACAGGCTCGCATCTCGGCGACCAGCGCCCGCACCTGGTCGCGATCGACGCAGTTGCGCCGGAACAGGACAAAGCCGAGCGGGTCCGCCTCGGCGAAAAAGCGCCTCTCTTCGGGCGTCAGCCGCTCGCCGGCGCAACCGAGAATGACGGCGCGCGGCCTCTCTCCCCTCGCCTCATCGGACAAGCGCGCACCCGAGCTTGCGCTGACGCAATTCGCCGCACAGGCGCTCGCCGGCGGCGGCGTCCGTCAGCGGTCCGGCCTGGATGCGGTAGAAAATGCCCTTGTCGCCGAGATCGGCGCGGACAGCGATCGCGGTCAGCTTGCCGAGCAGCTCGGGTTGCTCGCGCTTCAGCCGGGCCCATTCGTCGCGCGCCGCCTCCGGGCTGCGCAGCGCGCCGAGCTGGACCCGCACCGCGCCGCCCGCCTTCGGGCTCGCGCTCGGCGCGGAGCCGAGGATTGCCGCCGCCTCTTTCGCGGCGGTTGTTTCCTTGGTGGTCGGCGCCGGCTTGACCTGGGTCGCCGGTTTCGCAGGTGCGGGCGACGCGGGTGCGGCAGGTTCCGGCGCCGCTAGCGCGGGAGCGGCGGTCGGAGCAGGGATCGGAGGTGGAGGCGCGGCAGTCGCCTCTTTCGCCGGCGCCGTTGGGCGCGGCATCGGCTGCTCCGGCCCCGCCAGCAGCTTCTCGACCGGCGGGCCGCCCGGCTTTTCGTTGTAGAGCGAGACGTTCTGGTCCGGCACCGCCATGCCCCCCGGCTGGTCCGGCTTGACCTTGGTCGGGCTGTTGTCGGCGCGGATCAGCGGCACCCCTTCGCCGCTGCTGTTACTGGTGCCCGTCGCGGCCGGGTGACGGGTGCCCTGGACATAGGCGAAATACAGCCCGCCGGCGAAGACGATCATCGCCGCGATCGTCAACAGGCTCGCCGACCAGCGCCGCTGCGGCCGGTAATACTCGTCCGCCCGCTCCTCGCCCATCAATTCGGGCGAGTCCGCGTAATCCTCGTATTCACCGAGATGCTGTCGCATCATTACATCTCCCCCACCGGTTCGACCCCGAAGACCCCCAGCCCCGAGGCGATCACCACAGCAACGCCGCGCACCAGCGCGAGGCGCGCCAATGTCAGATCCGGATCCGTCGCGATCAGAAACCGCAAGGTCGCGTCGTCCTTGCCCTTGGTCCACAGCAGGTGGAACTGCGCCGCGACCTCCTGCAGGAAAAACGCGATGCGGTGCGGCTCATGCGCTTCGGCGGCGCTCTCGACGATCCGCGGCCAGCTCGCGAGCAGGCGGATCAGCGCCAGTTCGAGCGGGTCGTCGAGCCGGGCAAGCGGCGCTGCCGCGAGCGCGTCGTCAGTCAATTTTGCGGCCGGAAATTCTTCGGCGGCGTGGCGCATGACCGAGGCCGCGCGGGCATGCGCGTACTGTACATAAAAGACCGGGTTGTCCTTCGACTGCTCGGTGACCTTGGCAAAGTCGAAATCGAGGGTCTGGTCGTTCTTGCGGGTCAGCATGATGAAGCGGAAGACGTCCTTGCCGACTTCCTCGACGACCTCACGCAGGGTGACAAAAGTGCCGGCGCGCTTCGACATCCGCACCGGCTCGCCGTTATCGAACAGATTGACCAGCTGCGTCAGCTTGACTTCGAGCGCGGCCTCGCCTTGGCTTAGCGCCTTCACCGCCGCCTGCATCCGCTTGACGTATCCGCCGTGGTCGGCCCCCCATACGTCGATCAAATTCCTGAAGCCGCGTCGGAATTTGTCGTGGTGATAGGCGATGTCGGCGGCGAAATAGGTCCACGACCCATCCGATTTCTTCAGCGGCCGGTCGACTTCGTCGCCGAACCGGGTGGCGCGGAAAAGGGTCTGCGGGCGCGGCTCCCAATCATCGGGAAGCTTGCCCTTCGGCGGCTCCAGGACCCCGGTGTAGATCAGCCCGCGTTCGGCGAGTGACGCCAACGCGGCATCGACCGCCCCGCTCGCGACGATGTCGCGCTCCGACACGAAGGCATCGAAGCCGACCCCGAGCGTTGCCAGATCGGAGCGGATCAGCCCCATCATCTCACTGACGGCAAACTCGCGCAGCGGACCCAGCCACTCCGCCTCGGGGCGTCTGATCCAGCGATCGCCGTCGCGCAGCGCCAGCGCCTGGCCG